>JAZKDP010000022.1:0-78014 GCA_040387515.1 Pseudomonadota bacterium
CTACTTTTACCAGAGCGTGCTCCACCTAAAATCAGCGTTACTTTATTCATTTATTGAACCCATCTCTTGCAGACTATCGACTTATAACTCATTAGTTTGCCAGCTATTTTCCATTAACATTTCATTTAAGGCTTTTTCTTTTGCCCAACCCATTTCCACTAGCATAGGTGCTTTATAAAAACTGCTTACATGCCCCAAACATATTACCGCTATTGGTTTTGCGTCTTCTGGCATCTGTAATAATTGTGCTAGCTGAATTGGATCAAAAAGCGACACCCAGCCCATGCCTAGACCTTCTGCGCGCGAGGTAAGCCACATATTTTGGATCGCACAACTCACCGATGCAATATCCATTTCAGGCATCGTGCGTCGCCCAAAAATATACTGCTCACGATTATTACAGAGCGTAGCGATTAACAACTCGCCACACTCTAAAATACCTTCAACTTTTAAGCGTAAAAATTCAGCGCTTTTGGCATCAAATCCATTATTAACAAATCCAGCCGCTGTATTTTCAAACTCGCCAATTGCCTGTGATGTTTTAATCCGCTCAATATCAACTAATTGATGAATGCTTTTACGCAATTCATTATCGGTGATGCGGATAAATCGCCAAGGCTGCATTAACCCGACGCTAGGCGCGTGATGCGCAGCTTGCAGAATTTTCTGCAAAACTTCAGGCGCAACTGCTGTTGGTAGAAAATGTCGCATGTCACGCCGTTCAGCAATGACTTTATAAATTGCAGCCCGCTCTTCTGAGCTATATTCGTGAGAATTAGACATGTTAAATGTAAAAAAAGCCGCTTTAAATTAAGCGACTTTTTTATTAGTCATAGTTAGACTTTTGAAACTTGAATAGACCTAACAATGCGCCAAAGTGCAACGCTTAACCAAACAAACGCAAAATACATCGCTGAGAATCCCATCCAGCTTGGTAAATATTCCCAGCCATGTTGCATGGATTCAATTAAACCTTCAGCGGGGAAACGACCAGAAAACAAATAATAGGTCTGTGTAGAAATAACAAAAGCAACAAATGTTGTGCCTAAGCTAACTAAAACATAAGACAACACGGCCGTCGATTTGGCAGCAAATACTTCTTTTTGTTTAGCTAGCCAAACTCCACCCAGCCACATCGCGCCATAAGCAGGAATCAAACCCCAATAGCCATCAGTTAAGCAAAATCCTTGCGCAGGATCAAATGCCGCTGCACCAAAATCAATCACCGTTGCCAATACAAAAAACGCAACAAACCAAGTAGCGCGTTTTAACAACAAACCGCCTAATAAAAATAATACTAGACTAGCATCTGGCAATGAAACATGCGTCAACACATGACTGCCGCGAGTTAGCAGCATAAAA
Organism: Pseudomonadota bacterium; assembly: GCA_040387515.1. Lineage (GTDB taxonomy): Bacteria > Pseudomonadota > Gammaproteobacteria > Burkholderiales > Methylophilaceae > Methylotenera_A. The sequence goes on from JAZKDP010000022.1 coordinate 1,363, forward strand.
AATGCAATAACAGCAGCGATAGCTATATGTTTATTTAGAAGGAATTTACTTAAACTCTGCATGCTAATCTCCAAACTGCATATCAATATCGCCGTATTATACAGTTAAAAACTGTGCTGGCGATAACCAATCACCAGCACATTTCAATCAACTACATAGGCTGCCAACGCACACTAATAAACAGATTTGAGCCTGGAGTATCATATGCAAACCCAGTTGTTCTCGGGTTGCCTTCAAATGCCAACGCATAATTTTTATCAAATACGTTATTTAGGCGTGCTTGCAGTTTCCAATCTTGGTTAACTTTATAATCCGCCGTTAAGTTAAAAACGGTGTAGCCCGCAAGAGGGATATTATTTGCTGCATCGTTATAACGTTTAGATGACGTATTACTCTCTATTCCAAAACGCCAATCTGCCAATGTGTAACTTAAATTAACTTTTGCATGCTGATTAGCACGACGTACCAGCAGATTATCTGTTGCCTCATCGCGTGGCGATTGAATATCAACACTACCTTGCAATTGCAAATTGCTCCAGTCTTGCGATGCCGCAAAAGTAACACCTTGAATTTTTGCTTTATTAACGTTAAACGGTACAAAATTAATTGAATCTAGCGCAATTAAATTTCTGATTTTATTTTCATAAACAGTTATTGAAGCATTTGTCTTAGCTTGTTGATAACGCAAACTCGCTTCGATGTTATCAGACTTTTCTGGGTCTAAATCTGGGTTGCTAGTAGGGCCAAAGGGAGAGTCGGGAAAATACAAATCATTAAAACTAGGCGCTTTAAAAGCACTGCCATAACTTGCTGTTGCACGCCAGCTATCATTAAACTGATACCCATAAGCCACACCACCTGTATCATTATTTCCAAATCGTGAATTATGGTCGCTTCTATAATTTAATTGCATTGTATGATTACCTAGCGTTGCTAGATAACCAGCATAATAACCATCGTTGTTACGAGTCGCTCGGTTAAAATCTGTGGTAGATTTAACACGCTCTTCTAGCCTGTCGTACGCCAAAGTGAGTGTGCCAATAGGTAGATTCACATCATTTTGCCATGTTAATTGCTGTTGTTTTGTTCTAAATAAGCTGCGTCCAAAACTTTGAAAGCTAACAGACTCATCAACTCCTTCACCCAAACGCAATGTAGATAACCAGTTAGATAAAATCTTATTTTTACTGGTGATTGCATAACTAAGCTGAGAAATATCAGCATTATCTGAAAAATTCCTAGTTGCTGGTGGGTTAAATAAATTAAAGGCACTATCAAATCTTGTATGACCCTCACTGCTTAAAAACTGAAAGCCAAGTTCATGCCCCTCAGCAATTTTGTGTGATGCCGAGCCCGTAAAAGATAAGTTACGATAACCATCTTTATCATTCAAGTTTGGATTGTTGGTTTTTAATGCAGAAAACCCATCTGTATCTAAGCTAGAAACGCCTAGAGCAAAACTTGTATCACCAATTTCACCATGTACGCCAGCCTCTGCTGTCTTAGTATCATATGTACCATAACCTACACCCGCATAAAAATTCGGAGCACCATTGCCTTTTTTTGTAAAAATTTGAATCACACCACCAATAGCATCCTGACCATATAAGCTCGCTGCTGGCCCACGAACAATTTCAATTTTTTCAATCAACGCAACAGGCAAATTTTCAAATGTTGTGGTACCAAGCGTTGCAGAACTCACTCTGATGCCATCAATTAATACCAACACATGATTAGTATTAGTGCCGCGCATGAATATACCCGATGCTTTACCTGCACCCCCTGCGTTACTAATTTCAATTCCTGGTTGTTTTTGTAAAATTTCGACTAAAGTCGATTGCCCCGCACGTTCAATTTGCTCGCGATCAATTACCGAAACATCTCGCAATGTAGTAGTTAAAGTTTCGTTAATACGGCTGGCTGATATGACAACGTCATCCAAATTAATATTTTCAGCGGCAAAAAGTGGAGAAGTAATTGCCAAGCCGACTAAGCTGACAATAATAGACTGTTTCATTGGTGGATATCCCTGTTTATCACGCGACCCCGCGTGTTTTTATAATAAGGAATACCGGAAATGCTTGAAGAAATCAGAACGAAATTGCAAAAAATTAATACTAATTTTGACTGCAAATTGTGTTTTGATTACCGTCACCCCGCGGTATTTCCTAACGAGTTTGTTGTAGGCCGGTCTCCGGGCTTGTGAGGAATGATTTGCGCCTTCCCAAGTTAAACTTCACTCAGTGGCTTGATTTGCAAAACTACACTCACTTACCGTTGCGGGGGCAGCATAAGCATTGTTTTTAGTTTTAAACGAATAAAACTAAACGCACTTATTTCCCAGTTTCACCTTTGTTAATTGATTATTAACTTTAGGCACCTATCAACTAAGCCGAATTATATCTTTAATTTTATTCTGCCTGTTATTTATTCAATTTCGGCCTAGATACTTGGCCTAGGCACTTAAATTTTTACGCAACAAATGTGTTAAAACATATTAAATTACTTTGAATAATGAGCGTTACCTATTGACTATAATGATTTTTTTCAATTATAGTGGGGCATGGATGCAGATTTAAAAAGATTAGAAGACAAAATTAGCAAGCTTATTTCTTTGTGTGCAACATTGCGCGAAGAAAATGTTCAATTGCGCGACGATTTAAACCTAGCGCAACAAAATTCAAACACTTTAAAAAGCAATATGTTGCTAGCAAGCGAAAAGCTAGAGGTTTTGCTTGAAACAATCCCTTCTGACACTGTATCGTTAAGTACATTGCCATCTTTAGGCACAGAGCCCTTATGAGTAATGCAAAAACCATTGATGTAAACATTATGGGGCGTGAATTTACAGTCGCCTGTAGCGATGAAGAGCGCGCTGGATTGTTGGAAGCGGTTAATTATTTAGATAAAAAAATGCACGATATTCGTGACACAGGAAAAGTGGTCGGCATCGATAGAATTGCGATAATGGCCGCGCTGAATATGTCGCACGAATTGCTGCATACCAAGACTGGCGATATTGACATCGGTGATTATAAGCGTAGGATTAGTGCCATGCAGAATCAAATTGATGAAGCGATGGCTAGCCAAACTAAATTGTTATAAATAGAAACTTTTTAAAAATCTAGCCTCTAAAGCTAGACTGTTGTGATTAGATTTTTTAACAGAAACCTTCATCAGTTCGTCACAAGTCAGCTTTAAAATCCAACTTGTTTTCTGTGGTGTTGCTTGAGTCTTAAATTCCTTGAACTAGTTTTCGTTATAGGTTTCAGCTATTCAAGTCGCGGTGTGAGCGCTCTAAATTGGGATATCTTTTAAGATACCCTTGGCGAGTGAACCTTAAGCGCTTTAGGTTGTTACCACTTGGACCTTTTTGGTTCAGGATAACGGCTCAGGCAACACCACAGAAAATAAGCTTTTGTTTTTAACGCGCCACTTCCATGTATGCTTTTGCTAGTCGCACTAGGTGTATTGCCTACGGTTAAAAGGCGTTAAAATTCAAATCCATCATCTCAGTAAAATTATGCTGAAATATCATGGTTTTTAATCACACAAAATTATTTTATTCAGCGCAGTTCGTGATATTTCAAATCCGCTAAGCTGACAACTTCTAGACATTTCTCATGGCAAGCCTCTAACACCACTGGTGGCGCAAAACCCGCCTCGCTGGCTTCTAACCATCGCGCTGCACAAACGCACCAACGGTCGCCCGCGACCAATCCTTCAAAGCCATATTCAGGTCTTGCTGTGCTCAGATCGTTACCAGTGGAGATTGAAAAAGCTAAAAACTCATCGGTCATTTGTGCACAAACTGTATGGCTACCTTGGTCTTCAGCGCCTGTTTCGCAACAGCCGTTACGGGTAAACCCCGTTATTGGGTCTAAACCACAGGTTTGCAGAGTTGTGCCTAGTACGTTTCTCGCCATGTTTCTTCCAAATTTATGAATTTCAATTATCATACCCAAAATTAATGGTTTACGTTTTTAAATTAAGAAAGATGGATTGCAATGCGTTATTGGTTAATGAAGTCGGAACCTACAGATGTATCGATTGACGATTTGGCAGCGAAGCCGAATCAAACAGTCGATTGGTATGGTGTGCGCAGTTACCAAGCGCGTAACTTTATGCGCGATCAAATGCAGGTTGGTGACGGTGTATTGTTTTACCACTCTAATTGCGAAACGCCTGGCATTGCAGGCATTGCAGAAGTCAGCAGTTTGGCTTATCCAGACCGTTTACAATTTATCAAAGGCCACAAGTATTTTGACGAGAAAGCCACACAAGAAACGCCGCGCTGGTTTAATGTCGATGTAAAGTTGGTGCGAAAAACACGATTGCTCAGCCTAAAAGAATTACGCGAAACGCCTGAATTAGCCGATATGCGTATTTTGCAACGGGGGAACAGGCTATCTATTACGCCAGTAGACCCGAGAGATTGGTTGTTTATTTTGGATTTGTTAAAGATTTAGCCAAGTAAGATTGTGTGTTTTATTTTTAAACAAACATTAATCAAAATCTGAGCCTAATTAAAAAGCCCGCAAATGCGGGCTTTTTAATGATTAAGCAAAATAAACACTAAGGCTTATCTAAACTGCCCATCGCTTTAGGATAAGTCACCAAACCCCAAGGCATACCTTTTACTTCAATCTGTTTGGTTACTTCTAATTTTTCTGCATCAATCACGAAAACTGCATCCGATTTTCCGCAAGCCAATAAAATTTGTTTGTCATCAGGCGTAAAACTAAAGTGCCAGCAGCGATTACCTGTTGGGATTTCTTTAATTTTCTCGTAGGTTTTTGCATCAAATACTTGTAGCAATTTAGCCTTGTTAGTGGCAACAAAAATACGCTCACCTTTTTTGTCATAAGCAATGCCGTAAGGTGTTTCTGCCGTATCTACGGTACGCACTAAATTATAATCTTTGTCCAACACCATAAACTTGTTGCCATACTCTAGTGTGGCTAAAAAGGTGGTGCCATCTGGCGATATTTTAATACCACGTGGGCGGTCGCCAAGCTCATGCGTTTTAATCGTTTTAACTAATTCGCCCGTTTCAATATTATGTACGGTCACGGTGTTATCTGCTTCGTTGGTTATCACGAGCTGTTTGCCATCAGCAGAAAATTCAATGCCTTCAGTTTCTGGTCCGCCAGTTATTTCGCGTACTTTTTCACCTTTGGTTAAATCAATCACAGCAATTTTTGCTGGAATCAACTCTTCATCATCGTCATCTTCTTCCTCTGCTTTGGCTTTTTCACCTGGTTTTGGCGGAGGTCCACCTTTTGAGCTAGGCTCAGAAGATACATAAACAAAGTTGCCACTAACACGTACAAATTCCGGGTTTTTTCCCACTTTAATTTGCTGTAACACTTCACCAGTAGCGGTATCCACCACAGAAACACTTTCATTCTCACGTGTGGCTACAATCAGTTTTTTGCCGTCATCTGTCACACCTAAACCACGTGGCGATTCGGCTTTAATATCAAACTGTTTAACCACTTGTAGCGTGGCTAAATCAATCACACTCACAGCAGCATCTTGGCTGGTTACGTAGGCCAAACCAGCTGACGACGCAGGTGCGGTATTTGCTGCTGGCTCCTCTAATTTAGCTTCTGCTTCTTGCGCTTTCTCTTTACTACAGGCGCTAATGCCCGCAATTAAAGCGATGAGAATCAAGCTGATACGCGTTTTATCAAGGGTTGATGTTAATTTCATTCAAAATCTCCAAAATTTGACTTAAAGTATGCATTACTATTTATAGCAAGCAAAAACTATACTCACTAGTATATACTTTAAAGCTCAATAAAAACAAATGCTTATTTTTATCTCAAACCAGAATTGGCTGAATACAACCAAAGTGGTGGTGGTTGAACCAATTAAACCAGCATATATGATTAACCTAAAAACAGCTTATAGGCAGGATTCTGTGTCTCATCCCAATATGGATAATCTAAGGCTTGCAAAAATGTAGAGAATTCTTGTAATTGGTTCGGCGGTACTTGCATGCCCACAAGTACACGTCCATTATCGGCGCCATGATTGCGATAATGGAATAAACTGATATTCCAATCGTGTCCCATCGTATCTAAAAACTTCAAAAGTGCACCTGGCTTCTCAGGAAACTCAAATCGAAATAACACTTCATTTTCCGCTTGAGGTGCATGCCCACCAACCAAATGACGCAAATGCAACTTTGCAACTTCATTGTCGGTTAAATCCAATACGGGCAACCCTTGCGTCTGTAAATCTTGCACCAATTGAACGACTTCAATAGGGTCAGCAATCGCCACGCCCACAAAAATATGCGCCGCAACTGGGTCAGAATAACGATAGTTAAATTCAGTAATATTGCGGTCACCCAGCAAGCGACAAAACGTTTTAAACGCACCCGCTTTTTCAGGTATCGTCACCGCCAATACCGCCTCTCGCTTTTCACCAATTTCCGCGCGTTCTGCAATAAAGCGTAAACGGTCAAAATTCATATTGGCACCAGAGGCAATACCCACCAATGTTTTGCCAGTGAGGTTATTGCGTTTGGCATACTCTTTAATTCCTGCTGCCGCTAACGCGCCTGCTGGCTCTAAAATACTACGCGTATCTTCAAATACATCTTTCACCGCCGCGCATATTGCATCGTTATCGACCACAATCATTTCATCTACAAACTGTTGGCACAACTCAAAAGTATGCTCACCCACCTGCTTAACCGCCGCGCCATCAGCAAATAGACCTACTTGGTCCAACATCACGCGCTTACCCTGTTTAAGCGATTCAGACATCGCTTCCGCGTCTTTAGCCTCTACGCCAATCACTTTTATTTCTGGCCGTAGCGCTTTAATATATGCAGCGATACCTGCAATTAAACCGCCGCCGCCCACACAGCAAAATATGGCTTCTATTGGTTCTGGGTGGCTTTGCAAAATCTCCATCGCAATCGTACCTTGCCCGGCAATTACATCTGGGTCATCGTATGGATGCACAAAAGTCAGTTGTTCAGATCTTTCTAATTCCAGCGCATGTACATGCGCATCTGAATAGCTATCGCCAAACAACACCACCTCCGCACCACGCGCTTTAACCGCGTTAATTTTAATTAATGGTGTAGTAGTCGGCATCACAATTACTGCGCGGCAACCTAACTTTTGTGCACTCAAAGCAACGCCTTGTGCATGGTTGCCAGCACTGGCACAAATCACCCCGCGCTTAAGTGCTTCAGCAGACAAATTCGCCATTTTGTTATACGCACCACGCAGCTTAAACGAGAACACAGGTTGCATATCCTCACGCTTTAGCAATACGCGATTATGAATACGTGCAGATAAGCTAGGTTGAAACTCTAATGGCGTTTTTTTAGCCACATCGTAAACGTGTGAATTTTCTATTTTTTGTCTGTAATTTATCGTCATGCGCAGTTTTTAATAATGTCTAAATCGTGTGTTTATTAGGATTGTCTTTATTATAAAAGGCGCTATTTAGAAATCAAGTAGCGCAGTGTATGATATTGAATTGTTTGTATTATAAAGAAATTATTAGGGATTTAACGAAAATGGCATTCACACAAGACGAATTAAAACAACAAGTAGCAAAAGCAGCAGTTGAATATGTAAAAAGCGGCATTATTGGTGTGGGTACAGGCTCAACCGCCAACTTTTTTATTGAAGAGTTAGCAAAAGTAAAACATAAGATTGATGGCGCTGTCGCCAGTTCTGAAGCTACCGCACAACGTTTACGTGGCCATGGGATTGAAGTATTTGATTTAAACAGCGTGGACCAACTGGATATTTATGTAGATGGCGCAGATGAAATTACGGAACATTTACACATGTTAAAAGGCGGTGGTGGCGCATTAACGCGCGAAAAAATCGTGGCAGCTGTGGCTAAACAATTTATTTGTATTTGTGATGCCAGCAAATACGTACCTGTTTTGGGTAAATTTCCACTACCGGTAGAAGTGTTGCCAATGGCTAAAAGCTATGTGGCGCGTGAATTAGTAAAATTAGGCGGCCAACCCCAATTGCGTGACTTTACTACGGACAACGGCAATATCATTTTAGATGTGCACGGTCTAACTATTAGCGACCCGATTGCCTTTGAAGCCAAAGTAAATCAAATTGTAGGTGTAGTAACCAATGGTTTGTTTGCGGCACGTCCAGCTAATGTATTGCTTTTAGCGACAGCTGAAGGCGTTGTGACTTATAAAAAGTAACACTTTTGTAATATTAATATCCAATCATATTACTGTAACAATTGTTAGCTACCATTAGTGTGGATAATATTTAGCAATGAATAACAAGGATAGTAAACATGCAATTTGAACATACCTCTAAACAATACGATGCCGAACTGGAGTCCGTTCGCGCTAAAGTGCTTGAGATGGGCGGCTTGGTTGAGCAGCAAATTGTTAACGCATTAGAAGCATTAACCAAAGCAGATATTAAACTCGCCAAAGAAGTCATGGAAAGTGATGCACGCGTTAACTCACTTGAAGTGCAAATTGATGAAGACTGTAGCCATATTATCGCGCGCCGTCAGCCTGCAGCGGGCGACTTACGCATGGTGATGATGATGGTAAAAACCATCACCGATTTAGAGCGTATCGGTGACGAAGCGACAAAAATTGCCCGTACAGCACAACGTATTTTTGATGAAGACCGCATGTACAAACCACGTTTTACTGAAATTAAAGCGATGGTTAAAATTGTGCGCGAGATGTTGCGTACATCATTAGACGCATTTGCACGCTTAGATGTGAGCCAAACGGTAGAAGTGGCAAGACAAGATGAGCTGGTAGATGAGCAATTTCGCGCGGCGATGCGCCAATTGGTGATGTACATGCTGGAAGACCCACGTACGATTTCCATGTCACTAGAAGTATTATTTGTGGCAAAAGCGGTTGAACGTATTGGCGACCATGCTAAGAATATCGCTGAATATGTGGTGTATATGGTGAAAGGTAAAGATGTTCGCCATAGCAGCTTGCAAGAAATGGAACGTGAGACCTTAGAGCCTTAAGGCTTATTTTTGCTACCAATCCTTGGTTAATAAAAAAGCACCTTTATCAGGTGCTTTTTTATTAACTGTCGTTTTATTCAATCACGCCACACAGCATGCGTTTTCCGCCACCGCCCAATGGTTTAGGATGATCAGAATGGTTGTCTCCGCCAGCATGAATCATGAGTGATTTTTTTGATAGGTCTGCTAATTTCAGTCGTGGCGCCAACACTGGCTGATTGGCTACGCCATCGGCATTCACAAAAAGTGGTGGTAAATCGCCTAAATGTCCATTACCCCAAGGATAATCATGTTTAGCGGTTTTTTGTGGATCCAAATGCCCGCCAGCGGCCAAACCCGCTACTTTTTGCCCGTCCTTTTCCAGCGCATTACAACTGGGATTTTCATGCACATGAAAGCCATATGATCCAGACTTTAATCCTGCAAGATCAGGTGTAAAAACCAATCCATATTTCGATTCAGTCACAACTACTTGGCCAGCTTTTGCACCAACAACTGACTCATCAATAAAGTTAATTGGGATGGTAAAGCTGTTACCAGCTATTGATAAAGTGGAGTAAGAAAAAAACAATATTAAGGTGTGTAGCGCTTTCATATAGTGTCCTAATTTTATAAATACCCAGCTTCGGCTGTGAAATGTGAAAAACGTTCTATTTCTTAAAACAATTAACATTTGTAATAATGATCACACGAAATGTGTATCACCATCAATTTTTTTAGCACAAACTTAATCATTAAACTCAGCCAAAATGTGTTGATTAAAAACAGTTAAGTTTCCAGCCAGTACGTACCAAGTGGCGGGATGCTAAACGTTGAAGCGGATAAATCAATTGCATCATCTGAAAGCAAATCTTTTACCGAGTCATGCTGCAATAAACCAAGCTTACGTAAACCATCAATATTGCATGACTGCTCTGTATGGTCAAAGTTACAAATCACTAGCACGCGCGGATATCTTCCTGCGCCATCAAACCGCACAAAACAAAACAAATGTGGATTATCCAGCGCAATTAACTCACGATTATTATGATCAGCAAATGCGGTAATTTCTTTTCTAGTCGCAATCATCTTTTTTAGTCCAGAAAAAATGCGCTGTTCAATGGTGCCTTTTTCGTTGCGTAGCTCACTTCGTTGCCAATCCATTGTTTGGCGATGAATCCAGCGATTATCATTTTTTTTATAATCATCCTCTAGATAGGCCTGATCGTTTAGCGTGCCAATCGCATCGCCATAATAAATCAACGGTATGCCGCCAAAAGCCAAAATGACGCCATGCAGCAGCAAAATAGTATCAATACTGCGGTTAATTGCATCGGCATCATTGTGTTCTATCGCCACCTCTAATCCTGCCAGTGATGCGAGCGAACCCGCAATACGTGCATCGCCATTCTTTATATTAGTACCAAAAGCAATCCCTTTGGCGGCAGAAGTTGCAGATTGCCCCGTATAGTAATTTAGTAAAAACTGACGGTGTAATGCCGGTTCATAACCAGCGAGGCGAATGTCATTGTCATCAAACCCCAAACCAATATCATCATGGCAACGCACGTAATTAAGCCATGTTGCACGCTCTAATTTGTCTGGAATCGACCGAATCGCGCGATTAAGTAACATGGCATTTTTGGTAGCGACAGCTTCCCAAAGCAAAGCCATTAATGTCGCGTTATAAGCAATTTCGCACTCTTTGGCATTAATCGCGTCTTCGCCGAAATATTTAATCACTTCAACTGGCGCTACAATCGCCTCAGCAATAAATAAAACGCCGGGTGCTGTTACTTGGCAGCAATCTTTCATCAACTGTAATATCAAGTGTGCTTCGCGTTCATTCTGGCAGGTGCTGCCAATTTTTTTCCATAAAAATGCTACAGCATCCAGCCGGATGATATCCGCACCGTGATTAGCCCAATATAAAATAATGTCCACCATTTCAATAAAAACGGTGGGATTTTGATAATTTAAATCCCACTGATAATCATTGAAAACGGTCATCACCCACTTGCCCATTTCCGCGTTCCAGGTAAAGTTGCCCGGTGCGTTTTCTGGAAATACCTCTGGCATGGTTTCTTCATACAAATCGGGCATGCTACGGTCATCAAACACATAATAATAATCTTGGTATTTTTTGTCTCCGGCACTCGCTTGAAGCGCCCAAGCATGCTCGTCTGACGTATGATTCATCACCACATCCAACACTAGCAATGTATCGCGTTTTTTAAGATTAGCCGCCAGCGCATCTAAATCTTCAACCGTACCGATATCTGCATTAATTTTTCTAAAATCGCGCACCGCATAACCGCCGTCACTTTTACCTTTTGGGCAATCTAAAATCGGCATAATGTGCAGCATATTAATACCAAGCTCTTGCAGGTAACCCAGTCTTTTATCCAAGCCTTTTAGATCACCAGAAAATTCTCTGCAATAAATTGCGTAGCCTACCCATTGCTGACTTAAAAACCAGTTGTGATTTTTTTCGCGCGCTAGATCAAGCTGTCGAAGCTCTTCTGAGCGCACAATGTATGAACGTGTGAGTATTCTAACTAATTGATGTAGCTGTGATTTGAAGTCTTCGCGATGGCCGTATAACTGATGAAATAGTGAATAAATGGCATAAAAGTTTGCGCCTAAACGCGTATAAAAATATTGCAGATTTTTATCTTTAATTTCGACTTCAATTTCGGTCAAAATGTCGTTTAATAACGAATGCGAAACTTGTTCATACATAAACTTATGTCCTATTTCACTACAATAGAAGACTGTAATCCATAATGCGCTAGTCCTTCTAAAATGCCAGCCGCATAATGTTCCGAGGCAAAATAGATATGCTCGTTATGGCGTAACTTTTCTAGCTCCTGACTGTAATTACCCACCACAATCGCACGCGTATCGCCAATTAGCATTTCAATATCATTACCAGAATCGCCCGCCACCACAAAGTTTTCCAGTGGCAAACCCCATTTGTAAGACAAATAGCGCACGGCATGACCTTTAGAAGCGCGTACTGGCAATACATCTAAAAACTCCTCATGCGAATAAATAAGCTGGGCGTGTAAATTGAATTGGCGCAGATGGTTTTTAATGTCACTCAAAGACGGCATTACTGCTGGTTTTGCGATATAGCTTAATTTAAATTCGCGCTGATTTTCAGGTGCCTGCAAGGTTAAGCCTGGGAAATGCGCTAACGCTTTTTCAAGCGCATCTTTTCGCCACATGTATCGAATATGTGCGGACCAGCCGGTATCTGGCACTAATTTTTTACCATAATGAATCTCAGAACCGACAGAAGTAATCAACACATCCGGTATGTTAACCTGATTTTTTTTGAGTATTTCCACTGCACTTTCAAGCGACCTTCCCGTCGCCACACCAAAAACACAGTGTGCTTTATTTTTATCTATCCAGCCTGTTAAATCTTTAAGCGTTTTTTTATTACCCACCAGCGTATTATCAATATCACTAATAAGCGCCGTGCTGGCTAGCGGTATACGCGATTTCTCTACACTTAAATTTAAAGCCTGTTGACGACGCAAGCGCTTTTGATCGCGACGTAACAATCGGCTGACTTCTTTCATGTATTTATCCACATGCGCAGCCCAGCTATAATGCCGCCAAACGCCAGCCAAGCCGCTAGTTGCCCATTTACGCCAGCGTTTTTTGTCTGCTAGTACATACAATAGACCATCCGCAATCGCGCTACTGTCCAATGTATCAACAATCACACCATTGCGACAATTGTCCAATATATCGCGCGGGCCACCATCATCTGGCGCCACAAAAGGTAAACCACTGGCGGCAGCTTCTATCAAGGTTAAGCCAAAGGGTTCGGTAAAAGCTGGATTAACGAATACGCCACGACGCCTTGCCGCTAATCGATACAACTCTGGTACATCATCTTGCGCGACAAATTTTGGAATCGCCACTTTGCCCCATAAATCGTATCGATCTAAATCGAACAATAGTTGCGTCATGACTTTTTGCTGCGACGCTTCTAAACCTCTAATATCTTCGCGCTCACCCGCCACAATCAATAAATTAGCCGCTGCCTGCAATGCTGGACTGTTGCCATAAGCTTCAATTAAGCCACGTATGTTTTTACGCACATCTGGTCGACTCATGGCAAAAATAAGTGGTTTTTCAGGATCTGCTAAATAACTATCAATTTTTTGCTGTATCGGTGTTTGTTGTTTGGAGCGACTAGGCGGAAAAAATCTTGACGTATCCGTGCCCGGCGGAATCACACTGAATCGTGATTGGTTAAAATTATTGTACATGCCATATTGCTGCTCAATTTCTTGCTTGGTGCTGGTCACAATCAATGATGCGTGCTGAATAATATCTTCTTCAACGGCAATGCGGCGTTCAAAATTAAATTGCTTTTCAATGGCCGATATTTTCCTGCCGCTCGCCATCAATCGATCACGTTTAGGGCGTCCAAGCGAATGGCCAGTATGTATTTGCGGTATACCGAGTAACAATGATAATTGCTGCCCTACATAGCCAGCATCTGCATAATGCGTATGGATTAAATCGGGAATCCTGGCCTGTTGTCTTAGGAAATGTAACGCTTTATCGACTACTTGATCTAAATGTGGCCACAACACTTCTTTTCTTAAATAGCGCTTCGGCCCACAACGCAATCGTATAATGCGCGCGCCTGGGTCTAGCGGCTCTTCTGTTACGGCATATTCTGTAGAAAGGCTCTTATCTTCAATTAACCTGGTAAGTAAATCTACTTTATCCACGCCTTTATGTTTTGCCAGCGCGCGCGCTAATTCCACCACATAAGTGACTTGTCCGCCTGTATCGGCATCCTTTCCCAGTTCCAAATCATTCGCACGAATCAATCCGTGCATGCTAATCATCAACACATAGATGGGATTTTCAGATTTTTCTTCTTGTTTATTCAAAGTATGATTTAACTTATAGCTTCCAGTGATTAATAAAAGGCGTGTAAAAGTCAGTATCTGTTGGCGCACCGCCACGAATGCCGCAGATTGCACTAGCAAACTCATTCGCACGATCAATCATAGTGGCATGATCCCAATTTAGTGTGTTAGCTACCATACAGACGGCGGAAAATGCATCTCCCGCACCAACCGTATCGATCAGTGGCACTTGCGTTGTTGATACCGCTTTAGTTTCGATTACCTTTTCACCTGCTACCATCCACGCACCCTGCGCACCAGCAGTGACAATGATTTGTTCAATACCAAACTCGGCCGCTAATTGTTTGGCACTATCATGCTTATGGGTGGAGTCAATTTTGAAGTATTTAGCAATAATCACTAGTTCTTCTTCGTTCAGCTTAACGATATCGCTGCGTAAAAGAGAGCGTTTAATCGTATGCTTATTGTAAAAAGGTGCGCGCAGGTTAACGTCTAAAAAGCGTGGACATTTACCATCTTCTAAAAATTTATCCAGCGCCAGTCTGGACGGCATACTACGCTGTGCTAAGGTGCCAAAATAAACCATTTCGGGCTTAAGTGACATTGTCACCATGTGCGTAATGCCTGCATGAATATGGTCATATGCTTGATTTTCTAATATCTCAAACTGATGACCGTCACTGGTCATTTTTACTTTTACTTGCCCTGTCGGATACTTAGCATCAATTTGCAGACCAGAAACATCCATTTTTAATCGCTGCATTTCTTGCAAAAATTGGGTGCGTAATGCGTCATGGCCAGTTCTGGTAATCATCACCGGATGCAAACCAAATGCCTGCAGATGGCGCGCCACATTAAATGGCGCACCACCCAAAACCGTTTGATCAGGAAAGATATCCGCTAATACTTCCCCAAATACGCCAATGACTTTTTTTGACTTGGTATGAATTCCGTTTGATGACAATGTCGTTCCTTTGCTAATGGCATGACGTAAGTGACATGGTTGAGCGTTAAACAGCGCTTTAATGCTTTGTATTTAAAGTAGATTAATTACTAAATGCTATAAATCTGTTAATGGAATTAAACCTGCATTAATATCTTTGCTATTAATTTGTGATGACAGCAATGCCAAACTTTGCGTTAAAGTTTCCAGCATATCGACATCTAAACGATCAAGCGCATCTCTTAGCACGCCTCTAGGTGATTGTGGCGCGTTTTTAATGATGGCCAAACCCTGCTCTGTGAGCGACAAGCGCACAACACGCTGATCCGTTGTTTCGCGCTTTTTGACAATCAGCATTTTTTTAACTAATTTTTCGATTAAATTACTTGCTGTCGATTGATGAATCGCTAAATTAGTCGCTAACTCAGACACTTTTAAATCGGGTGCTTTATGCAGTTCGTAAAGCACCCAAAGCTGAGAGCTGCTGATGCCACAAGCAGATTCTGTATCGCTTAAATGTTTCTTAACCGAGCTAAAAATCACCCGAAAATGCTGTAAAGAGGCATTGGCTAATTTGGCCTGTAACTCTTGGTTTACTAAAAGTACTGGGGTTTCAGTCATATTTTAAGACACACGAAAATTGAAATATTTACTCACAAAGTTGAACGCCGAAAATTTACGTTTGAATCAGTGTTAACTTCATTTAACTAAAATTTAGTCTACCCCAGCAATTACATTTATACAAATATATTTTGTATAAATGTAATTGGTCATATTGATGATTGCTTAGCCTATTAACAATAAAACCATCTGCATCAAAAATCCTGGCCTCAAAAAGCAAAAAACCATACTAAGTCTAGTATGGTTTTTTGCACTTACTCTTACTCAATTAATCAATTTTTTTCTGGTACATAGCCACTTGCCGTATCTGCGCCGTCACCAAAAAAGTATTTCTCCGTTTGCTCGCTTAAATATTTACGCGCCGATGGGTCTGCCAAACTAAGGCGGTTTTCATTCACTAGCATGGTTTGTTGTTTTAGCCAGGTTGCCCAAGCTTCTTTAGAAACTTGCAGGTAAATACGTTTGCCCAACTCGCCCGGGTAAGGTGGAAAATCCATGCCCTCTAGCTCTTTACCTAATTTAATACATTGTACTGTGCGTGCCATCTGCAAACCTTTATAGATTAATTAACTTGAAACAAAACAATATGATAACGCATGTTAAAATAATCCGATTAATTTTAATGAATACTATCGCGCAATGAAAATAGATCCGCCTGATTTAGACCAATCGTCAAACCAACAGCCAAATCAACCGCATATTGAAAGCCCTTTTAAAGGAAAAACTGGTTTGCGCCGGCTATTTAATGCATTTGGCTATTCGCTAGATGGATTTAAAGCCGCATACAAACATGAAGATGCTTTTAGGCAAGAGGTGTTACTGGCAGCAATATTTATCCCGTTAGCGTTTTATTTAGAACCAGCGGCGCTAAATCGTGCATTGATGGTTGGCAGCGTCTTCTTAGTGCTGATTGTTGAGCTATTGAATTCCGCGATTGAAGCGGTTGTCGACCGCGTTTCCATTGAACGACATGAATTGGCCAAGCGCGCCAAAGATATAGGCAGTGCGGCGGTATTTATTGCACTGGCAAATGTTGTGATTATTTGGTGCTTAATCTTGATTAACTAAACGCTTAATCAATCAAGCACCAAATAATATCTAGCAATTATTTTTTAAGATGCCAGCCATGATTACCATGGCCATCATCCCTGTACTCCAACAAAGTTAACCAACCTGCAGCCACTGCAACAAAAAATACCAACCCTAATACAATATATTTTATTGGACTCATATTTACCCTAACTTAATTGAGTTTAATTTGTTGAGTCTTTAAAGAATCAATTGGTTCAGTTAGCTCAACGTTAAAAATCTCCACGCAGCCCGATTAACAATGACCGCTCACCTGCTGGCGAAATATCTTTTAAGAACGATGCGTGTTCACGAATCTCGTCATTCAACAGGTTATTGGCTTTAGCGAACAATTCCAAATTAAGCTTAGTTGGCAATTTGTAAGCCACTATCGCACTCACGTTGGTATAGCTATCAGTTGCCAATTCATTTTCAGCCGTATTATCTTGTTTAAATGCGTGTAATGCATCCAGCCTGATACTAAAGCGATTCAAATTATATTGCAAACCAGCGCCTAAACGCAGCGGTGAGATGCGCGGTAAATACTCATTGGTACGCTTTTCTTTGGCGTGTACATAATCACCGCGAACGGTTATATCTAAGTTATTGGCAATATTGAATTTACCTTCTGCCTCCAGCCCTTTAAACACGGCTGGTACAGCCCTAAATTGCGCTTCAGGCAAGAACTCACCTGGCTCAATTTCAATATCATTACCTGTACTAAAAAGGCCGATAAAATTATTGAATCGCGTGTAGTACGTGCCTATGCTGAACGAATTTTTTCCTTCTTTCCAACGAATCTGTGCATCAATACCATTCGATTTTTCTACATCAAAATTAGTATTCCCCAGTTCAAATTGTCCTGTCGCAATATGCGCGCCATTGGCATACAACTCAAAATAACTCGGTGCGCGTTCGTTGTGCGATAAATTACTGGTTAACGACCATTGCTCATTCAAACTATACAAGCCGCCTAGCGCAAAGCTGTTTGGATTAAAGCTATTATTCTGCCCTGCACCAAAATTAGCATTATCTTTCGAATCAACCGAAGCATGGCCTAACCGACCACCAAAAGTGATCTTATGTTTATCTATGGGCAATTCTTCATACAGATAGACAGCATGACTTTGTGAGTTAACTCCGGGTACAAACGCTTCTTCGCCCAATGCTTCAAAATTGGTATTGCTAAACTGATAGCCAATTACGCCATTCAAATTACCTAAACCCGTTTGAATGGGTGCATGTCCAGCCTCAAAAGATCCTTCAATACCACGGTTTTTAAAAGTGGTGCCAACTTCGCCATCTTCTAATTCCACGTGCTCGTAATCGGTATGCGCCATACGGAATTTCACACGATTAATAATGTTACCTAAGTCTTTGAACTCACTCGCCACATCCCAGCGGTCGCTTTTCATGTCAATGCGCACGGCTTCTTCTGCCACTGTGCCGTAATTATTATTCATAGTGGAATATGAAACACCCGCATAACCATTGTCGAATGTTAGCGCGGCACCAATTGCACCGCCATCACCGTCAGAACTACTGTTGACTAATTTGCCACGATTCTCACGTGGCGTGCCATCTGCCTCACTTTTCCGTTTTGAAACCGCAAAGCCGTCAATATCCAAATCGTCTGTTTTTCGTTTATACACATCGGCATGAATCGCAAACTGACCATTGCCTAAATCAACCACAGCTGCGCCGTTTCTGGTGTTATCCGGCCCGCCAAAACGTGTTTCTGCACGTCCAGTAATACCGTCTAATTGTTCTTTAGGAATACGGTGGTCAATCGCATTCACCACGCCGCCCACAGCACTTCCGCCATATAACAATGCGGCTGGTCCGCGTACCACATCAATCTGTTCAATAATCAGCGGATCCACACTCACGGCGTGATCGAAACTGAGCGATGAAGCATCTAAAACACCGATACCATTTTGCATAATACGCACACGTTCTGCGTCTAAACCGCGAATCACTGGACGTGATGCATTCGGCCCGAATTGGGTTGCCGTTACCCCTGGAATACCATTTAGCGTTTCACCAATAGTGCCTTCACGCCTCAAACTTAATTCGCGCCCATTCAGCACACTAACGGGCACAACTAATTCATCAGAATCGACGCCTAAAGGATTGCCAGTAATCGCCACTGGCACTAATTCAATATTGGTTTCTTCTGCAAATGCATTGCTGGCAACGAATGGATTACTGACAAAAAGTGCAGCAACGGCCAAAATAATTGGTTTACATGCAAATGCCTTACGCATTTGCGATTGATTGATTTCGTACATGGTTGAATCCTCAAAAAAATAGCCTTAGCCAACAACAAATTGCTGGAACATGAATATTTATGAGAATTGAGGTGGTGCGCGCGCAGCGTAATGCTGGCTAGTGGTGCTGAAGAAATAAGATTTTAAACTAACAGGTGTAATCGAAACTGCTTGCTGCAGTGCAAAAATAAAAGGCTGTGAACTCACGCCATTTTCAATACCTGCATGGCTGATACACTGTTCACACTGATGATTCGGCGTATTTTTATGTTGCTGGTTTTGTTGCGTTAAATCGGTAAGATGGCTGATTTCATGCGTTGCAATGCCCATTTGCGTGAAAGCAAACAGCACAACTAAACTTAAATGAACAAAAAATCTATGCAACATAGTTGCAATACTAGCAGAAAATAATGACAAAAATATGATTAATTAAAAAAAGGCCGCTAGAACAGCGGCCTTTTAAATACGTAAACCCTAAGTCTAAGAATCATTTACTAAGAAATCCAGTTAACACTAGACTTTTATCACTTACATAATTTAGCCATGCACGCATATTTCATTCAGCATCAATACGCATAAATGGCTAGTTTAGTTTGATAATTAATTGGCAACGTTCCAGACATGTGATTGCGTCAACCATTTGCCATCAGCTCCCTTAACCAGAACACTTGTTGTTACTCCACCAAAAGCCGGCACCTTGCCATTAGCCTCTGCTCCGTTGGCACTCCATTTGGATGTTTGGTAAATAACGTTACCACTTCCGCCCACATTGACTATTTCAATAGCATGGTTATGAACACCGTTATCAACAAAGCTTTTGAATAGCTTTTCAATTTCGGCCCTACCAACCAGCACTTTTCCATCTCCAGGAGATAGTGTGGCATTTTCTGCATATTGGTTTGACAACGCTTTTGCATTACCAGTATTGAGCGCTTGATTCCAAGCTGCGTTTGCTGATTCAACGATTGATTTAATGTTGTTATCCTTGGCCATTACACTAGTTGATAGCCCCAAAGTTAATAACAAAGTTACACATGCACCACTTAATAAATTTTTCATTTTAAAATTTCTCCTAATTAAAATTAATAAATAACAACTCTAAAAAATATTGGCTTTAAATGACAACCTATAAACAAAACTAATTAGCATCATTATAGTTAGCTAGCTAACTATGTCAAGATAATTATTACCCACTTACCTAATCTCTATTTAGGAATTACTTTTTATTTCAGAGAACTAAAATAAAAAAGCCCAAGGATTTCCTCCTAGGGCTTTTTCATACAACGTCTTAATTATTAATTTATAACAATTTTAAGCGTAATTTTTTTCTGCGAAATCCCAATTAGCTAGCGAAGCCAAAAACGTTTCTACGAATTTAGGACGGGCATTGCGATAATCGATGTAATACGCATGTTCCCACACATCAATCGTTAGCAATGCCTTGTCACCCGTTGTTAATGGCGTTCCAGCTGCACCCATGTTCACAATATCTACGCTGCCATCAGCTTTTTTAACTAACCATGTCCAACCAGAACCGAAATTGCCAACTGCTGAAGCCTGAAAAGCTTTTTTAAACTCATCAAAACTGCCCCATTTTTTGTTGATCGCATCAGCTAATGCGCCTGTAGGAGCACCGCCGCCATTTGGCTTCAAGCTGCTCCAGAAAAATGTGTGATTCCAAATTTGTGCAGAATTGTTATAAATGCCACCAGATGATTTTTTAATAATTTCTTCAAGGCTACTATTTTCAAACTCAGTACCTTTAATCAAATTATTCAAGTTAGTCACATAAGTTTGGTGATGTTTACCATAGTGAAAATCCAGTGTTTCTTCTGAAATATGCGGTACAAGCGCATTTCTAGCGTAGGGTAAAGCTGGTAGTGTATGTTCCATTTTGTTTTCCTAACATTGGTTAATGGTTTGTGATTATTAATTTATATAACGTACATTAATATATATTGGGTGCTAAACAAATATTTAAACTGCAAATTTAAATAAAATTTGAATTTATTGCTATTTATTCAGCAACTTTCTTTTTAGCCCTTGGATGCGCTGCATCATAAGTTTTACTTAAATGCTGAAAATCTAAATGTGTATAAATTTGAGTGCTGCTAATATTAGCGTGGCCAAGCATTTCTTGCACGGCACGCAAATCTCCGCTGGATTGCAATACATGTGTAGCAAAGCTGTGGCGCAGCATATGCGGATGCACCGATGAATGAATGCCTTGTTTAATTGCCCATTCTTTGATGCGATACTGAATATTGCGCGCTGAAATCCGCTTGCCTTGCAGACCAATAAACACGGGCTTATCTGCAACAGCATTGGCCACATTTGGGCGCACGGCAAACCAACTCTGTATGGCTTTGATGGCAAAATCACCTAAGGGCACAATGCGCGTCTTATTACCTTTACCGGTTACCGTTACCGTTCCCTCTACAAAATCTAGTGCACTCATATTCAAATTAACTAGCTCGCTTAAACGTAAACCAGACGAATAAAATAGCTCTAAAATTGCATGGTCGCGCGTACTTAACACGCTATCTTCTTCGATACTGACCAGCTTAACGGTTTGCTCAATGGATAAAGCCTGTGGCAAAGTCTTTGCTGATTTTGGCGCACGCAAACCCAACACAGGGTTTTGGGTATAGCGATGATCACGAATCAGGTAATTAAAAAAACCGCGCCAACAAGATAGCAGTCGTGCGATACTTTTTCCGCCCAAACCGCTGCTGTGTAAACTCGCGACAAAACGCCTGATATGCGTATTCTGTAGTGCATCTAACTGAATGCCTTCGCTTAGCCGCATTAATTGCGACAAATCTCTAGCGTAATGTTGTCGCGTCAGCGCACTTAGGCCACGTTCAAAATTTAAAAAATCAAGATATTGATCAACCAAGCTTTTAGAAGCTGAGTCTTCTTCAGAAGTTGCTATTAAGTTTTGAGTTGTCATTGGTTTTCTATTACCAGCGCCAAATTTAAAATACCCTAGTAAGTAATATCCATTTTAAATGGATATTACTTAAATACCTGTTACGCAAGATCAAGCTGTCTTGATAATGCGGCACTCACAAGCTCACCTATTTTATTTAAAAAATCGGTCCCCATGCCTTCATAAAAACGGTTTTCGCTATCACTAGCCAATGCTAAAAATCCAAATGATTGCGCATGGCGTAGGGGAATGATGGCCAGCGTAGCGGCTGAGTCTATGAACCAATCCTCTGCCACAATCGCAGGCGGCTTGCCGCAATAGGGTTTAGCCAATGCAGCGACCCAAGTTTTAACCATTTCAGAAGTTTCGCTAAACACTAGATTAGCTTGACTAGACTGTTCTAATGGCCGCACCCAAACGCGCAGGCAAGTATCACTTAAATCAAAAAGTTCAGGCAAATCATGGCTAATTAACTGCTCAATCGCATCAAAACTTTTTGCTTGGTGCAAACGCACATTAAAAGCATGCACTTTATTCGCAGATGCATCATTTTGCTGTGCATTTAAAACTAATTCAGAAAATCTGCCTTCAAGCGCACTAATTTTGTCACGCTGCGCCAACTGTTGACGTTCTGCCAATGAAATCGTGCCATTACCATGTGGGCTTGGTAGGTGAATATCCGCTAGTAATGCGGCGTTATCTTCAAAAAATTCAGGGTGATTTTTTAAATAAGCTTTTATTTCGTCTAACTTCATTTCTTCTAACATTCATTATTCCCTAAATTAACCATTTATTTGAATCAAGTTTTAAAGCTTTAAATCTCAATCAGCCCTTCAAACACAAACTCCGCAGGCCCAGTCATCATGACTGGCGGGATTTCTCCAGACGTAGCTTCTCCAGCCCAGGCAATATTCAGTTTTCCACCACGTGTATTCACCAAAACTGGCGATTGCAAAAGGCCCAAAGCAATACCGCTAACTGCCGCCGCACAAGCTCCTGTGCCACAAGAAAGCGTTTCACCGCTGCCACGTTCATACACGCGCAGATTGATTTCATGTGGATTCACAACCTGCATAAACCCTGCGTTAACACGTTGCGGAAAACTCGTATGCGACTCAATTTGCGGCCCAAGTGTTGCTACATTCGCACGCTCTACGTTATCTACCAAAGTGACTGCATGCGGATTACCCATTGAAACAGCGGAAATCATGATGCTTTCTGACGGCAACTGTAATGCATATTGCGCTTGCAGATTTGGTACGGCAAAAGGAATACGTGCTGGCTCAAAAATCGGCGCGCCCATATTCACAGTCACTTGTCCGTCCGCTTGTAATTGCAGCACAATAATGCCACTAGCGGTTTCAACCGTTATTTCACGTTTATTGGTAAAGCCTTTTTCTGCAACATATCGGGCAAAACAACGCGCACCGTTGCCGCACTGCTCCACTTCACCGCCATCTGCATTAAAAATACGGTATTTAAAATCCACGTTTGCTGACTGGCTTTTTTCAACCATCAATAATTGATCGCAGCCAACACCGAAATAGCGATTCGCTATTTTTTTGATTTGGCTGGAATTAAGCGCGATATTCTCTGAATAGCCATCGATGACGACAAAATCATTACCCGCACCCTGCATTTTTGTGAACTTTAGTTGCATTTTTACCTCAATTAGTTACGGCTATTCTACCAAATTTGGGTGTTTACCAGTATTTAACCGTGTACAATCCGTAATCCAACAGTGATTAACGATATTTGCTTTAGCCTTTAGTCGATATTGTTTTCTCTTTTATTAATATTTAAGTTTTCAAGGCGCAACTCATGAATGAATACCTCTTTACCTCAGAATCTGTTTCTGAAGGTCACCCAGACAAACTAGCAGATCAAGTTTCAGACAGCATTTTAGATGCTATCTTAGCGCAAGATCCAACCGCACGCGTGGCCGCTGAAACTTTAGCGAATACAGGCTTAGTCGTATTAGCCGGCGAAATCACTACTACAGCCAACGTTGATTATATTAAAGTTGCGCGCGATTGCATTAAACGTATTGGTTACGACAACACAGAATATGGCATCGACTACAAAGGTTGTGCCGTATTGGTCGCCTACGACAAGCAATCGCCAGACATCGCACAAGGTGTAGATGGCGCACAGGATGATCCACTAGACCAAGGTGCTGGTGACCAAGGTTTAATGTTTGGTTATGCGGTTGATGAAACACCACAGTTGATGCCTTTACCAATCTGGTTAAGCCACCGTTTAATGGAGCGCCAAGCGCAATTGCGTAAAGATGGTCGTTTGCCATGGTTGCGCCCAGATGCCAAAAGTCAGGTAACAGTACAGTATGTAGATGGCAAGCCCTACAAAATTGATACGGTTTTGGTGTCTACTCAACACTCGCCAGAAATTAGCCTAGAAGATATTCGTGAAGCGACGATTGAAGAAATCATCAAACCAATGTTGCCTAAAGAATTAATCAAAGGTGATATCAAGTTTTTAGTGAATCCAACTGGTCGTTTTGTAATCGGTGGTCCACAAGGTGATTGCGGCTTAACCGGTCGTAAAATTATTGTCGATACCTACGGCGGTGCTGCGCCTCATGGCGGCGGTGCTTTCTCAGGTAAAGACCCTTCAAAAGTAGACCGTAGCGCCGCTTATGCAGGCCGTTATGTTGCAAAAAATATTGTGGCTGCTGGTTTAGCATCACGTTGTTTGGTGCAAGTCAGTTACGCGATTGGTGTCGCGCAACCAACTTCCGTGATGGTTGAAACTTACGGCACAGGCAAAGTATCTAACGAAGTGTTGACGCAATTAGTCAGAGAGCATTTTGATTTACGTCCCAAAGGCATTGTGAAAATGTTGGATTTATTGCGCCCGATCTACACTAAAACTGCTGCTTATGGTCACTTTGGCCGTGATGAGCCAGAGTTTACGTGGGAAGCGACTGATAAAGCAGCTGTATTAAAGGCTGCTGCAGGACTTTAATGCCAGTTTTATGAATGAAATCATTGCTTTACAAAAGCAGTGGTTTCATTATAATGGCAACCTAAATTTTAGTAGCAATTGATAACCGAGGAACGTTGCGAGGTTTGTTTCATACAAATCCCAGGCTCGGTTTACAAGTTAAGTCAAAATATTGGTTAACTTGTAACGGCGTTCACCTAATTTAAACCGTGCCAGACACGGGATTTGGGTGAACAAAAACCGTTACAGTTTTAAACTTAATCGGTTTGCTCTCAACCTCTCCCTTCTGGTCACACTTCAAGGAATTGAACATGAACACTGTGACTGACATTAAAGACTATGTGATTGCTGATATTAATTTAGCTACATTTGGTCGTAAAGAAATCGCTATTGCTGAAACAGAAATGCCAGGTTTAATGGCTATTCGGGAAGAATACGCAATTGCACAACCACTTAAAGGCGCACGCATCACCGGCTCGCTACACATGACCATTCAAACTGCTGTACTCATTGAAACGCTGAAAGACTTAGGCGCAGATGTACGCTGGGCATCATGCAATATTTACTCAACTCAAGACCATGCTGCGGCTGCTATTGCTGCTGGCGGCACACCAGTTTTCGCGATAAAAGGCGAAACGCTAACTGAATATTGGGATTACACGCATCGCATTTTTGAATGGACTGATGGTGGCTATTCAAACATGATTTTAGATGACGGTGGCGATGCGACTTTACTGCTACATCTTGGTACGCGTGCTGAAAAAGATTTATCAGTAATCGCTAATCCGACTTCAGAAGAAGAAATCTGCTTGTTCGATGCGATTAAAGCAAAACTAAAAACAGACCCAGCTTGGTATTCAACACGTTTAGCACAAATCATTGGCGTGACGGAAGAAACAACTACTGGCGTGCATCGTTTGTATCAAATGCATAAAGAAGGCAAATTGGCTTTTCCAGCAATCAATGTTAATGACTCAGTAACAAAATCGAAATTCGACAACTTGTACGGCTGCCGTGAATCATTAGTCGATGCGATTAAGCGCGCAACGGATGTGATGATTGCAGGTAAAGTAGCTGTGGTTGCTGGTTATGGCGATGTAGGTAAAGGTTCTGCACAAGCATTACGTGCCTTATCTGCCCAAGTTTGGGTGACAGAAGTTGATCCGATCTGCGCGTTACAAGCAGCGATGGAAGGTTATCGTGTCGTTACAATGGATTATGCTTGTGAGCATGGCGATATTTTTGTGACTGCCACTGGAAATTACCACGTGATTACGCATGACCACATGGC
Organism: Pseudomonadota bacterium; assembly: GCA_040387515.1. Lineage (GTDB taxonomy): Bacteria > Pseudomonadota > Gammaproteobacteria > Burkholderiales > Methylophilaceae > Methylotenera_A. The sequence continues at coordinate 27,347 of JAZKDP010000022.1, forward strand.
AAAAATGAAAGATCAAGCGATTGTGTGTAATATTGGTCACTTCGACAATGAAATTGATGTTGCTTCACTTGAGAAATATGAGTGGGATGAAATTAAGCCACAAGTGGATCACGTGATTTTCCCAAATGGCAAAAAAATCATTCTATTGGCACAAGGTCGTTTGGTGAATCTAGGTTGCGGTACAGGTCATCCAAGCTATGTGATGAGCTCTAGCTTTGCCAATCAAACTATTGCGCAAATCGAGTTATTTACGCGCCAAGCGGATTATCCAGTCGGCGTTTATGTGTTGCCTAAACATTTGGATGAAAAAGTCGCTGTGCTGCAATTGAGAAAATTAAATGCGCAATTGACTAGATTATCTGAAACGCAAGCGGCTTATATCGGCGTTTCGCAAGATGGTCCTTTTAAGCCTGATACTTACCGTTATTAAGCTTTAATTATTTTAGAAAAGGAAGCAGGCACATGAAATTACTGATTGGATGGTTGTTAAATGCTTTGGCTTTATTGGCTGTTGCATACTTTGTACCGGGTATTCATGTATCTAGCTTTATGTATGCTGTAATTGCTGCAGCGGTCATTGGCCTAGCCAATATATTGATTAAACCCATTTTATTAATACTCACATTACCAGTCACTATTCTCACGCTGGGTTTATTTATTTTCGTGATTAATGGCTTGATGTTTTGGCTTGCAGGTTATTTTTTACAAGGCTTTGATGTAAAAACAATTACTGCCGGCATTATCGGTGCGATTGTTTACAGTATTATTTCGTGGATTTTAAGTGCTATTGTGGTCGATAAAAAATAATAAAGATAATGTAAAAATGAAACAAAATATCCCATTAAGTTTTGAGTTTTTTCCGCCAAAAACGGCGGAGGGCATTGCTAATTTGCGCGAAACACGCACGCAACTTTCCAAATTTAACCCTGAGTTCTTCTCAGTCACCTTTGGTGCAGGCGGCTCTACGACTGATCGTACCAAAGAAACGGTGTTTGAGATTCAAGCAGATGGCTACCAAGCGGCGCCGCATATTTCTTGCATCTCATCCAGCAAAGATGAAATTCGCGCATTACTCTCCGCTTACAAAGCCAAAGGTATTAAACGTTTAGTCACCCTGCGCGGCGATGTGCCATCTGGGGAAGTGAGCGTGGGTGATTTTAAATATGCCAATGAACTAGTGAATTTTATCCGGCAAGAAACTGGCGATTGGTTTCACGTAGAAGTTGCTGCTTACCCAGAGTTTCATCCAGAAGCCTTATCTGCCGCGAAAGACATGGTCAACTTTAAACGTAAAGTAGACGCTGGTGCAGACTCTGCCATCACCCAGTATTTTTACAATGCGGATGCTTATTTTAGATTTGTCGAAAGTTGTGATGCAGATGGCATTACGATACCGATTGTGCCAGGTATTATGCCGATTTATAACTACACGCAATTAGCACGATTTTCGGGTATTTGTGGTGCAGAAATTCCACGTTGGTTGCGTCTACGTTTAGAGGCTTATGCAGATGATATGCCATCTTTGCGGGCGCTGGGTATTGATGTGGTAAGTGAGTTGTGTGAAACTTTACTGAGTTGGGGCGTGCCGAGCTTACATTTTTACACCCTTAATCAGGCAGGTGTCATATCTAAAATCATTGATAATTTGAACCATAGAACCTAGATAACAAGGCTTCAGAGTAAACGCCTTAATTTAAAAGCTCCGGTTTAAAAGAGCTGAATCAAAGACGCACATCAATATTAGCAAACAGAAATTTGGCAAGCTGAATGTCTTAAACGTCCAACTTGCCAATTATTTGATGCTAAAACTAATCAGTTAGTGAACAGCCAAGCCGCGCGGGTTAAACAACGCATCTTCTACAAATAAATAATCTTTTTCACGGCCTTCGTTCCACAGCGCAATCATCGAAATCCAACGTATCTCTTCTACAGTAATCACTTGTTGTTTAAGCGCCATTGCTCTATCCACAATCAAATCGCGCTCCATATCGTTAATCACATTCGCCTGCTGTAAAAACAAAATAAACCCGATACTTTCAGTATTGATTTTCTTTAATTCCATATCGGAAAACACACGCATACCAGAGTGTTTATGAGAATAATGAGGTGCAGGCTCTGTTAATCTTGATTTCATTTCCGCATACCAATCAAACGCGCCAGTAATATCAGACGAGTCAAATCCAGCAGCTGAAAGCTCCTGCTCCATCACGTCACTATCCAGCGTTGCATGATGCGAAAAATAATTTTCAAACATGAACACTAACACTTCAAACATAGCATCTCCTCGCTATCAATTTGGAATCTACTTATTGCTGGCATTACATTAATCGTTGATACTTGCCGCCGCTCAAGGTCGTTACTTTGCCTTCTAGCTCCATTACCATAAGCATGGCTGAAAGCGTCTCTGTCGTCAATCCAGAAACGGTTAATATAGTTTCAAAATCAATGGCATCAAAACCCATACAAGCCAGAACTGCATTGGGTTCTGATGCATTCACCCCTGTTTCTGCCGTTAGCCCTAATGGGCTAATACTTGGCAGTAAATTTTTCAGTTCTTCTACAATATCTTCGGTATTTTCAACTAACTTTGCACCATGCTTAATCAATTGATGACAACCTTTTGCAACAGGGGAATGAATGGAACCAGGTATGGCGAATACTTCACGCCCTTGTTCTGTGGCCATGCGTGCAGTAATCAAAGATCCACTATCCACATTAGCCTCTACAACCAAACAACCCAAACTTAAACCGCTGATAATGCGGTTTCTGCGTGGAAAATTTTGTGCTTTTGATGGCGTGCCTAAGGGAAACTCTGAGAGAATTAAACCACGCTCAGCAATTTTATGCGCCAAATCGCGATGCCTGGCGGGATATACGATATCCAAGCCTGTACCAACCACTGCAATCGTAGCGCCATTGGCTTTTATCGCACCACGATGCGCCGCGGCATCAATCCCCAACGCCATGCCACTCACCACACATAATCCGTAACTACAGAGGTTAGCGGCAAAATCTTCTGCATTTTTTTCACCCTGCGGCGTACTGTTTCGGCTACCCACTATCGCAATAGACGGATGATTTAACCAGCGCAAATCACCAATCGCATACAATAATACTGGCGGATTGCTAATTTCCAGTAAACTTTTCGGATAAGAGTCATCAGCCAGCGTAACAATATGTGTATTGTCCTTCTGTAACCAATCAAGGGTAGGTTGAATCAGTTCGGCATTGACGCCGCTTAAGATTTTTTGTGCGACACTATCATCAACCACTTCACGTAGCTGATGACTTTTAGCACTAAAAATCGCTTCGGGTGAACCAAATTTCGCTAATAACTGGCAGATACCTGCATTACCTAAGCCAGTGATAAAATTGAGTGAAATCCAAAGCGCAACATCACTTTCTTCAATGTTGGCCTTGGTTAACATGACTTAATTAGTCGACACTCTTAAGGCGTATGGACAGAGTCTGCTGTGTAAACCGCATCTGTTGTGTTCATGATGAGACCATAAGACACTCGATCAAATGTTCTAAAAATCATCATTAAGCCGACACGCTCATCTGGCAGCTTAATTTGGCCTGGTTGCAAAGCTGGTTTGGTTTGAGAAGATACTTTTTCAGCATCTGATTTTTTATATTCCGAATCTTTAATAACTCGTCCATAACGGCTAATGGCCAAAACATGGCCTTCTTCTAAGCCATCATTTTTTCCACGATTAATCGAAACAACTGTATTGGGGCCACCTTCAGCCACGCCGCCATAAATACGCATGATACGTCCTGCAATTTGTGACTCTGGCGCATGCGGCACAAAGCTACTCTTAAATTCGTCGGGAGAAATAACTAGACGGTCTTTAGTGAAAATCTCTTCTTTAGCTCGCACAATATCGCCTGTGGCTGGCTCACCAAACCGTGCAATATCCACATCACCCAAATAAATCGCTTCTGTGCCCAGCATTTCATTTGTGTCAGGGTCTCTCAGCACTTCACCAGGGCGGTAAATATTCCAGTGCACACCTTCACCTTCGTTAATATTATTAACATAAACTCGGGTACCAGGGCTTAAAATCACCCTATTATCTTGCCCAGCAATAATACGCGGTGCGGTGTCCAATTTGCCATTTTCAATGAGTAAAGGCTGGCTTAAAAACGGACCAATAACGTTTGGCGCAATCGTAAAAATAGCTTCTTTTTCTAACGCTTCTTCACGTATGCCCGGCTGCAATGTCACAGTCTCTCGCAGTAACTTCAGTTGCGGCGAACCACTACTTGTATCTAGCACCACTACATCGCCAGGATAAATCAAATGAGGATTTTTGATCTGTTCGCGATTCATGCGCCAGACTTTTGGCCACTGCCAAGGATCTTTTAAGAATTGACCTGAAATACCCCACAATGTGTCGCCTTTTACTACCACGTGGCGCTCAGGATGGTTTTTTTGTAGCTGAATTTCATCAGCAATTACATTCAAGCTTAAGCAAGCAAGCACAAGCAGCGTTATAATGCGTTTATTCATTGCATGACCTCGGTCAAGATAGCGGCTAAAAATAAGGAATTGCATCCGCGAAATTGCATTAAATTTATCACGTAATTCATTCAACAATCAAGCTTTTTTGCAAAAATGAAACTTTTTACAAAACAGGCTGTTGATATAAGGCAACACTTTTAATATTTAACGATTATGGCACTACTAAATATACTTAATTACCCAGACCCGCGCTTGCATACGATGGCTAAACCAATCAAAGAAGTGAATGCGAAAGTTCGCCTGTTAATTGACGACATGGCAGACACGATGTACGACGCACCAGGTATCGGCTTGGCGGCGACTCAGGTTAACCAACACATTCAACTCATTGTGATTGACACCAGCAAGGAACAAAACCAGCTGCAAGTGTTTATTAACCCTAAAATTGTGGCGAAAAGCGGCTTGCAGGATTATGAAGAGGGCTGTTTATCAGTACCGGGCGTTTATGAAAGCGTCACCCGTGCCGAAAAAATCACAGTGGAAGCGCTAGATAAACAAGGAAAACCCTTTAAATTAGAGGCTGAAGGCTTATTAAGTGTGTGCATTCAACATGAAATGGACCATCTGCTGGGTAAAGTATTTGTAGAATACTTATCACCTTTAAAACGCAATCGCATTAAAACCAAAATGGTTAAATTGCTACGCGATAGATAGCGCTTTAAAAATCCTATGAAAATTATTTTTGCCGGCACACCTGAGTTCGCAGTGCCCGCTCTCGCGGCTTTAATTGATGCTGGCCATGAAATTGTCATGGTGCTCACTCAGCCAGACCGCCCCGCCGGACGTGGTATGCAACTTAAAGCCAGCCCTGTGAAGCAGTTAGCGTTAAACCATAATCTGGCTATTTTCCAGCCGGTGTCGCTCAAACCGATTGAGGTGCAAGCGCAAATTGCTGCAACGCAAGCTGACGTCATGATAGTTGCCGCCTACGGCTTGATTATTCCCACCACTGTTTTGCAAATGCCCAAGTTTGGTTGCTACAACATACATGCATCACTTTTACCACGCTGGCGCGGTGCCGCACCGATTCATCGCGCATTATTGGCTGGTGATACAGAAACTGGCGTCACAATCATGGAAGTGGTACCAGCCTTAGATGCAGGCGCGATGGTAAGCAAAGGCGCAGTGCCGATTACGGATAACGACACCACACAAAGTTTACATGACAAACTCGCGACAATTGGTGCTGAGCTAATGCTGCAAGCCATGCAGAACTTGACTAAAAATGGCGTATTAACTAGCTCCATTCAGGACGAAAGCTTAGTCACATACGCACATAAGTTAGAGAAAACTGAGTCTGCAATCGATTGGAATAAAAGCGCAACTGAAATTTCACGTCAAATACGTGGCTTTAACCCTTTCCCTGTTGCTACTGCACAATTTAGAAATGAGACTTGTCGCCTTTGGTTTGCAAAAGCAACCTCCCACAACATTAATAAAAATAGCACTGGCGAAATAATTGGCTTAGAAGGTGGAATCAACGTCTGTTGTGGCAATGATATTTTGCAAATTACAGAGTTACAAATGCCAGGTGGAAAGCGCCAGAGCGCACAGCAATTTGCACAAGGTCAGCATCTAAAAATTGGCGAATTCTTTAGCTAGTCATCAACGCAATATTTATAGCTAAATTGAAGCATGCCGCTTGAACTTAAAGCAAGTCGGTAGCATATTAGCTGTAATAATTAAATCGTAATCTACATACAATATTTAAAATGCATTTGTAATCGTTAGGAGATTCATATGTTTGGCAATTGGGTAAAAACTTCAATATTAATGGCGGCTATTGTTGCCCTATTCGGCACAGTGGGCGCGGCATTTGGCGGCGGAACTGGTATGTTAATCGCGCTTTTATTTGCCGCTGGCATGAACATTTACGCCTATTGGTTTTCGGATAAAGCCGTGCTTAAAATGTATGGCGCGCAAGAAGTTTCACCAGATAATAACTATGGTGATGGGCAATTCCGCAATTACTACAATATGGTGAAAGAACTGGCACAAAATGCCGAATTACCCATGCCAAAAGTGTATGTGATGAACGAAAACCAGCCCAATGCGTTTGCCACAGGCCGCAATCCAGAAAACGCTGCCGTAGCGGCCACAACTGGCATTATGCAAGCCTTAAACGAGCGCGAATTGCGCGGCGTAATGGCGCATGAGCTTGCACATATTAAGCATCGCGACACACTTATTTCAACCATATCTGCCACCATGGCGGGTGCAATCGCTTCAATTGCGCAATTCGGTATGTTTTTCGGTGGCGGAAATAGAGATGGTGAGCGTGGCAGCCCGATCATCGGCATACTCATGATGTTTTTAGCACCAATGGCCGCCAGCTTGATTCAAATGGCTATATCACGCGGTCGTGAGTTTGAAGCCGACAGAATGGGTGCACAAATTAGCAAAGACCCAAAAGCGTTAGCCAGTGCGCTGGAGAAAATTCACAACTATGCGCATCAAATCCCCAATGAGACCGCCGAAGCACATCCAGAAACTGGACAAATGATGATTATTAACCCACTTTCAGGCGCAGGATTAAAAGGGCTTTTTAGTACACATCCGCAAACTGAGGAGCGTGTGGCTAGGTTGATGGCAATGGCGAATCAGTATTAATTTACAGCCAAGCTCAACTCGCTGGGCTTGGCTTCAACTTTTCTTAACTTAAACGTTATAAATAGTGTTCATTCTTTAATAATATTTTCACCCTCATATGAGATGTGATAGCTACTCCCATCTCATTGAAATTCCAGTAGAATCTACGCATTACAATCAGATGTAATTATCAAGAAAGCCACTTTGTATATTTCCCAACAAATCGCTGCGATTGCAGTCTCTCAAGTGTTATCTGGCCGCAATCTTACTTTAGCGTTGCCAGATGCGCTTTCCAGTTATTCGAATGCAACGCCACAACAACGCGGTGCTGCGGCGGATTTAAGCTATGGCACGTTGCGTTTTTATGGTGAAGTAAACGCTTACTTAGTTAAATTACTTGAAAAACCCTTAAGCAATGAACATATCACGGCACTTTTACTGGTAGCGATTTATCAGTTACTACATGATAAAGCAGATGATTTTACGATAGTGAATCAAGCGGTTGAAGCCGCAAGCTATGCCAAACCGCGCTGGGCCAAAGGCCTGGTGAATGGTGTTTTGCGCAATTTTTTACGTCAAAAAGAGTCATTAAGCCAGCCACTAAAAGCCGATGAAGTAGCTACGTATTCCTACCCACAATGGTGGATCAACAAGCTCAAGAATCAATATCCAGCAACTTGGCAAAGCATCTTGGCAACAGGTAATGCGCACCCACCCATGACTTTGCGCGTGAATACGCAAAAAACCAGCGCGAAAGAATATGTGCAATTATTGGCGCGACAAGATATTGTGGCCAGCCAAGTCGGCGAATATGCGGTGATTTTAGAGCAACCCATTCCGGTTGAAAAAATACCAGGTTTTACAGATGGTGTTGTTTCTGTACAAGATTATGGCGCGCAATTGGCGGCAGGTTTACTGGATTTGAAAAGTGGCATGACTGTATTGGATGCCTGCTGTGCGCCAGGTGGCAAAACTGGACATATCTTGGAAATAGCCGATGTTAAGCTAACTGCACTAGATAATGACGCCAGCCGATTAAACCGCGTGGAAAGCAATTTAAACAGACTAAATTTAAACGCTAATTTGCAATTAGGCGATGCGGCTCAATGGCAAACCGATCACCCTTTTGAGCGCATTTTAGCCGATGTACCATGCACCGCATCCGGCATTGTGCGGCGGCATGTGGACATTAAATGGTTACGCCGTGAATCCGACATTGCATCGTTTTGTGCGCAACAGACCTTAATTTTGGCGAACTTGTGGCAATTATTAGCAAAAGGCGGTAAATTACTCTATGTGACCTGTTCGATTTTTAATGAAGAAAATCAACAACAAATTGACAATTTTTTACTGAAAAACCATGATGCAACTCAATTGCCTTTAACGCTGAACCCTGTAAACAATGAAAATACTCAGGAAAATCATCAAAACATTCAGTTTGAACAGGGTCAACTTATTCCGAACCATCAACATGATGGTCTTTTTTACGCACTACTTCAAAAAAGCTAACCTCAAGAAACTTAGCCAATACGCGCGTTACAGTATTGTCTTTTTATTGTTGAATACTGCTTCAGCCGCATTCGCGGCCAGTAGCATTAACATTAATTATGCTGAGTTGCAGCCTTTAGATGATTCTTACGCATTATCTGCCGATATTGATATCGATTTTGATGATGCGATTGAAGAGGCTGTTAATAAAGGCGTACCGCTACATTTTTTAATTGAGTTTCAAGTGGTTAAACCGTGGAAGTATTGGTTTGATGATGAAATTGTCACGGTGACTAGCAGCGTTATGTTGAGCTACCATGCATTGAGTCGGCAATATTTGGTGAATCACGGTGCGCACCAAAAGTCGTTTGAAACACTAGACGAAGCTAAAGATGCACTTATGCAAATAAGCAATTGGAAAGTAATGGATAAGTCGCTTATCGAAAAAAGTGAGGCCTATAACGCCGCTTTGCTGGTGCGCTTGGATCAATCTAAACTGCCGAAAGCGATTCAAGTAGATGCAATTGGATCTGAAAAATGGAATTTAACCTCTCAAAAATATGAATGGGCTTTAAAAGATGCCAATAGTAAAGAGTTGATTAACCTTAAAGAGCCGAGTGTTAAAGATCTCAAATAACGATGTTGCAAACTAGCTGATGAGATATATTGTATTTGCAAGTGTGGGGTTGGGTGTAGTACTGCTGTACTTACTTTCGCTATCCAGTGCCAACACTGCCGCTTCAAACGATTACTACAAAATCCTGCTTTATCTTAATATCGCTCTAGCTGGCGTTTTGATTGTGCTGATTGTCATTCAACTGTGGCATTTGTACAAAAAAATCCAAAGTGGTGTGATGGGTAGCCGCTTAGCTTTGCGTCTACTGGGCACATTTGCATTGATGGCGATTATCCCTGGCATGATTGTATATTTGGTGAGCGTGAACTTTTTAACGCGCTCAATTGAATCGTGGTTTAACGTCAAAGTAGAGTCAGCGCTAGATGGCGGCTTAAGTTTAGGTCAGCGCGCTTTAGATATCATGCTGCAAGATGTAGAAGAAAAAGCAGAAAATATGGCACTCACTTTGGCTTTTCAGCCATCGCGTAGCCACTACAGCTTACTGAATGATTTGCGCGACAAATCTGGTATCCAAGATGCCGCATTGCTGACACCGCAAGGCCGTATTATTTCAGTCTCAAGCGGCGATCCTAACAGCTTCTTGCCAGAATTACCCAGCATTCCACAGCTACGCCAAGCGCAAAATCGCGTGTATGGAAAAATTGAGCCCATCCCTAACAAAGGCTTATATTTGCGCGTATTAGCGCCAGTTAATGTACAAGAACTAGCTGGCGAAACCCGTATTTTGCAATTATTGCAGCCTGTTCCAAAATCATTGTCTAACACTGCAGAGGCCGTGCAGGATGTTTACCGCGATTATCAGGAACTGTCTTACAGTCGTAACTCGCTTAAAGATGTTTTTGCACTGACACTGACATTAGTGCTTATGTTGGCGATGTTATCCGCATTAGCAATTGCATTTGTATTAAGCCGTCGTATCACGCAACCGTTGACCGTCTTGGCTGAAGGCACGCGCGCAATTGCCAGCGGCGATTACAGCACCATGCTGCCAGAACACGGCAAAGATGAGTTGGGCGTATTGGTTAAATCATTTAATAGCATGACGCGTCAGCTGGATGATGCCACCAAAGCCACAGAGCGAAACCGTGTGCGTGTGGAAGCTGCACGCAGCTATTTGGCGACGATTTTGGCGCATTTGTCATCTGGCGTATTAGCGATTAATGAAAAAGGTGAGCTACGCACTTTTAACCTGACTGCCAGCACTATCTTAGGTTTGAATCTAGCGATGTTTGAAAATCAGCAATTTACTAAAATAAGCGATAGTAACGTTTTTTTAGGCGAATTTATTAGCTTGGTTAAATCACACTTTGAACTGACCAAAACAGATGAACTAGCGAAAACAGAACTCACCCGCCAAATCGAAATCGTTAAACCGCAAGGCAAGCAATTACTGTTGGTTCGCGCCACACGCCTGCCTAACAACCCCAGTGCTGGTAGCAATGACAATGGCTTTGTGGTGGTATTTGACGATGTGACTACGATGGTACAAGCACAGCGCGATGCAGCCTGGGGTGAGGTTGCGCGTAGATTAGCACATGAAATTAAAAACCCACTCACGCCTATCCAGCTATCGGCCGAACGCTTGCAACACAAATTGAGCAGCAAATTAAATACAGATGACGCCAGCATGCTGCAACGTGCCACTGATACAATTGTTAACCAAGTAAGCGCCATGAAAACCATGGTGAATGAATTTAGCGAATATGCACGCGCGCCTTCCGCAAATTTGAGTAAGCTGAACATCAACACGCTGATTAAAGATGTTTCGATGTTGTATGAAAATGTGCGCGATGAAGCCACAAATGAACATTCCAGCGTTAAAATGACGTATGACTTAATGCCCAATATGCCGGACATTTTAGGCGACGCGACGATGCTACGGCAGGTATTACACAACTTAATGCAAAATGCGCAAGATGCACTTGTGCCATCTGAAGATAATTTACCTATTCAAAATCCTGCAATTTTAGTTCAAACCAGTTTTAACGAATCAACGATTAAATTGACGATTAAAGACAATGGACTAGGTTTTCCAGCGAAAATTATTTCACAAGCTTATGAGCCTTATGTCACCACAAAACTGCATGGCACTGGCCTAGGCTTGGCTATTGTCAAAAAAATGGTAGACGAGCATGCTGGCCAAATTAAAATAGAAAATAATACTACCGGTGGCGCCTGCGTGACGATTCTGCTGCCTATTATTCAGGAAGCTAAAAAGCAATCGGCAGATGAAAAGCTGGCACATAAATCAATAAGTAAAGACACAAACGACAATATTCGCAAAAAACAAGTAAGGGAAAACTAAGCATGACATCACGGCATATTTTAGTGGTGGATGACGAAATAGGCATTCGCGAATTATTAAGAGATATTTTAGAGGACGAAGGCCATCACATTACGCTGGCAGATAATGCCCAAGCGGCCAGAGATGCTCGCTTAAAACAACGGCCAGATTTAGTTCTATTAGACATTTGGATGCCTGATTGCGATGGCATCAGCTTGCTTAAAGAATGGGGCAATGCTGGTTTGTTAACTATGCCAGTGGTGATGATGTCTGGCCACGGCACGATTGATACTGCGGTAGAAGCTACCCGTATTGGTGCATTTGATTTTTTAGAGAAGCCAATCGCTCTGCAAAAGCTTCTTAAAACAGTCGCCGCGGCATTAAAGCACGCCGAAAACCTACCAAAAACGGAAATGAACTTAGCCAGTTTTGGTAAAAGCCTTGTCATTAATGAGCTAAAACAGCGTTTAGAGCAAATATCTCGTACTAAAAATACATTGCTGCTCATCGGCAAAAAAGGCGGCAGCGTAGAGCTTTGCGCACGGTTTTTACACACCACTGGCACGCCTTGGCTTAGCCTGACGGAATATGAAAAGCTCGCCAGCGCACCGTTAGAGATTTTAGAGCTAACGCAAGATGGCGTTCTGTATATTGATGAAGTTTCCGCGCTGAACAAATCCGAGCAAAAAGGCCTGCAATTACTCTTAAGCAAAGCAGAGAAATATCAAGTACGCGTGGTCTGTGCAAGCGCATTCAGCTTGCCTCAACTTACTGATAATGCGCAATTCGATTACACCTTGATGCAAACCTTATCGCAAAGCACGTTAAAAGTGCCCGCGTTAAATGATCACAAAGAAGACATTCCCGATTTGGCCACCGCCATGGCAAGTTTACTGGTGGAAACATCTGGCGCAGATTATAAAAGCTTTGATGTCGCCGCATTGAACGCATTAAGAAATGCCGAATGGCCAGGCGATTTAGCCGAATTGGAAGCGGTTGTACAAAACGCAATGTTGAGTAGTTTGACGGATAAAATTACGCTCAATGATGTAAATCGCGTACTAGAACAATTTACCGCTAGCGAAATGGAGCAAACCACTAATTCGCCATCATTACCAATCGAATTGGTTCAGCCTTTACGCGAAGCACGTGATGATTTTGAACGTTTTTACTTTCAATATCACATGAAACTCATCAATAACAATATGAGCAAACTAGCCGAAATCTCTGGCTTAGAACGCACGCATTTGTATCGAAAGTTAAAGCAGCTAGGCATTAAAATTAAAGGCTAGTAAATTAAAAGCCAGTTTAAACAACAGCTTTTTAAGTCAGCGTTAAAACCACCGGCGTATGATCCGATGGCCGCTCTAATTTGCGTGGTGTTTTATCAATCACGCAAGTTTGGCAAAGTGGCTTTAGCACATCGCTGACTAAAATATGGTCAATGCGCATACCAAAATTACGCCTAAAACCCATCATGCGGTAATCCCACCAAGTAAAGCTTTTTTCAGCTTGCTCAAACAACCTAAAACTATCATGTAGCCCAAGACTCGTTAAGCGTTGAAATGCTTCTCGCTCTTTGGGACTGACTAAAATCTGCCCTATCCACGCGGCTGGATCATGACAATCACGGTCTTCTGGTGCAATGTTGTAATCACCTAGCAACACCAAATTGGGGTATTTTTTCAACTCCTCAGCAAGCCAAATCGTTAACGCATCTAACCAGCGCATTTTGTAAATATACTTGTCCGAATCCACCGATTGACCATTGACGATATACACACAAACAACACGAATCCCGTCGATTGTTGCGCTAATCACCCTTTGCTGCGCATCCTCAAAATTGAAAATTCCTCGCTCAACATCTGTCATATCGTGACGGCTTAAAATCGCCACACCATTGTAAGTTTTTTGGCCTGCGTGCACAGATTGATAGCCGGCAGCGGCTAATTCAGCATATGGGAACTTGCTGTCTTCTTGCTTGGTTTCTTGAATACACAACACATCTACAGGATTCTCCCGCAACCAATCCAACACATGTGGCAAACGTACATTTAGCGAATTTACATTCCAAGTAGCTAATTTCACTGGCTTATCTCAATCATATCCATAATTGTTTTTATTTTAGCATGCGTTAAAAATAGACTTCGTTTTCATCTTCACTAATTTAAAACAACCTTCGACATTGTGTTAAAGTTTTGCCTTTTTTGGGCATTATTAAAGTGATTAAAGCTGCAATATTTGATATGGACGGGCTGCTGATTGATTCGGAGCGCATCATCATGCAAGCCTGCATTGCCGCCGCCCAGCAGATAGGCATTACTTATACACAAGCCGAGTATGCAGAGTTGATTGGCCGTGCAGGGCCGGATTCAACGCGCAGAATGATTGAGCAATTAAACGGTCTGGAAAATTTTAATCGTGTGATGCAAGGGCTAGATGCGCAATTGGCAGAACGCAACCATAGCTTTCCACTAAAGCTCGGCGCACTGGATTTGCTTAAATACTACCAAGCAAACAGTATTATCTGCAGCGTTGCATCCTCTTCACTCACGCATCATATTTCGCACCGCTTAAGCCAAGTAGGCGTGTTGGATTTTTTCAGTCATGTCACTAGCGGGCAAGAGGTTAAAAACGGTAAACCCAATCCTGATATTTACTTGCTCGCTGTGCAAAAATTAGGGTTAAAAGTGACAGAGTGCATTGCGTTTGAAGACAGTGAAACAGGTGCCCGCGCTGCAATTGCCGCAGGGTTAAAAGTAGTGGTGGTGCCAGATTTACAGCAACCGAGTGACTATGTAAGGGAGCATTGTCACCAAGTGGTAGGAAGCCTACAAGACTGGTTAAATTACTTGTAAGGTGATTTTTTGAAATCACCTTACAAGTATAGCCCGTATGGGCCATAGGTATTTGGTAATGTTAATTTTAATGTTACGATACATTCAACAACAATAAGCCATTTAGGGAGGCGCAAATGAAGTTTGTCGGTTCAGCAATTGTGTTTTTGATTTCTTGTTCCAGTTTGCTCGCTAATGCAACTACTGCAACTTTGGATTTTGAAAGCTTGAAACAAAATGATGCAAGCTTCACATTCTTGACTGGGGTATATGCTGAAGCAGGCTATACATTAACGGCATCAGAGTCAGAACCCTATAGCTTTGCCAGCGCAGGTGACTTGAACTCTCGTTATGCTGGCAGCACCGCATTAACAACCTTCAACTTTGGGACGGTAACGTTGGTTAACACTGCTGGCTCAGATTTCGATTTTTTATCCCTAGATATAGCACCTGTATTTTTAGGTGCGGATGATCCTTTTGGCGTGAATCGGGACCTTAATGCTGTGTATGAGACTACCATCTATGGACTCAGGGGCGATGGTAGTTTTGTCAGCCAAATGATCACTATACCTAACTCAAGTTTAGCTAATATACTCACCACAGTGCAATTGACTGGTTTTACTGGTCTCAATCAAGTTGCGTTATCAAACGCCTCGTTTCCAGGAGTGCAATTCGATAATCTAGTGCTGAATACCGCCAGCGTGTCCGCTGTACCAGCACCAGCTGCAGTCTGGCTATTTGCTAGCGGTTTACTTGGGTTTTTGGGGTTAAGAAAAAGAGCTTAAGTTAGCAATTAATAAAAAGCGCGTTAATAACGCGCTTTTTATTAATATTAAATTTAAGCACTCATGCCATTATGCCTTAACAACGCATCCAAACTCGGCTCTCTACCCCTAAACGCCACAAATGATTCCATCGCCGGACGGCTGCCGCCTTTGGCTAACACTTCATTTTTAAAGCGGCTACCGGCTTCTGCTGATAACGTACCCATTTCTTCAAACAGGCTGTAAGCATCGGCAGATAATACTTCTGCCCATTTGTAGCTGTAATAGCCCGCCGCGTAGCCGCCTGCAAAAATATGGCTGAAGCTGTTAGGAAAACGGTTCCATTTTGGTGGCCTTACAACGGCTACTTCGTCACGTACTTGTTCGATTAAATCTAGCGCGGTTTGCTTACCATTTGGATCAAACTCCCCATGCAAACGCATATCAAATAATGAAAACTCAATTTGGCGCACAGTTTGCATACCGGCCTGGAAGTTTTTAGCAGCAACCATTTTATCGAATAATTCGCGTGACAATTGTGCGCCTGACTCTACATGAGCGGTCATATGGCGCAGCACTTCCCATTCCCAGCAGAAGTTTTCCATAAACTGACTTGGCAATTCTACCGCATCCCATTCCACACCCTTAATGCCAGAAACGCTGTAATCATCCACTTGCGTGAGCATATGGTGCAAGCCGTGACCGAACTCATGAAACATGGTGATGACTTCATCGTGCGTGAATAAAGCTGGTTTTCCGCCAACTGGCGCAGAGAAATTGCAGGTTAAAAATGCCACCGGCAATTCAATTATTGATTGATTTTGAGTGTTAAGTTTTTTGCGGCGGGTAATGCATTCATCCATCCAAGCGCCGCCGCGTTTGTTGTTGCGGGCGTATAAGTCTAAATAAAAGTATGCGATTGGTTTGTTTTGGGAGTCAGATATTTCGTAGAATGCTGCATCCGCATGCCAAACTGGCGCTTCGGCTTTGCGCACTTGTACGCCAAAAATAGTTTCCGTCACCTTGAATAAACCAGCCAATACTTTGCTTTCAGGAAAATACTGTTTTACTTCTTGGTCAGAAAACGCATATTTGTCTTCACGTAGTTTTTCGCTTACATAGCCAACATCCCACGCTTGCAACTCGTTAATGCCTAATTTTTTTGCATAGGCTAAAAGCTCCTGCATGTCTTTTTCTGCATAAGGTTTAGCGCGTTTAGCAAGTGTGTCTAAAAAGTCAGTCACTTGTTTTGGCGTATCAGCCATTTTGGTAGCCAGCGAAAGTTCTGCATAGTTTTTAAAACCCAGCATGCGCGCTTCTTCTTGCTTAAGTTTAAGAATATCGCTGATCAACTGTGTGTTGTCCCACTTTGGGTTTCCATTTTCATCGGGCTTACCCAATTCTGATGCTTTTGTCGCATACGCGCGGTACAGCGTCTCGCGTAATGCGCGGTTATCCGCATATTGCAGAACTGGCATGTAGGATGGAAAGTGCAAGCTAAATTGATAACCTACTTTGCCATCTGCTTTAGCAGCTTCAGCGGCCGCTTCAATCGCATCTTCTGGCAAGCCCGCTAAATCAGCCACATTTTCAACGATATATTTGAAGTCATTGGTGTTATCTAGGATGTTTTCTTCAAACTTAGCGCCTAGTTTAGAAAGCTCTTCACTCACGGTTTTGAAACGCGCTTTTTGCTCTGCAGGCAATTCGGCGCCACCTAATTTAAAGTCGCGCACTTCATGGTTAATAATCGTTTGTTGTGTTGGGGTTAGTTTGGCAAAATCTCTGCTTGCCTGTATCGCTTTGAATTTCGCGTAAAGCCGCTCATCTTGCGAAAGATCGCTGCCATAATCGGTTAACTTCGCTAAATTGTCATTATAAGCTTCACGCAATTCCGGGCTGTTTACCACCGCATTCATATGCCCAACCTGGCTCCAGGCACGGCCAAGTTTTTCGCTGTGATCTTCTAACTTAAGCGTAAAATTTTCCCATGTAGGCGTTTCTGTGCTGGTAGCGAGTTGCTCAACCAAAGCACGACCTTCTGCAATTAAACTATCCACCGCAGGGCTAATGTGCTCTGGTTTAACTTCATCAAATTTAGGCAAACCTGCGAAATGTAATAATGGGTTTGAAGCATGTAATGATGGATTTGACACAAAAATTCCTTAAAACAATACGTTAACTCATCTTAATTGATGAGCTTTAGTTAACTTGCCTGACCACTCAAATCGCAGCTATTCAAATATAGCGTAGCTAATTAAACGGAACAGCTAATTAATTAGCCTTAAGCAAATAGGATAGCGATATTTCTCGCCCTTGCTGGTAGATATGGCGGCGATAATGCAAAAAACAACATTCGCGATCCAAACAATTGGTATCAAAATAAATCCAATTAAAATCCACACTAAAATGCCCGCAATAAATTGCGCGATTAACATGGTGATTTGAAAATTCAAGGCTTCTTTGGCTTGATCACTCAAATAAGCACTGTCATCTTTTTTAAGAATCCACAAGATTAACGAAGGAATAAAAGAAAAAACCGTACCGCCAAGATGGGTCACGGTAGCAATATTTTTATCGTCATTACTTGGTGGTAAGTGGTCAGGCTCTATAACTTCTGCGGACATATTGATTCCTTTTAGTGATTAATGCAGGTTAAATTTGGCAACCTTTAGTTCGATTTTTTCAATATCCGTATGACTTAACACCTTGCGCGCGTGAGCGTTTAGAACTGACATTTCACTGTGTAGCACTTGCTGTTTAACACTTAAAATATTGCTTGGATGCATTGAAAACTGACGCAAGCCCATGCCAATTAACAATTGCGTTAATTTTGCGTCACCTGCCATTTCGCCACATACCGAAACCGGTTTACCCAATCTTTCACCCGCTTTAATCGTCATTGAAATCAGCTTTAGCACTGCTGGATGTAGCGCGTTATAAAGGTGCGCAACTGCATCATCCGTACGGTCAATCGCCAGCGTATATTGAATTAAATCATTAGTGCCTATCGACATAAAATCCAATTCTTTGGCGAACGCTTCTGCATTAATTGCAGCAGCAGGCACTTCAATCATGCCACCTAATGCAATATTTTCATCAAAAGGCATATCTTGTTTGCGTAAACTTATTTTTGCTCGCTCAAGTAATAATTTAGTTTGGCGCAGTTCAGACAAAGTAGACAACATCGGAATTAATATTTTGATATGTCCAAAATGCGAAGCACGCAAAATCGCACGTAATTGTGTGAGAAAAATTTGTGGTTCGCTTAAACATAAACGCACCGCGCGCAAACCGAGCGCAGGGTTAGCGCAACTGCTCACCGTATCAGGATTCATCTGCTTATCCGCACCTAAATCTAGCGTGCGAATAGTGACCGGCATGCCTTTCATGGCCTCTGTCACTTGCTTGTAAGCCAAAAACTGCTCTTCTTCATCAGGCATTTCGCGCTTGTTCATAAACAAAAATTCAGTGCGATATAAACCAATGCCCGTTGCGCCAGATGCTTTTACTGCAACCACATCTTCTGGTACCTCAATATTTGCATGTAGCTCAATCGCTGTGCCGCAAATCGTCACCGCTTTGGTGGTTTTAATACGTTGTAATTTTTGTTGCTCTAATTCCCACTGCTCTTGGCGCAGCTTATATTCGGCCAAAACTTCTTTGCTTGGGTTAACAATCACCACACCCAAACTACCGTCTACAATCATTAACTCATTGTCGTTAATTAAATCACGGGCACGCTGCAAAGCTACAATAGAGGGAATATTTAAGCTACGCGCTAAAATTGCCGTATGCGATGTTACGCCACCAACATCGGTCACAAATGCCGCAAAATGGTGTTGTTTAAATTGAATGGCATCTGCTGGCGAAATATCATGTGCCACTAAAATGGTGGCATTCTCTTGCTGTTTAACAGTCTGTTGTTTAGTCGATGATTGATTGGGCGCTTGATTCGGGTGGCCCAACAAAACCTTAATCACACGCTCTACAACTTGCACTACATCTTGTTTGCGCTCACGCAAGTATTCATCTTCAATAGCATCAAACTGCTCAACAATGCCATCCATTTGCTGCTTAATTGCCCACTCGGCGTTGCACTGCTCTTTGGAAATAATTTCTTTAGGAATTTCTGATAACGACTTATCCGCCAGCATAATGAGATGCGTGTTGATAAATGCACCAATCTCGGCAGGTGCATTTTTTGATAATGACTCACGGATCGCTTCTAAATCTTTTTTTACGGTATGAATTGCGGCGTTAAAGCGGGCGATCTCATCGTCAATTAAATGCTTGGGTAATTGATAATGCACCACCTCAAGCAGTGCATTAGAGACCAAATGTGCACGGCCAATGGCGATGCCACTGGACACACCAATACCGTGAATACTGAAACTAGATTGTTGGTTTTCCTGTTTCGGCAAGACTACTCACCCTCGCCAAAGTAGTCATTAATTAAAGTCTGCAAGGCAGTGATTGCTACACTTTCATCTGCGCCATCAGCTTCTAAAGTAATGATTGAGCCTTTGCCCGCAGCCAGCATCATCACACCCATAATACTTTTGGCATTTACGCGACGACCGTTTTTCTCTACCCAAATTTCACTGCTAAACTGGCTGGCGGTTTGGGTTAATTTGCTGCTGGCACGCGCATGCAAACCCAGTTTGTTGATTATTGTTATTTCTTGTTTAATCATTTTTTGCTCACTAGGTTTTGACTATTTTCGATTTGCTACATGATAATGCTCACAGCTGATCTCAGTAAAGCGCACCACGCCTTCACGCCCGCCACTAATGGCTTTTTCCATACACATTTTGATAGCGCACTCGCGATAATTGAGTACTCGCACCAACATGGGCAAATTAACTCCCGCCACACCTTCTACCACATCGGGCGTTAGCAATTTAAGCACCATATTGCATGGCGTCGCGCCATACATATCTGATAGCACCAAAACACCATCGCCCGTATTCAGTTTTTTAACCAACTCCTGCGCTTTAGGTAATAAGGCACTTGGGTCATCATTGGTTGCCACTTCTAAAGCTTCCAATTGCGGCGGGCGTTTGCCCAGCACATGGCTAGCACAGTGAATCAAACTTTCACCCAAGTTGCCATGCGCGATAATTAAAAGTCCAATCATGTTACTTTTCTACTTTCTGACGCGTCAATTATAACGTTCATTCAATAATTACTAATCAAGCTCGCGGTGCCGAATAATCACTTGTTGCTTTTGTTGTTTAAAATTCGCGCCACCAAAATATGCTGCAAGCTGCTCTACAAAATACACAGACCGATGTTGTCCGCCTGTGCAACCAATCGCTACCGTTAAATAACTACGATGATCTTGATTAAAACTAGGTAGCCACTTTTCTACATAATGCTGAATATCTGCCAGCATTTCAATGACTGCGGGCTGCTTTGCCAAAAACACTTGCACAGCGGCATCCTTGCCAGTTAGTGGTTTTAACACAGCATCATAATGAGGGTTTGGCAAACTGCGCACATCAAACACAAAATCAGCATCTAATGGAATACCGTTTTTAAAACCGAATGAAGTAAATAATAAAACCAAACCCCTGCTGTTCGCATCGCCAGTATTATAGTTATCTTGCTTCAGTAAATCACGTATATGGTTGCGCAATGCGTTGGCGCTTAAGTTACTAGTATCGATGTGATGACCAAGCTCTGCGACGCCTGCCAGCAACTCACGTTCATTCGCAATACTTTCGGGCAATGTCGTGCTCTCGTTACTTAACGGATGCTTGCGGCGCGTTTCAGAGAAACGTTTTACCAAGGTTTCAACAGCTGACTCTAGAAACCACACTTGTACTTGATTACCATCAGATTTCAGGCCTTCAATTGCCTTTGGCAACGCTTCTAATGCGGCGCTACGACTATCAATACTAATGGCGATTTTACTGTGATTGGTGGCATTAAGATGTTGCGAAATTTGTGGCAACAATGTGGCTGGCAAGTTATCGATGCAATAAAAACTGCTGTCTTCTAATGCGCGTAGCACAATACTTTTGCCTGAGCCAGAAAGGCCTGTCACGATAATAATCTGCATTACTTTGTCTGCTTGCCTATTGATTTTTGGCTTGATTGTGGACTTGCTATTTGACTATCGGTCTTGTCTAAACTGGCTTTTTGCATCATTTGTCTTTGACGCTGGCTAAATTGTTTGGTTGCATTAATGCCTCTTAACAAGAGCATATGGTTTCGCACTGCAACTTCCAGCAATACCGCAATATTTCGGCCTGCCGCAATCGGTATATTCACTTTTGGGATATCTACTTCCAGCACACGCTCATGCTGCGTTTTAGCATTGAGCCTATCCAGCTTGAGTGGATTTAACGTATCCGCAAGCTCTAGTTGGATAATCAAATCCAAGGGCTTCGTCGGCTTAACTGCATTATCGCCAAACAATGCGCGAATATTTAAGATTCCAAGTCCACGCACTTCTAAAAAATCTTGTAATAATGCTGGGCAACGGCCTTCAATGCGTTCGGGCGATATTTTAAAAAAATCGACAATATCATCGGCCACCAAACGATGGCCACGCGTAATCAGCTCTAACGCCAACTCGCTTTTACCAATGGCCGCATTACCTTTAATCAGCACGCCAAAACCTTGCACTTCTATAAAAACACCATGCAAACTGATGGTTTCTGCCATGGCAAGCTTCAAATAATGGCTTAATAAATCCATTAACTGCGGACTTTGCATGGTGGAGGTAAATAATGGAATGCCGTGACTATTAGCCGCTAAAATCAATTCTTTAGGTGGTTTTTCACCATTAGCAACCACAACCGCAGCTAAATCGGTTGCGTATAAATTGGTAATTGCCTGCTGCATCGCAATGATGCTCAGGCTGTTTAAATAGTCCATCTCAGCGCACCCCAACACCTGCACCCGATTAGGATGCACGAAATTAAGATGGCCGATTAAAGCCAAAGACGGCTTTGTGACTTTTTCGGAATTAAGTTGGTTATTACCGCCATCAAGCCCTGCAATCCAACGGAGTTTGAGCTTGAGGCGGGTTTCCTTGAATAACTCGGCTACGTTAATTTGAGCCATGATTAAAAATTAAACTTTCGTTGCAATACGTCGTTGCTCATAAAAAATTTTCGCTTACATATAAACATATGCGGCGCTGTCATTTTTTATTCGCGCCTGACTAACAAGTTTAAAACTTTGCCAAATTTAAAAAACCTTGCTTGGAAACTTTAATTTTAATCTTTTAAGTTAGTTAAGAGTTGGATTTTCATCAACCGATTGATGCTTCACGGCACCATTGGTTTTATGATGGCTGCCCTGTTTTTCTTTGTGTTTGAGAACTTGACGGTCTAGCTTATCCGTCAGCATATCAATCGCGCTATACATGTTCTCATCGATGCACTCAGCATGTAGATCATTGCCGGGTACGTGTAATGTAGCCTCTACTTTTTGAGCGAGCTTTTCTACACTCATGGTAACTTTTACGTCAATCACATGATCGAAGTGATTGCGAATTCTAACGAGTTTGCTCTGCACATATTCGCGCATTGCAGGTGTAATTTCTAAGTGATGCCCAGTTAATTGTAAATTCATGACTTGCTCCTTATTGAAATTGTTCTTTAAGTAAAGCTTGCCAATAAGTAGCACATCTTTACTCATCGAACAATTTCAGTGTACACCTTTGGTTATTTTTTGCGAGGTGGTTTTGGCAGATTGCTTAGAATATTTTGTAAAGTTTTTGTAAAAAATGACTATAGTGATTTACGTAAATTCGCAGGAGGAATGTTTAGCGACTCACGATACTTGGCGATAGTACGTCGCGCAACAATAATGCCTTGTTTTGCCAAAACATCGGTAATCTGGTTATCTGACAAAGGCTTTTTAGGCGTTTCTTCAGCCACCAGTTGTTTAATTAGCGCACGAATCGCAGTGGCCGAAGCCGAACCGCCAGCATCGGTTGATACATGACTACCAAAGAAATATTTCAGCTCAAACACTCCTCGCGGAGTGAGCATATACTTATGCGTTGTAACGCGCGAAATGGTGGATTCATGCAACTCCAGCTCTTCTGCAATTTCACGCAATACTAGCGGACGCATGGCAATTTCACCATGCTCAAAAAAGTTACGTTGACGGTCTACAATGGCTTGGCTCACGCGCAAAATTGTCGAAAAGCGTTGCTGGATATTTTTAATCATCCATTTGGCTTCCTGCATTTGCGTTTGCAAATATTGATTCGAGTTTTCGCGATTGCGCTTCAATATATCCGCATAAAGCTGGTTAATACGCAACTTAGGAATCACGCCATCATTTAATGTGGCGATCCAAATACCTTTTACCTTTTTAACCAGGACTTCATGCTGAATAAAATGATCGCGACTGAGTTGGGCAAAATCACTACCAGGGCGCGGATTCTGTTGCTTAATTAAGGTTTGAGCACCTTTTAATGCAACATCATCGCAACTCAGTAGTTTACGTAACTTAGCAAAATCCTTATTCGCTAATACCGCCAAATGTTGTTGGACAATGATTTTGGCAAGACTTAGAAATTCGGTTTCTTTTGGCAGCACGTTTAACTGCAACAATAAGCACTCTTGCAAATTGGTCGCGCCCAGTCCTGGCGGATCCAAATGCTGAATCAGTTTTAAAGCAGTTTCCAGTTCCAACAATTCAATTTCAAGTTCAGGCGGCAATAAGTCTGCCATGTCGGCCAACGACTCTTCCAAATAGCCATCGTCATTAATACTATCAATCAGCAACTGCACCAGCGTTTGATCGCGATCAGACAAAGGCATTAACTTAAGCTGACTTAATAGATGCTCGCGTAAACTTGCAGAAACTATTTCCTGGCGTGTGTAATCTCCGTCATCATCGTCACTATTATTTTGGCGACCGCCTTCATCCCAATTACTCGAACTGCCATACTCTTCGTGATTATCATCAAAGTCAGTGGCTGAAAAATCCTCACCTGCGCTCGTTATTTCTTGCTGCGCATCATTCGACTCTTGACTTTCTTGAGCGGCAGTATTGCTGACTTCTTGATAATCTAAACTGTTAAAAGCATCTGGCTCATCCACATCGGCTGCTTGTTTACCATCAGCATCTAAAGGGTCATTATCATTATTTTTTTGCGCGGCATTATCATCAAAACCTGCATCTGCATCACCCTCTTCGCCATCAACCAGCTCTAATAGCGGATTCTCTTGCAAAATCACATCTAGCTCTTGATTTAGCTCAAGACTAGATAGTTGCAGCAAGCGAATAGATTGCTGCAACTGTGGCGTTAATGCCAGATTTTGCGAAATTCTAAGTTGTAAATTTTGCTTCATATGAGTATTTTGAAACTACAGCCTAAAATCTTTCCCTAAATACACTTCGCGCACCGCTTCATTATTCACAATCTCGGCAGGATGACCAGATGCAAACACTGTGCCGTCATTGACAATATAGGCACGATCACAAATGCCCAAAGTTTCGCGCACATTATGGTCGGTTATTAATACGCCAATATTTTTACTGCTTAAAAAACGAATAATCTTTTGAATATCCAATACGGCAATCGGATCGATGCCTGCAAAAGGCTCATCCAGCAAAATAAAGCTGGGGTTGGTGGCTAAACAGCGTGCAATCTCAACCCGTCGGCGCTCACCGCCAGACAAACTAATCGCCGTGCTGTTGCGGATATGCACGATATGCAACTCTTGCAACAAGGACTCAAGCTGTGCATGCTTTTCTTCTTCGGTTAAGTCTTGCAGCTCTAAAATGGCCATTATGTTTTCGGTTACCGTTAGCTTGCGAAAAATAGACGGCTCTTGTGGTAAATAAGCCAAGCCCATACGTGCGCGGCTGTGAATTGGCATGCGGCTTAAATCTTTGCCATTGAGCAAAATTCGCCCTGCGTCCAACATCACCAGTCCGACAATCATATAAAAACTGGTCGTCTTACCCGCTCCATTTGGGCCAAGCAACCCAACTACTTCACCACTATTAATTTGCAGCGATATATCTTGTACCACAGTGCGTGTTTTATAGGATTTTCGTAGATGCTCTACAACGAGTTCGCTCATTTTTTGAATTGTTTTTTAAATTAATCGGGTTGAGGTTGAGATGTATTACTAGTCTCAGGTTTATTAGTAGACCTTAAAACTCTATCCACTCTGGGCGGCGGATTCGCGCTTGCTGGCAATTCGGACGATTTATTATTGGGATTGGCCGCAGGTTTATTTTTAGGCTGAATAATAGCTTTCACACGTCCACTTGATGAACCACCACTTTCCGATTTGGCTCCACCAATTACTTCCGCATATTCAGCATTAGCGTCGTAGCTAATGTAATCGCCATGCACGATATCTTCACCACGTTTTACCCATGCGCGTGTATATAACTGCACTTTGTCCATGCGGCCATCATACTCAATGCGCTGGCCACTGCCTTCCATATATTCATTCTTACCCTCCATTTTTTGCTTAAACGTGGTTGGATTGCCAGTCGACGTGCTGTGCTGAAAACCTTCTTTGTCTTCACGCACAACCAACTTATCCGCATGAATAATCAGTGTACCCTGCGTTAAAATCACTTTGCCCGTATAGGTGCTAGTTTTTTTAGCATCATTCACCGTCACCGTATCCGCTTCAAGCTCAATCGGCTTATCTCGGTCTGCCGATTCTGCCATTGCATTTAAGCTTACGAACAGGCCTAAGCAAAAGCTCATCATTAACGCACTATTCAGTGTATTTTTAAATACACTGATGCGAATCAAATTACTCATTGTTTCTCCGCGATTCATTTTAATTGCTACTTTTTTGCTTTATTTTAGTTGCTTTGGTTTTTGCATCAGTCGATTTTTTGGTGCTTATTTTACTGGTTTTTGCAGGGCTAACTTTTGTTTTTACAGGCGCTTTTAAAGGGCTATTAGTTTTAGCCTTAACTTTTTTGGGCTGAACATTTAGTGGTCGCTCGTAATGCACTTTCACACGATTCAACAAAGTCATGGTTTGCGCTTTTTTGTCATAAACCATACCAGTGGCCTTAATCACCGTTTTAGGTGCTTGTGTAATCGTCACTGGTGCGTCGGTTTTTACTATATCCTGTTTAGGCAAAATCAATAACCTTTCGGTTAACAATTGCATCTCACCTTTGCCCTCAAACGCTTGGCGCACCACTTTTACATTATCAACCAACTCCACTTGTTCGCCATTACTCGAAATATAACCACGCAAACCTTCAATTTGCGTGTACGGTTTATCAGTCGTATATTGCGTAAAACGCGGCCGTTGCAACACGGTACTATCATCATCTGGATAATGCAGCATTTCCGTTGCCGCCAATATATATTTCACTTTGCCAAATGTATCTGTTTGCGTAGTTACAAAGTTGTGCATGGTGTAATCGGGGTCATGTCGGTTACTACCATCAATTTTAGGGCCTTGTTGCTCTACCGTCTGGTTAATCCAGAATGTCAGCAAAGCCAGTAATACAGCTAGAACTAACGGGAAAAACAAAGCAGAACGGGTTAACATGCTATTGATTAACAACCATTATCAAGCAAAAAACGGCGCCATTTGTTCATCCAATGTACCTTGCGCTTGCATAATCAGTTCGCACAATTCACGTACTGCACCGCGCCCACCGCCTCTTTGCGTGGTGTAATGCGCGCGTTTTTTAACTGATTCTGGCGCAGCTGGCACCGTCACGGCCAAGCCGCATCGCAGCATTGGCGGTACGTCTACTACGTCATCACCCATAAATGCAGCTTCTTCAGCCGTAATATTCAGCTTGGTAATCAAGTCATTAAACGCGGCCAACTTATCTTCTACGCCTTGATAAAAATGTGCAATGCCTGTGCTTTCTGAACGTTTTGTTACCACATCAGAGGTGCGGCCAGTAATAATCGCCATTTGCACGCCAGTTTTTTTAAGCAATTTCATTCCCAAACCATCATGCGAATGAAAGGTCTTATATTCTTGGCCATCATCGCCAATGGTCAATCCGCCATCGGTCATCACGCCATCTACATCGAAAACCACTACTTTGATTTTTTTTGCGCGCGCTAAAACTTCAGGTGATACATTAGTTGCAAATCCAGTAGAGGCAAATTCAGACAAGTTAATTTCAGACATTAAACGACTTTCGCTTTCAATAAATCGTGCATATTAAATGCACCCACAAGTTTACCTGCATCATCAATCACTAGCAGACCATTAATTTTTTTCACTTCCATCAATTCAACCGCTTCCACTGCCAGTTGATTCGCACTAATCGTATTGGGACTGCCATGCATCACGTCAATTATTTTGGCAGTATTTGCATGTGTGCCGTTGGCAAAGGCGCGGCGTAAATCACCATCGGTAAAAATACCAATCGGCTTATTTTGAGCATCAACAATCGCCGTTAGGCCGAGTCCTTTTTGCGTCATTTCAGTCAGCGCAGCTGACAACATTGCTTCTGCAGCAACAGATGGAATGGCATCACCAACACGCATCACGTCTTTTACACGTGTCAGCAGTTTTCTACCAATGCTTCCGCCAGGATGTGAACGCGCGAAATCTTCGGCGGTAAAATCGCGACAATTTAACACACAAACCGCTAATGCATCACCCAAAGCCAATGCAGCCGTTGTGCTAGCCGTAGGCGACAAGCCCAATGGGCAGGCCTCTTGCGTTACTTCCGCACTTAAATGCACATCCGACTCTTTGGCCAAAGTTGAATTTGGGGCGCCTGTAATACTGATTACTTTTGCGCCCAAACGTTTGATGGTCGGCAAAATATTTAATAGCTCGTCACTTTCACCAGAATTAGAAAGCGCAATCACTACATCACCATCGGTAATCATACCAAGGTCGCCATGGCTGGCCTCTGCTGGATGCATAAAAAATGCTGGCGTGCCCGTGCTGGCAAGGGTGGCTGCAATTTTTCCGCCAATGTGCCCAGATTTACCCATGCCGCTCACCACAACACGGCCTTTGCATTGTAAAATAAGTTTTACGGCTTCTTCAAAATTGACGTCTAAGCGATTAGCCAACAGTGTAATTTCATGCGCCTCTATAGCCAGCACGTTGCGCGCTAGCTGCAAAGTTGTGTGCTGATTAGATACTTGCGGCGTGTGGCCACGGTCTGATTGCAGTAATGTAGGTGACATAATTGGTTAGTATAAAAGGGAAACCGCGACTAATAAAGTAAAATAGCCTGTTTTCGTGTAAAACAGTAAAAGTAGGCACAATTTTTGCGTAACTGCATTAAATAAACCATGCTAATTAGGCCATTAGTCTTTCTTAATAATTATAAATAAAAGCAATTTGATAAAAACCTAAATGTTTGATTCCTTAACCAGCGTACTATTATTACTCACCAGCTCGGTGTTGGCTGTTGCGCTTTTTCGCGCATTACGCATGCCCGCCCTATTGGCCTATTTTTTTGTCGGCGTGCTATTTGGCCCTTACGCACTCAATTTACTGCCGGACACTGTAAGTGGCCGCCACGTAGCGGAGTTCGGCATTGTGTTTTTAATGTTTAGCATTGGCTTAGAGTTTAGCTTGCCTCAGCTCTATGCCATGCGCAAAACTTTGTTTGGCTTAGGTGGTGCGCAAGTCATTATTACAATGGGCGTGGCGATGCTGGTGGGCTGGTTTGCGGGCTTAAGCTTGCCAACCGCCTTTGTCATTGGCGGCGCATTAACCATGTCATCAACTGCAATTGTGTCCAAAATATTAATTGAGCGTGTGGATTTAAATTCACGTCACGGCCGTTTAAGTATAGGCATATTGCTGTTTCAAGATTTAGCCGTCATTCCTATTTTGGTGCTCATTCCCGCACTTGGTGCGCAATCAGCCAACTTAGGCGCAACCTTAGGTTGGTCGTTCATTAAAACCGTTGTATTGCTGTTTCTATTGTTTAAGTTTGGCAGAACCATTGTGAACTATTGGTTTAGCGTAGTTGCACGACAACATTCGCGCGAATTGTTTGTCATGAACGTGTTAATGGTCACATTGCTATTGGCTTTTGTCACCAAATTGGCTGGCTTATCGTATGCGTTGGGCGCCTTTATCGCTGGCATGTTGATTTCTGAAACACGCTATCGCTACCAAGTGGAATCAGACATTGCGTCTTTCCGCGATATTTTGCTTGGGCTGTTTTTTATTAGTGTTGGCATGCTGTTAGATTTTAATCAGCTACTTAGCCACATTGGCTTAGTGCTGGCATTACTGGTCGGCTTTGTCTTATTTAAAGGTATAGTTATCGCCGTTTTAAGTCGATTATTTGGTTTTGAATTAGGCGTCGGCATCCGTACCGGCATCATATTAGCGCAAGCAGGCGAGTTTAGTTTCGTTATTTTAGCGTTAGGTTTAGAGCAAAAATTAATCGGCGGAGATGAGTTACAAATCGTTTTAGCTGCTTCGCTTTTATCCATGGTGGTCGCGCCGTTTATCATCCAATACAATGGCCGCTTTGCACGCAAGCTGGTCAAAAGCTATACGCGCAACAGCGGGCAAGTCGTTGATGAGATTGGCATTGTTACCAAAAACCTTAAAGATCATGTGATTATTTGTGGTTATGGTCGTAGCGGTCAATATTTAGGTCGCTTCTTAAAAGAAGAAAACATCCCTTTTATCGCACTGGATATTGACCCAACCCGCGTACACGACGCGGCGGCGGCAGGACAACATGTGATGTACGGCGATGCAAGCCGTCGCCTTGTGCTAGAGGCCGCTGGTGGCGCACGTGCTAAAGCACTTATCGTCAGTTACTCTGATATGCGCGCATCGTTAAAAGTGTTGCATATCGTAAAAGAAAACTACCCAAACTTACCCGTTATTGTGCGCACTTATGATGATGCAGATATTGATGCTTTTAGAGATGCTGGTGCTAGCGAAGTCGTGCCTGAAGTGCTGGAAGGCAGCTTAATGTTGGCTTCACACGCATTGGTATTATTGGGCATTCCATTAAACCGCGTGGTTAAACGTATTCGTTTATTCCGTGAAGAGCGCTATAAAATGTTTCAAGGCTATTTCCATGGCATATCCGATCTTCCCACTGAAATCACCGAAGCACATCAAATTAGATTACATTCAGTTGTGGCGACCAAAGAAACTTTTATGATTAATATGCATATTAGCCAAATAGATTTTGCGGGCTTTAATGTAGAGCTACAACACATACGACGGCCCAATATGTTGGAAGACATTCTACCGCGCCCCGATATTGTGATTGATGTAGGCGATATATTGGTATTATTGGGCAGCCCTGCGGACTTAAGTAGCGCCGAAAAATTCTTATTAACTGGCCGTTAATTGATCAAATACTAAGCATAAAAATTGACTAGAAAAAAAGTAATTGTAGTGGGCGGCGGCATTGTAGGCTGCCTAACCGCGTTAGAATTAATTAAGCACGGCTGCAAGGTAACATTAGTCGAACGCAATGTAGTCGCCAGCCAAACATCGGGCGAATCATCATGGGCAGGGGCTGGCATTTTGTTTCCACTATTGCCTTGGATGTATAAAGATGCAGTGAATCAACTAGCGATTGAAGGTGCAGCAATCTATCAAAAACTTTGTGAGCACTTACTCACAAACACAGGAATTGACCCTGAACATTCAGTATGCGGCATGCAGATCCAACATTCATTCAATGCAGATCAAGCGATTGAATGGTGTGAAAAAAATGCCATTCTTTATCAAAAAAATGCGCTCGGTTTATTTTTACCCAATGTGGCACAAGTCCGCCCACCACAGTTACTGAAAGCATTACGTCAAGCCCTGTTGCAAAGTGGTGTGACGTTATTAGAACGCACAGAATTAAAGCCACTTAATCCTGCTGAATTAAAAAATGGTCATTTAAACACTTGGCAAACCACCACTGGCGAAACATTGGTAGCAGATCAATTTGTTGTGACATCTGGTGCATGGAGTTTTGAGCTATTAAAAAATACCACCCAAAATCTCGACATTAAACCCATGCGTGGTCAGATTTTACTGTATCAACAAACTGGCGAAAAACTAGCACACATTGTTTACGCGAATGGCTTTTACCTTGTACCAAGAAAAGATGGTTTACTGCTTGCCGGCAGCACGCTAGAAGACGTCGGTTTTGATAAAAACACGACAGAAACTGTAAAGGAAGAACTGCAAACAAAAGCTGAAGGCATTTTACCCAGCTTAAAACACGCACCCATACTTAAACACTGGAGTGGTCTGCGACCAGGTACGCCAGATAACCTGCCAACTATTGCGGCACATCCAAGCATTAAAAACCTGTTTTTAAATACTGGCCACTTTCGTTACGGCCTTACCATGGCGCCCGCCAGTGCACAGCGAATTGTCGCATTAATGTGTGGCGATGTGCCAGAAACACTGTCAGAAACAACAGCTTAGCTTTAACTGCAAACTGCACAAGCAGGGTCACGCGATAGCTTAATAGTGCGCCATTCCATACTCAGCACATCTAATAACAGTAACCTGCCCTGTAAATTTTCGCCTAAATTCATGATTAACTTTAAAGCTTCAGCCGCCTGAGCTGTACCTATCATGCCCACCAAGGGCGCAAACACGCCATTTTCAGAACAGCGCATTTCCGCATCATTACCGACATCCGGATACAAGCAATGGTAACAAGGGCTGGCTGCATTTCTAAAATCAAATACCGTTATTTGCCCCTCGAACCCAATCGCCGCGCCCGATACCAACGGTTTTTTAAGCTTTAAACACACACGATTAAGCGCATAGCGCGTGGCGAAATTATCACTACAATCAATCACCACATCTGCATTTTTTGCCAATTGCGCAAACTCAACTTCTGTCGACTTTTGCTGAGCGGTTTGCACCAAAACATCAGGGTTAATCGCATGGATTGCTTGCTGCGCCGAAACGGCTTTATTCACACCAACACTTTGCGTAGTGTGAATAATTTGCCGCTGCAAATTGGTTAAGTCGACCGCGTCAAAATCGCAAATCGTCAGCTTGCCTACGCCACTAGCAGCTAAATACAATGCAACTGGCGAACCCAAAC
Source organism: Pseudomonadota bacterium (assembly GCA_040387515.1). Classification (GTDB taxonomy): domain Bacteria; phylum Pseudomonadota; class Gammaproteobacteria; order Burkholderiales; family Methylophilaceae; genus Methylotenera_A. The sequence goes on from JAZKDP010000022.1 coordinate 59,472, forward strand.
CACCCGCCCCCACAATTAATACGTGGCTATTGACCAACTTTGCTTGGCCTTCATAACCGATTTTAGGCAATAAAATATGGCGGCTATACCGTAAAAGTTGATTGTCGTTCATGATTAATGTAACTGCCCAGCTTGTATCATTGCGTTATAAAGCACGTATGGTGAAATCCAAATTACCTTATCGTCAAACTCGCCAGCCGTAGAGCCTTTTGCTGTTTGGGTACGACTATAAAAAAGCGTGGTAGCATTTTTGTTGGCAACCTCATCTGCACCAACCTCACTATCCAACAAGCCACCATTTGCCCCTGTTGAGTAAATCACTGCAACGGCATTGTTAATAATAAGATTTACTGGGGTACATTCTGTCGTTGCAACTTGCCCACATGATACCTTTAAATCAGGATTTAAAGCTGGCACGTTCAGTGGCGGAGCTGGATTTGTTCTGGATATACCAATATCTTGCATTTCATTAAAACTAGTAAAATCAGGAATATTTTTAACCCCATAACCAGCGGGCAAGCCGGTAGCTACGCCATTCGGATTATCTACTAACGTAACAGCGTATCGTATTGGGTTATTCCAAGCATCGACAGCTAAACCTTGAGAGTTAACAGGCTGAATACCCAATGTAGCTGCAGGGAAAAACCCCTGCTGTATGGTGCACGCACCACTGGCGTTGGGTGACGCTATTCCGTTGCTAGCCGCAGTGGCTGGGCATGGTAACCGACCATTTGCTTGCGCAAAACCTAATAAAGCTTGCTTGGCATTATCCAGTGTATTAATTGTCTGAGCCTGTGCGGCCTGTTCGCGTTGTGCTCGCAATGGTAATAAAAGTGCCGATAAGATTAAGCCAAAAATGACCAGTACAATGGCCATTTCAACTAAAGTAAAACCTTTATGTTTAATGGATTTTTTTAATATCATGGTATGACTATATAAGTTTGATCGTTGTAATGGTTAGTTTTTTGTTTATTTGTTGCATCAAAAATTGAATCGTTATTTGTATTTTGTACGCTATCGAGATAGTTTCTGAGATTACTTGATGGGCGTTCTTGAGAAGATGAAGGTTGTGCTTCTGTTAAAGTTAACAAACTGCCCGCACTAATTAATATCGCACTGACTCCAGTTTTTTCTCCCACACGCAGGGCAGAAGTTGGTGACCATTCATAATAAAAATAATCCTGCCACAAATTTTCTTTAAACCATTGCGGCTCTTTCAAACCAATCGTGAAATCACTTGAGTCATTGCACTCCATTGTGCTGAAAATACTATTGTTATTGACTACGCAGCTTGGCCCCGCCTTATTAAAGTCAGCGTGATTATTCAGCTTATAGATAAATTTATTTAATGGATTCACAGCAATGTTAACCGCTTCGCAATCACCATCCACATCGCAGGTGAAACTTCTCGTCGTTCGACTACAACTGCCTGCTCCTGTGCAGGTACAGTTTTTTCCAGTTGCATCTACAGCAGACGAACATAAACCAGTATCTTGCGCCGTGTTCCAGGTTCCCGAACGGCGATAAAAAGTCACACTCAGTATTGGCTGAAAGCGACAACTACAACTTGAAACTGAACTGCAAGTACAACTATCCGTCACGTCAATCGGCAACATGCCTTTTGTAATACCGTCAATTGATCGATGATTATTGAACGAAGAACCCAAATTAGCCGCATATGGAAACTGACCGTTTTTGATTCTATATTGGTTTAATAATTTAATTGCCTCACTACTAGCGCGGTTGGTGACGGCCATCATTAACTCATCAATTGTAATAAAAACCAGCTTATCGTTAAAATAATATGGCTTTGTCACACTCGTGTCGGCATCACTCACATCCCGACTATCTTGACCTATTATAAAATCTTCATTAGGGACATCATAATTGGCATTACTGTAATTCGTTGCGCCAATATTAAAATTATCTAGGTACTGATTGGCATCAGGCGCCACACCTGCGCGGTTTTGTCCAGTTAACGGATTACCAGGCGCAATAATCACAGCAGCCACTCGATTTGATATCACATTACCACTTCTATCCTTAATGACCAGCCAAGGGTAGACAGGGTTGCTAATCACATTAGGATTAATAATAGGGTCTGCTGGAGGTATAGCAGAGCTTTCATATTTATGTATAAGATTGCGAGACACTGCATACCAAAGTCGGTTACCTTGTGCATCTTGATAGTTTTCGCCAATACCAACTTGCGGTGCTGTACAAGGATTGTTTTGTCCATAAACTGGAAGCTGTCCAAGTAAAAAGCTATAGCTAAACGTAGACGCTGGTGAATTACAATCGCTTATACCATCATAGTTTCCATCTGCATTTCTATCTGGAAATGGCATCTGCCCAGGATGATAAAGGTGACTAGCAGACCAAGCAATTAAAGCCTGCTTTGCTTCATTCAAACTCACAAATGTTTTTTTATCTTGTTCTAACCGTAATTGAGCGGGGTCATAAGCTTGTAATAAGTAAACAGTCGCAGCCAAGGCGATAATGAACATCATTAGAATCAATGTGGCGCCCGCTTGCTTTATTTTCAGATGCGCAACTCGCATACATTAATATTCAGTATCGCCAATCGTCCCGCTATCACCCTGCACCTCATAGCTTCTAGCCTCACTTACACGGTTATTTTCAGGGTCGTAAACCTGACCTGCTTTGAGCGTTAAGTGTTTGCCGTTGGCGGGTAATTTAATGGGGATGCGGTTACCATTTTCTGGTAAGTTACCCACTTGTACATCTTGATTGCCTGAGTTTTCTTGCATGGCTTGGTCGTTAATCCATACCGTGCCTTGTTTACCATCGCTACGTTTTACATAGCCTTGCATGTTAATTGCGCTGGGTAATGCGCGCGCTTCGGGTTCAGTTTGCTGTGCCGATACGTCTGATTGTATGGCGATATTTGGCTTTTTAGTTTGGCGTAAATGATTGAGTGTGCTACGTTCTGCGGGTGAGCTAAATAAGCGACCAATGGGTTCTGCTGCACGGCCTATTTGCACAAAAGGTAACATCAAACAACCTAGCATTAACAACACAATCACTCGCATTATATTGCCCCCGTTAGTTGCGGATCACGCAAGGTTAACCAATCAATTTCACAAACGGCTTTTAAATTAGCAGTCATATTTCGTGTATTCATCACGGCGCCAATTGGGCGCGTAATTTCGCAGTCGCGCACGATAAATGGTGTAGTTTGTTCTTGCAAGCCATCCAATAACGCTAGCAAGTCGCCTTCATGCAGCATGTCCAAACTCAGCTTCATGACTGATCGATTCAATTTAAAATTGCCCAAATTCGACAAAAAGCTAGGTTTATAATTTTCTTGCAAACCAATGCTGTAATCAATGCTAAATAGTCTATGTTGCGCATGAATTTGGCGCAGATTTTCTATCCATTCGATACGCCGCTCTTCACCAACAAACCCGCTTGCTAACAAATCATTGTAAATAGGCAAATACTGCGTGATGGTTTCTTTTTCCAAACCAGAGGATTGATATTTTTGCCGCGCTTGATTCAGCAAATTCTGCTGTGTTTGCAAAGCCAGTTCATTTTTTTGTCGATATTGGTCGGCAAAACTGATTAACAAGCCGACAAGTACCAAAGCCGCGCCCAAACCTAATATTGGGTTACGAAGTTTGCGCCAATCTTGTCTGGAAAGACTCATGATGCGCCTCCGTTATTTGGCGCATTATTAATAGGTGCGCTTACAGTTGGTGTTATAGCATTGTTTTTTAGCACAACTTTTAGCTTAAATGTCGCGGGCGGCCGTTCTGTAGTGCTTTCATCTGTCGTGCTGCCTTGCAAATTAGCAAGCGAACTGACATTTACCGGCTCCTGCAATATCACCACATGGTCAACAGCTGGGTTTTCACGCAGCTTGTTTGCAAATTGGCTCACCATATTCAACGCGGCACGATAATCGCCTGTAAAACCTTTTATTTCGGCATTCACGAAGCCAATCTGCAATAAGTTAGTGGGATCATTATTGGTATTGACTACAGCAGGCTGTCCAGATGGATTTACCACCGCACTATCACTGCTGGCCTCATCTTTGATATCGTCAGTGGCGCTACGCACCCAGCGTATTCTATTTAGCGTAATTTCTGGCAAGGCTTCGCAGGCACCACTTAAAATTTGCATGAGTTGTGCGGGCGTTTGGCTATTTTTTTTAATCACTTGCACCAATTCTGCTGCCACTTTTAGTTCATTGCTGGGTATTGGCGCGGCAGGAAAGTTCTGCGCCACTTCATTATATAAATGCTGTTGTTGTGCTGTTTCTGCGGCAGTCACTTGTAATTGATCTTTTTGTTTTTTGCCTTGCCATAGATAAAAACCAGCTAATAGCACACCAACTGTCACAATAATCGCCGTCGCTATTTGCAGAATACGGCGTGTATTATTTAAGTTATGTATTTTGCTGTAAGCGGCTGGTGCCAAATTATCGGGCACATTGCCATTGGCCAATAGCTGCATATGCAGCAGCTCTGGGTTAGTCCTAACTAATGAAGCACCAATACGTATATTTTTGGCATACGCCAAAATATCCACAGTTTTGCATTCTAAGCCCTGATCTTGGCTGATGCTTTTTGCAATTTCATGATGCGAATTATCCAGTGCTGGCAACACCATTTGTAGCGCAGTTTCGCTGCCGATTAAACGCTGACTCATTAAATACAGTCGCGTTTTTTCAATTTCTACCAAATAAAAATATGCTAATTGGTTCGGTTTAACATCCACCATTGGCACTAAACGGCTCATCCGCAGACGACCATTGTGCAGATAGGTTTGGCGAAAACCTGATGGCAATTGCTCGCAAAGCAAAATATGCGGGGCCATTAGCTTCATTTGACGCACCGCGACTTGGCTAATCATCGGTAGTAAATACACGCCAACTAATGGCGACTGATTTGCTTGAATGACATCCAGCCAACCCTGTAGCGAATCGGCGTTACTTAACGCGACAAATAAAAAGTTATCGTCTTTGCGTTTATCGGTACTGCGATTAATAAAATGTGCCGCACGAAAGACACTGCCGCGATTAAATTGATTCAGCTTGCGCTCAATGATTTCAGCGCGTGCACGCCCTGCGGTATGCGGCAAACTTTCTAATCGATAATCCTCTTCAACCGCATCAACAATTAAATAAATATTAATATTCAGATGCTGCGCTAAATACTCACTGAATGCAGTGTAATCATGGTCTATATTATTAAAAACAGCGTAATTTTGCAGCTTGGTGCCATGCCAAACCCCAGCAGTTAAGCTGTGGTTATTGGCACATAAGATTAATTTTTTCGCACTATTCAGCATATTTTTGTAGTAATAATATTTACAGCTTCATTTTACTGAAAGAATCATAAACAGGGCCTAGTACTGAGACCATAATAAACGCTAAGATCAAGCCTAAAATAACCGTCAAAGCCGGTTCTAATAACTTAAGCATTTTCTGCATTAACTCATTTACATCTCTATCGTAAAAATAACTGATATTTAGCAACGATTTATCCAATGCGCCTGTGCTTTCACCTACTTTAATCATACGTACCACCAAAGGTGGAAATAAACCTGCATTATGAAAACTTTCAGACATGCTATCACCCGCATTGATTTGCGCATGCGCGCGGCTGAGCGCATCGGCAATCACGCGGTTGCCGACAATTTTTTCACAGGTTTTAATCGCTTGCAAAATGGGTATTCCCGTTTGATACATCAATGCAAAATAACGCGCAAAACGCGCCATGATGATTTTGTGTAAAATTTCACCGGTAATTGGCAGCTTAAGTTTAAGGTAATCAAAGCGATAGCGCGCCTCAGCACTTTGCTTAACGTAAGAAACCGCCCCCACAGCCACCACTAACGGCACAGTTATAATTAACCACCAATATTGTACAAATGCATTCGAAATAAAAATCAGAATGCGCGTATTTAATGGCAGCTCTTGGCCTAGGCTATGTAAAAACTTCACCATTTCTGGCACTAGATACACCATTAAAAACGTCACTGCCGCCAGCACAACAACTAATACAAATAAGGGATAAGCCAATAGCTTTTTGGTTTGGCTCAATAACTCATCTTGCCATTTGAGTGTGTTGGATAAATTATCAAACACTGTAGGCAATTGTCCAGTTTGTTCACCCGCAGCGACCAAATTCACAAACACTTCATTAAACACTTCAGGATGCTCAGCCAAGGCTTGTGACAGCATTTTTCCGCCCTCTACTTCGCCAGCAATCGCACCCAATACTTTCTGAAAATACGGGTTTTGCGTACTTTCGCGTAAATCATTTAAGCCTTCTAATATTGGCACGCCTGCGCTAGTTAATTGCTCCAGCTGAAAGCAAAACATCACCAAATCACGATTGCTGACTTTGTTTTTTGCAAAAGCATTACTTGATTTGGTACAGGCCCTAAACGTTATTAAATCTAACCCCATCCGCTCTAAACGCAGCTCTAAATCCACTTCGTTTAGGGCATCAATTTGGCCCTGCGCATGCCGACCAGTTTGATCAATTGCTTTATAATTAAACGTTGCCACGATGAGTCACTACTGGCCGAGCCGTGCAGTTAAATCAATCACGCGCATCACTTCATCAATACTGGTATAGCCTTCCAAGATACGGCGCACACCGTCATCTGCCAAGGTGGTAAAGCCTTTTTCTAAAGCCATTTTGCGCAATTCATCCAAATGCGCACGCCGGGCGATTAACGAATCCATATCGGCATCAATACGCAATAATTCTAAAATCGCCATGCGGCCACGATAACCAGTTTGATTACAGCGTTTACAACCTTTATGTTTGTAAATCTGAATCGCTTCGTTACGTTTTACGCCCAAAATTTTACGCTGCTCGTCTGTCGGCTTAACCGGCTCTTTACACTGCGGGCACAACACCCGCACCAAACGTTGCGCAACAACTCCAATAATATTGCCCGCCATAATGTCGGGTGAAATACCAATATCCGTCAAACGCGGAAAAGCACCTAATGCAGAGTTGGTGTGTAGCGTACTGAATACCTGATGACCTGTCATCGCCGCACGAAAAGCCATGGTGGCAGTATCTTGATCGCGAATTTCGCCTACTAAAATAATGTCAGGATCTTGCCGCATAATGGAACGAATACCATTGGCAAAATCTACCTTATTTACTTCCGCGACTGAAGTTTGACGCATCATGGCAACTGGATATTCCACAGGATCTTCCAGTGTCATGATATTCACGGTCTCATCGTTCAAATGTGACAGTAATGAATACAGCGTAGTGGTTTTACCGCTGCCGGTTGGGCCTGTGACGACTAAAATACCTTCTGGCCGCGTCATCATTAACTTTAGTTGTGCCAATGTGCTGGTGCGCAAACCCATACGTTCTAATGGAATAATCGATTTTTCGCGATCCAGCACGCGTAAAACGATATTCTCACCATGAATGGTCGGATGCGTTGACACCCTGAAATCAATTGGCCGTCCACACAAATTCATGTTCAAACGCCCATCTTGCGGCGAACGTGTTTCGGCAATATCCATACCCGAAATCACTTTTAAGCGTACCGCAATACCTGGCCAATAGCTTTTATGAATACTGCGCACCTGCTGCAATACCCCGTCAATGCGGTATCTGATGCGTAAAAAAGCGAATTCTGGCTCAAAGTGAATATCCGACGCAGCGCGTTTAACTGCATCCATTAATAACGCACCGACCAATCGCACCACCGGTTGCGTATATTCATCGCCATCGGCAGTTAAGCTTTGGTAATCGATTTCGCCTGTTTCAATCTCACGCAAAATCCCATCGACTGAAAGCTCATACCCATAAAACTGGTCAATGTGTTCTTCTAATTGCGCTTCAGCTGCCATTACTGGTTTCAACTGAATTTGTCCGCCCAACATCGCACGCAGCTGGTCTAACGCTACTACGTTAAACATATCCGCCATCGCCACAATCATGGTTTTGGTGATGTCTTCATAAGCGACTGGCAGTAAATGATAGCGCCTTGAAAAATCCTCTGGCACCATTCTTAACGCATCGTTATCGGCCACTACGGTGCTTAAATCGATACTTTCCTGACCAATCGTATGCGCAACCAAATCGCGCACCATGCTTTCAGATACAAAGCCCAAGCGCACTAATTGACGACCAAGTGGAATATTATTTTGTTCTTGCTCAATCAAAGCGATACGCAGCTGATCTTGACTAATCAAGCCTTGCTGCATCATGAGTTCGCCCAAGCGTAATTTACGACGCTGCTCTGTCATCGCTGAAACCCGTTGTTGTGTAATGTGTTCATCGCTATTTTTGTCATTTTCTTATTTTTAATATTCATTTATTGAATTGCTGCAATGCGCGCTTCTAATGCATTCTTGTCAATATTCGAGCTGCCTGATTGCGCAAGCTGTAATGCGCGCTGATAATAGGGCAACGCCAGTTTTGGTTTACCCATTTGATCTAAACTCACCGCCAAATTAAACGCATTATCGGCACTGGCATTTAAACCGTAAGCATCAAAATAAGCCTGTTGCGCAGCAGGCCATTGATTTAAATCGGCATAAAAATGTCCTAATGCCGCGTGCAAATTTGCATCATCTGGCTGTTTTGCCAGCATGTTTTTAATACGGCTTTCATTACTCGCCACATCATTCTGTGACTGACTATTCAAAATAGAAGCCGTTGCTAAAGTATTTCTGGGCTCAACTTCCAATACTTTTGCATACCAACCATTGGCATCGGCTACGCGACCTTGCCTTTGTGCAATTGCACCTAAACCAAGCAAAGCATCGACACTATGCAAATCGCGCTGCAAAACTTGCCGATAAAGTTTACTGGCAAGAGCATCATTGCCTGCGTTATACGCATTAAAAGCATCCATCAAAACAGGATTAACGCCAACTTGCGGCTTGGTTTTAGATACTTCAATGGAAGCGCTTTTAGAAGCGATTTCTTCCACTCCTGCTGTCTTAGAAACATTTTGTTTAGACTGATTTAATGGATCGCGAGATGTTTTTTCAACCAGCATTTCATTTTGCACTAACTCATTTTCAGCTAAACTTTCATCTCTAAATGCTGCTGATTTTGCGGCGCTTTTAACAGGCTTGTCAGTTTGTATCGTATTTTCATTTGTCTCAAACATGATCGGTGCAGGCTGTCTCTCGACTCTAGATTCTGCGACTAACTTATCAGTCAATGCTTCTGTAGATTCGAGAAGTTGTTCTGCCGCAGGAGCGGGTTTTTCTGAAAGTGGTTCTGGCAATAATACTGGGCGTCTTTCAATCGCAAAATCCGGTGCGTGATCCACAAACAGATAAAAATATGCAGAAATCGCCAGCAAAACACACAAACCAGCAGCCGCAATTAACGCCAATATCGTATTCTGGCTATTCGATTCAATACGTTTGGCTGAAAATACGTTGGCCGCACTTTTTGCAGCGGCCTTGCTAGTTGTAGAGGCTTTACTAGTTGACGCTGAGTCTTGCAGACCCAATGCACTAGCCGTCGAAGTAACTTTAGGAATCTCAGTCTCAAAACTCTTAGCTTTGTTAGAGATGGGCGACAACTCCATTTCTAACGCATTTGCTGCTGCCAATTTTGCCGATGCAGCATTTACTACAGAATTAGGAACATCATTTTCTAAGGCGTGAGGTTTGCGCTTTATTGCAGAACTGAGGCTGGTTTCCACCTGCATATCTGCTTGTGCCTGCTCAATTCTGGCATTTTCCGTTTGCTCGATTTTAGTCGCTTGGGCTTGGGTCTCTTTCGCTTTGGCCTCTTGTGCTTTGTCGAGTGCTTTAATCAGTAAACTCATTGATTAATCTACCTGCAAACATCCACAAATCAATTCGCTTCTTCTAGCACGTTTTGTAATTGCTGTGCAGGAAGATATTGTTTATAGCTTTGCAACTCATCACTTTCTAAGCTGGCATTGAGGATAACGGTCGGTCGCAGAAAAATTACCAACTCTGTTTTCCGAGTTGCATCATTCTTTCCTGTGAAGACCACCCCCACACCAGGTATATCAGAGAGGCCAGGAACTTTATCAGTATTTTTGAAAATTTCGTCCTGCATTAACCCACCTAATATTGCAGTATTACCGCTCTTAAGTTGAAGCATAGACTCCATCTCACGCACTTGAATCACAGGTATAAAACTTTGAATAGCGTTTTGATTATCACCAGTGCTTCTAAGCGCTGGATTAGGATCTTGAACTCGGTCAACTTGACGTGAAATGGTTGGTCTAACATTCACGCTCACATCACCAGTATCATTAATTTGCGGGGTTACACTCATGATCACACCAACTGGGACAGTATTTGGCGTGGTTGTAAATGACTGAAGATTTGTACCAGAGACCCCGCTTGCCGACTGCGAAATTTGCGCTTGTACAGTAAAGTAAACAAGATTATCAACTACTTTCAGTACCGCGGTTTGATTGTTCAGTACCATTAACTTAGGGCTAGATAATACTTTTGTGTCACCAAACTGTTTTAGTAATGATATAGATGCGGAAATATTACCAATTCTACTAATAGGATTTAAGTAACCTGCAACAAATCCCGCTGTGGTAGTCGCGCCTAAGGCATTTGTCCCAGAACCAGTAAGAGAGCCATTTTGAAATGTTGCATCGGAACCGAGCGTCTGCTGAAATTGAAAACCGCTATTATTTGGCCCGTTATTTAATCTGCTCCAATCAATACCCGCCTGAAAACTATCACTTAGCCGCACTTCAACAATTGTTGCTTCAATCAATACTTGGCGTTTCGCACTTCCCATTACCCGATCAATAAATTCTTGTACTTTTTCATGCTGCTTATTGGTTGCTCTAACACTAATGACACCCGTTTCTGGGTTGGCAATGACATTGGCGGCAAACAAGGTTTTATATTCTGAGCGCTGCTGATTGCGCTCTTCTGTTGCCATTCTAGCTGCTTCTGCTAGCGAGGTAGTTGTTGAAGTCGCTGTACTAGCACCAGTATTTTGCGCGTTGGATTCTGGCACACTGCCAAAACGCGACACAATCACTTCTTTATCGGTTTCTGCCAATAATTCTTTAAGATTTTGTATTAAAGATTCCCATAAATGATTTTTAGAAATGCTTTCTACTGATGTGCGCGAGCTGTTATTTGCGCCATTACCACTTGTACTGGTGGTAGATGTTGAGCCATTTGAACCTGTACTGGCGCTCTGGCCTGTGCTGGAAATCTCAGCAGCAGCACCGATAAAGCCTTTGGTATCACGATTGATACTGACATAATCAATTTTGTAAATGCGCAAAACAGGCTGATCAGGTGCGATGTAGAGCACATTACCATCCATTCTATAAGTCAAATCGACTTGTTTCGCTAAGCGCTCTAAAATGGCTGGTAAAGTTTGATCCACTGCATTCAAAGTTGCACGGCCTTGAATGGATGGATGAATATCAATATTCAGTTTGCTTTCACGCGCTAGCGCGAATAGAATTTCTTTCACGGGCACTTCGTTTACCACTACGCTGTAGGTTTGTGCTTTTGTGGTTTGTTTGGGTACCGGCAACTGCGGGTTGTTGCGAACAAGTTTTGGTATTGGTGCAGTATTGACTACATTGCTAGGCGCGTTTTGATTAGTATTTTGTGGCGTCAATCCGCCATCTATATGGCCTTTAGATGGCGGCACTACAGATTCATGCGCGCAACCAACCACAACGAAACAAATGCTAAATAACAAGCCTAATTTCACTCGTTTAAATTTATTGTCTTGATTAAGCACGAGGTGCCTGCTCCCTAATAGTTGCGTACGCTATGCGTTATCGCATAAGCCGCGTTAAATTGCAATACTAAGCCATTGAATTTCTTGTAAATTTTAATTATTAAAGTCGCCATACTATGGCGTTTGTTGTATTTCTTTCTGTATGCCTGCAATTGTACGTAATTGAGGGCGATTTTTTTGCAATTCCTCAGGTAGTTTTTTCAATGCCTGTGTGGCCTCAAATCGATTGGCAAAACTGCCATATAACACCGTTAAAAATGGCTGATTATTTACTTTGGTGCGATAGACATAAATATTATCCAGCTCAATTTTTTGGCTTAAGCTCATTAAATCCGCAGTCAATTGCGCATCACTATTCGCCCCCATCAACTGAATGCTCACCGTTGCGGGCGATTGACTGGCCAGCCAATTTGAAGTGACATTTAAGCGACGACTTAAAATATCATTTTGTGCGCTAGCTGTAGAGTCTAGAGGTATTGCGTTTACAGGTACTGTAGCAGCTGCGACATCTGGCGCTTTAGCTACGGAGTTGAATGCTGCAACTTGGGTTGAGTCTGGCGAATTAACGATGTTTGAAGATTTAAGCGTAGCTGGTGATTGTTGCAATAAATAGCTGGTTAAATACCCCAACGCTAGCCCCACTAACAATAAAGCCACCCACATCAATATTTGTGATTTTTTTGCCGTTAACTTTGATTGCTCTAAACCAAACTCACTATCTTTAATGGCCGCGCGCACTTGTTTTGGTGTCACTTGATACAGATTATCCGCAAACGCAGCCAATAATGCTTTATCTGCCAAAATATTGACGCGCCTCACCAAACCTTGCGCGGATGATGCAATGGTATTAACTGCCGATTTTGTAAATAAATGCGGGCCAAAGTACCCCGCAGCACGCAGTCTGAATATCAGATATTCGCCGATTTCTTTAGGCTCTAGTGGTGCTAAATTAAAGCTATGTGTAATGCGTTCACGCAATTGGCGAATCTGCGTTTGATTCAAATTATCGTCTAACTCAGGTTGGCCAAACAGTACGATTTGCAGCAATTTATCATGCTTGGTTTCTAAATTAGAAAGTAACCTAATTTCTTCCAAGGTCGCCAGCGGCATACCTTGCGCTTCTTCTACAAAAATCACTACTTGCTTACCGGCTGTATGGCGTGCCAACAAATGACTTTGCAATACTTGCATCACTTTTAAACGGTCTGCGTTTTTGGGTAGTTTTAATTGCAACTCAAAAGCAATGGCGTGCAGAATATCTTCTGGCGCCACACTGGGGTTAGCCAGATAGATGCTCTCAATTTTCTCTGGCAACATGGTTTGCAGCATGCGGCACAACATGGTTTTGCCGCTACCGACTTCGCCCACGACTTTAACAATGCCTTCGCCATTGATAATCGCATAAATCAAAGCATCTAAAACCGCACCCCGCTTACCACCTGTATAGAAAACTTCGGTATTGGGGGTGATTTTAAATGGCGGTTCTTTTAAACCAAAATGGGCGTAATACATGCTATAAAAAAACCATCAAGCGAATCATTTTTAGCGTCACTTTTCTTCTTGCAACTGAATGCGGCTATATAACGTTGTACGATTAATGCCCAGCATTTTAGCGGCTTGGCTTAAATTACCGTGTGTAATTTTCATTGCGGCTTCCACGTAGGCTTTTTCCCAAGATTTTAAAACTTGGTCTAAATTAACGTTGGCTTCATTTTGCAAATGTTGCAGTGCGTAGCCAGATAAGTCGCCACTGTTGCTGATAGTAGGCACGCCATCAATCTCATTCTGACGCGACAAATCTAATTCAGCAGAAAGTTGCACCTCGTTTACGGTTTGCCCAGCATATTTTGCAATGAGGCGAATAATAATATTGCGCAACTCACGCACGTTGCCAGGGAAGTGATAACTTTGCCAGCGCGACTGCGCTTTTGCGTCCAACTTAAACGATTGCTGCCCTGTTTCGCGCGCATAAAAATCATTAAAATGTCGCAGTAAAATCAAGCTATCTTCCGCCAAATCCCGCAGCGGCGGGACTTTAACCGCAAACACACTTAAGCGATGATATAAATCAGACCTAAAATTACCCGCGCGTACTTCTGCGCGGAGGTCTCGGTTAGTAGCCGCCACCACACGTGCTTTACTTTTGCGCACCTGCGTTTCGCCCACGCGCGTATATTCACCATTTTCTAGCACGCGCAGCAGTTTTGCCTGCATTTCCAGCGGCAATTCGCCAATCTCATCTAAGAAAAGTGTGCCTTCATTCACATCTTCAAAATAGCCAGCGTTGGCATTTGCCGCCCCGGTAAACGCGCCTTTAGCATGCCCAAATAAAATGGATTCTGCCAACATGGGCGAAATAGCGGCACAATTAATGGATAAATACGGCTGTTTCGTGCGTTTGCTAAAGCGATGGAAATTGCTTGCGACACGCTCTTTACCAGAACCTGATTCACCTTCAATTAATACCGGAAAAGGTGAGTCCGCAAATTGGCGAATTTGCGTGATTAATGTTTGCATAGGCAAACTTTCACCTATCATGCCGCCATTTTTATCTTCTGCTTGTTTTGTTTGTGCTTGCTCGGTCAGCTCAACACTTTGCACTTTTAATGAGTTTAAAAGCAGCTCTTTTAGTTTATCTACGTCACATGGCTTGGGAATAAAATCCAGCGCACCTAAAGCAAGCGCGTGTTTCACGTTCACATCATCGCTTTGGCCAGAAAGCACATGAATCTTCATGCTCGGCGAATGGGCAAGCAACTCGCCAATCATCTTAAAACCTTCGTCTGGCTTGTGCTGTGAAGGTGGTAAGCCTAAATCGACTAGCGCTAAAGCAGGCGGCTCATCGAGTTGCCTAAGCAAACTTTTTGCTTGAGTGCGCGAATCTGCCACGCATACTTCAAAATGTTTGCTTAATACAAAGTGGAGGGTATCGGTGATGAGGGGGTCATCATCGATAATCATGAGCACAGGACGAAGCTCAGCCATTAATTTATCCTTACAATTGAAACGTTTAGTGAATTTTTATTAAGGATACTATAACCGTTAAAAAGCTGGCTATCAATGCCAGCGTACTTTAAGTGAGTATTAAGTACAGTAAATGCGCTTAATTGATCGATTAAGGCCTGCGCTGGCGTATGAGCAAACTATTGATACGCAGACTAACGCTTAAATTAAAGCTGGCGCCTAGCTAATGCGTTTGGAATATAAGTAGCAACAATCAATAATGCCGCCAGCAACAAATATACCCAACGAATTGAATAGGCCGTTACAAAACTCGCAGCAGGTTTTTGTTGTTGTACGAACTGATAGAACTCAGGTGTATTTTTTCCTTCCACATATTGTGCTTTGATTTCCGTAGCCAATTCTTGAAGATGCTCAGCTTCAAGTTTGGATAAGTATTGATCATATTCCGCAGCAGCTACCACAGGGTCTGGATCATCCAAGCTCGTATCAGCATAGTTAACGCCGCCGCCAGCAGTATTATTTTCCCCAGACGGCCAGAACCCAATCCATTTATTAGCTGAGTTAAAGCGTGGTATCGCCACATGTTTTTCGCCGCCAACGCCGACCAATACAGTATGTTTGCCAATTTGTACGCCATCTAAATTTTGCCTAATGGTCACATTTAACTTGGGCGCTTCATCACCATCGGTAAAAAGCAAGAGCTTTGCTGGCACGTTAAGTGAATCAAATAAATGCGCGGCAGCACGTACACCAATAGTCAGGCGGCTATCGCCTTTCCAAGCCATCCGCCATTCGATATGCGCTATGGTATCGTTGATTACATCGTAGTTTGCACACACCTCTAAAGGTGTAATTAACAACGCGACATTATCAGATGCAAAAACACCCACGCTAATATAAGTACCGCAGGGTGAAGTTTCCACAATCTTTGTCATGAGATGGCGTGTGTAAGCCATACGGCTGACATTTTTATTATTCAACTGCACATCTTCTGCATTCATACTTTGCGAAACGTCGGCTATTAGCAAGTAGTTGTGCACTTCCTGCTTGAGCTGTATTTCAGGCTTGATTAAAGCAAGCAACAATAAGATTGCCGCAACCACATAAAATACCGTTTCATAATTATTCTTCAATATCTCTAGTAATTTATTCATGGCAAACCAATCGGTAGATTACTCAATTCCATCGTCGATTGTTCTTTGGGTGTAATTTTTGTATTTTGTGCCAACATTGAATGCAGCAGGCTTAAGTTAAATTTAGCCGCGCCTAATGCTGGCTCAAGACGTAACGATTGCTCATATGCCATTTTGGCTTGTGTGTAGGCATATCTTGCCTCATCTTGAAATGAACCATCGTCATTCACTCGTCGCACCAAACCCGAGATAAACAAATTATTGGCCACATTAAATTGAATTTTCGCCTGCTCACTTGTTGCAGGATTGGTTTCCAGCAATTGGCCATACGTTTGCACCGCATGTTTATAACCTTGCTTAACGCCTTGATCATAAGCGGCAGCAAATTTCTGCTGGTACGGAAAATCGTTATCGCTTATCTGTTGATTAGCTAAAATCGCTTGATTCACCTGATCAATTTTCCAACACTGGTAAATCTCGTAAGCAGTACCCAAAATGCCTACCGCCAACAACAAACCAAACAAAAGATTACTGTTTTTTATGCGCCTTGCCATGAATGCACCCTTAAATTCTTAATCACCAATATGAATAAACTCAGCACGAATGCCAGCACGATTAAATCCCTTGAATAATCATGCCCAGGAATGGTAATCGTGTACTGAATGGCATTTTTTTCTTTTGAATCAATATACTGTAACGCCGCTTGTAAAGTAGTGGGGTCTTCTGCCTCGAACGCTTTATATTTGATTTTGAGCCCACTAAAATATTTGTCTAAATCAATACCCGGAACCTCACCCTCTCTAAACTTCTGTTTAGTGAAGATGCTCACCTCATCTGGCTCATGCAACACAATCCAATATAAATTCAATTTCTTTTCGGTCAATTGCTCGGCAATTTTTTGCTTCACGCGCGGACTCAGCTTGCCTGCACCATCGGATAATAAAATGATGGCTCTGGAACCGGAGCTTTGAATCTTATCGAACATGGCAATGCCTTCTGTTACACCTGCGCCAATGTTTGTTTGATTAAGCGCAGAGCCTGTGGAGGCATTGATTCCCGCCAGAATCGCGTCACGATTCGTGGTAATTTTCGTGCTATACAGTGCTGAGTTAGTAAAAGCCACGACACCCATCATGTCATCTGGACGCGACTTGATAAACTGCGTAATAAGCCGCCTTGCTGCGGCCGATTTGATTTCAGCCGCCACACCACTCGTAGATTCGCCAGCAAATGGTTTATCCATACTGACACTGCGATCTATCACCAATACTGTTTGCGCGCCTTTACCCAGCTTTTGTACCTTTTTATCAGCACCATGTGGCGAAGCAAGTGCCAAGACAATACTCACCAATAACAAGCTAATAATCGCTTTAACCACTATATTAACGATGTCTGAAAAGCGATCTTGTGGGGCGATTTCTAACCATGAATAGACTTGGCCTTGATGGCTTTTAAGCCAAAATGGGACAAGTGCTAACGGCAGAAGTATTAAAAACCAAGGCTGTAGCAAAACCATTAAACACCTCGCTCGCAATCACGCAAATGACGACTTAATGCAATCAGATGCGTCATTAATTTATCGCTATTTTGGCTTTCATCGCTGAACCTTTCATCACGAAACAATGACTGATTCGAGCGCTCAAAAAAAGCTTCAATCTCTGTTTTAAATTTGGCAAATGCAGGATGTGTAATCAAAAAATCATCCAGCTGATTTACAAATAAATTACAGCCATTGACTTGGTTAAAAGCATGGTGCACAGAAGCCAGCGCTTGCTTTTCGCCAGTTGGGTTATGCGGTAATTTTTTCAATTTGCGATGTGCTGTTGCAAACGCGCCATTCATAAATGGCAACCAGCGTTTATCTGCATTGATATAAATCAGTCCAATCAAACCCACCAGCAACATCGCCAACGATACCCATAGGCGTAGATGATGGCCGCCCACCTCTATTAATGTAGGCTTAAACTGAGGCTGCATATTCTCTTTTGCATTGGTAATGTCTTTAGGTACTAATGGCGAAAACCAAAACTTCCATGCAGGCAAATTGACTGACAATGCCTGCTGGCCACCTGTAAGCGCAAACTTCTCTGTTGGCAACTGCATCACAATTGGCACAAATTGCGTAGCAAACACTTGGTAACGCAGATTAACAATATAACGAGTCGCTTGCTTGCCTGTGGATGTCGCCACTTGAATCTCTCGCAACTCAATGCCGTTTTGGCTCGCACCCTTCATCGGCAATGCTTCTGTCGATAGCTGATAAGGTGGATTGACTTCCAATTCAATCTGACGCGTTAATATATCGCCCACTTTTATATTGTTACTTTGTGTTGGATTGGTGATTTTTATAATCTTGGCGGCGGTTACTTCTGCATCCTGTGCGATCGCAATCGGCAAAAAAGCCGCCAAACCAAAAGATATAATCCATTGCATCATTAATTTTTTCATCATTTTTTAAATAGACTCATTAAATAGCTGCTAACTAAACTGTTCAAAATAATGCGACATGGTTTCAGAGTTAAATTTGTCACTGACATAAATGGCTTGATAATCAAAACTGGCAAATAAAGCTTCCAATGCTTGTTTTCGTTCAATGAACGCCTGCTCAAACTGCACGCGTACCGCATCTCTAAAGAAAATACTGCGACTCCCCCCTGTTTCTGGATCGATCATGTTGCCGAAACCAAACTTAGGCAGCTTCTTATATT
>JAZKDP010000023.1:0-4840 GCA_040387515.1 Pseudomonadota bacterium
TTAAAGTTTCGTGCGGTAAAAGCCGATTCTGGCGCTATCGGTGGTGATGGTTCGCAAGAGTTTCATGTGTTGGCAGATAGTGGCGAAGACGCATTGGCCTACTGTGAAAGTTCGGATTACGCCGCCAATGTGGAATTAGCGGAAGCCTTGCCAGAAATTAGTGCCAGAGCGAATGCTAGCCAAGCGATGACTGAGGTTGATACGCCAAAACAAACCTCTTGTGAAGATGTGGCGAAATTATTAGGTATTACTGTGCAGCACACGGTTAAGTCTATTGCTTTAATGGTAAAGACCGAGGCTGAAACTGAACAGTTTTATTTGGCATTATTGCGCGGCGACCATAGTTTAAATGAAGTGAAAACGGGCAAAGCTTTAGGTGACTTTAGATTCGCCACTGAAGAAGAAATTCGTGCCAATTTAAACTGCCCACCAGGCTTTATTGGCCCAGTAAACGTAGCTGCGAATGTTACTGTGATTGCGGATAAAACCGTCGCCAATATGAGCGATTTTGTCTGTGGCGCGAATAAACCTAAATACCATTTGAGCGGTGTTAATTTTGGTCGCGATTTACCAGAGCCTATTTTGATTGTCGATATACGGAATGTAGTGAATGGTGATGCAAGTCCTGATGGAAAAGGCACATTAAGTTTGTGTCGAGGTATTGAAGTCGGGCATATTTTTCAGTTGCGCACTAAATATGCACAAGCCATGAATGCAACATATCTGGATGAAAACGGTCAATCACAAGTGATGGAAATGGGTTGTTATGGCATTGGCGTTTCACGTATTGTGGGTGCGGCGATTGAGCAAGGTAATGACGAAAAAGGCATTATTTTCCCGTTAAGTATGGCGCCATTTGCGCTAGTCATTTGCCCAATTGGCATGGATAAAAGTGAGTTGGTGAAAAATACAGCTAATCAATTATATGCAGATTGTAAAAATGCAGGTTTTGATGTGTTGTTGGATGACCGCGGTGAGCGTCCAGGCGTGATGTTTGCGGAAAGTGACTTAATGGGTATTCCGCATCGCATTGTGATTGGCGACCGTGGCTTGGCAGAAGGTAAAGTGGAATATAAATCGCGTAGCCAATCAGAAGCGCAAAATATTGCATTAGATGATGCAATGAATCATTTACATGCTTTTTTAACGACAGTTTGTTAAATAACTAAAGTATGTTGAAGAAATATTTACTGATTTGCTGGTTAAGTGCTTATTTATTAGGGTTAACTACAGTTTGTTTTGCAGGCAACCAGCGCGAAGAGCCGCTTTCTAACTCAGTCAAAGCGGTGATGCAAAAATCGATTAGCGATTTAGCCTCACCTAAATTGATATTTGCCAGCCAAGAAGAAGGTCAGGCTTGGATGGCAGAGATGTCGCAACGCCTGAAAAAGCGCATGCCAGACCAAGCATACCGTGAAGATTTTTTAAGGTCGGTGCATTATGAGGCGACGCGCGCCGGCTTAGATCCGCAATTGGTGATGGGTTTAATTCAAGTGGAAAGTGGCTTTAAAAAATATGCGGTGTCTTCTGTGGGCGCGCGTGGATATATGCAAGTGATGCCTTTTTGGGTAAAAAGTATCGGCAACCCAGAGCATAATTTATTTCATTTGCGGCTTAATTTGCGTTATGGCTGTACTATTTTGCGCCATTATTTAGACATAGAGCGTGGTGATTTGTATCGCGCACTCGGTCGTTACAATGGTAGTTTGGGTAGGCCGCAATACCCGAATTTAGTGGTCGGTGCTTGGAAAAAGCAATGGCAGTATCCACTGAATAAGTTTTAGCAAGTCAACTTTAAGGCGCTTGCGGCGCCTTCAATCGCCTATAAAATCACATCAAAATTTAGCAGTTATTCGCTGCGATTCACAAAAAACTTGTCAACATGACAAAAATAAGTCTAGACTACGCCTAGCCAATTAGTTTGAAGCCGATTAAAGGCGTCGTCATGTTGTCGCTGTTAAGTTGTTGTATGGTCATTTAAGTTAATTGGCTGTAATACTCAAAAACATTATTTTTATAAAGAGTTTTACCTTTTAATTTAGGGAGAAAAGTATGTCGAAGTTAACAGCATTGGCAGTGAGTATCGCAATTTTAGGTGGAGTTTGGGCGTATTTAGCATTAAATCCGTTGGCAAGTGCAGCATTGGTATGGGTTGGTTTTATTGCATGGGGATGTTACTTCCATACTGGAGGTGATTCAGCAGCCTTGCAAAAAACCATTGCAGGCATGAGTTACGGTGCGGTAATCGCTGGCGTTGCTTTATATTTGGTGAGTTCTGGCTTGTTGGCTGCTTTAGGTGTATTGGCTGCTCCGGTTATTATTGCAGTGACCGTGTTCGCTTTAGTGATTATTGCTAGTGTGAATCTGCTATCTGTAGTGCCAGCAAATGTTTACGGTTACGCTGCTACAGCTGGTTTAGCATTAACAGCCGGTACGGCAGCTAATGCAACGGCGATGAATCTGACCAACCCTGTGCTATTAGTCATTATTTCTGTTGTGCTGGGCGCTTTGTTCGGCGCGGCTTCTGGAAAATTAGCAGGTGCTCTCAGTAAGTAAGGGCAAGAAAATTAAATTATAAATAGAATTGAATCAGTCTATTTGTTATAAAAAAACCGCATCTTGTATGCGGTTTTTTTATGATTGTTTCTATAGTGAATCTCCGCTACTTAACGACTTTAAAGCCATAATAAGTCCCAAACTCACCTTCATTTTCGTGGTAGACAAATAACAGGTTGTTGGTGTAACCCAAGCCATTAAAATGGTTTTGTGCACGTAACTTCAGGTCTTTTGGTAGCTCACTTTTCGCAACGAATTTACCAGTTAAATCAAAAAACAGCGCGGCTTTATGGTCAATATCTAGCAGTAACAACTCTTCACCCTTTACACCAGTATAAGCCACGTAATGGTCACTAATATCATCATGCAAAACGCCTGCCTTAGTAAAGTCTAATGCAATTTCGCCAATTTTCTCGCGCTTTTTAGGGTCAACAATAAACACTTTATTGCCGCGTTCTTGCTTTGCATAGTAGAGATTATTCTCAGCATCAAAACTGGGCATGGTGCCTGCGTCGCCAAATGCCGGGTTGAATAGATATAGCTCATCAGAGGTATCTTTTACTTCGCCCGTTTCAGATAAGTGAATCGCGAAAATGCCTGTATTAGGCGCAAAACCAACATCGCTGGATACATTGTAAGTAATGGTTTCAAGTTTGGCAGTGTTTGGGTTGTAGTAAATAGAACGGTTGTCGTAACCAGGCTTGGCTGAATTGACATATTTCCCCGTATCATCGTAAGCGTGGATTTGCGATTTTGATACCGCAGCTTCATATTCCGATGCCAATGGTGCTAAGCCGCCATCCGCGATGTAGTAATGCTTTACTCCTGGTACATAAGCCACCGTCATCGGACGCGTTGTGGGTTTTTTTGCCAGCGGGATTTTAATTGCAACAGTGGCTTCTGGCAGCGCTTCTGCCATTAGCGCACTGCTTGATATAAGACTAGAAAAAACAACTGAGCTGATTAAAAGCGACTTAATGAGAGATGGCTGGATTAAAGACATGAGTAAAATAACTTTCTTGGCTAAATGCGCTAATAAAAACTAGTGATAATAAATACAAAAACCAACTATATACAAAGAGTGAACGCAAGGGTTAGTGTTTGTGTTGATGCACTAGTTCAACGTGATATCTTCGAATGATTTAATTGGTTTTCTTCATTTGCTTAGGTTTTGAGTTAACTCGGATTTCTCAATTAACATGGCATCGCCATAGCTAAAAAACCGATATTGCTTTTCAATTGCATGCGCATAAGCCTGTTTAATCTGCTCAAACCCCGCAAAAGCAGACACTAACATAAGTAATGTGCTTTTTGGCAGGTGGAAATTAGTTAACAGTTTATCAATGATTTTAAACTGAAAGCCTGGCGTAATAAAAATAGCAGTTTCTCCTGAACCTGCTTTTAAGGTTCCATTCAGTGCAGCACTTTCTAACGCCCTTAGACTGGTTGTGCCCACTGCAATAACATTGCCGTCCGCCAGTTTCGTTGCTTCGATTGCGGCTACCGTTTCAGCAGAGATGTGATAAATCTCACTATGCATTTTGTGATCTTTGATCTCATCCACACGCACAGGTTGAAATGTGCCAGCACCGACATGTAAGGTAACATAAGCAATACCAATGCCTTTTGCTGTAAGTGTATTCAGCATGGTCTCATCAAAATGCAAGCCTGCCGTTGGCGCAGCTACTGCGCCTGCGTGTTTGGCGTAAACAGTTTGATAGCGCTCGTCATCCTCGGCATCTGCACTATGCGTAATATAAGGTGGCAGCGGCAACGCACCGTAACGCTCTAATAAATCAAGTGCACTAATGTCGCCGATGAAATGCAGGTGAAATAAATCATCCTCGCGACCAATCACTTTAGCGTCGAAGGCATCAGCTAGTCTGATTGTATTGCCAGCCTTTGGCGCGCGTGATGCACGTACATGCGCCAACACGTGATGGCTATCTAATACACGCTCAACTAGAACTTCTACTTGGCCGCCAGAGTCTTTTGTGCCGAACAGCCGCGCTTTAATCACGCGCGTATCATTAAAAACTAATAAGTCTCCAGCCAATAGAAAATTGGGGAGATCCACAAATAGTTCGTCGCTTAAGTGCTTGGATTGGCTCTTTAAATAAAGTAACTTGCTAGCATTACGTTTGCTTGAAGGGTGTTGTGCAATCAGTGAGTCCGGTAAATAAAAGTCAAAATCTTGGGTTCGCATTGCCGAAAAACTTGTTATAATAATGAAGTTGACATTATACCTCATGCCGGGATGGCGGAATTGGTAGACGCACGGGAC
>JAZKDP010000024.1:0-69590 GCA_040387515.1 Pseudomonadota bacterium
CCAATATTATTTTCGATGTTAAATCGACGCGTAATTTAAGTCCATGGATTCGCAAATACGGCGGCAACCCGATTATGTGGAAAACCGGACATTCTCTGGTTAAAGCCAAAATTAAAGAAACTAACGCTGCATTAGCTGGTGAAATGAGCGGGCATGTATTTTTTAACGATGCTGATATTAACGGCAAAAAACGTTGGTACGGCTTTGATGATGGCTTATATGCTGGTGCGCGCATGTTGGAAATTTTAAGTCGATTTAACAATCCATCTGACCTATTAAACAGCCTGCCAGATAGCGTGAGCACGCCTGAGCAACACATTCATATGCAAGAAGGCGAGCCGCATGCGTTAATTGCGCAACTGCAAAAAACCGCAACATTTGAAGGTGCGGTTGAATTGATTACCATTGATGGTCTGCGCGTGGAATATGCAGATGGCTTTGGTTTAATGCGCCCATCCAACACCACGCCAGTGATTGTGCTGCGATTTGAGGCAGACTCTGAGGCCGCATTGTTACGCATTCAAGGGCAATTTAGAGAAGTCATTTGGAATGCGGCGCCGCACGTTGCTTTGCCTTTTTGATTTAATTACTTAGATTAATAAGGCCTAATAGTGTCTCGCAATTCAATTATCTACGCGATTGTTTGGTTAAGTCTGGTTTTTGGCATTTATTATCTAGTTGATAATATTCAGAATCCAAACAAAATGTGGCGACTGGGCGATAACGCACATGAAGTCGTGTTAAAACGTGGATTGGATGGTCATTATCGTGCTGAAGCGTTAATTAATGGTCAAAAAGTGAATGTATTAGTGGATACTGGCGCAACAGGTGTTGCAATATCACAAGCGGTTGCCGATAAATTACAGCTCAAAAGCTTGTCCGCAGTGCGTACTAGCACTGCCAACGGCGATAGCGTAGGTTATATGGTTCGGCTTGAGTCTGTCACTGTGGGCGGCGTTCAGGCACGCAATGTGTCAGCAATGATTGCGCCAGGATTGGGTGGCGATGTGTTGTTGGGCATGAGTTATTTGGGACGCATGGACGTGCGTTTATTTAAAGGCGAGATGACCATTAAACAAGTGACTGACTAATTTTTGTCAAAACTGGTTTCTAGCAAAACTAGCTTTTCATCTAAATGGAACGCGCCATTTTGATTTTTTAAACCAACAGCTTATTATTGTACTAATTTTTAAGTACTATATTTTCAAAGTACTACATTCAAAAGTTAAGATTCAAAATCTGTGAATCCATTACATTTCAAAGCTATTAGGAAATTATGACCAACAAAAGCCCAAACACCTTATGGCGATATGCATTATTTAATCTAGTCGTTCTAGCTTTAATCAGCGCATGGTTCTGGCAACAAAATCAGCCAGTTAAACTCGCGGAACCGCAATTAGCAGTAGACGGTAAGCTGCAATGTGTGTCTTACGCGCCCTATTATGGCGAAGGTCAGACACCGTTCATCAAAGGCACGCATATCAGCCAAACGCAAATTGAAAGTGATTTAAAGTTACTGGCAAAGCACTCTCAATGCGTACGTATTTATTCCGTGAATCAAGGATTAGATTATGTACCAGTCGCAGCTTCAAAGATTGGCCTCAAAGTATTGTTAGGCGCTTGGGTGGGCTGGGTAGATAGCGATAACGTACAGGAAATCAATCTTGCAACCCAATTAGCCAATCAATATCCAGATACCGTTGTAGGGCTTATCGTCGGCAATGAAGTATTGCTTCGCGGTGAGCAAACTGAGCAAGCAATGGCTGATTATATAAAACTTGCCAAACAATCCACCAAAGTGCCCGTGACTTATGCGGATGTTTGGGAATACTGGCTAAGACATCCTGCTTTAGAGTCTTCTGTCGATTTCGTGACAGTCCATGTGCTGCCTTATTGGGAAGATGATCCACAGCCCGTTAGCAACGCTATGCACCATGTCAATGTGGTGATGGATAAAGTCACACATGCATTTACCAAACCAGTCATGATTGGTGAAACTGGCTGGCCTTCTGCTGGCCGTCATCGCAATGCTTCTGTACCAAGCGCAGTGAATCAGGCGCGTTATATACGCGAATTTTTACTGCGTGCCGAAGAAGCCAAATGGAATTACAACATCATCGAAGCGGTGGACCAGCCGTGGAAACGCTTTTTGGAAGGTGCGGTGGGCGGTTA
This sequence comes from Pseudomonadota bacterium, assembly GCA_040387515.1. Lineage (GTDB taxonomy): Bacteria > Pseudomonadota > Gammaproteobacteria > Burkholderiales > Methylophilaceae > Methylotenera_A. The sequence continues at coordinate 2,173 of JAZKDP010000024.1, forward strand.
TTGGGGCTTATATGATACCAATCTCAATCCAAAATTTTCATTTTCAGGCATGATGGCTGAACGTCAAGATGGTTTAAAACCATGGTACTGGGCAGTTGCAGGCTTACTCATATGGCTCGCTGCAGCAGCCTCTTTTGGTGAGCGTCGCTCTAGCGCATTGGTTGGCACTACTGCCTTAGGTGCTTCCGCTGGCTTGATGGCTTTATTGCAACTAGACTATTTGGTGATTGCCTGCCGTGATACAGTCGAATGGATTGCATTGGGCAGCCTGAATTTATTGGGAATTTTTACGTTATTAGCGATGCCATTCATCATTGCCAAAAAACAGGTAAACGGCTTACCAAATGTGTACGGTAAAAACATGATCCGCATCAGCCTGTTTATCTTCACGCTTTGCGCCGCCATTACTGGCTTGTTACTGATGCCCAAGGCCTGGGTATTGCAGCCGCTCTCCCAAGCCATGCCGACACTCTCAGGATTTTTCTATAATCTTGATGGTCGCTATCGTGATTTCCCGTTAACGATCTATCTTTTGCCTGTGTTGCAACTCAGCATCGGATTATGGTTAGTGCAATTACAAACGCTGGCAAGTACAAAATCACGCATTTATCGCTACCTGAATGTAACCGCATTGGTCACTATGGTGGTATTTATCTTATCTGAACCGCTAAATGTACATGCATATGCTTGGTTTGCACTGACGATACTGTTGGCTGTCATTAGTTGGCCAAGGGATAGTCGTTTAGCCACCACAGACGTAGCAGATAATTAAACCCGAATGACTACCTCTAAATTACTAACCCAAAAGTGAAGTATAAAAATAAGCCAGCTTACCGCTGGCTTATTTTTTCCTGCTGATCATTTATTAATGATCGCCTGTTAGCTTAAGTAATCACTGTTGGCGACTCACGGTTGGTGCGCTGCTTCAATTGTGATATTTGCAATGCGATTTGAATCATCTCACCCAATGCAACTTGCGCATCCAGATGATGATTCTTAACATCCGGCTCATACGCCTCTAAATAAATGCGTAGCGTAGCGCCTTCAGTCCCCGTGCCAGATAAGCGAAACACAATACGCGAGCCGCATTTAAATAAAATGCGAACACCCTGCCCTGTGCTGATTGAGCCATCAATCGGGTCGGTATAACTAAAATCATCGCAAGTATTAACCGTGTATCGCCCAAAAATTTGATTGGGCAATTCTGCAAATTGCAACTTAATGTGCACCATCACACCATTTGCTGCATCTGTGGGTATCGCCTCATAATCATGACGGGAATACACATTGCGACCATATTCTGCCCAATGCGCTTTGACAACAGCCTCAACGCTAACTTTTTTAATGGCAATAATATTCAGCCAACAAAGCACAGCCCACAAACCATCTTTCTCGCGTACATGATTACTGCCTGTGCCAAAACTTTCCTCACCGCATACAGTGACTTTGCCAGCATCCATCAAATTACCAAAAAATTTCCAACCCGTTGGCGTTTCATAAGAGGGAATATTTAATTTAGCAGCAACCCTATCTATCGCACCGCTGGTCGGCATAGAGCGCGCAACGCCGGCCAAACCTTGTTGATAGGCAGGTATTAATGTGGCGTTGGCGGCAATAATCGCCAAGCTGTCAGATGGCGTAACGAAAAAACCTTTGCCTAAAATCATGTTGCGATCACCATCACCATCTGATGCTGCGCCAAAATCGGGTGTGGACTGTTGTTGTGAATATAGAACATCGACTAGCTCATGCGCATAAGTCAAATTAGGATCAGGGTGACCACCACCAAAGGTTTCACTCACTTCGCAATTCATCAAACTGGCTTCTGGCGCGCCTAAACGTCTTACTAAAATCTCTTTGGCATAAGGTCCAGTTACGGCATGCATAGCATCAAATTTCATGCTAAAACCTGATTGAATTAACGATTTTATTGCTGAAAAATCAAATAGCTGCTCCATCAAGTCAGCATAATCATCAACAGCATTAATCACTTGTACGCTAAAACCATCACTAGAATCATCTGGACGTATTTCGCCAATTCTATCCAAATCTATATCGGCAAAATTGGCTATTTTGTATTGTGTAATGATTTTGCTTTTGGCAAAAATCGCTTCAGTTATCTTCTCTGGTGCTGGCCCGCCGTTCGCTGTGTTGTACTTAATGCCAAAATCTTCAGTCGGGCCTGCTGGGTTGTGGCTGGCCGATAAAATAATACCGCCAAATGTTTGATAATGCCGAATGATATGCGATGCTGCTGGCGTAGATAAAATACCACCTTGCCCAACAATCACTTTTGCAAAACCATTGGCAGCGGCCATTTTAATGATGGTCTGAATGGCTGTTTTATTGTAAAAACGTCCATCACCACCCAGCGTTAAAGTCGCATCAGATTGAATCGTGAGTGTGTCAAAGATACTCTGCACGAAATTTTCAAGATAATGTGGCTGCTGAAACACTTTCACTTTTTTACGCAAACCTGAAGTGCCAGGTTTTTGGTCTGAAAAAGCTTGTGTTTGGACGATCTGATGAGGCATGGTTAATCCTTAGTGATTTAAGGCATTATAATTGAAAAAAAAGCGCATTAAATGCGCTTTCTTAATTGATTTATGCGTTAACTAATTGATTAATTAACGCATAAAGTACGGCAATATTTTATCGGTCAGCTACTTAGTCACTTGTGCTCACTTTCATTTGCCTAAACGTCTACCAAAACTCACCGCATAAGCAGCAGGACGCGCCAATAGAATTGGATCATCCGATGCTTCAATGCCATCAACTAATGCGAGCGGGCTAAACATGGTCGATTTCTCATACATTACGCCATCTGCATCTACGGTTTTAATCACAAGCGTACCTAATTCCACTTGTTTCCTGCTCTCTGGCCACACAACGGTCGCATCATTCAGCACATCGCCTTTTTCGGCGACTTGCACCGTCAACTTGTAGCTTGCCGTTTCCTTAGCCAAACGCGTTGGTAACTCTTCAAATAAATAATTAGGTGTGGCTTTTGCAGCATCCTCTTTACTCAAGAATTGCGCACCATTAATTGGTGTGATGCGATAGCGACCATATTGTATTTCACCTTTTGCATTAGTGAATTTAAATGCATTAACACCAAAAAACGATTGTGTCGCAAAGCTTACAGGAGGCAATTTTGGCATTTGCACAAACTTAAGTGCTGCTGGATGCGAGCCTAAAAACTGTTCTACTGGCGTTGGTTTTGCAGCTTCTGGGCCGCTAGCTGCTACCGCGTTCAGCAAACCTAAAAAGTCTTCAGGATTAGCTGCTGGAAAGCCATTGGTCGAAATGCTCACAATATCCGTAGATGTGCCATCTTCCAAGTTAAAACGTATTGCAATGCCTTTAGGAAATGCATTGCCGTCAGCATCCGGAATATTTGGCACCCCAGTCGCGTCTGAAAAGCGCACAATTACTGGACTAGGCGTCTTTTGTAAATGTACTGCTTTTGTAATGCTGGCAGCTGATTTTGCAGGCGCAAACTCGCCTAAAACCATAAGGCCTTTGGCATGGTTAGCACGAAAACCTGCATGTGGGCCGCCAGACAATTTAGTCAGCGCATTCACAATTTGCTCTACAACTGGCTTGTCAGCTTCTGCGATTTGAGGTGCTTCAGCATAAGCTTGCGTAGCCACTAAAAACATTGCAGCAACTACAAGTGTCGTTAACATCTGATTCTTAAAGTTTTTCTGCATCTTTGTTTCCTTGATTTTTAAGTATTATAGACATTAGAAATATATGATAACTAGCGGTCTATTTCCACCATTGTTTAACACCGAAATAACTTCCAAATTATCAGCTAATAATTAAAACCAATTTAATAAAAAAACAACTTCTCTTAACTCATAAAGCTTACCGAAAACTAAAACACATAGTACACAACAAAAATAAGTAATTTTAAAAATTGACTATTTCTTTAATTGCTGAAGCCATCAATTCTCTCCACAAAATCTGTGGATAACTCTGTGATTATCTGTGAAACTAAAATGTAACCTACCGTTTTATAAGGATTTTTTAAAAACAGTATAAATAGTAACCAAATATTTATATCATAAAAATCAATCACTTAAAATTCAGCATTGATTTAAAAGGCTTTTTTAGATTATTTAATGTAAAGCTTTAGATAGTGTGCATAACTAAGCTATTTTTTATCTTGATTTATATTAAATAGCTTCCTGAAATACCAATTACTTACAAAAAATTTACTTGATTGTAACAACTTTAATTTGGAAATATTCAATACCAATATTGATAAGCAAAACAATATTAAATCAGGAAATATTGATCTGTTCGTAGGAAAGCCCAGCTACGCAGTTAGCGTGTGTTGATCGAAGAGTTCGTGGAAGTGTTGAATGAAGCAGGTATAGGACGTTTAATAAACAGGTCAAAATGGATTGATGGTGCTGAACAGAAAGAAAAGCAGAAAATTGAGGCTATATTTGAGGTTGGCCGCCACAAATACGCAACAAAAAATACTTAACTGCTCTGTACCTTTGAATCTATTGGTCGGGACAGCAAGATTCGAACTTGCGACCCCATGCCCCCCAGGCATGTACGCTACCAGGCTGCGCTATGCCCCGAACCGCACTACTATTGATGTAGTGAGCCTGCATTATAAATCAAATACGCACGCCATCAAAAGCCATTTCGGTTTACTACCACTAAACTTGATATAAAAATTTATTGGCTAATCCTGATTATATTAAACGGCTTAAACTTTAAAAAACAAAGCCGCTATAAAAGCGGCTTTGTTTAACTTTTTAAGCAGGCTATTTAAGCGCGCAATAATTGAATCACTGAGCGTAATTCATTTTTAAAATAGTGAAAATCAAAATCAGTACTGAGTTGTGTATGCTTTGCGGTAGCAATTGGTGCAATTGTTGGCGCTGCTGTAGCAGCTGTCTCAACGACTACTTCTGCACCATCTAAACGATTGCGTGCACCGCTGATGGTAAATCCTTGCTCATATAATAATTCGCGAATTTTACGGATTAACAGCACTTCGTGATGTTGGTAATAACGACGATTGCCCCTACGCTTTACCGGTTTAAGCTGGGTAAATTCTTGCTCCCAATAACGCAATACATGCGGCTTTACACCGCATAGTTCACTTACCTCGCCAATCGTAAAATAACGTTTGGCAGGTATTGGTGGCAATTGCACTTTGGGCGCTTGATCTAACATAAGTTAATATCGATCCTATACTTGAGCGTAATGTTCTTCTACTTTACTTTTCAATTTTTGGCTGGCATGAAAAGTCACCACACGGCGTGCAGTAATGGGTATTTCCTCACCTGTTTTTGGGTTACGACCTGGACGCTCTGATTTTTTGCGTAATTCAAAATTACCAAAGCCAGATAACTTAACGCTATCTCCAGTTTCTAAAGCAGTACGCACTTCTTCAAAAAATGCCTCTACCATATCTTTTGCCTCACGCTTATTTAAGCCCACTTGCTCAAATAACAAATCGGCTAAATCAGCCTTTGTTAAGGTCATACGCTCTCCCTGAACATCTTTTATCCATTAATTTATTACAGTTGATTTTTTTGTTTTGGTAGTTTAATTGCGCAAACTGGCAGAAAATTGATTTTCTAATAATTTTAGCAATTCTGTCATTGCAACTTCGGCTTCAATATCCACCAAAGTTTTATGAGTATCTTGCATAAGTACTGATAATGCAAGGCTTTTTTTATTTTCAGGAATACCTTTTCCCTGATATATATCAAATAGTTGCACTTGTGTCACAAGCGGAATGTTAGCATTTGTGACGGCATTAATTATTTCTTGAACAGGCTTATTTACATCGACAATAATGGCTAAATCGCGACGTATTGCCAGTGTTTTTGGTACTTCTAAATAACTGGCAACTGACTTTTGCAATAAAGGTGAAACTTCTAATTCGAATAAGAAACAATTCTTAGCTAAGCTGTAATGTTGCTGCCATTTTGGATGCAATTTTCCTAACCAGCCAATTGGGTTTCCTTCTAGGTAAATGCGTGCAGATTGGCCTGGATGTAACGCGCTGTGCGTCTCTGCACGATATTCAGCATTTCCATGTGTTAACTTTTCAACTGTGGCTTTAATATCATAAAAATCGACATCTTTCGTTGCTGCGCCCCACTGCTCTGGCTGAAACGCGCCGTAAAATAAGCCCGCAACACGCGCTTGCTCATTAAAGCCTTGTTGTGTCTGATGATAGCTTGAACCAACCTCAAACAACATCGCACGCTCTTGTTTGCGATTGATATTATAAGTCAACGTATCTAGCAAGCCACCCCATAAGCCGCTGCGCATCACGCTTAAATTGCTCGCGATTGGGTTTTTAAGCCTGATAGGATTTGCATTTCCTAATAAATCGCGTTCCCAGCTTTTATCTACAAAGCTATAGGTAATAATCTCTTGATAGCCCTGCGCTTGCAAAACGTCATATAGCCATGCCGTGCTCAATGCAGATTCTGGTGCATCCAGCATGTTTAAACTAGCGGTTGGCGTGATTGTTGGAATTTTATCGTAGCCGTGTAAACGTGCTATTTCTTCGATTAAATCCTCTTCACGGGCAATATCAAAACGATAACTCGGTGCTTTAATTACAAAGATATCGTCATTTTCTGTGAATTTAAAGCCTAATTGAGCCAGTAAAATACCGACTGTTTGTTTAGGAATATCAATTCCCAATACAGATATTAAGCGAGAATAGCGTAATTTGACAGAAACACGCTCTGGCAACTGATTAACTACTTCGGTTATTTGGCCAGCTTTACCCCCACAAATTTGCAGCACTAAATCCGTTGCGCGTTCCAAAGCCAATTTTGTGTTGCCAAAATCGACGCCACGTTCAAAACGATAAGACGAATCGGTGCTTAAACCTAAACGCCGCGCCTTGCCTGCGATCGTATCCGGGGTAAAGAATGCACTTTCTAGAAATATTGCCGTTGTTGCATCGGTCACGGATGTTGGCTCACCGCCCATAATGCCTGCCAACGCAATCGCACCATTATTATCGGCAATCACTAAATCATCGCTGGCTAATTTAACTTCCGTGCTATTTAACAACTTAACTTGCTCATTTTCTGTTGCAAATCGAACGTTAATCGCACCGTTTAACTTTGCCAAATCAAACGCATGCATCGGCTGACCCAGTTCCAGCAACACATAATTGGTAATATCTACAATCGCACTAATGCTACGAACACCGCTGCGTTCAAGATTGCGAATCATCCAAGCAGGTGTTTTTGCTTGTGCATTCACACTTTCAATCACACGGCCGTAATAGGCTGGACATGCCTGTTTTGCGGCAACATCAACTGCCTGTGTTTTAGTACTTTCAACAGTTGTTGTATTAAAAATAGGCGATGTTAAAGGCGCGCCTGTAATAGCGGTCACATCACGCGCTATCCCTAAAATGCTTAAACAATCAGCGCGATTGGGTGTGAGTTTTAATGTGAAAGCATAGTCATTTAAATGCAAATATTCGCGAATATCTTGGCCTGCTCTTGCATCATTTGGGAGTTCTAACAAGCCATTGGCTTCTGCCGCCAAACCTAGTTCTTTAGCAGAACATAGCATGCCAAAAGACTCCACACCGCGCACTTTTGCCTGCTTAATCGAGATACCTGGCAACTCTGCTCCAACCAACGCGCACGGCACTTTCAACCCTACTCGCGCGTTGCTGGCGCCGCATACAATTTGCAACGTTTCCTTGCCAACATTGACTTTACACACTTGTAAGCGATCTGCATCTGGATGTTTAATCGCTTCAACAATCTCACCAATAACAATATTGCCGAACGCTGGTGCAACTGGCGTCATCTCTTCCACCTCGAGCCCCACCATTGTGAGCGCATGACCCAGCTCTGCTGATGTCATTGTAGGATTTACAAAAGTACGTAACCAGTTTTCTGAAAATTGCATAGAGTTTAATTAATTAGCTTGATTATTTAAATTGCGACAAAAAACGCAAATCATTATTAAAGAAATGGCGTAAATCATTCACGCCATAGCGCAACATAGCCAAGCGCTCAACGCCTAAGCCAAAAGCAAATCCACGATATTTTTCACTATCGATATTCACATGCTTAAATACTTGCGGATGCACCATGCCGCAACCACCAATCTCTAACCAGCCACCGTTCCAGCTCATATCCATTTCAGCAGATGGTTCTGTGAATGGGAAAAACGAAGGCCTGAATCTCACAGTTAAATCATCACGCTCAAAGAATTTCTGTAAGAAATCCTGAACGACTCCTTTGAGGTTTGCGAAGCTGATATTTTCATCTACCCACAAGCCCTCCACCTGATGAAACATCGGAGAGTGCGTTGCATCTGAATCCACACGATACACGCGGCCAGGCGCGATAATTTTCAACGGCGGTGACTGGTTGTTTTTTAAAGCATTTTCCATGTAATGCACTTGTACAGGCGATGTGTGCGTACGCAATACAAAATCAGTTTTTTTATCATCGTTTTGCAGATGGTTGGCATCTACATAAAACGTATCGTGCATGGCACGCGCAGGATGATTTTCAGGAATATTCAGTGCAGTAAAATTATAAAAATCCGTTTCGATCTCAGGGCCAGTTGCCACATCAAAACCAATAGAGTGGAATAATTGCTCAATACGTCGCAATGTTAAAGTCACGGGATGCAAACCGCCTTTAGACTGTGTACGCGCCGGCAAACTTACATCCAATGACTCAGCGGCTAACTGCTTCGCCTGCTCCGCGCTTAAAATTGCCTCACGACGCGCATTTAATGCGGCTTCAACCGCTTGCTTGACGACATTAATTGCCGCACCCGCAGCTGGACGCTCTTCATTTGAAAGCTTGCCCAAGCCTTTTAATGCATCAGTTAACGTGCCCGTTTTGCCAAGATATTTCGCCTTGGCGTTTTCTAGGCTAGGTATGTCTGCGCATGCGTTGAAGTCAGTGAGAGATTCGATGATTAAGTGATCTAAATTAGTCATGCGCTATTTTAACTGAAAGTGTCGTCATTTGGCAGTGCGGCATGCTTCAAACCATTCAAAAAGCTGCGCCTAAGGATAAAGTCTGTGATAAAAAATCAAAAATGGTGAAATAAAAAATTTTATAGATTTGAAGGCAAGCACTGCGAAGTCTCACGACGTGAAAATGTTAAGGCTTATAAAACCAATTCGTTACAATCCACAGAATATAACGCGCCCCATCCGCCTACACGCTTTTCTTATTTTAGTTATATAAAATATATCCTATATACAATATTAATAATATCGTGTGCTATGCTTCGGCCCCTAACTACTAATAAGAAAGAAATACATGTTTAAAATAGTAACTATTTATTTACTCGCAATATTTTTAATAAGTTGCGGAGGAAGGGCCGCCAACCCAGTGATGGTGCAACAATACGGCGACCAAAATGTATCGTGTGCAGGAATTGAAAAAGAACTTACATTTATCGAAACAGAAGTCAGCAGATTGGCGCCTCAAACAAATAAGAGCGGGAAAAACACCGCTTTGGGCGTTACTGGTGCATTATTTCTAGTTCCTCTATTCTTTATGGATTTCAGCAAAGCGGAGCAAATTGAAGTTGACGCTTTCCGCCGTCGTTATAACCATTTATTAATATTGTCTGAAGATAAAAAATGTGGTTTGAATAAGCAACAAATTCCAGATGTTGCACCGATTGAAAAGAAATAAAAATATTGCATAAGCAATAAAAAAGAGGCTTAAAGCCTCTTTTTTATTGCTAAAAACTCTTAAGCCGCTAATGCCGCTTTCGATTGTTCAACAAATTGTGCAAATGCAGCTTTGTCAAACACAGCCAAATCAGCAAGCACTTTACGATCAACTTCAATCGCAGCTTTTTTCAAGCCATTCATGAAACGGCTATATGTCAAACCACACTCACGTGCACCAGCATTAATACGTGCAATCCACAATGTGCGGAATTGACGTTTTTTCTGACGACGGTCACGGTAAGCATATTGCCCAGCCTTCATTACCGCTTGCTTGGCAACGCGATAAACGTTTTTACGACGACCGCGATAACCTTTAGCGGCGTTTAATACTTTTTTATGTCTTGCGCGAGCGATGACACCACGTTTTACTCTAGGCATATCGGTCTCCTTATTGTGTTGGCATCATTGCGCGAACGCGTTTGATGTCAGTTGGTGAGATGATCGAAGTGCCACGTAGCTTACGTTTTTGCTTAGTGGTTTTCTTGGTTAGGATATGACGTAAATGTGAATGCGTACGTTTCACTTTACCGTTACCTAAGAACTTAAAGCGCTTTTTGGCGCTGCTCTTTGTTTTCATTTTTGGCATTTTTTTCTCCTTGGAGGTTGATAAAGAGTGCCTAGGCATGCCATTTCGCCGTATCACTCAAAAAACTTATTTATTCTGTAGCTGGTGCTTCTATCTTCTCAGCTGATTTTTCAGCAGGTTTCGCTGCTTTTGGTGGTTTAGCCACTACTTTTTCTACTTTCTTCGGTGCTAATACCATCACCATTTGGCGGCCTTCCATTTTTGGGAACTGCTCAACAACCGCATGCTCTGCCAAATCCGCTTCTACTCGTCTTAATAAAGCCAAACCAAATTCTTGATGCGTAATCTCACGACCTCTGAAACGTAGCGTGATTTTCGCTTTATCACCCTCACCCAAAAAGCGGATGATATTACGTACTTTAATATTGTAATCGCCGTCATCAGTACCTGGGCGAAACTTAATTTCTTTAATAACAACTTGTTTCTGCTTCAGTTTTTGCTCATGCTGACGCTTACTTTCAGCATACTTAAACTTACCGTAATCCATCAATCTGCACACTGGGGGTGATGCGTTTGGCGCAATTTCAACCAAATCGATATCCGCTTCTTCTGCTTTCGCAAAGGCTTCGCGAAGACTTACTATGCCTAACGGCTCGCCTTCTATGCCCACCAAACGAACCTCGGCTGCGGTAATATCGCCGTTGATTCGTGTATCTTTATCTTGTGCTATTGCTGGCTCCTAATCAAAAAAATTAAACCGCGCTACCTTGAAAATTTAGCTTAAACCTTTGTTTCTACTTCTGCTTTTAATCGAGCAATTAGCTCGGCAATCGGCATAGAACCTAGGTCTTCACCTTTTCTGGTACGCACGGCCACATGTCCTGCTTGCATTTCGCGCTCACCTGCAACTAGCAAGTAAGGCATTTTCTGCATTGAATGTTCGCGTATTTTATAGGTAATCTTCTCATTTCTCAAGTCAAAATCGCATCTAATGCCATTTTTCTTTAAATTTTCAACCACTTGCATCACATAATCGGATTGATTTTCAGAAATGTTTAATACCATTGCTTGCACTGGCGCCAGCCAAAGTGGCATGGCACCCGCATAATTTTCAATCAATATACCAATGAAACGTTCCATAGAGCCAACAATGGCGCGATGCAACATAATCGGGCGTTTGCGCGAGTTATCTTCTGCTACGTATTCAGCACCCAAGCGCTCCGGCAGGTTTGGGTCTAACTGTATCGTGCCACATTGCCATAGCCTGCCTAATGAATCTTTCAGCGTAAATTCAATTTTAGGGCCATAAAACGCACCTTCACCAGGCTGATATTCAAAATCTAAATCGTTTAACTTCAACGCATTTGCCAATGAAGCCTCTGCCCTATCCCAATCCTCATCAGACCCAATACGCTTTTCAGGTCGTGTAGACAACTTAACTAATACATCGTTAAAACCAAAGTCGCCATAAGCCTTGTAGAGCATTTTAATGAAGTCGGCGACTTCAGTTTCCACTTGCTCTTCTGTACAGAATATATGTGCATCATCTTGAGTAAAGCCACGCACACGCATCAATCCGTGCAAAGCACCTGACGGTTCGTTACGGTGACATGATCCAAACTCTGCCAAACGCAACGGCAAATCACGATAACTATGTAAACTGCTATTAAAAATCTGCACATGGCCCGGACAATTCATCGGCTTAACCGCATAGTCGCGATTTTCAGACTTAGTCACAAACATATTGTCGTGATAATTTTGCCAGTGACCTGATTTCTCCCACAAGGTTTTATCCATGATGGTCGGCGTACGTACTTCTTGATAATTGTAATCCTTAAACATTTGGCGCATGTATTGCTCAACTTCTTGCCAAATGCTCCAGCCGCGTGGATGCCAGAACACCATACCAGGTGCGTCATCTTGCATATGGAAATAATCCAGTTGCTTACCAAGCTTACGATGGTCACGTTTTTCAGCTTCTTCTAGCTGGAATAAATAAGCTTCCAGCTCTTCTTTGTTGCGCCAAGCTGTGCCGTATACGCGCTGCAACATCTCGTTATTGCTATCACCACGCCAATAAGCGCCAGCCAATTTCATTAGCTTAAAAGCTTTTAATTTACCCGTATTCGGTACGTGTGGGCCACGGCACAAATCGGTAAAGCTGCCTTCTGAATACAAAGAGACATCTTCATTGGCAGGAATCGAAGCAATAATTTCAGCTTTGTAATGCTCATTAATACTTCTGAAATACTCAACCGCTTCATCGCGCGGCAATACTTTGCGCGTTACTTGCTCATCTTTTTTGGCAAGCTCGCCCATTTTCTTTTCAATGGCAATCAAGTCTTCTGGTGTAAACGGGCGCTTATATGAAAAATCATAATAAAAGCCATTATCTATCACAGGACCAATAGTCACTTGTGCGTCTGGAAAAAGCTCTTTAACCGCGTAAGCCAGCAAATGCGCCGTAGAATGGCGAATGACCTCTAAACCGTCATCGGATTTATCCGTAATAATTGCTAAATCGCTATCGCTTTCAATCAGATGACTGGTATCAACCAACTTACCATCAACCTTACCAGCCAACGCTGCTTTCGCAAGGCCAGCACCAATATCCATTGCAACTTGCGCCACGGTTACTGGCGTATCAAAATTGCGTTGCGAGCCGTCTGGTAAGCGAATTACTGGCATATCAAATCCAATGTATGAATACTTTTAAATAAAATTTAAGTCAATGAAGCTTAAACAATAAAAGCCGTCTGTTTTAACGGCTTTTATTGTTTGTTAAACCCATTTAATCTTTGATTAAATATGATTTTTTGAATTTCTTGGTAGGCAGTAGCAGATTCGAACTGCTGACCTCTTGGATGTCGACCAAGCGCTCTAACCAACTGAGCTAACCGCCTAATTTTTCGCAATTTTTACGAAGTGCGAATTTTAGCTTAATACAGGCTTGTACGCAAACCCGCACTGCTATAATGCGCTGTGACTACGCAAAACATAGAATCGGCGAATTTTAACGCATTAATCGACACGCTCAGCATACAAAACTATGTTATATGTGATGATTTTTTGGCCGCAAATATCATTACTGCTTTGTATGATGAAGCTCATAAACATCATACCAATAACAATATGTTGCCAGCCAAAACAGGGCTAATGAATCAATCGCAACAATCCAATATTCGTGGCGACCATATTTTTTGGTTGGATGAGGATAGTGAAAATATAAACATTCAAGCTTATTTTAGCAAAATGCAGGCATTAAAATCTGCACTTAACCAGCAATTATTCATGAATTTACAATCACTTGAAACCCATTTGGCCGTGTACCCTATTGGTGGAATTTACCAAAAACATTTAGATCAATTTAATCATGGCATTGATACGATACATGATACAAAAGCGCGGCAACTCAGTAGCATCTTGTATTTAAATGCTGATTGGCAAGCAGATGATGGCGGCGAATTAAGGTTGTATTTGAATGAACACGAGCACTTGGACATATTGCCAACCGCAGGCAAATTAGTACTGTTTTTGTCGGCCAAATTTTGGCATGAGGTACGGCCAGCAAAACGAGAAAGAGCAAGCCTGACAGGCTGGTTTAGAACGCGTAGTCAATCACTATTTTAAGGCTGAAATAAGCGCTGATACAAACTCGGACTGGCGTAGCCATCTTGCGTCATGCGTTGCGTTGCTTGATATTGACGAATTGCCGCTTGTGTTTTCAGGCCAGGAAAACCATCGGGCTGCCCACAGTCAAATCCCAACTCGTTTAACTTAGATTGCAATGCCCACATTTGATTAAAACTTAATGCTTCTTTTTCTGCCAAATCGCCTGCTACGATTGGTTTATCACCTTTTAATTGATTAGCCAAATGCACAACTGACAAGGCATAGTTGACTGAACGGTTCCAATCCATGATGACATCAAAATTACTAAAGATCATAAACGCCGGACCATATTGTCCTTGCGGCAAGAGAATGGCTGCATTGGCTTGTTCTGGCAAAGCATTTCCTTCAATAGTAAGCACGCCTAACTTTGTCCAAGCTAGCGCGTGTTGCCGATAATTGAGTCGCGCGAGGCTGTAATCAAAATTGGCAGGCAGCGTCACTTCAACCGCAGCCAGTTCAGCCTTGTGCCAACCGACTTGGCTTAAATAATTTGCCGCTGAGGCAAAAGCATCTGGTAGCGATGTCCAAATATTGATACGGCCATCCGCATCTGCATCCACCCCATATTTAAGTAAAGTGGACGGCATAAATTGCATATGTCCCATAGCACCAGCCCAAGAACCGCGCATACCTGCGACTGTGTTATGCCCTGCATCCACCACACGCATGGTATCAAACAATTGATTACGAAAAAATGCCGCGCGGCGACCTTCATAAGCCAGCGTCATTAAGCTGGATGGCAAACTAAAATCACCCTTGTTGCTACCGTAATTGGTTTCCAAACCCCAAAATGCCATTAATATTTGTTTGGGCACACCATATTGCACTTCAATTTGGCTTAAAAGCGTTTCATGCTCAAACAACAAAGCTCTGCCTTGCGCAACCCGATCAGTAGTGACGCGTTTCTCTACATAACTTAAAAAAGGCGAAATAAACTCTGGCTGCCCTCTATCAAACACAATCACGCGTGGTAAGTACTCAGCATTTTCAAATGTTTCATCAATAGTTTGTGCCGAGATATGCACAGCTTTTGCCTCGGATTTTAATGCGGCTAACCACGCATCAAAATCACTACTTTCTCCGGCAATGGATGAGAAGCTAATGTTGAAGCAAACGAAAGCATTCACAATTAATTTAAAACCGTTTTTTAACATCTATTTTTATTAACCTTAAGAAAGCTCTTACATTCAAAGTACTTGTAATATCTCGGAATAACCAACTTTGTAATTGGGACAGCTCAATTGAAAACCCGTTTCGCGCAATAACTGGTTACTTAAACGTTTGCCACCTTGTATTGCTGGCGTTTGAACATGACTAACATCAATACCTTGTTGAATTGCCAACCAGGTCAGTACATCGTATTGCAAAGTGGGCACATTGTCAGTGACGATATAACAGCTCGCGATTGGCTGTTGAGTCAGACTTTTTTGCACTAAAAACGCAACAAATCTAGCCGCATCATCGCGATGAATACGATTACTCCAACTATTATTCACTGGCCAGCGATTTGGCTCTTTTGCAAGATTGACTAAGGACAATCGACCTTGACCATAAATACCTGAAAGGCGTAAAGACGTTGATTTGCAAGGAAGGTTAGTCAATAAATTTTCCGCTTCTAATAAACGTTCTCCACCAAAATCGGCGGGGACGGCTACTACGTTTTCATCCAAAATATCTTGCATATTTTGATTATGCGTTTGACCGTACACACGTGTGCTGGAAACAAAAAACACATACTGTAAATGAGTGCTTTTCGTTTGCGTAGCCAATACATTTTTTAAACCCTGCACATAATGCGCATGATAGCTTTCGTCAGTCTGCGCGCTGGCGGCAACACAATAAATGATAAGGTCAGGATTAAGACTGGTTAATACATCCAATGTGTTGGGCTTTGTCACATCCGCTTGAATGGTTTGCATGCCATTTGGCAAGCTTTGCGGGCCAATCCTTAAACCAATCACTTCATGTTGGGATTGATACAGTTGCAACGCAATTGCCGTGCCTAAATCACCGCAGCCAACTATTAATACTCTAGCCATGCAGTATTTTAGCCAGCTTATACTTATTAAACGAATAATGCTTAAGCATGTTGGAGGAGATATTTCTCTGCAAAAAATAACGCTACGATTGTTTTACCATCGGTAATCTTGCCTGTTTGAATCATCTTCATACAATCGCCAAAAGGTAATTCAAATACTTCCATTGATTCATCCGCATCACGCTGATGTGCGCCCGCACTTAAGTCACGCGCTAAATACATATGAATTACTTCATTAGAATAGCCAATACAGGGATGTTGGCAGCCTAACTTGACCCAATCGCTTGCGCTGTAGCCAGTTTCTTCTAGCAATTCACGCTGACCTGTCACTAACACCTCTTCGCCAGCGTCTATTTTTCCTGCTTGTAACTCAATAAATACCTGATGCAATGGGTAGCGAAACTGGCGCTCTAAAATGATATTGCCGTTTGACATTATTGGCACAACCACCACAGCGCCAGGGTGTGTGACATATTCGCGCTGGCTAATATGCCCGTTTGGTAAGCGCACTTGATCGCGCTTAACGTTTAACATGCCGCCCGATGCAATGGTTTCAGAACTAATGCAATGTTCAGTTAAATCCATATCCATCATTTGTAGCGATTTAAATAGCTGCGACATTGAACGTGTCGCACTTATTCACATCACCCGATGTTAACCCTTGGTTAAACCAGCGCATGCGCTGTTGCGAAGTACCGTGTGTAAAACTATCTGGCACTGCGTAGCCTTGTGTTTGTTTTTGCAACGCATCATCGCCGATTGCGGCCGCTGCGGTCATAGCCTCCTCCACATCACCCGCTTCCAGAATACGATTTTTACCGTCTGCATGATGCGCCCATACACCCGCGTAACAATCTGCTTGTAATTCCAAACGCACAGAATATTGATTTGCTTCAGCCTCATTACGCGCACTTTGGCGTGCTTGCTGCACTTTATCTGAGGTGCCCATTAAATGCTGGATGTGATGTCCGACTTCATGCGCAATAACATAAGCTTGTGCAAAATCACCAGGCGCATTAAAACGTGTTTTCATTTCTTGGTAAAACTGCAAATCAATATAGACTTTACTGTCCCCGGGGCAATAAAACGGACCCATTGCCGCTTGCCCTGTTCCGCAAGCAGTTGGTGTTTGACTACTGAATAACACTAGTTTTGGCGCAGGATACTGTTGTCCTGCATTTGCAAATATTTTGTCCCAAGTATCTTCCGTGCTACCTAATACTTTGGCGACAAAAATTGCCATAGGATCATCTTTAGGAATTGCCTGCGCTTCAACAGGTGCCTGCTGATTCAAGCCTTGCCCCATATTTAGCACCACAGAAGGATCTACGCCAAAATACATGGCAACCAAAGCTAGCACAATTGTGCCAACTCCAATGCTTTTACCGCCGATGGGTAAACCGCTGCCGCGCCTGTCTTCAACATTGCTACTTTCTCGTTCATTATCTAAGCGCATTTTGCACCCTTAAAATATAGACTTATAAATATTCTGTCAGATTTTATTACATTAGCGTAATAACTCCTTAACATTATTAGCTAAAAATAGTTAACTTGCATTGAATCTAGAAGTAAATTCAAAGTAAAGCTTGGTTTATACCAAAAGGTTATTTACAAAGGAGTTATTAGATTATTTATTTTCAATTCATTGACTTAGCGATTTAATCTTAACTAAAATGTAAGCTCAGTAAACTAGTAACAAGGTAACATTAATGATTAATTTAACTTTTCGCCAACAGGCACTATTAATAACAATACCTTTATTAACATTGGTAGCAAGTAATTACGCAAATGCAGAAGTGTACAAATGGCGCGATAACAGAGGCGTCACCCAATATTCCGATCGCCCACCAGTAGACAGTTTTTCAAAATTAACACCCAATGAGCTTGTTAATTCATTACAAACAAAAGACTTATGCGTTGACGGCCCAATCAAAAAGAATACTGCATCTACTGTCGCATCAACTAAAGATTATAGTGGTTTTTTTACCAGCTTTATCAAAACGAAGAATGCCGCGGCAACATCGACTACAAGTGGTATAACTGCCCTGAACTCAAATAAAAATAATGTGACCATATTGGGAGGACTCTCAAAAACACCAACTCCGCCAATACAGGTTGCTACCGCACCGCCTCAAACAACTCCACCAGTTGTTACTACTCCGCCCGTAACAAAACCTTCTGAGCCAGTCATTACACCAGCACCAGTAACAAAGCCTTCTGAACCAGTCGTTACTACTCCCCCTGTGACAAAGCCTGATGAACCAGTCGTTACTACTCCACCAGCAACGACAAACCCTAGTACACCACCTAATATTGTTCAAACGGGTTTAATGCCAGCTGTAGATATTAGTAAAAGTATTGCTGCCGTTTTGGGTTGGAGTGATCTTCGCATTAGACCAAACATTGGCCCTCAAGATGTTCCGCCAGTAGGTGATGGTCATGGTCAGTTCAGGATTGACTGTGACGTTAGCCACATGAGTAATGACGATCCGATTCTTTACCCCAACCAACAAGGCGCGGCACATCATCACACTTTTTTTGGCAACACATCAGTCAATTACAAAAGTAATGTGATGACGCTATCAACAACAGGAAATAGTACTTGTCGCGGTGGTATTGCTAATCGTTCAGCATATTGGGTACCTAGTATGATTGATACCGCTACAAAAACAGCAATGAAACCTACATCTGCTCTGTGGTATTACAAAACAGGATATTCAGTCCCAAAATCAGCAATCACAGCCCCTCCAAAAGGCCTGAGAATGATATCAGGCAATATGAAGGCAACGTCAGCCGCCACTTCTAGAGAAGTTACATATAATTGCTTCTTAGAAGGTCAACCATCAACTTCTTCTAAAAACATTCCTGCATGCAAACAAGGCTGGACGATCGTAACGCACGTGGCCTTTCCTCAGTGTTGGGATGGTAAAAACTTAGATAGCCCTGATCATTACTCTCACATGGCCTATCCTAGTGGTGGTAGCTGCCCTGCAACACATCCAGTGGCCATTCCAGAAATTATCTTAAATACCAAATATTTAGTCACTTCTGCTGAAGGAACTAAAAACTGGCGTTTATCTAGTGATAATTACGCGGTAAATGCTTACAACGCTGGTTATTCAGGTCACGGCGATTGGATAAATGGTTGGGATGAAAACGTTATTGCTGGCATAGTTAAGAATTGCTTAAACGCAGGAAAAGATTGTGGTAGCCATATGTTGGGTGATGGCACAGTACTTTATGGTGCGAATCGCGACTTCTAATGTTTCGCCAATGACTTCGTACTAATAAAAAAACCTCGCAAAGCGAGGTTTTTTATTTCCACAACATCTTATAAATAAATCCAGGGAATGCAAATACTAAGAACAAACTAAAAGTGACAGTATAAAACTCCCAGCCTTGCACTGAGACCTGTCCTAAAGTTGCATGCTCTGCGTAATATCCAATTGCGCCAACTACCAGATATAAAACAATCAGCTCTAATAAGCACCAAGCTAAGTTCTTATTGCTTGATCTTAATGGAAGAACATAAAATAATTTATTGGAGAACCAAGGTAAATTTGCCGCGACAAATGCTAATAATAAAATAATAAATTGTGTCATGAATGAATTTAGGTTTGACTCTAGAATTAACTATTGAAAATTGACTATTGCAGGCTGGTTACAATCGCTACACCGCAAATTTGCATGAGCGTTTGTGGCATGATGCCAAGCAATAACAAAGCAACCGCATTAATGCTTAATACTAATTGCATATCGACTGGTGCGCTAATGGGCGTATTATCTTTCGGCGCATCAAAATACATAAGCTTTACAATGCGCAGATAATAAAAAGCGCCAATCGCTGCCATCACTACAGCAAAAACGACTGCCCATAGAAACCCTGCTTGAAGTGCCGCTTGTAACACCGTAAATTTAGCATAGAAACCCAAAGTTGGTGGCACGCCTGCCATGCTAAACATAGTGATTAGCATCAAAAAAGCCGCCCATGGACTACGTTGATTAAGGCCTTTTAAGTCATCTAAATTCTCGGCCTCAAAGCCTTGGCGACTTAATAGCAATATCATGCCAAAACCTGCGAGTGTCATCAACACATAGGCAGTGATGTAAAACATACTTGAAGCAAAACCGTTTAAATTTGCACTCATTAGGCCGAATAGCAAAAAACCAACATGTGAAATCGTTGAGTATGCCAGCATGCGTTTTAAGTTAGTTTGCGCAATCGCTGTGAGATTACCAATTGCAATAGATAACACCGCCATAATGAGCAGCATATCTTGCCAGTCGATCGCCAGAGGCTGCAGTCCTTGCGCAAGCAAGCGTATAGTAATAGCAAAAGCGGCGAACTTAGGCACAGAGCCGATTAACATCGTAATTGAAGTCGGTGCGCCTTGATACACATCTGGCACCCACATTTGAAAAGGTACCGCACCAAATTTAAATGCCAAGCCCGCCACAATAAACACTAAGCCTAAAATTAGCACAGGGTTTTTAGTGTTCATTTCCAATAAGGCACTGCTGATTTCGGTGACATTTAAACTGCCTGTCATGCCATAAATCATACTCATGCCATACAGCAACATACCTGAAGCTAGCGCACCCAGTACAAAATATTTCATTGCTGCTTCTGTTGCACGCGCATTATCGCGATCAAACGCGACCAATGAATACAAGCAAAGAGAAAGTAACTCTAGGCCCATATAAATAGTCAGCAAACTTTGGCCAGAAATCATAATCATCATGCCCAACAGCGCAAACAGCACCATGGCATAATACTCACCTCTAAACATGCCGCGCTGCTGCATATATTGGCGCGTATACACCAACATCATTGAGGTGCCCAAAAACGTCATGAGCTTTAGGATATCGGCGAGTGGATCATCCACAAACATATTGGAAAACGCATAACCGACCGAAGGATTGTAGGTAACGACTGTAAAATAAGCAGCCGCTAAAAGCGTGAATTGAGCCAAACCATAAATAACAATACGATTTCTGGGCTTAATAAACAAATCCAGTAGCAAAATAAACATTGCCATAAATAACACGGTAAGTTCGGGCAAAGCTGTAATAAGGTCTGTTTTAATATATTCCATGATTTAGCCTAGATTAAAGCCCAGCAACTGGCAACTTACTGATTGCCATATGATTCAAAAATTGTGCAGCAGTAGCATGTGTAAATTCGGTAATCGGTTGTGGATAAACACCGAACCCAATGACCATCAACGCTAATACCGTTAATATTAATAATTCACGTTTGTTTAAGTCTTTTAAATCGGCCACATGCTTGTTTGCAACATCGCCATAAAAGACACGTTTAACCATCCATAAACTATATGCAGCACCAAATATCAGTGTAGTAGCAGCTAAGAATCCAACCCAGAAATTGTATTTAACTGCAGCTAGAATCACCATGAATTCACCTACAAAACCCGAGGTGCCAGGCAAGCCACTATTGGCCATCGCGAACAACACCGCAAATGACGCAAAAACAGGCATGGTATTCACCACTCCGCCATAATCGGCGATTTGACGGCTATGCATGCGGTCGTACAACACGCCCACACATAAGAACATGGCGGCAGAAATAAAACCATGCGAAATCATTTGTACGATTGCGCCTTCTAAACCCAACTGACTGAATAAGAAAAAGCCTAATGTCACAAAACCCATATGCGAAATAGATGAATAGGCAATCAACTTTTTCATGTCTTTTTGCACTAAAGCAACTAGAGCGATATACACAATCGCTATAAGCGACAATGTAATCATAAAACCAGATAAGTAATGTGCGGCATCAGGTGCAATTGGCATGGCAAAGCGTAAAAAGCTATACCCTCCCAGCTTTAGCATAATCGCCGCCAATATCACAGAGCCACCAGTAGGCGCTTCAACGTGAGCATCGGGCAGCCAAGTATGCACAGGCCACATCGGTATTTTGACTGCGAAAGCCATAAAGAACGCCATAAAAATCAGTATTTGTGCATTTAGCGGCAAGGGCAACTGATAATAATCAGCAATCTCAAAACTACCGGTTTGGTGATATAGATAGATAAACGCCACCAACATCAGTAGCGAACCAAGCAATGTATAGAGGAAAAACTTAATCGTCGCGTAAACCCGATTTTCACCGCCCCAAATACCAATGACTAAGAACATCGGGATAAGCATCGCCTCCCAAAAAACATAATAGAGCAAACCATCTAATGCACTAAACACGCCAATCATAAGCCCGCTCATGATGAGAAATGCCGCCATATATTGTGCAATATTTTTGGTAATGACTTCCCAAGCTGCAATCACGACAATCACTGTTGTAAAACTTGTCAGCAATATCAAAGGCGCTGCAATACCATCCACACCCAAATGATAATTCACATTAAAAGCAGGAATCCAGCGCGCCATTTCTTGAAACTGAAAGCCACCATCTGCATAATTAAATTGCGTATAAAGTGGAAAAGTCACGATAAATGCTAACAAACCACCCACTAACGCAAGCCAGCGCGTGAAGTTGGGTTTGTTATCACTGCCTAACAACAACACGGCAATGCCTGCCAATATTGGAACCCAAATGGACGAACTTAGTACGTACTGAATGAAAATATTGGCTTGTGACATTTAATTGATTTTAATAAAAAAGGTTAAGAACAAAAATACACCAATAATCATGGCAAAAGC
Organism: Pseudomonadota bacterium; assembly: GCA_040387515.1. Lineage (GTDB taxonomy): Bacteria > Pseudomonadota > Gammaproteobacteria > Burkholderiales > Methylophilaceae > Methylotenera_A. The sequence goes on from JAZKDP010000024.1 coordinate 24,817, forward strand.
GTAGTGATAGATAAGGCCAGATTGTAAATGCCGAACTTTGCCAGAGATGCGTCCAATTAGGCGCGCGGTACCATTTACCATTGCACCGTCTATTAATTGAATATCACCAATCTTCCATAATTTTTCACCTAAATAACGCGCGCCACCTGCAAAAAAACATTCGTTAAACGCATCAAAACCATATTTATTTTCTAAAATTTGATTAATCAAACTAAATTTTTTCTGAATGGCGGCAGGAATATCAGGTCGTTTCATGTAAAAGAACCAAGATAGTAATACGCCAGAAGCCGCTAGCATAAAAGGTATGGTCATAAAGCCATGCAATGCCATACCCACAGGTGAGTGTAATATTTCATGGTAATGATGTGTTAAGTGTTCCATTGCAGGATGACTTTCGGCATTAACAAAAATCACATCGCTAAAAAAATCACCAAACAGCATCGGCTCTATTGCAATAAAACCAATGATTACTGAAGGAATTGCTAATAAGATGAGCGGCAATTTCACCACCCATCCTGACTCGTGTGGATTGTCCTGCGGACCTAAACCGTGATGATGCTCATGACTATCGTGAGTTTCAGCGCCATAATCGTCTTCATCATGATGTGCGTCAACTGCGTGTGTATGATCATGGCTATGACTGATTTCACGCCACTTCTCTTTACCATGAAACACCAAAAAATACAGCCTGAATGAATAAAACGCCGTGACAAAAACGCCAGCTAGTACAGCAAAGTAGGCAAAACTACTGCCTGTGATATTGGATAAAGCGACCGCCTCAATAATGCTATCTTTTGAGTAGAATCCTGCAAAAAATGGTGTACCGATTAATGCCAGCGAACCAATTAACGAAGTAATCCAAGTCACGGGCATGTACTTTTTTAAGTTGCCCATATTGCGAATATCTTGGTCATGATGCATGCCCATAATCACTGAACCTGCCGCCAAAAACAATAAAGCTTTGAAAAACGCGTGTGTCATCAAGTGAAAAATAGCGACTGAATAAGCCGACGCGCCTAAAGCAACCGTCATATAACCAAGTTGCGACAAGGTTGAATAAGCAACTACGCGCTTGATATCATTTTGGATAATGCCAAGAAAACCCATGAACAATGCGGTAATCGCACCAATAATCATCACAAATGATAAAGCAGTAGTCGACAACTCAAATAATGGCGACATGCGTGCCACCATGAAAATACCGGCTGTCACCATGGTTGCCGCATGAATCAGTGCAGAAATTGGTGTTGGGCCTTCCATTGAGTCGGGTAGCCATACATGTAGTGGAACTTGCGCTGATTTACCCATGGCGCCTATGAATAACAAAATGCAAGTAACTGTCATCAGCGACCAAGACACGTTTGGAATAAGTGTCACTTGTACATCTGTTAAAGATGGTGCCATTTGAAACACAGTCGCATAATCCAAACTACCTGTGTAATAAAGCACCATGCCAATGCCTAACAAAAAGCCAAAGTCGCCGACACGATTCACCAAGAAAGCTTTCAAATTGGCATAAATGGCAGTTGGACGCTTATACCAAAAACCAATCAACAAATAAGAAACCAATCCTACTGCTTCCCAACCGAAAAATAGCTGCATGAAGTTATTACTCATCACCAGCATTAACATGGCAAAAGTAAACAGTGAAATATAACTAAAAAAGCGGCTGTAACCTGGGTCTTCGCTCATGTAACCAATGGTGTACACGTGCACCATCAGCGATACAAAGGTCACGACTACCATCATCATGGCCGTCAAATTATCAATTAGGAATCCAACATTAAATTGGATATCGCCCGATGTAAGCCACGTATATAAATTGTAATTCGCGGTATAGCCGTTGAGTGTTGCTTTAAAAACAATGACAGATAAAACAAATGCTACGCCCACACCTGCGATGGTTAGCCAATGAGCACTGGCCCGTGGCAAATGACGGCCACACAACCCCACAATAGCTGCAGCGATTAAGGGCAACAAAACAATTAGTAAGGAAATTTGTGGCAGTGTCATTTTTATAGGTGTTTAATTTTTAAGTGTTTTAATTATTATCGGTTTAATTATTAAATGCTTCGTCTTCAGCCAGTTAACCTTTTAAAGAGTCCAAATCGTCCACGTTAATCGTGCGTAAACTTCTGAAAAGTACGACTAGAATAGCCAAACCAATTGCGGACTCTGCTGCTGCCACTGTGAGTATAAAAAACACAAATACTTGGCCTGCAATATCATTTAAATAATGCGAAAACGCGATAAAATTCAGGTTAACTGCCAGCAACATTAGTTCAATCGCCATCAGTAAGATAATCACATTTTTACGATTTAAAAAAATACCAATCACACTAATGGCAAATAGCAGCGCACCTAGAACAAGGTAATGCGACAAACCAACTGATGATAAAGCAGCCATTATGATTTTTCCTTATTTGCTTTTGGGCTCTCTACTGGGGGCGCCTCTACCACAGCATCCATTTTTACAATACGTAATCTATCTTGTTTTTTAGCTAACACTTGTTCAGCTGGATTCATCGATTTACTATCTTGGCGATCTCTCAAGGTTAGTACAATCGCTGCAATAATCGCCACCAATAAGACGACTGATGCCAGCTCAAACGGCAACAAATAATCGGTATACAACACACGCCCTAATTCTGCGGTATTGCTGTAATCAGCTGGCTTGCTGGCAACTATAGTAGGCGCAAAATACTTACCGCTTAGTACCATCACCATCTCAACTGCCATCAGCAAGCCAATCGTACCAGCCATAGGTAAATAGTCCCAAAACCCTTCACGTAGCTTATCAAGATTAATATCCAGCATCATCACCACAAATAGAAACAGCACCATTACCGCACCGACATAAACCAGCACTAGGGCAATAGCCAGAAATTCAGCTTCTAGCAATAACCAAATTCCGGCGGCAGTAAAAAACGCCAGCACTAAATGCAAGGCAGCATACACAGGGTTGCGCGTGGTAATGACGCGAATACCTGCAAACAGCAAAATTGCGGCTAAGGTGTAGAAAATAAAATCGTTAAATATCATCAGCTTTAATCTTAAAAAGATTACCTAAAAGTTTTATCTTGCAGACGGTCTGCGGCAATTTGCTTTTCATGTTTATCGCCCACGGCCAATAACATTTCCTTTGTGTAGAGTAAATCACCGCGTTGTTCACCGTGATAATCAAACACACGCGTTTCAACTATGCTATCTACAGGGCAAGACTCTTCACACAAACCGCAAAAAATACACTTGGTCAAATCAATGTCATAGCGCGTGGTACGGCGCGTATTATCTTCGCGCTGCTCTGATTCAATCGTAATTGCCAATGCAGGGCAAACTGCTTCACATAATTTGCAAGCAATACAGCGCTCCTCGCCATTTGGATAGCGGCGTAACGCATGTAAGCCGCGAAAACGGTTGGATTGCGGCGTGCGTTCTTCGGGGTATTGAATAGTAATTTTGCGCGCAAAAAAGTAACGGCCTGTGAGCGCCATGCCTTTTAGCAGCTCCCACAGCATTAAACTACCCAGCGTATTTTTGATTTGTCTCAACATAATTAGTGGAATAAATGTCCCAATGAAGTCTGCATCATCGCGCCTACAAATATAATCCACACCAATGTAATGGGAATAAATATTTTCCAGCCTAGACGCATAATTTGGTCGTAACGATACCGCGGGAACGTTGCCCTAAACCATAAAAAGAAGAATACCAAGAAACACATTTTTGCCAAAAACCATAAGATGCTATCGGGCAAAAATGGAAAAGGTGACAGCCAACCGCCTAAGAACATGGTCGCGGCAAGTGCACAGACCAGCCAAATATTCGCATATTCCGCCAAGAAAAAAATAGCAAATGCCATGCCTGAATACTCCACATGGAAACCAGCCACAATTTCTGACTCACCTTCGGCCACGTCAAACGGTGCGCGATTCGTTTCTGCAACAGCACTGATAAAATATACGATAAACAAAGGGAATAATGGGATGAAATACCAATGCCAAAAACCGCCGGCCTGGCCCATTACAATTTTGCCTAAATTTAATGAGTTAGCGCACATCAAAACTCCTACCAGCGCAAATCCCATAGCAATTTCATAGGATACAATCTGTGCCGCAGAGCGCATACTACCTAAAAATGCATATTTAGAATTAGATGCCCAACCTGCGATAATCACGCCATAGACCGCGACTGAAGTCATCGCCAAAATATACAGCAGTCCAGCATCAATATTCGCCAGTACCAATGTTGCGTCAAAGGGAATGACTGCCCATGCGGCAAATGCTGGTGCAATTGCTAACACTGGACCGATTAAAAACAAGGTCTTATTTGAAGCCGTCGGCAGAATGATCTCTTTAAATAACAGCTTTACCCCATCGGCCAGTGGTTGTAACAAGCCGAAATAACCCACTCGATTCGGCCCAATACGTACTTGCATGTAACCAATGACTTTGCGTTCCGCCAGGGTTAAATAAGCGATAGCAATCATTAACGGCAATACGATGGCGATAATTTTTATCAACGTCCAGCTTGTTAGCTGAACTGCCGGCCAATAGCTACCAAATAAATTTGCCAGAAAATCCATTACGCCACCACTTTCATCATGGTGGTTTCATATGGCTTGTAAAGCTCTTTACTGGCTTTTTCTATCGTAATATCGCCCATTAAATCACCCAAACCAGTGGTTAACTCATGTGATGCCGCAATCCGTATACAACCCATTGCCACATGATTATCCAGCTTCACTTGCAACACAGCGTTACCTTTATCTTGTCTAGCCAACACAATGTCACCTTCAACCAAATCCAGTTGTGCCATTTGTTCTGCACGCATACGCGCCATTGGCCTGATGTTATATTTGGTTTTTTGAAGTGGCACGGAACGGCGTACGATTGGATCAGATTCATATTGCGGCACTTCACCAATGCGCTGTAAACCATCCGACTTGATATTCACTTCGATTTCAACTAGTTCTTTTAGATTATTATTCAGGTTGCGCCACACCACTGCTGATGGTTTTTCACCTTTGAATATAGCGTTTTTAACGGCTTCGCTGCTGTCAAAATCAAAACCTTCCAATCCTAAGGTATTGGCCAAAACACGTAACACTTTCCAAGCAGGGCGACATTCAGCAAGCGGTTTAGTCACCGCAGAAAAACTTTGCACGCGCCCTTCCATACTCATAAACGTGCCAGACGTTTCAGTAAATGGTGCAATCGGCAACAACACATCAGCATTTTCTAATGCTTCCGATTTATACGCCGTCAAGGCAACAACACACTCCGCTTGCGCCATTGCAGCTTTCGCTAAAGCTGCATGTTGGCAATCTAATTCAGGCTCAACATTCAATAACAAATATGCTTTACGCGGTACTTCCAGCATCGCGCGCGCGTGCATACCAGTCGCATTTGGCATCACGCCCATAAAGTGCATACCAGTGCTATTTGCAGCAGCCGGCAATATCCCACCTTTGGCGCCACAAATGCCGCCAATGGCTTCCATCATGCTGTACATCTCGGTAAAACGTGGATCGCTTAACGCCATATTTCCTAAGAAAAGACCTACTTTTGGCGCAACCAAATCTACTGTGCCATTTAAACCTGCTAAACCTGCCAAGCTTTCAGCCATAGCTTGCGTATTCGGGCGCACAGTAATCGTTTCTAGCAATGCATTCAATGATGGTGGCAAACAAAGCGACAAACGTTGCAAACCAGACATGGCTTTTAAAATCTGACCCAGCACATTGACCATATCATTTGGTCGCACAATGACTTTATGTGCAATCTTCATCAATGGATCATTATCCAATGGGCTAACAATCGATAGTTCTGCACCATTCGCAACCGCTTTGCGGAAACGCTGTGCTAATAAAGGATGCTCATTGCGCAAGTTAGAGCCAATAATGAGAATGCGGTCTAATTCTTCAATTTCCTGAATATTGCAACCCATCCAAGGCGTGCCAACACGTTTTCCATCTAATCTAAAGTCAGTTTGACGCAAGCGATAATCCACGTTTCCGCAACCTAAACCACTGGCTAACTGTTTGATTAAATAGCCTTCTTCCATCGTGCTATTGGGCGAGACCAACACACCCAGCGAATCAGCTCCATGCTGATTAGTAATGTCTTTAATTTGGCCAGCAGCAAACTCTAAAGCAGTTTTCCAATCGGTTTCTACCCAAGCACCATTGTGCTTAATCATTGGCACTTTTAAGCGATCAGGACTATTCAATCCAACATAAGAATAGCGATCGCGATCCGATAACCAGCATTCGTTAATGCTTTCTTTTTCGCGAGGCAATACGCGCATGACTTTATTATCTTTAACATGCACTTCAATATGCGAACCTAACCCATCATGCGGAGCAATACTAGGGCGGCGAGTCAGCTCCCAACTGCGGGCAGAATAACGGAATGGTTTATTGGTTAATGCGCCGACAGGACACAAATCAATAATATTGCCGCTTAACTCGGAGTTAACCGATTTATCCACATAAGCAGTGATTTCAGCATGTTCGCCACGGCCAATAAGGCCAAGCTCTTGCATGCCACCTACTTCTTTTAAGAAGCGTACACAGCGCGTGCATTGAATACAGCGCGTCATATCCGTGCTGATTAATGGGCCTATATTTTTATTTAAAACGACACGTTTTTCTTCGGTATAACGTGATCCGCTAGCACCATAAGCAACGGCAATATCCTGTAAATCACACTCACCGCCTTGATCGCAAATCGGGCAATCTAGAGGATGATTAATCAGTAAAAACTCCATCACGCTTTTTTGTGCTTCGACCGCTGATTTACTGCGTGTGAAAATCTTCATACCGTCGGCTACAGGTGTAGCACAAGCTGGCAGTGGCTTGTTAAACTTCTCAACCTGCACCAAGCACATACGGCAGTTAGCCGCGACCGATAATTTTTTGTGATAACAAAAACGCGGAATCGCAATGCCGACTTTATCAGCCGCATCGATGATGGTGCTGCCGTGTTCGACCTCTAATGGTTTGCCGTCTATTTCAATATTTAACATTGTCTATTTTGCCGTTTATTTTAATGACTACTTACCGTCAACCATGCTTTTGCCGTGCTGAATATAATACTCAAACTCTGGCCTAAAGTGCTTAATAAAGCTTAATACAGGTGTTGCTGCTGCTTCACCCAATGCACAAATGGTTCGGCCAGAGATATTATTGCTCACGTCTGTTAACAAATCCAAATCTTCCATTTTGCCTTTGCCGTCAACGATTCGACTGATGACGCGATATACCCAGCCAGTGCCTTCGCGACAAGGCGTGCATTGACCGCAACTCTCTTCATAAAAGAAATAAGATAAGCGTTTAAGCGTTTTAACCATGCAAGTCGTATCATCCATCACAATCATAGAACCAGCACCTAAGCTTGAACCTGCTCTGCTTAAACCGTCATAATCCATAGTTGCGTTTTGAATCATTTCTGCTGTCATCACCGCAGTGGATGGACCGCCAGGAATAACCGCTTTTAACTTGCGGCCATTCCAAATCCCGCCTGCTAACTCCAATAACTCGGCAAATGGCATACCCATTTTCACTTCATAATTACCCGGCTTTTCTACATGGCCTGACACCGAAAATAATTTCGTACCACCAGAATTAGGCACGCCTAAATCGGCAAATGCTTGGCCGCCATGTTGCAAAATCCAAGGAATACTGGTGTAACTTTCCGTGTTATTCACATTAGTTGGCTTGCCAAATACGCCATAACTGGCTGGAAATGGTGGTTTAAAACGCGGCTGGCCTTTTTTGCCTTCAATAGACTCGATTAATGCGGTTTCTTCACCACAAATGTAGGCACCATAACCATGTACTGCATACAAATCAAAACTAAAGTTGCTATCAAATAGATTTTCGCCTAAATAGCCTGCAGTTTTGGCTTCATGTAGCGCAGCTTCAAAAGTGTCGTAATCTTGCCAGATTTCGCCGTGAATATAGTTATAGCCAACGCGTGCACCTAATGTATACGCAGCAATCGCCATACCTTCAATCAACTGGTGCGGATTGTAACGAATAATATCGCGGTCTTTAAATGTACCTGGCTCACCCTCATCAGTATTACAAACGAGATATTTGGTGCCGTCGTAATAACGCGGCATAAAACTCCATTTAAGCCCTGTAGGGAATCCTGCACCACCACGTCCGCGTAAATTAGAGGTTTTAACTTGCGTAATAATATCCGTTGCTTTTACTTTTTCGGTAACGACTCTTTTAAGTTGAGCGTAACCACCAAGTTTGATATAAGTTTCTAATGAGGCTGGATTTTCTTCACTCAATGAACGCAAAGTCAGTAAAGTCTGACCTTTTAAATCGGTCATCACAGGTCTTGTTGTCGTTGTAATTACGCTAGTTTTTGCGCCAGTTGCCACTATTTTAGCTCCTCTAAAATAGCATCTACTTTATCCACTGTTAAAAACTCATGCATCGTATGGTTATTCACAATCAGCAAAGGCGCACCGCCGCAAGCGCCCATGCACTCACCCTCTTTTAAGCAAAACTTTCCATCCGCAGTTACTTCATTAAAACCAACGCCCAGCTTAGTTTGTAGATGATTAACAATCGCATCAGAATCGCGCAGCATGCATGAAATATTGGTACAAATACTGATTTTGTATTTTCCAACTGGTTCTAAGTCATACATATTATAAAAAGTGGCTACTTCCATGGCTGCGATTTCAGGAATATGCAAATATTCGGCCACTTCAGTGATGCTTTCTTTTGATAACCAACCACATTCCGTTTGCACAATACGCAACGCACTCATTACTGCCGCCTGACGTTTATCAGCAGGATATTTGGTGAGTTCGTAATCAATTTTTTCGATGGATTCTTTACTTAACATAAGCTATCTGACAGACATTATCTGTCGATCTCTCCAAAAACAATATCTTGTGTCCCAATAATAGCCACAAGATCTGCGATCATATGACCTCTTGTCATTTCGTCTAGCGCCGCAAGATGTGGATAACCTGGTGCACGAATCTTCAAGCGATAAGGCTTATTCGCCCCATCAGAAACCATGTAGATACCAAACTCACCTTTTGGATGTTCCACCGCTGCATACGCCTCACCTGCTGGCACATGGAAGCCTTCTGTAAACAATTTAAAGTGGTGAATCATGTCTTCCATATTGGTTTTCATGCCTTCACGATCTGGCGGTGCTACTTTATTATCGGTAGTAATGACTGGGCCAGGATTCGCACGCAGCCAGTTAATACATTGCTTGATGATGTTATTAGATTGCCTGAACTCTTCCATGCGGACCAAATAGCGATCATAACAATCACCATTAACGCCGACGGGAATATCAAAATCTAAACTCGCATACACTTCGTAAGGCTGTTTTTTACGTAAATCCCACTCAATACCAGAACCGCGCAACATAGGACCTGTAAAACCCAGCGCCAAAGCTCGTTCAGGAGAAACCACACCGATACCAACCGTACGCTGTTTCCAGATGCGGTTATCGGTCAATAACGTTTCATACTCATCAATATAAGTAGGGAAGCGATTGGTAAAGTCTTCAATAAAATCTAAAAATGAACCTTGGCGGTTTTCATTGAGCTTGTTAATTTGTTTTGCACTGCGGAATTTAGTTGTTTCGTGCTGTGGCATTTGATTGGGCAAATCACGATACACACCACCTGGACGATAATACGCCGCATGCATACGGGCACCTGAAACCGCTTCATAACAATCGAACAAATCTTCACGCTCTCTAAATGCATAAAGAAATACCGTCATCGCACCAACGTCTAAAGCATGCGCACCTAGCCACAACAAATGATTTAAAACGCGGGTAATCTCATCGAACATGACACGGATATATTGCGCACGAATCGGCACTTCAATACCCATCATTTTTTCGATCGCCATCACATAGGCGTGCTCATTGGCCATCATGGACACATAATCCAGCCTATCCATATAGGGAATCGATTGCAGATAAGTGCGATTTTCGGCTAACTTTTCAGTTGCGCGATGTAATAAGCCAATATGTGGGTCAGCACGCTGAATGACTTCACCATCCAACTCTAACACTAAGCGCAAAACGCCATGTGCCGCAGGATGCTGCGGGCCGAAGTTCATGGTGTAATTTCTAATTTCAGCCATTACTTATGCATCCCTTCATCACGAATGATGCGCGGTACATTGTTACGCATCTCAATCGAAACAGGCTGATAAATAACCCGTTGCTGCTCAGGGTCGTAACGCATTTCTACATTACCAATCATGGGGAAATCTTTACGGAATGGGTGACCGACAAAACCGTAGTCAGTTAAAAGTCTGCGCAAATCAGGGTGATTTTCAAACATCAATCCGTATAGATCAAAGGCTTCACGCTCAAACCAATTTGCTGCCGGCCAAATATCAACCAGCGTGGGAAGTACTGGAAAATCATCATCCTGCGCAAACACGCGTAAACGTACTCGCTGATTCAAGCTAACGGACAACAAATGCAACACAACCGCGTAGCGCTTGCCAGCCCATTGCACATCGGAATAATCTTCAATCTCATACTGGCTATAATCTACGCCGCACAGATCGATCAGTTGCTCGAATTTAAGCTCGCCATGGTCGCGCAATTTATTGCAAACGGCCAGATAATCATCAGATTTACATTCAACCGTAATCTCATTTAGAGCGACAGTTAATTGCGTCACTTGCCCACTTAAAGCAAGTTTTAATTGAGCTGATAATTGATCGAGTTTGGTAGACATGATGTTTTGTTCTTAAAATTACCTAGTGATTGCACTTACCTAGCAATTGTATTCGTACGTCTGATTTTTTTCTGTAACTGAATAATACCGTACAGTAAGGCTTCAGCCGTTGGTGGGCATCCTGGCACATACACATCCACTGGCACGATACGATCACAACCACGCACAACAGCATAAGAATAATGATAATAACCACCGCCATTTGCACACGAACCCATGGAAATCACCCAACGAGGCTCTGCCATTTGGTCATATACCTTACGCAAAGCGGGCGCCATTTTGTTTACCAAAGTACCCGCAACAATCATCACATCCGACTGCCTTGGACTAGGGCGAAACACAATACCGAATCGGTCCAAATCATAGCGCGAAGCGCCAGCATGCATCATTTCAACCGCGCAACACGCTAAACCAAATGTCATCGGCCACAATGAACCGGTACGCGTATAGTTAATCACCGTATCCAGCGTAGTGGTGACAAAGCCTTTTTCTAAAACGCCTTCAATACTCATGACTGAATCAATCCCATTGATTTAATCCCACTCAAGGGCGCCCTTCATCCACTCATAAACAAAGCCAACGACCAGCACAAATAAGAATAGCATCATAGCTAGAAAGCCAGCCAAGCCAATTTCTTGCAACACAACCGCCCAAGGAAATAAAAATGCAATTTCCAAATCGAACAGAATAAATAGGATAGCCACTAGGTAATAGCGCACGTCAAATTTCATGCGCGCATCTTCAAACGCTTCAAACCCACACTCGTAAGGCGAGTTTTTTTCACTATCTGGCTTATGGGGGGAAACGATTTTACCGAGGACAAGTGGCCCAAGCCCTACAGCAAGGCCCACTAAGATAAACAACAAGATTGGAAAGTAATTTTCCAGCACAGAAACTTCCTAACAAAGTTTTACTACAGACCTTTGAATGCTTCGCTTTTGGCTTAACAATCAAAACAATTAACTACATTTTTAGAGCGGCATTTATATTTATTATTATTTTATTTTTAAGACTTATTAGCTTGATATCCTACTGGTGCCGACGGAGAGACTCGAACTCTCACGACTTTCGCCACTACCCCCTCAAGATAGCGTGTCTACCAATTCCACCACGACGGCAATTATTCAAGGATTTATTATTAACTTAAAAATAACCCTAAAATTTAATTTGGCACATCCTTAGCAGTATTACCTAAAGCTGCATCATCAGCTTTTGGCCCACTTGCACTTGGTGTTAATTCTTGCGATTTAGTTGCATCAGGTTTTGCAGCATCTGAATTAATTACAGATGCATTTGAAGGCACTTTAATCACGCTACTGTTGCTTCCTGCGCGATGACTTGCCATGTAGGCAAGTGTCATACTCGTACTAAAAAAAACAACTACGCAGACCGATGTTAATTTACTTAAAATATTGGATGAGCCGCTCACACCAAACAAGCTACCAGATGCGCCACTACCAAATGCGGCACCCATATCAGCACCTTTACCGTGCTGCAACAACACTAGGCCAATAACGCCTGCCGCTGCTAAAACATGAACAACTGTAATTAAATTTTCCATCAAACAAATTCCAAAAAGTGGCTTGCATTAAAGCAGGCACATACACCTGCAACCAACTGTCTATTAAGATACGTTTATTAAGACCTTTTGCTTGGCAATTTAAGTTGCCAATTCAGCCGCAATGCATATTTTCTCAAACGCCTGCGACTCAAGCGAGCATTTACCAACCAGCCCACCATCAATATTCTGTACAGCGAATAATTGTACCGCATTTTGCGGATTTACGCTTCCTCCATATAGGATTTTTAAGCTGCTTGCCGCATCTTTATCCAAATTTGCAATCTTGTGATGAATGAATTTATGCATAGCTTTTGCCTGTTCTGGCGTAGCTGCCAGCCCTGTACCAATTGCCCAAATCGGTTCATACGAGATAATGCTGTCTGCAAAAATAGCAGCGCTGTGCAACTTAATAATGGTATCAAGCTGCTTCCCAACGACCAACTCCATCACACCAGCTTCGCGCTCAATCAATGTTTCACCCACGCATAAAATGGGCGTTAAGCCATGCTGTTTTGCCTGCAAAAATTTTTGCGCGATATTTTCATCGGATTCGCAATAAGCGGTTGCCCGTTCTGAATGGCCAATAATCACATATTGGCAGCCAAAATCTTTTAACATGGCGGCACTTACTTCTCCGGTAAATGCGCCCTCTGCATTTTTAGCAAGATTTTGCGCGCCCCAAGCGATATTGGTGTGCTGTAACAAATCTTGTAATTGCGCAAGATAAGGATAAGGCGCACAAACAACCACTTTTGACTGCTTTAAATTGGAAAGCAATGCAACATAATCTGTCAGCAAGGCTTGATTCTGCTTGAGATTGCCGTGCATTTTCCAATTAGCAACAACTATTTTTTTGACAGCTATTGGTTTTTTTGCGAGAGGTTGTGATACAGGTTGGCTCATAAAATGCCTTAAGAATTGCCGCGAATTCTACGCGTGCAAGCTAGTATGGTCAACGCTAAGTTAATGCTTTCATTTGGTGAAATTAAGTCAAGCAATCCTATTAATATTCATCAATTTGCATCATGCAGTTAGCTTATTTAAATCTAAACGTATACAAAGCATCCACCGCGCTTTCTGTGCCGGTTTCTGCTTGCAAGGCCCAACGCGGCGTAATATTAAAAGTCAGTCTGGCGACATCTAACAAACCGCTGATGCTTTTTTCATAACTGAGATACAGTTGAGAAGACAGGCGCTTGCCAAATGTCAGCGATGCACTTTCAGCATCAGAACCAGTAAAGCCAAACTCATCCAGCCCCGCAGCACGCGCCAACTTTGTCTGCAGCGGCATAGAATCGCCGTTTGACAGCAACACACCTGCAGCTAACGAAAGCATGGCAAAATCATTTTTACCCGCTTGCTCGGTGCCATGACCTAATAATAACCAGGATAATTTTTCGGTGTCTGGTACATTTGGCTCTGATACCAATTTGACTCTGGGATTTAATCCACTACCAGTGATTTCTACTCCTGCATTCACTGTTTGAACACTAGCAGATGTGGTTTGGCTAAAGTTGCTGCCTGTAACTTCACCTGTATTATTGACTGTTTCTGCATTCGTTGTAATCAAGCTGGCACTATCACTGACTGCATTGCGCATTGCGCGTATATTCAAGCCAGGGTTATCTAAAGGACCACTAAAACTGATGACGCCGCGCGTGATATTCAGAATTTGGCCATAAGCCATATAGGTGCCTTTTTTAACCCGGATACTACCTTCAGCGTGCGGATGATATTGTGTTAAACCTAGTAATGTTACAGCGCCTGAAAGCTGCGCATCTAATCCGCGCCCGTGCAATTTAAAATCATCTCCCAGATCAATACGTAAGCCGCTCAACAACACTTTCAATGTCGATTCTGATATTGCATCAACCTGCCCAAGCACCACCACATCATCGGCAAGTGTCGGAACACTGTCATCTGGTAGGGCAAGCAGACCTTTTGCTACTTTAAAATCGCCCGAAATTGAAAATAAACCTTCAAGCAAAGTCGTTTTACCCGTGCCATCTAATATTAACAATCTATCTGCCCCAGAAATAACTGTAAATTGCTCAGCAACCCAATCTAGCGCTACTTTAGGTTGTTTATTTTCCATTTTTAGCGTGCCGGTTGTGCGTAAATATCCCGCACCGCCTTTTAATGCGGCCTGCGTAATACGTAACTCATCATTTTCAAACACGGCATCCAAAGTGCCATCTGTCAACGAAACACCTTGTGACGGCAGAATGAATTGCAGATTCTTACCAATAGCATTACCACGTAAATTCGGTTTTTGCACAGTACCGTCTGCATTTACAGTTAGACTCAAAACGCCGTCCAAACTGGCATCTGCCAATGAAGCGGATACTGGGAACCAAGCCAGCGTATTGAGCTGTGCGGCACCTGATAATGTCAACGGCGCATTCGCCATCAGCGCGAAACCTGATTCAACTTTTGCCAGCATCGTGCTGCCCTGCACATCGACATACCCCAGTTGCTGCCCTTTAAGCCGCATCACAAAATCTGCTTTATTCTGATTGAATTTCAGTTCGGCTGTAACATCTTGCAAGCCTAGCAGCTTTGTAGTGCCATTGGTATTAACGCTTAAATCACCCGATTCAAGATTGAAAATCGCGCTACCATTAACCGCCTCTACCGCATGAATATCCCACTTAGCAGAAAAAACAGGATCACCCTGCAAATGTGCTGGCAGCTTAAATAAACTGGGCGGGATATCATCCAGCGCAAAGTTGCTTAAATTACCTTTGCTGATAAAACCTTTGCTTCCCGCGCTCAGCACATCAATCACTGCACGGCCTTTTGCTAGTTGTAAAGTAGCACTTTCTAAACTAATGTCTTTACTGCTAAGGCTTAATTTTGCTGGTGCTTGTAAAGAAATTGGCGTTTCGCCTTTTAAACTCAGTGTTTGAATGAGTCCTTGCCATTGCCCAGCATCTAAACCGCCTGCTAACGTAGTTTCAAATTGCAGAGGCTTGCTTGCATCTAACGCGGGTGGCTGCGACTCAAGCGCTTGAATTTTCATTTGATGTTGAGCACGCGTGCCTTGCAAAGTAAAACTGGCATTTAATAGCGGATTTTGCGCCACTTTTAAGCCTGTCGCATTAAACGCTGCATCAGCACTTCCCTGCGCACCAGCCAGCAGCGTAGCTTTCCCATCCAGCTTATCTAGTTTTATAATATTAGGTAATTTGAGTTTTTGTGCCGCTAAATCAATACTTAATGCCAAGTTTTCAAAAACACCAGCAAGCGTGCCATTGACATGTGCTTCGCCCGAAAACTGTTCTCCCAATGTGCTTAAGTCGGGCAAATCCGCGCGCCATAACAATTGGCTTTCTGGCGCACCAAGATTGCCACTAGCACTAAGCGTGTTATTGGCAATACTGGCTTTAAAATCAACATCTTGCAAATGACTATTGATAAAAGTCAGCCTGCCTTCTGTGGTTAAAGGTTGGCGCTGATTTTTTACTTGTAAATAACTATCTTTGGCCGACAACAAGATTTGCAAGCCACCAGAATTAGTCTCTGGTGATAGATTGCCTTGTAGATTTAAATCAAAATTTAATAGCCCTGCTGGATAATTGCCTAAACGCTCTGGTTGAAACTCACTAATCTGTGTATTCACATTTAGTGGATATTCACCCGCCAATCCAAGTTCGCCCATCACTTGGATTCTTGCGGCAACATTTGTATCTTGACCATTTACTTGCATTAACGCCAGTTGACCATCTTGCAAAGCCAGCATGGCTACAGACTCAAATCGTAATTGTTTTAAATCACCCAATAGATTTACTTTTATATCATATGGCATTGATACATTGGTTTTATCGAGATTGGTTTTACTAGAGTTATTTTTTTCAGCACCAGCTTCTTTGGTGCTGGCTTGCTTAATGCTCACCGCACCAATCAGTATAAATGGATTAGCTGTACCCAAATTAAGCGTAGCATCCACTTGGCCAAATGGCGTGCCTGCACTTAACCTGCTCAGTTGTATCGTTTTTAAATCGGCCTCAATGTCAAATTGCACATTGTTTAAAACATGCTGTTCCGTTGGTGTAATAATGACCAACTCAACCACTTCTGCTTGCCGAACCTTAATGGGAAAAGGCAGCTTAATTTGTGCTGGCAAGGCAGAATCGCCGGCTTTTTTTGCCGCAGAGCGCATGGTAATAGTCAAACGACGCGCACGCAGCTTATCCACAAAAAGCTTGTTATCTAGCGGAAAAAGTTGCCAGCGCGACTCCAGCTTTTCTAATTTCAGATGGATACTGTCTAAATCGTAGTCCAGTGTATCCAAATTAGAACTGCCGCTAATGGTCATCTCGCCTTGCACAGGCGTGTAAAGCAGCATGCTTATGCTTAGCAACACGGCAGTCATGTAATGTCGTAGCATTAAAACAGCTTCCTCATTTTAAAAATGCGACGCATCAATTAAAAAGCAACGCCCAAGTTAAAGTGCAAGCGATACTCTTTTGTCGCTTCGCCATAGGCAATATCTGCACCAATTGCGCCAATCGGGCTTTTCCAGCGCGCACCTAATCCATAGCCATATACCGGTTTTAAGTCTTGCAGCGTGTTTGCCGCATTACCAAAATCGACAAAGACAGCCGCGCCCCACTGTTTGGTTAACCATTGAATAGCTTCCACACTGCCCGTCACCAAATAACGCCCGCCGACAATCGCATCGCCTTCTGTCACGCCCAAGCTTTCATAAGCGTAACCGCGTACCGATTGATCGCCACCGGCACGGAATAGAAATGCAGCTGGCGCACTATTTTTACCATTAACCATGCCAACTTCTGCACGCGCGATTAATTGTGTTGAATCAGTCACAGGATAATATCCTTGCACTTTCAGGTAGCTTTGCACAAAACGCCCATTCGAGAGTTCTTCAAGCGGGGCGACAGCAAATTGTGCATTAAACAAATAACCACGCGTTGGATTGCGGTCATTATCTGTGCGGCGGAGTGTGATGCCATAAGAAACCGTCGCCACTTTTTTGGTGGCAGATTCTGCGCCATCAATTTCCTGATGCTCGATCAAATAACCGGTGCCGATAGTTTGCTCGGTTCTGCGCGGGCCCCAGCTACGGTTAATGCCAGCTTGGCCTGATGTGGTAATTTGGCCTTCAATCACTTTGCGCTCCAAACCCGCATTCATGCTATCGCGATAACCACTGGCATCTGTCGGCAAGCGAATCAAACCGCTTAATGATTGCGCACGTTGTTCTGGTTTTAAGCTGCTGGTTAAGCGCCAGCCGCGATCAAACAAATTCAAATCATCATAGGTTAATTGCGCGCGCGCGCCAGTGTTGGTACTGTATCCAGCGCCAACGCCCACTTTAACAGATTGATTTTCTTGCACTACCACTTTAACGGGGGCAGTATCAGCATCCGCAGATGCCGTATTTGCCGTCACTTCAACCCCACGGAAATACCCGCTTTCTTCTAAACGTGATTGAAAGAGCTGTAACCTGGATTGGCTGTATGTACTGCCCGGCTTAATGGAATTTAAATTCTCAATAATACTGGCTGGGTAGCGCTCCAAACCTTCAATTTGCAATTCACCAAATTGAACGCTCTGGCCACTATCTATTTCCACCTGTAAAGCGACTGAATGGGAATCCGGATTCACTTCTGCTTTAGTGGATTTAATCGTGGCATTTGGATATTGCCTGATTAACAAACCAATCAGCAAACGCCGTTTTGCCTGATTCCAATCTTCTTGCCTAAATTGCGCCCCCGTCTGCAACAGCCAATCTTGTTGCAGTTGCGCGATGGTAGTCGTTTGCCTAGAAACCCCACCAGTCGCCTCACCTGCTTGCTGTAAAATACTACCGCTGAACTTTAAATCAACCGTACTTACCAAAACTGGCTTACCCGGATTGATTAAGAAACGTGCTTGCGAAACATTGCCAATTTTCTCAATAGAAGGCTCAATCTCTGGCGAGAAATAACCTTCTGTCGCCAATAAATCTGTGATTGCTTTGGGTGTTAATTGATAAATGCGCTGCCACTCTATCGGCGACATGCGCGGGTTATCGCGCCATTTAATGATTTCAAGGTGCTTGTCCAGCAAATCGGTGAGCAAGGTTTGCTCTGCATCCGACACAGCGTTAGGCGTTAGTGCAATCTCAACGGCATAGCTTGTTGCAGTATTTGTTTTCACATCAGCTTCAGCAGCCTGCAAATTAAAAACACAGCAAAAAACCACTAAGCCAAACGCAAATTGCTGAACGGTTAAATGTAGAGCCGTTAAATAAGACTTTCTTGAAAAACTCAACGAATCATTCACTAATCTAACGTACCAAAACTCAGCCATGCTTGTGCCTATTTTGATGCGTTATTGTCAATTAATTCAACATGTTTTATCTGCAACTGCACTGTCTGCAAACCCTTATATTCATTCGCCTCTAATGCATATACCGCCTCGATATTTTCAGGCAAGTCATCATGATGGTTAAAGTAAATCGCATCAAAGCGTTTTTGGTCTTTTTGCAACAATAGCTTTAAATGTTTTTCACCCACAATACGTTGGTTAATCACTGCAAAAGTGTCAAAAAACAAAGGTTGATTAAACCCCTGCCCCCACACTTGTTTAGATAATAACTGGGCGGTTGCTAAGTTAATTTCGTTGCCTTGCAAACCACCATCGGTTTCAATTGTTGCTTGCAAATCCGCTTCAGTTAATAGTTCGCGCACTACCGTTTCAAATGCTGTCTGGAAAACATCAAAATCCATCTGCTTGATACTCAAGCCAGCCGCCATGGCATGACCGCCAAATTTAATGATTAAATCTGGCTGGCGCTTGGTGATTAAATCTAAGGCATCACGTAAATGCAAACTAGAGATTGAACGCCCAGAGCCTTTTAGCAAGCCATCACCAGCTTCTGCAAAAACAATGGCGGGACGATGATAGCGCTCTTTCAAGCGCGAAGCCAAAATACCAATCACGCCCTGATGCCAATCTGCGTTGAACATACTGATGCTAAATTGCTGGCTGACATCAATCGCTTCTAACGTCGTTAATGCGCTATCCTGCATATCAGCTTCAATATTGCGGCGTTCCATATTCAACGCCTGCAACGTTTCTGCTTTTTGCATAGCATCCGTAGCATTTTCAGCCAACAAACATGCAATGCCAATGCGCATATCATCCAACCTACCAGCCGCATTAAGCCTTGGCCCTACATAAAAGCCTAAATCTTGTGCAATGACTTTTTCTGGTGATTTCCCCGCGATTTGCAATAATGCGGTAATGCCAGCACTGCAAACACCAGCACGAATTCTGCGCAAACCTTGCTCGACCAAAATGCGATTATTGGCATCTAATTTAACCAAATCGGCCACTGTGCCTAAGGCAACCAAATCCAATAGTTCGGTTAAATTCGGTTCTGTTTTATCTGCAAATGCACCACGGCTTCTTAACTCGGCACGCAAAGCCAATAACACATAAAACATCACACCCACACCAGCTAAATTTTTGCTGGGAAAATCGCAGCCATGTTGATTCGGGTTCACAATACAAGCCGCTGCTGGCGTCGTGTCACCAGGCAAATGATGATCGGTAATCAACACTTGCATGCCCAATTGGTTTGCGGTCAACACGCCATCTACGCTGGCAATACCGTTATCTACCGTAACCAGAATATCCGGGCGTTGCGCTTGCGCATAAGCAAGCTGCACGATTTCTGGCGTTAATCCATAGCCATATTCAAAGCGATTTGGCACCAAAAAATCCACTTGCGCGTCCGATGCCAATATTCGACAGAATTGGCGCAAACCTTTCACTGCAACAGCTGTGGCAGTTGCGCCATCGGCATCATAATCACCAATCACCAGTATTTTTTTATTACTGACAATGGCATCTGCCAACAATTTGGCCATTTGCGTATTATTGGTTAGTCGTTCTGGCGGAATAATGCAGCCAAGCGTGACTTCTAATTCGCTGTGATTCGTTACGCCGCGCGCTACAAAAAGCCGTGCAAGCAAAGGATTTGTACCGATTGCAGCCAGCGCATCCACCACCACTGCATTAAATTGACGTGCCTTAATTTGCATTTATTTGCCCACCGCCATAACACCAAATACTATTGACCAAGGTTAAGCGTTTCAGCTCACGTTCAGCATTAATTGGATGCATAAATAACAACATTTGCACCTCGTTTTGGAAGCTTGCCCAATCCATTGCGCCCTCGCCTGTTGGTAAAAATTGTGCGATGTTTTTATTGATCGCTAATTGTGGATTCGTTGTTTGAATCTGTGGATTTTGCTGTAAACGCAAAAACCATTTATCCCCGTACCAAAAAAACTGCATTTGGTCACTGGCAAAGTGTGTATTTAAATCCACTGTCAGCGCATCAATCTCTGACTGTTCCAGTACTAGCGGCACAGGATCTGCCAAGCTAAAACTATCTCGCTGCAAAACCAAATGTACTGGCGCCGCGTAAAGCCAATAAGCGCTTCCTGCGTCATTGCCTGCTTGCTGCCAAGCGAGTGCAGCATTGGGCGTAGCAGGTTGGAATAGTTTTTTTATAAAGTCTAGCATGCGGTGATTTTAACACTGAATAATTTTAATCCTTATGCCAATCACTATCTAAGTAATCTTTAACGCGCATGAAAAAGCCGCAACCAAATAATTGGTGCGGCTTTTAAATCTAAGTAGTTTTTAAGCTTAAGATTAAGTTTTAACAAGCTACAGACTAAAACCAATCATTTAAAACTACCAGTAGCGACGGTCTTGATGTTTACCATTGCCATTACCTTTGCCACGCCCTCTGTGTTTATTGTCATTCCAACCCGATGGTTGATAGCGCACATTGGAAATATAGCCATTCGATCTCAGCGCAACATGCACAGGCACATAACGACCAGGATCACGATCCATCATGGTTGAATATTGGCGGCCGTTATATTCATAATTCACCAAATATCCAGCATTAACCGTTTGCCAACTGTCTACCGTCACACAACTTTCTACTGGGCGTGTTTCAACACGCTCACGACCGTAAGTTTGGCGATTATTATCAACGCGATCACCCACAATTGCGCCAACCCCCGCACCGACTGCCGCGGCAGCGACACGACCATTACCGCGACCAATCGTATTACCAAGCAAGCCGCCTGCAACGCCACCAATAATCGCACCGCCTAATGAGCGCTGTGGCGCTTCATAATAACTTTCACGTACATACTCCGTACGGCATTCTTGACGTGGGCTATTCACACGCTCGAATTGTGGTGTGACCGTAATCACCCGTGCACGATCTTCATAATCATCATCCGCCAAAGTTGGCATTGAAACCGTTGCCGCAATTAAACCTAATAATAATGTTTGACGCATGTTAACTCTCCTGTTTTGTCTTTGCTCTGCTAATAATGTGCAGATAATCGATAAACGGACTAAAAGAGAAATTTGCTGACCGCAATTTGTTAATAGTCTGTAACTCATGAATTTACGTAGACAGCCTATTGACCTTAATATTGAGATTAACGACCAGCATGCATTTCTACTGCAGGGCAACTTAATCGCCAATGTAACCAGAGTCACTGTGTGACTTTTATTTGCGCCTATACTCACATCACACACTGTAAATATGCAGCTTGTTTATGGATTTACTTTAACTGGAATCTATCATGAAAAATCTCAATGGTTTGTTAACGGTTGCCATCCTGATGTTTGCCAACACCGCATGGGCAGGCGAGTTTAGTAATAACTGCACCAGCGGTTTATCTAAGGGCGTATTACAGCAAACAGATTGTGCGATTAACGAGTTATATAAAGGCAAAACCTATTGCTTTAGCGACACAGGTGCACGCAATTCTTTTTTGCGCGACCAAGACAATATGATTGCAAAAGCGACAACTACCTATGCGAAGAATGCAGAACCTGAGCGTGAAAAAATTACCCAAGCCGATGCATTAAGCCAAATAAACAGCAAAACTTGTACGCTGCAAAATAAAGATGCCGGCTATTTGATTTTTAATGGTTTAGATTTAAGTCACTGTAATTTACAAAATGTCAGTTTTTTTGGCGCAGAACTGAAAGGTGCAAAATTGATTGGTGCAAACATAACAGGCGCTTATTTAAACTTAGCACGTTTAGAAAATGCTGATTTCAGTAACGCCAATTTAACCAACGCAATCATTTTTCAGGCCATTTTTGATAACACCAATTTTAAAGGCGCTAACCTTACCAATGCACGAATGATTGGCACACTAGGCAAAGTCGATATGAGCGGCGCAAATATCAGCAGAGGTAGATTTGGCCTTGATATGGGAAACCAGCCTATGGGACAGATGAAATTTGATTCTGTTGGCGGCAATTTTTCTGGGACTAATTTTGAAAATGCCGATTTAAATATTGCGGCATTTAGATTTGGTAATTTAAGAAATGCGAATTTGCGTGGTGCAAATCTGTATCGTGCCGACTTAGCCAAAGCCGACTTAACTGGCGCAGATTTAACAGACGCGAATCTAACCGATGCCGATGTGGATGACGCGATTTTTAAAGATGTTAAAGGCTTAAATACAGTGAAAGGTTTTGAAACTGTAAAAGGTAAATGCATTGATTGCAAAGTAGCTGCGGCAGGCGTAGTTGAAACTAAACAATCAGCAGCGACTGAACCAGAGGAACTGATTAGTTTAGCTGCCGCTAAACAAGCCGCCGCTTGTAAAGCAAATACAGCTCTGCAGAAAAAATGATTAGCCTTGCCTTATATTCTCTTCAACAACACCGCACATGCGATTGGCTGACAGTGCAACATCGATTAATTTTGGCTTAGGCAAATCAAGCGCATCCATCATCTGAATAAAAGCATCGCGTGTTTTATTCACCAGCCGTGGATTAATACTTCTTTCCTGTGCTACGCAACTCACATGCCGACCTTGATAATCGTGCGCCGGGTAAACAAGCGTTTCATCTGGTAAGGTAAAAATTTTATTGGTGATGCTGTCATACAAAACGCCTGCATTGCCACCTTGAAAATCAGTCCGCCCACAGCCGTTAATTAACAAGCTATCACCTGTAAAAAGCCTGTCATGCCATAAAAATGAAATGCTACCCGCCGTGTGTCCAGGTGTTGCGATTACCTTTATTTCCTGTTGGCCAAGCAGCAGAATATCACCCTCGTTTAATTGAATATCTGCTGTAGCAGCGCCACACTGTGCACTTACGCCTGTTTCTAATACAAACTTATCTCTTAGCATGCCGCTGGCAGTAATGTGGTCAGCATGCACATGCGTTTCTAATGCATATTTTAGCTTGCAGTTAAGCTGAGCAATCAAACTGATATACGCATCCATATGGCTTGAGACAGGATCAATAAGCAATGCTTCTTGTGATGCGTCATCCACAATCAAATAGGTATAGGTCGATGATTCATCATCAAACATTTGCTTGAACATTTGTGCGCTCCTAATACAATTTTCTCAACATTAAGCTGTCGAAATATCACTATTATGTCAAAGCTGTCATTAAAATACTCAGTGAACCAAAGCTTAAGTAAAAATTAAGTAGCAATTAGATAAGGATTCATCATGGCAAACACACATACATATGACATTGTAATTGTTGGCGGCGGCTCTGCCGGCATTGCCGTTGCTGCCAGTTTGCGTAAGCGTAATACCCAACTTAGTATTGCAATTATTGAACCTTCAAGCAAACATTATTACCAACCCGCTTGGACATTAGTTGGCGCGGGCGAGTTTGATATTGCAAAAACTGAACGCAATATGACGGATTGCATTCCTAAAAGCGTCACTTGGCTGCAGGCTGAAGCCACGACCTTTGAACCTGAACGTAACTTAGTGAATACCGACAATTCAGGCGCGATTCATTACCAATACTTAATCGTTGCCTGTGGCTTAAAAATTGATTGGCAAGCAATCAAAGGCTTGAGTGAAACATTAGGTAAAAATGGTGTCACCTCAAACTATCGGTTTGATTTAGCGCCTTATACTTGGCAGTTGGTACAAAATCTAAAAATCGGCACGGCTATTTTTACGCAACCACCTATGCCAATTAAATGCGCAGGTGCACCACAAAAAGCTTTGTATTTATCCTGCTCACATTGGGAGCAGCAAGGCGTATTAAGCAACATCAAAGTCGAATTTAATAATGCTGGCGGAGTGTTATTTGGCGTTAAAGAATATGTTGCGCCACTCATGCAATACGTAGTCCGCTATAACGCACATTTAAGTTTTAATAGCACGCTAATCGAAGTGGATGGCCCGAACAAAAAAGCATGCTTTAATGCAAAAGATGCGCAAGGCAATGTCACACGCATTGAAAAAAACTTTGATATGCTGCATGTAGTACCGCCCCAACGTGCCCCAGACTTTATTAAGCAAAGCGCATTAGCCAATAGCGACGGCTGGGTAGATGTGAACCAAACTACGTTGCAGCACAATCAATTCAGCAATATTTTCAGCTTAGGCGACGTGTGCTCTAGCCCCAATGCTAAAACCGCTGCTGCGGCACGAAAGCAAGCCGTGATTGTTGCAGAAAACTTGCTTGCACACGCAGCCAAACAAGAGATGACGACTCTATACAACGGTTATGGCAGCTGCCCACTTACCGTAGAAAAAGGCAAAATCATCTTGGCAGAATTTGGTTTTGACGGAAAACTGTTACCCACTTTTCCATGTGACTCAACCATACCTAGAAAATCTAACTGGCTACTCAAAAAATATGGACTGCCATGGATTTACTGGAACTGCATGCTGAAAGGTCGCGAATGGTTAGCGCGCTGCAAAAATACTTAAGTGAAAATCTTAAAATAGCTCAAATAACTTTGCAATAAATCATGCCGGAAATTCATTTAATCAGCACGGTAATCAGTGTTAGCTTAGGGCTGTTTATTGGCCTGGTGCTGGCGTTAACAGGTGCAGGTGGCTCAATCCTTGCCATACCGCTACTGGTCATCAGCTTTAATCTCACTTTAAATCAAGCAGCGCCAATTGCTTTGATGGCAGTCGCGCTTGCCTCTAGCATAGACGCGATTCAGGGCTTACGCTTGGGCATCGTACGCTATAAAACGGCGTTTCTAATGGCTAGTTTTGGCCTTGTTTTTGCGCCACTGGGCGTTTGGCTGGCTCAATATGCACCCAATCAATTATTGAATTTTATTTTTTGCGTAGTGCTGCTAATCGTTGCTTGGAACATGTGGCAGCAAAGCACGCAACAGTCAGATAATCAGGAAAAAAAACCATCCCCCGCCTGCGCGTTAAATCCGTCTACATCTAAACTATTCTGGACCGCCGTTTGTACTCAAGCACTTATTGTAACAGGGGCGATTGCTGGCTTTCTTTCAGGGCTACTCGGTGTGGGCGGTGGTTTTGTACTTGTGCCAAGCCTCAGCAAAGTCACAAACTTTAATAACCAGACAATTATTGCAACCGCACTATTCACGATTGCATTAGTGTCTGCTATGAGTATTTTTAGTTATACATTAAGCAGTGATATACATTGGAGCATAGCTGTGCCGTTTATCATTGGTACGGTTCTAGGTTTGTTTATTTTCAGAAGTGTTAACAGTAAAATTTCAACAAAATTCAGTCAGCGCAGCTTTGCTGTATTGGCAATACTGGCGGCAATATTGATACTGGTTAAAGCATTCAGCACCCAATAAATGCGAGTTAAATAGATACTTAGTTTTAATATAGATACTTTAGTTAAATAAGCTATTAACTACTCGCTAGCTTTTCCAGCGCTGCACGATTGCTAATTTCTACATGACCACGCCCAAGCGCAACCCAAGCTTTTTGCTCAAAACGTTTCAATTGGCGGCTCACCACTTCACGCGCAGTGCCAAGCTCATCCGCCATCAATTGATGTGTACGGCTGATAGTCGCAGTGTTTGCATCTAACAGCAATTTAGCCAGCCTTGCATCTAAGCTATGAAAAGCCACCTCATCCAGCAGCACAATCAAATCACTGATGAGTGCACCATAATTAGTCATTACAAAACGACGGAACACCGCTGAATCAATCATCAATTGATTGAACGCAGCGGTCGGAATAATCACGTCGCGAATCGGCTCTTCCACAATGGTAGAAGCAGGATAATTGCTATTGCCCAATAAACAAGTGGTAGTAATCACGCAAGTTTCACCAGCCGCCACACGATAAAGTAAGATTTCGCGTCCACTAGCAGACATTTTATAAACGCGCGATTGGCCAGCTAAACGCATCACATAAGCGCCGCAAACGCCACCTTCGCGGTAACCAATCGTGCCAATCGGCGCCTCTACTATTCGGGCCGATTTTACTAAAATATCACGGGCAGGCGCTTCAAGTTGCGTCAAAGCAGGGAAGCTTTTCAACCAATCCAAGTTCTCCATACATCTCCTCATCAGCCTTTTAAAAAACACTTAAATATTGAAGTTTTGGTGTTTAATTTTCAAGCTATTTATATATGTTTATAAAGAAGTTTCGAATACCGTCGCTTTTTAACACACATCCAAGCATCCGTATTCACTACACACCCAATGAATGTGTAGCCATACTATACCCTGCTCGCCACTTCTGTTTGCAAGCGAAAATAACCAACCTTATTGGCGAATTAACGCTTTAATCAACTCCAATGCAAAGCCAACACCAAAACCATTCACATCACTTTGCACGGCACCCAAACCACCTTTGCGATTGGTGCTAGACAAATCCGCATGACACCACGCCACATCATTTTCAATGAATTTACCCATAAAACGCGTTGCATGAATATGATCACCACCGCCTTCTAGCGTGCATTGCTTAATATCCGCTATATCACTGTCTAAATCACTGTCAAAATCTTCTTCATTCGGAAAAGCCACAATACGCTCACCGGCTGCTGCACCAGCTGCAACAGCCATTTCAGACAACCCTGGCCTGTTCGCAACAATACCGCTCATACGGTCGCCCACCGCTACCGCCATGCTACCGGTTAAAGTGGCGTAATCTAAAATGACATCCGGCTTTTGCCTGCTTGCAAGTGTTAAGGTATCCGCCAGCACCATACGGCCCTCCGCATCGGTATGCACAATTTCAATACTCATTCCATTTAACGCAGCCACCACATCATTCTGTTTATAAGCCAATGGGCCAATATGATTTTGCGCGATAGCCAACCAACAGTCGATTTTCACTTCTAGCTTCAATTCAGTTGCTGCTTGCAAAACACTCAGCGCAACTGCACTACCGTTCATATCTTCATGCATGCCTTGCATATATTTTGCAGGTTTCAGATTATGGCCACCTGTATCAAAACAAATGCCTTTGCCCACCAATGCAATATGTTTTTTAGGTTTTTGGTGGCTATACGTCAAATGCACAATCGCCGCATCCAATGGCTCACTGCCCTGGCCCACCGCATAAAAAGCACCGGCGCCCATTTGCTTCAATGCAGACATATCAAACTCTTCATGCTCCCAACCATACTGTTTTGCCAACTCTTTTACTTTTTCGCGATAAATCGTTGGTGTTAACTCATTTGGTGGCAACATCGTCAAGCTGCGACACAGTGTGTTAGCCGCAACACGTGCATTCACTTCGGCATAATCATGTGCTGCTTTGTAGCCATAAATACTGATTTCTTTTAACTGCGTGTTTTTATTATCTTGTTTATTTTTAGCGCTTTTGCGATTCGGTAATTCAGCAGCATTTACTGTCGTCACGTAGTAGGCAGCACAGGCATTGGCTTCACGCGCCGCCTCATCCCCATATACGTTAATCGCCAGACTCTCAGGATTTTCATCCAACAAAGACTTAACCGCTTTACGCAACAAAGTATGTTTTTGAAACACGGTTAGTTTTTCGGCTAACACCACAAAACTTGCCATGCCGCCGTTAGGCAAATCTAAAGTAACTGGTGTTTTGTTTAAACTTTTATATTCTGCTTGGCTGCGTTTGAGCTTACTTTGCATTAAATCGCAGAAAACGTGCTTAGATTCTGACGCTTCATCCAATACAAAAAGACTATGTTTTTGCGAAGATAACGTCTTTTCATCGCTTATTTCTGCAAATTGACTTAATTTTACCGACATTTAAATCCCCTTAACTCTTATATATAATGTAAGACAAACATAGCAAATCTTTTAAAAACACTGGCTAACACGCGCGTTTAACTTGACCAAAAAGCCTAAAAAAGCCACACTAGCGTCTTTATTGATTGCATTAAATCAAGCCAGTTCATCCCTTTTATATAAACTTAAATTTATATAAATCCAGAAGCTTGCTTGCATTTAACTAGTTGCTTGTATTATACCAACTCAAGCACTCTCAACGGAGACTATCCCTGCATGACCTCGAACACGCAAAACAATTTAGTAGAAACCGATCCATTAGAGACACAGGAATGGTTAGATGCACTTACCGCCGTTATAGAAAATGAAGGCACAGAACGTGCTCACTTTTTACTAGAAGCCATGATTGACAAGGCGCGTCGCTCAGGTAGCAACTTGCCTTACAACGCCACAACCGCTTATGTAAATACAATCCCAACCCATCTGCAGCAACGCTTGCCAGGAGATCCAGAATTGGAGCGCCGCGTCCGTGCCTTAGTGCGCTGGAATGCGATTATGACAGTGTTACGCAGCAACGAAAAATCGCCAGGTGTTGGCGGGCATATTGCCAGTTTTCAATCTGCTGCAACTCTATACGACACTGGCTTTAACTATTTCTTCCGCGCACCAAGCGAAGGTTTCGGTGGCGATTGCGTGTACTTTCAAGGTCACTCATCGCCAGGCGTTTATGCGCGCGCGTTTATAGAGGGGCTAATTCCTGAAGATAAAATGGATAACTTCCGTCAAGAGACTGGCGGCAATGGTTTATCAAGTTATCCACACCCATGGTTAATGCCTGATTTCTGGCAATTTCCAACAGTTTCAATGGGCTTAGGTCCAATTCAAGGCATTTACCAAGCACGCTTTCTAAAATATATGCATGACCGCGGCATCGCTGACACTAGTGACCGTAAAGTGTGGGTATTCTGTGGCGATGGTGAAATGGACGAGCCGGAATCATTGGGCGCGATTTCTTTAGCTTCGCGCGAAAAATTAGACAATTTGATCTTTGTGATTAACTGTAACCTGCAACGTTTAGACGGCCCGGTTCGCGGCAATGGTAAGATCATTCAAGAATTAGAGTCTGATTTCCGTGGTTCTGGCTGGAATGTATTAAAAGTCGTTTGGGGTTCATATTGGGATCCATTACTAGCCATGGACAAAGACGGTATTCTAAAAAAACGCATGGAAGAATGCGTTGATGGCGAATACCAAAACTTCAAAGCTAAAGGTGGCGCGTATACGCGTGAACATTTCTTTGGCAAATATCCAGAGTTAAGAGAGATGGTCGCAGCGATGAGTGACCAAGACATTTGGCGCCTGAACCGTGGCGGTCACGACCCACATAAAGTGTATGCCGCATACCATTCAGCGGTGAACCATAAAGGCCAACCAACCGTCATCTTAGCTAAAACTGTTAAAGGTTATGGCATGGGAGATGCCGGCGAAGGTCAAAATACTACGCATCAACAAAAAAGCATGGATATTGAGTCACTGAAAAAATTCCGTGATCGTTTTGATTTGCCGATTACCGATGAACAGGTTGAAAACTTAAGCTTCTACAAGCCTGCGGAAGATTCGCCAGAAGTGAAATACATGGCTGAACGCCGTGCTGCGATGGGTGGTTTTGTGCCACAACGTCGTCGCAAAGGCAATGAATTAACTGTGCCAGCATTATCTGCTTTTGAAAACATGTTAACTGCCACTGGTGAGCGCGAAATATCGACGACTATGGCTTTTGTACGTATCTTATCGACACTTTTACGCGATAAAACGCTGGGCAAATTTGTGGTGCCAATCGTGCCAGACGAAGCACGCACATTCGGCATGGAAGGCATGTTCCGTCAATTGGGAATTTATTCGCATTTGGGTCAGTTATATGAGCCAATGGATTCTGACCAAGTGATGTATTACAAAGAATCTAAAGACGGCCAAATTTTAGAAGAAGGTATTAACGAAGCGGGTTCATTCTCAAGCTGGATCGCTGCGGCGACATCGTACAGCGTAACTGGCGTGCAGATGATTCCGTTCTATATCTTCTACTCCATGTTCGGTTTCCAACGTATTGGCGACTTGGCTTGGGCAGCCGGCGATAGCCGTGCACGTGGCTTCTTGCTTGGCGCAACAGCAGGCAGAACAACATTAAACGGTGAAGGTTTACAACATGAAGATGGCCATAGCCACTTAATGTCTGCCACGATTCCAAATTGCATCTCCTACGACCCAACATTTGCTTATGAATTAGCCGTCATCATTCAAGAAGGCTTGCGCCGTATGGTGCAAAATCAAGAAGATGTGTATTACTACATCACCTTGATGAATGAAAATTATAGCCACCCTGCACTACCTGCAGGTGCTGAACAAGGCATACTTAAAGGTTTGTACAGCTTCAGCAAATCGAAAGCGAAAGGCGAAAAAGTACAATTGATGGGTAGCGGCGTAATCTTGCGTGAAGTGATTGCGGCAGCCGAATTACTGGAAAAAGACTGGGACGTATCAGCTGATGTATGGAGTGCAACCAGCTTCACCGAACTACGCCGCGAAGGCTTGGATTGCGAACGTTGGAATATGCTGAACCCTGAAAAACCACAACGCCTGAATTATGTCGCGGAATGTTTAAAAGACGCAAAAGGTCCAGTTATCGCTTCAACCGATTACATGAAAAGCTTTGCTGAGCAAATTCAACGCTTTGTACCGAATAAATTCGTCGCGCTGGGTACTGACGGTTATGGCCGTTCTGACAGCCGCGAAGCTTTGCGCGATTTCTTTGAGGTGGATGCACGTTACATCACAGTCGCCGCATTAAAAGCGTTGAGTGATGAAGGCAAATTGCCAGCCGCTAAAGTAGCGGAAGCGGTTAAAAAATATAAACTGGATGCAAACAAACCAAATCCAACAACGGTTTAATGCTTAAATTAAGGCCTGCTGGCTGGAGTTAATAATGAGTTTACAAGATGTTTTAGTGCCCGATATTGGCAACTTTGATAGTGTTGATGTGATTGAAGTGCTGGTAAAAGCAGGTGACACGATTGCCAAGGACGATTCACTGCTTACCGTAGAGTCTGACAAAGCGTCTATGGATATTCCTGCGCCATTTGCTGGCGTGGTTAAAGAAGTTAAATTAAAAGTGGGCGACAAAATCGCACAAGGCCATTTGATTTTAACTTTAGAAGCGGATGCTGTCGAAAGTAAACCAGCACCTGTTGAGCCAAAAGTAGCGCCAACTGCCCCAGCTAACGCACCAAAAGAAGCGATTGCGGCAGCGATTCCAGAGCCATCACGCCCTGCTCCAGAACCACCAAAACAAGTACAGCCTGCACACCAACCTTTGCCAGTGGGTGAAAGCGTAGTGGTTAATGACGGGAAAACTTCGCACGCCAGCCCATCTGTGCGTAAGTTTGCACGTGAATTAGGTGTTAACTTAGCGTTAATAAAAGGTTCCGCTGCAAAAAATCGCATTACACAAGCCGATGTACAAGCATTTGTTAAAGGCGAACTTGCCAAACCACGCACAGAAAACATGGGTGCTGGCTTAGGTAGCCTTGCTACCCTTCCAATGCCAGTGATCGATTTCAGCCAGTTTGGCAATATTGAAAACAAACCGCTGTCACGCATTAAAAAAATATCTGGCGCAAACCTACACAGAAACTGGGTGACTGCACCACATGTCACGCAATTTGACCAAGCAGATATTACGGATCTAGAAGACTTTAGAAAGTCTATGCAAGCGGATGCTGAGAAACGTGGCGTCAAACTGACTATGTTGGCATTTTTAATTAAAGCATCTGTCAACGCATTAAAAGCTTATCCTAATTTCAATTCATCGCTTTCACCTGATGGCGATAGTTTGATTTTAAAGAATTACTTCAATATCGGCTTTGCCTGCGATACGCCAGACGGTTTAGTGGTGCCAGTAGTGAAAGATGTGCAGCAAAAAGATGTGCTGGATATTGCACGCGATCTGGGCGAATTATCCACCAAAGCGCGCGAGCGCAAGTTAAAAGTAGAGGAAATGCAAGGCGGTTGCTTTACTATTTCGAGTCTTGGTGGCATTGGCGGCACTATGTTTACGCCAATCATTAACTGCCCGGAAGTAGCGATTTTAGGTGTTTCACGCTCATCCATGCAGCCAATTTATAATGAAAAAACCAAGTCTTTTGAACCACGTTTAATCTTACCGATGTCACTTTCTTACGACCATCGCGTGGTTGATGGTGCCGATGGTGCACGCTTTACCAGCCATATGCGCATGATGTTATCTGACGTACGTCGCTTATTGCTTTAGAACAACTGCAACAAAAAATCGCACTGTTTTAGTGCGAAATTCTTAAAACCATCCATTAATCTGCTATTTTTGCAGCTTAATGGATGTAAATCCGTCCAAATCCCCTGTAACTCTGTCTGATCAAACTGGTACGACTATTGCTAAGTATTATTAAGCGCGCATTTTTGCTTGATGACTAACGATTGGGGATTATCATGACTGTGTTTGTTCCTAAGTTTGTTCCCGCATTATTCTTTTCCACTGGACTACTTTTAGGCTTGTCTTTACTAACAGCAACGCCTATCTATGCTGAACCAATAGACGAGTTAGTACAAAGAATCAGTACTCATGTCGTAAAAGTGCAAGTGGCTCTTACCAATGGTGCTTACGGGTTGGGTTCTGGCGTGGTGGTGGCAAAAGACCAAGTAGTCACCAATTGCCATGTTATCGCTAATGCAGTGTCCGTCAGCGTGAATACCAATAATGAAAACTATAGCGCCAGCGCAATTAAATCAGATTGGCACCACGATTTATGCATATTAAAAACGGAAGGTTTAATCACACCAGCAGCCAATATTGGGTCTAGCGAAGACCTTAAATACGAGCAGCCCGTTTATACGGTCGGTTTTGCCAGTTTTTCACCACGTCCAAATGGTACTTTTGGCTTTGTCAAAGGGCTGTATCCAATGGATGATAGTGTGGTTATCAGAGCCAGCAACGCTTTCAGGCTAGGCGATAGTGGCGGCGGCATGTTTGATGAAGCTGGCAATCTCGTTGGAATCATCACGGTTAAAAGTCCAGGTCGCAATGCCTTTTACTACAATATGTCTGTCGAATGGGTGAAAAAACTCCTCAATCAACCGGAACAAAGCGTCACTAGTATGGGTGAGTTAGCATTCTGGGCAGAGCCTGAAGAAAAGTGGCCATTCTTTATGCGTGTTGTACATCCACTTAAAACTGAAAATTGGGCAGAGCTAAATAAAATTGCGACAAAGTGGGTAGAAAAAGAGCCTAATACGATTGAGGCTTTGTATTATTGTGCCGTGGCAGAATATAGCTTGAAAAATATCGTTTATGCAGAGCTACATTTAAAACAAGTGGTTGCAACTAATAGTAATCACGCAAGTGCACTTTATTATTTGGGCTTGATTGCAGAGCAAAACGGCAAACGGATTGAAGCGTTAAATATGGTTGCTGTGCTGAATGTTTTAGACATAACAGCCGCAAACGATCTTAAATCTGCAATGGGCATTAAAGTAGAGTAAGCGTAATTTCAGTCTAAATATCCACTTAATTTGCCACAATTTAATTTTGCCTATAGTCCAGCCGAATCTGGACTATAGGCATTTTCTATTGAACTTCAAACATAAGCCTTGCACGCTACATTCGCCAATTAATCCATTTCTGCTCTAACTAAAGCTCTGTTTTGAAAGCTGCCCTTTTAAAGCTTAAAACTCGCACTTTAATGATAAAATCACTCTAATTTATTTAGGTGCAAACAAAGGGTAAGCATGAGCGATTTAGTGGATGTATTAGTCCCCGATATTGGCAATTTTGACAGCGTTGATATCATCGAAGTATTAATAAAAGTCGGTGACACCATCGCCAAAGAAGATTCATTAATCACGGTTGAGTCAGATAAAGCATCGATGGATATTCCATCTTCGCATGACGGCGTAGTGAAAGAAATAAAAGTCAAAGTGGGCGATAAAGTGGCTAAAGGTTCAGCGATTCTGGTTATTGAAGCTGTCGTTACAGCCACACAAAATACAATCGCAGCTAAGCCAGAAACGCCAGTTTCAGAAAGCACAACAAGTGCTGCTACTCCTACAGTTGTGGCGAACCAGAAAGCAGTTCCAGCAACTGGCGACAGCGATATTAATACACAAGTCGTTGTTCTAGGCTCTGGTCCTGGCGGTTATACCGCTGCTTTCCGCGCCGCAGATATTGGCCTAAAAGTTGTATTGATCGAACGTTATCCTACATTAGGCGGCGTTTGTTTAAACGTAGGCTGCATACCTTCTAAAGCGTTATTACATACTGCTAAAGTGATCACAGAAGCTGAAGAAACGGCACATCATGGCGTTAGCTTTAGTTCGCCAAATATTGATTTAGACGTGCTACGCAATTGGAAAAGCAACGATGTCGTCGCCAAACTCACGGGCGGCCTAGCGCAAATGGCAAAACAGCGTGGCGTTACCGTTGTTGTAGGTGTTGGCGCATTTACCAGCGCAAATCAAATTGCAGTCACCGATAACGCTGGTAAAGTCACAACTGTTGGCTTTGAAAACGCTATTATCGCAGCAGGTTCACAAGCGACTAAATTCCCTGGTGCACCAGATGATGAGCGCATCATGGATTCAACTGGCGCATTAGCTTTGGCTGATATTCCTAAACGCATGCTCGTTATTGGCGGCGGTATCATTGGTTTGGAAATGGGTACAGTGTATGACGCTCTCGGTACCAAAGTAAGTGTGGTCGAATTTATGGACGGCTTGGTACAAGGCTGCGACCGTGATTTAGTACGTCCATTGCAAAAACGTATGGAAAAACGCTTTGAAAAAATCATGCTTTCAACCAAAGTAGCAAAAATGGAAGCCAAAAAAGACGGTATTCATGTGAGTTTCGAAGGTGAAGAAGCACCGAAAGAACCTCAAATCTACGATCGCGTTTTAGTCTCAATCGGTCGCCGTCCAAATGGTAAAAACATTGGTGCAGAATTAGCCAGTGTTGCTGTAGATGAGCGCGGATTTATCGCAGTCGATAAACAAATGCGCACAAACGTACCGCATATCTTCGCCATTGGCGATATCGTCGGCCAACCCATGCTGGCGCACAAAGCCACGCATGAAGGTAAAGTCGCAGCTGAAGTAATTGCTGGCCATAAAGTAGAGTTTCAAGCTGCATGCATTCCATCCGTTGCGTATACAGACCCAGAAATCGCTTGGGCTGGTGTGACGGAAATTGAAGCAAAAGCCAAAGGCATTGATTACGAAAAAGCCAGCTTTCCTTGGGCAGCCAGCGGCCGTGCCATATCGATTGCACGTACAGAAGGCGCAACTAAACTGATTTTTGACAAAACCACACATCGTTTAATTGGCGCAGGCATTGTGGGTGTAAACGCAGGTGAGTTATTGGCAGAAGCCGTTTTGGCCATTGAAATGGGTGCCGATGCGCACGATCTAGGCTTAACCATTCACGCACATCCTACATTGTCAGAAACAATTTGCTTCGCGGCAGAAATGAAAGAAGGCACGATAACCGATTTGTATATCAAGAAAAGGTAGTCGCTTACCTGTACAACGTTTAATCATTGTATTCGAGCAAATTATTAATCAGGTAATAATGAGTCACAAATAGCCAAATGGCTATCCAGATGAGGGAAGCTTCCTCTGTATTGTTTAGTTAACCCTAACAATGCAGAGGAAATGCAACTCCAACTAGCTTGGACTAAATTATTCGCTTAAAAAAGTGTGCCGTTATTAAAAATTCTTAAGAACACGCAGCCACTCTAAGCTCACTACCTACAAATTCTGGGCTGATTTTTTGTAATTCCAATGCAGCTTCTGGTGTAACCGCTTTAATCAGTAAGCTAGAAATATTTTTGCCTGGGCTACGCAAGGCTTTAGTCGCGCCTTTTACTCCTTTGGCTAGTAAATCGTTTAGCAAATTGGTGGCCAATTTTTCATCTTGAAACAGCCCAAAAGAAATCGCATGGCGCCACTGCGAGTCTTGCACAATAAATATCTCGCCTACTCCCAGCGCCTTAATTTCATCTGCTTTTTCTTGCGCAAGTTTTGCATTTTTTAAAGGTGGATAATATACCCAAAAACGTCTACCAGTTTGAGGCGGTTCACTTTGTTTGGCAATGCTATCCAAGCCCAACTTAACCAAAGCCACTTGCGCCGATGGCAAATTACTCGGCGTAAAATTGCCCCATTCATAGCAACTAATGCCAGACGGCTCTACCGCCGCAACCACTGGCAACGCAGGTACTTTTTTAGGCATGGCCTCTAGCGCTTTTTGGTCTAATATCTTGAGCTTCTCTGGGCTAATCGCTGGGCGGGTTTCACTCGGTTTTGGTGCAATCACATTTAAGTTAAAGTAACCCAATAATCCAACATTAATCAATAGCAATAACCATAACAACCACTTCATATATATTCTTTCTCTAAGATTGCCAAGCCTTGCAGCACAAGGTTTTCCACAATCATAACCTGCTTTTCATTTGCTTTTAAATACGGCATTAATGTATCTGCAATTGTAGACGCATCGCCGCCGCTCATGATTATCATGGGTGGTAAATCACTGTGTTTTTGCAGTTGCTCAAACAGCATCATAATCGCCCCGATTACTGCATTTAAGCAACCCGTTTTTATAGCATCTTGTGTATTGGTAGGAAAAGTGCTGTAACTCCCCTCTCCCACATTTAATTGCGCCGTGTTGTGAGTTAATGCCGTTTGCATCAAACGCAAACCTGGCATGATGGTGCCGCCTAAAAACAAGCCTGTATCTTCTTGCTCACTCTTAATGAGGCAATCAATCGTAATCGCTGTGCCCGCATTCACAACCAAAGTCGCTTGTTGATTCATCTGCCAAGCGGCAATTAATGCCGCCCAGCGATCAGCGCCCAGCTTTTCAGCTTGCTCATACTGATTAATCACATGGCCAGCTTGATGCTTTGCAACAACGAAACGTGCATTTAATGGCGCAAGTAATTGCGAAATTTTCTGCGCGACCCCTTCCCCTGCCACGTTTGCAATCATCGCTTTACTGGCTTTTGAGGCAACTTGCGACAATGTAGATGCGCTTAAATCAGCATTCATGCAGGCTTCTGTCGCTTGCATTCTGCCCGCGTTATCGACCAACGCCCATTTGGTGCGTGTGTTACCGCTATCAATCACCAACAACATTGCGTGCACCTTGCATATTCACACCTCTTAACGAAATCTCGCCTGCTGAAAAACGCTGTAATCCTAATGGTGTTTCCACCAGCAAAATACCGTCATCCGCCACATTTTTTACCACGCCCAATACTTCCGTACCATTCGGCAGCAACATGCGCACAGCTTGATTATGATAAGCGTGATAACTTAACCACTCATCACGCAAACCAACAAAACCCAGCTGCTCAAAACTGCTTAATACGCCCACCAAATGCTTTAATAATGTACCTAACAAAACATTTTGATTAATCGGATGACTATTGGCTTTGTTTAAACTGGTTACTTTATTCAAGTCGGTTGTTGGTTGGTCAATACTCTCAAGCACAGTTTTTGGTAGATTTAAATTAATGCCTATGCCAATCACGGCTGTGCTTGGCCCATCTAAATCACCTTGCAGTTCGATTAAAATACCGGCCAGCTTTTTACCTTGCTGATTTTCGTCTAAAACCAATACATCATTTGGCCATTTTAACTGCGCTTGGTTAATTCCAAGACTCACTAAAGTGCGCATTAACGCCACACCAACTGCCAAACTTAAGCCGGATAAAGCCGCCGCGCCGCATTGAAAACGCCACACCAATGAAAAAGTTAAACTCGCCCCCAACTGTGAAACCCAAGTGCGGCCGCGTCTGCCTTTACCGTTAGTTTGAATATGCGCCGCAACACACGTCGCATGCGGCACATTTTTTTGTTGCATCAAATACGTATTAGTCGAAGCAACTTCATCTAAAATGATTAAGTTAATCCATTCACGCTGCTCGCCAATCGCACTTAACACTGCATTATTATCTAAAAAATCAATCGCCTGCGGCAATTTATAGCCGCGCCCACGCACGGGAAAAACGATAATCCCTAAGACTTCAGCGTATTTAATTGCATTCCAAATCGTAGCGCGCGTTACTTTAAATTGCTGTGCAAGTGCTTCACCAGAGTGAAATTGGCCGTCTGCCAGCAGTTGTAAAATCGGAAAAGTTAACTTGCTCATATATGCCAAATTTTATCACAGCGCATGGCTACTGCTTTAGTAAATCAAAGCAGCCCATAATCCAATTCAAGCGTGTAAAATATCGTCATTATTAGCTTATAAAAAAACGATACAAAAACATCTATGTCAGCAGAAAAAACACCCCTTCCGTTAGGTTCCAACTTTATTCGTGCCATTGTTGAGCATGATTTAGCCGATAACAAATATGCCACCAAAAAATGGGCAGGTAGCCCTGGCGATGCAGCGCACCAAGCTACAGGCCAACCTGACCCTGCAAAAATCCGCACACGTTTTCCGCCAGAACCAAACGGCTATTTGCATATTGGGCATGCTAAGAGCATTTTTCTAAATTTTGGTTTAGCGCGCGACTATGCTGGCGTTTGCCATCTGCGTTTTGATGACACTAATCCAGAAAAAGAAAGCCAAGAATATGTAGATAGCATTTCTGACGCCGTACAGTGGCTAGGCTTTAGTTGGGAGAATAGCAAAGAAAGTAACCTGTATTTCGCCAGCAATTATTTCGAATTTATGTATCGTGCGGCAGAAAGCTTGATTGAAAATGGTCACGCCTATGTGGACAGCCAAAGCGCAGATGAAATGCGCGCGAATCGTGGCACCCTAACTGAGGCAGGTAAAGACTCGCCTTGGCGTAATCGTACAGTTGCTGAAAATCTGCAACTATTCCGTGAAATGCGCGATGGACAACATGCAGATGGCAGCTTGATCTTGCGCGCCAAAATCGATATGGCATCACCCAATATAAACTTGCGCGATCCAGCTATTTATCGCGTGCGCCGTGCACATCATCACAATACTGGCGACACATGGTGCATTTACCCAATGTACACGTTTGCGCATCCGATTGAAGACGCATTAGAGCAAATTACGCACTCTATTTGTACATTGGAGTTTGAAGATCAGCGGCCGTTTTACGATTGGCTATTAGAGCGCTTGGCAGAAGCAGGATTGTTAGCGCATCCATTGCCAAAACAATATGAATTTTCGCGCCTTAACTTAACCTACGTGGTGCTATCAAAACGTAAGTTAATCGATTTAGTTGAGCAAAAACACGTTTCAGGCTGGGATGATCCACGCTTGCCGACTTTAGCTGGCGCGCGCCGCCGTGGCTATGTGGCTGAAGGCTTTAAATTATTTACCGACCGTATCGGTGTTTCAAAAGCGGATTCGTGGATTGAATACACCATTTTAGAAGACTGCATGCGCGAAGTGCTGAATGATTCTGCGGAGCGCAGAATTGCCGTGTTAGATCCAATTAAGTTGGTGATTGATAATTATCCAGAAAACCAAGTTGAGGATTGCTTTGCACCAAACCATCCCTTAAAACCAGAACTGGGTAAACGTGTCGTACCATTAACGCGTGAGTTATGGATAGAAGCGGAAGATTTTATGGAAACGCCAAGCAAAGGCTTTTTCAGGCTAACACCAGATGGCATGGTGCGCTTGCGTTATGGTTACGTGGTGAAATGCACAGGCTTTGAGAAAGATGCTACTGGCAATGTTACGGTTGTACATTGTGACTATCTGCCAGAGACCAAATCTGGCACGCCGGGTTCAGATAGCGTAAAAGTAAAAGGCAATATTCACTGGGTTAGCGCGCAGCATGCCTACGCAACAGAAATCCGTTTGTACGACAGATTGTTCAAAGAAGCACATCCAGGCTCAGGCGATAGAGATTATTTGGATGATATAAATCCAGACTCTGTAAAAGTGATTACCGCTCAATTAGAGCCAAGCTTAAAAGACGCAAAACCAGAAGACAGATTTCAATTTGAACGCCATGGCTATTTTGTTGCAGATAAAAAAGACAGTGTTGCTGGCAAGCCAGTATTTAATCGCACCGTTACTTTGCGGGATGCTTGGCAGAAATAATTGAGTATTTTTAATGATTAAGTCTGTCGAATTAAGTAAAGCCTATCGCCTGCTAAATCACGGGCCAACTGTGCTGGTTTCTTCGCAGCATGGTGAAAAGCGCAATGTGATGGCGGCAGCGTGGAATATGCCATTAGATTTTGAGCCCCCTAAAATCGCGATTGTGATTGATAAGAATACGTTTACCCGTGAATTGCTGGAAGCTTCTGGCAGTTTTGCTATCAATGTGCCATGCCGTGCACAGGCAGCAATGGTGGTAAAAGTAGGCTCGAGTAGCGGGCATGAGCTTTTGGATAAAGAAGCAAACAATAAATTTCTGGCTTTTGATTTGCCTACTTTTTCTGCTTCCAAGATTGAAGCACCGTTGCTAATCGGCTGCGTTGCTTGGCTGGAATGCAAAATAATAAAAGAGCCACATGCTCAAGATACTTATGATTTGTTTATGGCTGAAGTAGTCGCTGCTCAAGCAGATAGCAGCGTGTTCTCTGATGGTCACTGGCATTTCGAGGATCATGATGAGTTACGTACCATTCACCATATTGCGGGCGGCAACTTTATGGCAATTGGTGAAGCGTTCAAAATATAAGCCATATGCAACTTCATTATAAGGTTTGAATATGAAAAAAAACCGTCAGCACAAATCTAAAAAACGCCTCTCTAAAAAGATCGGTATGCCGCCAGGTTCATTGGTATATGTAGGCAATATGGATGCTGAAGTGGCCGAAATTCCTCAACCAACGGTGACATTGGTGGTTTATACCGCCAATGATGTGACTGAAAAACTATTAACCCCTGAAGACATTGCCACCTTTAAAATAAGTGACTACACCGAGGCGGGGAAAAAGGTTTGGTTAAATATCCATGGCGTGCACGATGCGGCGCTGATTAAACAAATTGGCGATTTATTCCATCTACATCCGCTGGTGCAAGAAGACATTCTGAATACCCAACAGCGTCCTAAAATTGATGAGTTTGATGGTTATGTCTTTTTAGAGACGCGTAGTTTTGAGTACGATAAAGACAACATGTCGATGCATTCTGAGCAGATCAGCTTTGTGTTGGGGCATGATTATCTGCTGACTTTTCAAGAACGTTCTACAGGTATTTTTGAGCCTGTACGGGCACGCATTCGCGCCACGCGTGCGCACATTTGCGAGCTGAGTGTGGATTATCTTGCTTATGCACTGTTAGATAGTGTGGTTGATAGATACTTTAGCGTGCTTGAAGATGTGGGCGATGCCAGCGAGGAGCTGGAAGATAGATTACTTGCTAACCCTACCAATGCAGAATTGCATGTGATTCATCAGCTTAAACATGTGAGTATAGAGCTACGCCGCGCGGTTTGGCCGTTGCGCGAGGTGATTAACAACCTAACGCGTAATGAAAGTGATTTTTTCAAACCGACGACTTTGCCGTATTTGCGCGACATATATGACCATACCGTGAATTTTATCGAATCACTGGAGTCGATTCGCGATTCTTTAAGCGGCATGATGGATATTTACATGGCAAGTGTGAGTCAACGTGTGAACTTGGAAGTGCGTGCATTAACTGTAGTAGCGATGCTATTTATGCCGGCCACGTTGATTGCGGGTATTTTTGGGATGAATTTTGAAAGCATGCCATGGTTAAAAGAAGCCGAGGGCTTTTGGTGGGCAATCGGCTTAATGGTCACCATCGCATCTATCATGATTATGATTTTTTGGCGCAGACAATGGTTAAGCAGTAAAACATAGGCCAGCCTTAGGCATCTTGCGATAAATCTTTGATCAAATCAGAATATTTCGTGCGTATTTTTTCCTTTTTAGGTACAGCAACTGCCAAGCAATAAGGTTGACTTGGGTTCTTTTCAAAATAATACTGGTGATAATCTTCAGCAGGATAAAATGTATCTGCATCGCTAATCTGTGTGACGATTGGTGTATTGAAAATGTGTGCGGCATTAAGGTCAGAAATTTTCTTAATTACCGCTTCACGCTGTGCAGTATTTTGGCAGAACACCGCAGAACGATATTGTGTGCCGACATCGTTACCTTGGCGATTTAGCGTGGTGGGGTCATGTGACATAAAAAACACCTCCAACAAAGTCTCAAAACTCACTTGGTCAGAATCAAAAGTAATCTGTATGCCTTCAGCATGGCCTGTATCGCCGTTGCAAATCTCTTTATAGCTTGGATTAAGTGTATGACCACCAATATAGCCAGAAACGACTTTATTAACACCTTTTAGCTGGCTAAACACTGGCTCTGTGCACCAAAAACAACCGCCAGCGAAAATTGCAATTTGTTGATTGCTCATGATACTCACCTTTAAATTTTATTAAAAATTGACCATTAATTAATGCTTAATAGCCTTACAATTGTTAGTCAACATTTCACCCAAAACATTACATTCACTTTTAAATTT
The DNA here is from genome assembly GCA_040387515.1 of Pseudomonadota bacterium. GTDB lineage: Bacteria > Pseudomonadota > Gammaproteobacteria > Burkholderiales > Methylophilaceae > Methylotenera_A. The sequence continues at coordinate 67,658 of JAZKDP010000024.1, forward strand.
TGCTTAATATTAAACCATGTCTTTAAATGCTTTATACGTTGATTTTAACTCTTACTTTGCTTCCATAGAGCAACAATTACGTCCTGAGTTACGGGGAAAACCAATTGGCGTACTGGCGGTAATGGCAGAAACTACTTGCTGTATTGCTGCAAGTTACGAGGCAAAAGCATTTGGCGTTAAAACAGGTACGGGCGTGCGCGAGGCGCGTAAAATGTGCCCTGATATGTTGTTTATAGAAGCAAGGCCGCCACTTTATGTACAGTATCACCACAAATTAATCGAAATAGTAGAATCCTGTACGCATGTAGAAAAAGTATTATCCATTGATGAAATGGTATGCAAATTAACGGGTTCACAACAGGTAAAAGAAAATGCGCTTAAATTGGCCGCTAAAATCAAGCGTGAAATCAATAAAAAATTTGAATATATTCACTGCTCGATTGGTATTGCGCCTAACACTTTCCTAGCCAAGCTTGCATCCAACATGCAAAAACCCAATGGCTGTGTCGTCATTGAGCAACAGGATATTCCTGAAAAACTTTATAGCCTAAAGCCTAGGCACCTGACAGGAATTGGTACGCGTATGGAAGAACGGCTGAATCATTACGGCTTAACTACGATGCAAGCCTTATATGCCGCGAATAAACAGCAATTACGTGCCGCTTGGGGAAGCATAGAAGGTGAGCGCATGTATGATAAATTACGCGGCATCGAAGTAACACGTCCTAATAATGAGAGGAAAAGCCTGGGTCACTCTCACGTTCTTCCACCAGAATTACGCACACAACACGGCGCACTTTCCGTTTTGCACAGGCTACTGCAAAAAGCCTGTGTACGTTTGCGTAGCTATGATTTACGTGCGTCTAAGATACATGTTCGCGTTAAGTTTACGAACCATCCTACTTGGGTAATTGAAGCGAACTGTTCTCCGACCAATAGTACTTTAAGCATTACGCATATTTTTGAAACACTTTGGAAAAGTTATCCAGACAAGAAAGTGATTCCGCAGGCAGTTGGCATTTCATTTTCAAGTTTTATTATTGATCAGCAATATATCGTTGATTTATTTGAAACTGAAATAATAGAAACGAACAAGAAACTAAATTCAGCCGTAGATAAATTGAATAGTAAATATGGAAAAAATACGATTTACTTGGGCGGTGCGCATAATGCACTTTATGCTTCGCAAGTAAAAATAGCGTTTAATTATGTGCCCGATTTAGTCGTTGAGAATTGACGGTTATTCGCACCGACTTAATGGTTCTGACTCTTTGCCGCGTGACAAGTCATCGCGCACCCTACTAAAACTTAACGTATCACCAGTCGCTCCGCGCGATAAGTCATTTCTCTTGTGACTAAAACTTAAATCATTATTGATATTACTACGCGTCAAATCATCACGATTTTTACTAAATTGTAAAGGATGCGTATCTAGTCCGCGACTTAGTTCATCATTCTTTTTGCTAAACACTAACTCAGTAGTATCTTTACCGCGTGTTAGATCATCACGCTGCTTACTCAATTTTAGATCATCCGCTTTATTACTAAATGACAAATCATCGCGTTTATTGCTATGCGTTAATGGCTCATCTGGCGCACCGCGCGTTAAGTTCATTGGTAAACAATTTTTATTGCATATCGCATTATCACCACTACTCACATCGCCGGTTTGTGCAACCGCAGGCAAACAAACCAGCAATAAACAACTTAAAATCAATGCCTTCATCGATTTTTCTCCTCAAATCACAATCTAACTATATCGTGATATTGGTATAAGACACAATGTCTTTGGTTAACTTAGTGAGTAATACAAAGCAAAAACCTCCTAAAAAGGAGGTTTTTGATGAGATCAATTACATTCAACTCTTTAATATCTGCTCTTAGTCAAATGTGGCCCTACAAACGAATAAACCCTCACGAGGAGGGTTTATCG
>JAZKDP010000025.1:0-45662 GCA_040387515.1 Pseudomonadota bacterium
TGCTGCTGGTGGTTACAAAGAACTAACTAAATACAACGCTGCTCCTGGCGGCGGTTCATTAACAGTATTCTCACTATAATTAATCGGAAGATTATTTGTAACTGAATACACGTTAACAGTTAGTTAATGTCTCAAAAAAACACCCTGCCTAGGCAGGGTGTTTTGCTTTGAACAGTACGTAATCAACGGGTTTGGTGGAAATATACAGATAGGTAAACTAAAGAATTTAATTTTAGTTACAATGGGAAAGTTTCATGGTTTTCATTAAAGAACTTTTGCCTGTTTGAGTTACTCTTAGTAAAGTAAGTTGAGTAAAACAAGTTGAGAATTTGTCCCGATTTTAAATAAGGAAATAAATAATGTTAAAACAATTAAAAGGGTTGGCCGTATGCCTTGCGTTAGTATCTGGCTATGCATTGGCTGCAGGAGAGCCAATAGATATGAAAGATGTTCCATCACTAAGCGCTGATGAAGGCCGTGTTGGCGAGGTGCGCCGAGTGGATGATGGTACTGAATTTAAGGTGTGCGCAGACCCTGACAACATGCCTTATTCAAACCTTAGAGGCGAAGGCTTTGAGGATAAAATTGCTGCAGTATTAGCTAAAGATATTGGTAAAAAATTATCATTTGCATATGCCTATAATCGTCAAGGCTTCCTCAGAAATACAATTAATGCGGGTCGCTGCGATGTCATCATTGGCACAACGTCCGATTATGATGCATTAAGAACGTCTGAACCTTATTACAGATCAGGCCACGTATTTGTTTGGCGTAAAGAGAGTAACTTTAAAATTACTGATTGGGATTCTCCCGATTTACGTAAAGGCATCATTGGCATCGTTGATAAAAGCCCAGCAGCAGTACCTTTAAACGATCATGATTTGATGGCAAATGCGCGACCATATCGTTTACAGCGCGATTTAAATTTACCGACTAGTTTTATGATTGATGATTTAGCCAAGGGCGATATTGATGTGGCGGTTGTGTGGGGGCCTATAGCAGGTTATTACGCTAAGCAATCTAAGGTGCCGTTAGAAATGGCATTCATTCCTGAATACAATAAAGTTAATTTGCAGGGCAAGGAATATTGGAATATTTCTGTAGGAGTTCGTAAAAAAGATAAAGAGCGCATGGAAGTAATTAATGCTGCTTTAGCTAGAAACAAGGACAAAATTGCACAAATTTTAGCGGATTATGGCATTCCTACTGTACCAGTTCTTGCAGGTGATACTGTCTTTAAAAAATAACCTAAACTAATGTCATTAGAGTGACATAATTTATAAAACCAAGTAGAATCACGCGTTCGCTTGGGGGCACAATGATGTTAATAAATTATGTCAACCAACTAGAAATAGTATTCGTTAATTGGTCATGCGCTCTAAAACAGCACTGAATTTAACTGCGGTTTAACAAGATTGAATGAATGTAAATATGTTAATCAGCTGTTGTAGTTAAATAAAAGAATGCAAATAGAACGTTGCTCATATTCTATAAATTAGGAGAAAACATGTTAGGCAGTAAAGCATTGAAGTCAACTTTATTTGTTGGTATGTTAGCATTAGCAGGTCTTACACTATCATTGCAAGCAAATGCAGCTTGTAATTTTGCTGCAACGCAAGATGGTAGTCCGTTTGTCATTAAAGCAACTGAAGCAGATACGCCACAAGCGAAAGAGTTTCTAGAGACATGTATTAACCCATATACAAAAGCATATGCAAAAGATCCAGAAGCAGCAAAAGCGGGTAAAAAGAAATTTGGATATTACTCATGTACACAATGTCATGGTCCTAATGGTGGTGGTCAAGTAGGCCCGGCTATTACTGACAGTACTTGGCAATATTCAAAACATGTAACAGATAAGGGTATGTTCGAAACTATAGCCCATGGTTCAAATGGCGGTATGTTTGCTTGGCATCAACAGTTAGGTAACCCAGAGAACTTATCAACAGATGATATCTTGAAAGTCATCGGCTGGTTACGTACACAATATAAAGGTGGTAGTGATACACCTTGGTTAAAATAATACAAGCCAAAAGCTTGTTGTTTAACTAAAAAGCCAAAAGGCTACTGTATAATTGCAGTAGCCTTTTTCGTTGATTAATATTAATTAAAAATAAAAGGATTACATTCATGGAGATGAAAATGAATCGCATTAAATTGAGTTTAGTACTTGTTTTACTAACAGCTAGCTTGGTAGCCTGCAATAAGACAGATGATAAAGCTGCTGCAGCTGGCTCAGCTGCAGCGCCTGCTACAAGTTCTGGTAAAGCCATTGAGTTTGTGACTACACAAGATAGCAAGCCTTTAGTTATTGATGCTGCACTATTTGATACGCCTGCGGCTAAAGAATTTTTGGCCACAGGTAAAAATATTTATGTTGGAAACGAAGAGGCTGTCGCTAAGGGAAAAAAAGTATTTCAGCTTTATTCGTGTACACAATGTCATGGTCCAGAAGCAAAAGGACAAGTAGGGCCTGGCTTAACAGGGCCGGATTATAAATATCCAAAAGATGCGACGGTTAAAGGTATGTTCGAAACTGTTTGGCATGGTACAAATGGTGGCATGGGCGCAAAAGGGATTGGTTTAATGGATCCTACTGACCCAAAAAATGGCATTACACCGGATGAGTTGCTCAAGATAATTGCTTGGGTACGTAGCATGGGTAAAGAAACTGGAAACGAGTAATATTGTATGAAGTTGACGCGCTTGCTGGTTTCAGCAGGCGCGTTTTTGTTTATAAACCCCGCAGTTAATTATTAAGTAAATTCAGAATGAATACAGAAAAATTACATCATATTGTTATCGTGGGCGGTGGCGCAGGTGGGCTAGAGCTAGCAACACGCCTGGGAGATTCGCTAGGCAAGAAAAAGCAGGCGGTCATTACGCTAATCGATAGCACCAGGACGCACGTGTGGAAGCCGTTGCTGCATGAAATTGCCGCAGGTAGCATGAACCCAGATAAGCATGAATTAGAATATTTGGCGCAAGCGCATTGGCATCATTTTAATTTTAGACTCGGTCGCATGGATGGCTTAGATCGAGTTAAAAAAGAGGTGACGATTGCACCTTATTTTGACGAAGATGGCGTGGAAGTGATTGCGCGACGCACTTTCCAATATGATAGTTTAGTTATTGCGATTGGTAGCACGACCAATGATTTTGGCATTAAAGGTGCGCGTGAATATTCCATTGCATTAGATACGCAAGACCAGGCAGAAAAATTTCATCGTCGCTTACACAATGCTTTAGTGCGTGCACAAACGCAAACAACACCAGTGCAACCAGGTCAGTTAGAGGTGGTTATTGTTGGGGCAGGTGCAACCGGTGTAGAGCTGGCAGCCGAGCTACATAATACGACACGCGAACTGGCTGCATATGGTCTAGATAAAATTGATGCTGATCGCGATATTAAAATTTCGATTATTGAAGCAAGTGAGCGTGTATTGCCAGCATTGCCACCTAAACTTTCACAATCAGTCGATTTGGAACTGCGAAAATTACGCGTGCATGTTTACACAGGTGAGCGCGTAACAGAAGTGTCCGATAAAGGTGTTTATACGCATAGTGGACGCTTTATCCCTTCGGCTTTGGTGGTGTGGGCAGCGGGTATTAAAGCCCCTGATTTCTTAAAAGAATTGGCTGGTTTGGAAACGAATCGGATTAACCAGTTAGTGGTTAAGCAAACTTTGCAAACAACTGTGGATGAGAGCATATTTGCATTTGGAGATTGTGCGGCGTGCCCGTGGCTTGGCCACGATGGCAATGTGCCGCCTCGTGCACAAGCGGCACATCAGCAAGCATCGCTTTTATTTAAAACGATGAAAAAACGGGTAGCCAATAAAACTAACTTGCCTGATTATCACTATACTGATTATGGCTCATTGGTTAATTTGGGTCGTTATTCTACTGTGGGTAGCTTAATGGGTACGCTTTCTGGTGGCAGCATGTACATTGAGGGCTTATTTGCGCGATTAATGTATCAATCGCTTTATAAAATGCACTTAATGACGCTGCACGGTGTATTTACAGTGATATTGCAGACAGTGGCTAGGTTAATTACACGTAGAACAGAAGCACAGGTGAAATTGCATTAGTTACAATATTAACTCGCATGAGCGTGTTGTAAAAAAGCCTCGATTTCAATCGAGGCTTTTTTACAAATAAATCCCAATTAAGCTTGTATCTGACTGCGATAAAGTCGATTAATAAAGCTCATTGAAATAATCACAAATAAGCCAAATATAATCACGATGTGGTTGATATGTAAGTTAGCTTTAACCATCAGGGTATAAGCGCCACTTAATAACAGAATGCCCAGATTCTCATTGAAATTCTGTACCGCAATAGAGTGCCCTGCGCCAATCAGTAAATGTCCTCTGTGTTGCAGTAATGCATTTAGTGGCACGACAAAAAAACCACTTAATACGCCAATGACAAATAACAAGAAAGCAGCCAAATGCCATTCTGTAATAAATGCCATGCTAATGACTAAAATGCCCATTACAATTCCTGCTGGTAATACTTTTACCGAATTCTCAAGCGTGATATAACGCGCAGCAATAATTGAACCTAACGCTACACCAGCGGCTACTGTGGCGGTGAGTTGTGTCGCATGATCCAAACCAAAGCCCAACACAATACCGGCCCAGGCGATGACAACTAATCTTAATGTTGCACCTGCACCCCAAAAAAGCGTGGTGACTGATAGTGACACTTGCCCTTGTGGATCGCGCCAAAGTGCAATAAATGAGCGATAAAAATCACTTAATATGGATAAAGGATCTTTTTTGGCAATGGCGTGATCAATCGGCAATTTTGGGATAAACATATTGAAGGCCGCGGCAGCGAGATACATAAAGGCGATGGCAATCATGGCGCCCTGTGGGCTGATACTGGCCATTTTTCCGCCAATAATTGCACCTAAAATAATAGCAATGACCGTTGAGCCTTCCATCCAGCCGTTGGCATTGACCAATTTTTCTGGCGGTAGTAGCTCTGTCAAAATGCCATATTTAGCGGGGGAATACGCAGCAGCACCAACACCTACAATGCCATAAGCATACAGTGGTGGCATGCCCAATATCATGGCGATGCTACCAAAAAATTTGATGCCATTAGCAATAAACATCACGCGACCTTTTGGTAACGCGTCTGCAAACGAGCCTACAAATGGAGCGAGTACGATATATGAAATGACGAAGAACTGTAAAAGTAAAGGTTCGTGCCATTCAGGTGCCTGCATTTGCTGTAATAAGGCAATCGCAGTAAACAGCAGTGCATTATCAGCTAACGCCGATAAAAACTGAGCAACTAAAAGGGTATAAAAACCTTTAGACATTAACGCTTATTCATTCTTAATATTTAAGAGTGACTAAAAACCAAGCGTTACTACAAGGCTTCAGCAGCAAAGTCTGCCAAACGAGAGCGTTCGCCACGCACTAGAGTAATATGCCCGTTATGTTCCCAGCCCTTAAAGCGATCAACCACATAAGTTAAGCCAGAGCTACCTTCGGTTAGATAAGGTGTATCAATTTGGGCAATATTGCCTAAACAGACTACTTTTGTGCCAGGTCCTGCACGCGTGATAAGCGTTTTCATTTGCTTAGGGGTTAGGTTTTGCGCTTCATCAATGATTAGGAATTTATGTAAAAAAGTGCGACCACGCATAAAATTAAGTGACTTAACTTTAATACGCGTGCGGATTAAATCTTGCGTCGCGGCGCGTCCCCATTCACCTGCGTCTTCATCCGTTTTATTGAGAACGTCTAAATTATCCTCAAGTGCGCCCATCCAAGGCGCCATTTTTTCTTCTTCAGTGCCAGGTAGAAAACCAATATCTTCGCCGACGGGTACCGTCACGCGCGTCATAATGATTTCAGAATAGATTTTTTTGTCTAGCGTCTGTGTTAACGCTGCAGCCAAAGTCAGCAATGTTTTACCAGTACCAGCCTGACCAAGTAATGTGACAAAATCAATATCCGGATTCATCAGTAAATTCAATGCAAAGTTTTGCTCACGATTACGCGCAACAATACCCCACACGCTGTGTTTAGGATTCATGTGATCGTGTACAACCTCTAACACGGCATGATTGTTTTCTAGCTTGCGCACAATGGCGTGAAATGGTTTGTCGAACTCGTAGAAAATGAATTCGTTAATTAAAAACGTTTTGACCAGTGGCCCAGTGATGCGGTAAAACATGCTGCCAGCTTCTTGCCACGACTCCATCGCTTTGCTGTGAGTCTCCCAAAAATCTTGCGGCAATTCTCTCATGCCGCTATAGAGTAAATCGGTATCTTCTAATACTTTGTCGTTAAAATAGTCTTGCGCCATCACGCCCATTGCACGGGCTTTAATGCGGATGTTGATGTCTTTGCTGACTAATATGACTTGGCGATTCGGTTGTTGTTTTTGTTGCCCCAGCACTACACTGATAATTTGATTATCGGCTTTGCTGCCAGCCAAACCAGGCAACTCTATATCCACCTGCGAGGTTTGCAAAAATAAGCGGCCAGCTAAATGTTTATTGCCATTAATGGCTAACGGACAGCCTAATTCTAAATTCGTTAGGTCAGTGCCGACAATTTCTTCTAAATATCGACTGGCTTGGCGTGCATTGCGAGCGACTTCAGTCACGCCCTTTTTATTATTATCTAGCTCTTCTAAAGTAACCATTGGCAAGTAAATGTCATGCTCTTCAAACCGAAACAGGCTTGATGGGTCATGCATTAATACGTTGGTATCCAGTACAAAAAGCTTAGTGCTGGTTGTAGAGTCACTGGCTTTAAAACCAGTTGTGGGAGTTGATTGAGAGTTATCTGCTAGTTTTTTTGCCATGATGTATAAGTTTTTTATAAGGTTTTAATAAAATCCAGCACTTCTTCTACGTGTCCGTCCACTTTGACGCCACGCCACTCTTTTACTAGAACGCCATTTTTATCAATCACAAAGGTGCTGCGTTCTATGCCACGCACTTGTTTGCCATACATATTCTTCATTTTCATCACATTAAAAATACCACATGCTAACTCTTCAGTATCAGCTAATAATTCAAACGGAAAACTAAACTTAGCTTTAAAATTTTCGTGTGATTTTAAGCTATCACGCGAAACGCCAACAATTTCTGTATTGGCGTTCTGAAAATCTGCATAGTAATCCCGAAACTGCATGCCTTGTGTGGTACAGCCGGGTGTGGAATCTTTTGGGTAAAAATAAATAACCAGCGTTTTGCCTAAATAATCAGATAGTTTAAAAAGTTGCCCGCTGGTGGCAGGTAATTCAAAATCGGTAACGGGCTTGTTTAGCATATTTGGTTTAGCGTATTAATTATGGTGCAGATAAGATTTATTTAACTACGTTCCTATTGTTGTAAAAAAACGGCATTAAGGCAAGCTTAAATTGAAGTAATATTTGAGACAAGCAATGAGTGCTTAACGTGCGTAGATTCAGTAAATAAATTTGGCTTGAATAATTACAGCGGTGATTGCGGCAAAGTGAGGGTAATAGACGTGCCTTTTGGTGTAGCGGTTTCAAATACGATATTGCCACCTAATACTTCGCATACTTTAAACGCAAATGGAATGCCCAAGCCTGTGCCAAAACGCTTGGTGCTTGGGCCAGCGCTGGCGGCATGTGGGTCTGGTTTAAATGGCATGCCTGCGCCTTCATCAAGGATGTTGCTAGTAAAAATATCCTCCGTAAGATGCGCGGTGATAATGATTTGGCTATTTTTGGGTGAAGCGTCAATTGCGTTTAATATTAAGTTGTAGAAAACTTGTTCTAGCAAATGATCATCTGTGCGAATATCGATGCTGCTCGCATGCAGATTTTTGATGATTTTAATATTTTTATCGCGTATTTTTTGCATTAATGGCAATAGTGCACCTTCTAAAATCGGCGCAAATTTCACAAATTTTAATTGTGGTTTAATCGGTAATAAATAAGCCAGTAATGAGCCAGTCCAGCGCTCAAGTCGATCCACGGTGTTAATGATGCCATTTAGTGATTCACGTGTATCGGCATCATTATTAGGCACATCAATGACTTGTGCAGTGGCGCGGATGCTGGCGAGAGGGTTGCGAATATTATGCGCCAGCATGGGCACTAATAAGCCCATGGCAGCTTGTTTTTCCGTCCGCACTAATGCATCACGGCTGGTTTGCAACTCATCTGCCATTTTGTTGATTTCTCTTGATAATGTCACCAGTTCTGCTGCGCCAGTTTCTGGAACTTTATGCTGTAGATTGCCGGCACTAATTTCAGCCGTCGCTTTCATAACGGCATTAATAGGATTAACGATGGCACGTTTTAGGAAAATTCGTGACAGAAATAGTAACAATCCAGCCAGCAATATTGGAATAATCAACACCGCAATGGCGGATTCTTTTGCTTCTACTAAGCGGGTTTTAAGCTCCATTTGTTTTAAGGTTAGCAAATCTTCCGCTCTCTTTGAAACACTTTCGTAATGGCTGAAAATTCCTGTTTCGATATCTTTATACAGAGATTTTTGGGAGTCTTTATCGGGTTTGGCTTGGTAACGATAAAACAAGCCGGGCGCTTCATTTACAAAGATACGATAGTTGTTTTCCAGCTCATTAATGGCTTGTTTTTCTTGTTCGCCTACAGCTAAATTCTGCAACTGCGCAAAATGTGTCAATATCGATTGTGTATAGGCGTTGTATTCCGTTAATGCCTCGTTATCTTGTAAAAAAAACGAGTCAAAAAGTTCTTTCATTTGCCGATATAAATCACCACGTGTTTGCTGAATTTCACGCACAATCAAATTGATGCGTTGCGATTCGTTTGAGGCTTTATCCCAGATGTGAATGCCGTAAAGCCCGCTGGCAAAAGCAAGCAGAATGAGCGCAATAAAAATAAGCTCATGTACTAATAGTAAATCACGTAGCGATTTAGTGGTGCGCATGGCTGCCTAGGAGTGGCTTAGTTGACACTATTCGAGTTTAAATGAAACCGGTACCGTAATATTAAATGTACGGTTTCTAAGTGCTTCGGGTGGTGCGGGGAAAGGTGATGCTTTACGCACCATTTCAAGTGCTTGCTTATCTAGTACTTCGTAACCACTGCCTTGGCGGACAGTTGCCGATAGCACTTTGCCATTGCCATCCAGTTTCAAATCGAGCAAAACATCGCCTTGCCAACCGCGTGTTTGTGCTATTCGTGGATATTGTTTGTGTTTAGCGATTGTGCGGCCCAGCAAGTTGCCGTACTCACCCAAGGCATTATCCACTTCAGCCGGACTGCGTTCTGGTGCTTTAATCACTTCTGTAACTGGCGGTGCGATAACAGCAACTGGTGAGCTATCCGCTTTAGGCGGTACTGCAATGACATTGGGAGCGGGCTGTGCTTCTACCGATGGCGCGACTTGCTCTACTTCAGTAACAGGGCTTGGCGCCTCTACCGTTTTGGTGATTGGTTTTGGCTCAATAATTTTTTTAATCGGTTCAGGTTTTTTAACTTCTGGCTTTGGTTGTTCAATCGGTTGTGCAGGTTGAATCACTGCAACAGGTTCTGGTTCTACAGGTTTTTGTATCTCAACTTCTAACTGAATAGGTTTTTCTTTTGATAAATCAATCTTAAAATTTGGTAATGTAATCGCTAGCAAAGCATGCAGTAAAATGGAGCAGACAATCGCCCAAATAAGCGTGCTCTCATTAATGTTGGATTTTTTGATAGAGAAGTCCAAAGTGCGATAAATTAGGAAAAATATTAAGCTAAGCCTTTGATTATACTATAGCTTTAATTGAATTGATAATAGCAGATTTTGGTTGAAATAAACCAATTATCATTAGTTATGTTAAATTAATCCCTCTAATAATTGCACTTGAAGCATTTCGCCACTATTGCAATTGCCAACGGTCTCATCTAACACAATGAAGCAATTTGCGGCGCTCATGCTGCTTAATACGCCTGAACCTTGATTAGGCAAAGGCTTCACTTTCCAGCTACCATCTTCTAATAAATATAAAATCCCGCGTTGAAATTCCGTGCGTCCAGTGGCTTTTTTAATAGGTTCCGTGCACTCCACTTTAAACATCGGTAACGGCTTGGGTGTGCTGCCCATTAATGTAATCAAAGCTTCGCGTACAAATTGATAAAACGTCACCATAGCAGAAACAGGGTTGCCGGGCAGCCCAAAATAGTGGGCTGCGCCTATTTTCCCATAGGCGAGTGGCCGCCCTGGTTTCATATTGATTTTCCAAAATAATACTTGACCGTGTTTGGTGAGTAGGGCTTTCATATAGTCCGCTTCACCCACTGAAACACCACCGCTGGTAATGACCACATCATTTTCATTGGTGGCTTTTAACAACGTTGCTTCTAATAAATCTGGATTATCCGGCACCACGCCTAAATCATTGATAACGACACCCAGCCTAGTTAACATACCGAAAAGTGTATAACGATTGCTATCGTAAATCTGGCCTGTTTGTAATGGTTTGCCGACACTGATTAACTCATCGCCTGTGCTAAAAAATGCAACTTTTAACGGACGGTACACGCTCACTTCACCAATGCCAAGGGAAGCGATTAAACCCAAATCCGCTGGCCGCAGCGTGTGGCGTTTTGCCAGAACGGTTTGGCCTATCTGCAAATCTTCACCCGCTAGTCGTATATTTGCACCTTGTTTAATTGAAAGTGTATCCAATAGCGTAATGCGGTTGTCATTTTGGTTAATGCGTTCTTGCATGACAACTGTATCGGCGCCTTTGGGTATCACTGCGCCAGTCATGATTTTGACGCATTCGCCAGCGTTAATTTGCGGCTCAAATGGCCTGCCTGCAAATGCAGTACCAATGATTGTTAAGGTTTTATCAACATCAGTAAACTTAAATGCAAAGCCATCCATCGCTGAATTGTTGTGGTTTGGCACATTGCTGGGCGACACAATATCGGTTGCCAGCACGCGCCCCAGGCCATTCATCACAAGTGATGTTTCAGTTCCGGTTACTGGCGTTAAAAACTGCTGAATAAAAGCTCTAGCCTGTGTGACCGACATAGCGTTTGGGTCGTAATCGTCCATGCAAGAAGGATCAGAAATAATTTGCTTAAGCGTGGTTTTAGTCATTGATTGATTCGTTACTAGAGTGAGTTTGAATTACGGTTAAGACAATAAAGTCTGCGATTTGTTGAATATCGTTTAAATTGAGTATGGGAATATTGAGAGCCAAAACAGCGTCGCTGGCAACCGCAATAATACTGCTATCTGTGGCAGCAAGCAGCGGTAAATCAAGGCTAGGTCGGTAAACTTCAATTTTTGGGATAGGTTTTTGATCAATTATTGCCTGCTTAAAGCCCTCTACCAAAATTAAGTCTGCATAATCTGGATTAATTTGCATGATTAATTCTGCTAAATTTGCTTCATTAGGCACCTCTGGCAAACGATGCATTTCCGTCATCAATGCCCAGCGCTTACGGCTTGCAATCAGCGTTTGTACTGCACCAGCTTCACGAATTTTATAACTATCTTTGCCAACATGATCAATGTCAAATGCATGGTGCGCATGTTTAATCACAGAAACGCGGATATTGCGTTTGGCCAACTCAGGAATCAATTGGGTAATCAAGGTGGTTTTGCCGGCATTGCTACCGCTAGCGACGATGCCCAATACTGGTATTGTTTTATGCATGGTCAGATTTTAATTGCGATGATTGTTTTAACTTGGATTCAAGCGCCGCCAAATCATCAGCTGTATTCAGATTAATAAACGCGTCTGAATGGTCACTAAAATCAACCTCAATATATCTGAGACTTTTTTGCCAAGCACTTACGCGGCGCTCGCCAAGTGCTAAATATTGATTGAGTGATGGCAATACAGTTTTCTTGCATAAACTAAAAACAGGATACGCATTGCCATCGCTGCTTGCAACGGCGATATCCGCATTTTTTTCGGTTAGATGCGTCAATAACCGTTGGGCTAAATCCAGCGGTAATAAAGGTGAATCGCAAGGCACGGTTAATAAATGACCGTATTTAGCATACTGCAAACCCAAACTAAAACCAGCCAAAGGCCCAATAAAATCGGCATGTATATCTTGTAAAACGGGATAAGCAAAAGCCTGATATTGAGATATTTCGCGATTAGCGTTAATTAAAACTTCGTCTACTTGAGGCGTTAAGCGCTTAATCACATGTTGGATCAATGGTTGATTTTGTAGTTTTATTAAACCCTTATCAACTCCGCCCATGCGAGTAGCGCGGCCGCCAGAGATAACAATTGCTGACACAAAATTATTAAGCATAAATCAAATATTTACGGGAATACATCCATGTAAGCGCATCCGACTAAAGTCTTTTCTAAGATCTCGTTTCGAAAGTGGGTCGAGTACATATTCAATGTCATTTTCTCTTTTGAACACAACCCAATGCCAATTATTCGATTTTTCTCTGTAATTTATAGCGATGATTGCAGTGTCTGGAAGTGATGACCAATTACGTACTAACCGATATCTATCTGTATTTACCTTAAGCTCATCAAGCAATTCTTTTAATTGAGAAGAGTCTGTATAAAAGCTTCGTTTGGTACTTTCCCAAGAAAATTTCTTTCTAGCTTTTTGCATTGCTTTTGAATATGTCATTTCGCTAAGCATTGCGACACAAGCTATTCCACATCCAGTGTTATGTTCTTGTTTAATACGTTTCATAAGTACTCCCAACATAAGATTAACCACCCGTATGCGACATAAACCTTATCACGGCTGGTTGTGCGCGCTTTAAATCAAAGTCATGACCTTTGGGTTTAATTGTCATACTGCCTAGAATGGCGGCAATCAATGGCGCGTCATCATTGGGAAACTCACGTAAAAGTGGCATTAGCTCGACTTTGTCTTCTTGCCCCAAACACAAATACAGTTCGCCTTTGCATGTGATGCGTACACGATTGCAAGACTCGCAGAAGTTGTGTGAATGCGGCGAAATAAAGCCGATTTTTGTAGCTGTATTGGCTACGCGCCAGTAACGTGCTGGGCCGCCAGTGGTTTCTAAGCTGGGTGTGAGTAAATACTTACTTTGCAACAGTTTAAGCGTGTCGATGTTGCTCACAAATGTGGAGTCGCGGGTATGGTCAACTTCGCCCAGCGGCATTTCCTCAATAAAGCTGATGTCGATTTTTTTATCAATGGCGAACTGGACTAAATCGACTGCTTCATCATCGTTGCTGCCGCGCATTAAAACTGTGTTTAATTTGATGCCTTCAAAGCCTGCATCAATGCTGGCTTGTATGCCATTTAACACTTTGTCCAAATCACCTGTACGGGTGATTTTTTTAAATCGCTCGGGTTTTAAGCTATCCACTGAAATATTGATGCGTTTGACACCAGAATTTTTAAGCGCGACAGCTTGTTTTTCCAATTGGCTTCCATTGGTAGTAAGCACTAACTCTTTCAAGCCTTGCAATTGGCCAACTTCTTCAAATAGCCATAATGCATTTTTACGTACCAGCGGTTCGCCACCAGTAATGCGCACTTTGCTAACACCTAAGCTCACAAAAACCTTGACCAGTCGCGCGCATTCTTCAAGGCTTAATACCTCATCACGCGGTAAAAAAGTCATGTCTTCAGACATGCAATATACGCAGCGGAAATCACAACGATCAGTGATCGATAGTCGAATGTAATCGACAGTTCGACCAAATTGATCTATTAATTTTGAGTTATGGTGCATCGCTCAATTCTAAGTCTTATAGCGTCACTACACAATAAAATCAGTGTTAAAACTATTTTTTTGAATTCAGCCTATAGCGTTTTTATATAATTAAAAGTTATTTAAATATAATTACAAATTCTTTTTACTTATTTAAGTGTTTTGCTAAAGTGCACACATTCTGTAAAAAACATTGACATATATATGAGCCAAATTAAACATAAATTACTAGATACAGACGATGAGGTGTTGCAAGCCGTTTTGCGTGCAGTGACATCGGTGCAGCAGGAAACAGGCTTCGGTTCTATAGAAATCACTGTACATGAGGGCCGTGTAACTCAAATTGAAAAGCGGGAAAAAACTAGAATTACGCATGAAAAATCAGATAAGCAAAAAAGAGAATTGTCTACTGCCTTGCATTATTAACAGGGAAGCGACAAAAATTTAAATGGTGAAATTGTTTTGGACAGCCAGCGTGCAATTGCATCAATTCTTAAGATATAAGGGAAAAAAGTGAAAAAACATAATAAGTTATTTAATAAGAAAAAATTGGCTTATCCATTGATAGCCAGCAGCCTGTTTCTGACTAGCGGTTTTGTTTATGCAGCAGAGGCTGAGTTGAATGCGCCTGCACAAGAATACACACAGGATGAAAAAGATCAGCAAGAAAAAGTTGCAGCTCGCTTAAAAGAAATTGATGCGGAAGCAAAAGCTGCTGCTAAAGCGGCAGCTGTGGCACAAAACGGTTATTACGTAGAACGCAAAAGTTATGGTACGCAAAAAGAATCTGAGCCGCCGCGTTACGTTAAACAAGCTAACAAAACATGGTTAAAAGATTACGATGCTTTTGCCGATGTGGACTGGCTTGATATAGGTCTTGAGCATCGTGCACGTTATGAAATACGTGATAACGACTACCGTCGTAACGCTGAAAATGTTGATCAGCCATTTTTATTGCGTACACGTGCTTACCTTGGCATCAAAGAAATTTTAGATCCATTGCGTTTGGCAATTGAAGTGCAAGATTCACGCCGTAATCACAGTGATTACACGCGTGAGTTTGATACACGTGATGTTGACCAGTCTGATGTGGTACAAGGTTATGCAGAGTTGTATTTTAAAGAGACGCCTTTCGGTAAAGATGACTTGGGTAACAATCGTCCATTCTGGGTAAAAGCAGGTCGCTTAGCATGGGAATCTTTAGATCGACGCTTGATCGCACGTAATGAATGGCGCAACACCACCAACTCGTTCCAAGGCGTACGCGCAAACATTGGTGAGAAAAAGAATGACTGGCAGTTAGAAGCTTTTGCCGTAAAACCAGTACAGCGTTTCACCACACGATTAGATGAAGTTGATCACTCACAAGATTTCTATGGCGTGATTGGTGACTGGCGAGGTTGGTCTGAGTATGTCACTTTGCAACCATATTACTTCTTGCTGAAGCAAGACGGAGACAGGGTCAAATATGATTCCAATGGTAGAGAGCTAACAGGCGCAGCGCTTAGCGCAGTGCAAATCGATCGTGAAATACATACCGCAGGCTTACGTGCCTATGGTGCATTTAATTCTGGTTGGGACTATGACACAAGCTATGCCAAACAATGGGGTAATCAAGACCGTTTCTTAAGTAATGCACTGGGTAAAATCAATGTAGACCACGATGCCTATTCTTATGGCGCAGAGCTGGGTTACACCTTTAAGAGTTCTTGGAAACCTAGAGTCAGTGCTTACTATGGTGTCGCTACTGGTGATAGCACGCCTGCGACTGGAACAGACCGTACTGATAGCCAGCGTTTTGAGCGTTTATTCGGCTTCGCACGTCCTTGGTCAAACAACGACTATATTCAGATGGAAAACATCAGAACACCAAAACTACACTTGGAATTTGAGCCGAAAGTAGCTTTCTTGGAAAACGTTAAAGTGGACACAAGCTTTAGCTGGTACCGTTTAGATGACGCATCAGATCGCTGGCAGGCAGGTTCTAACTTACGGGATAGAACAGGTAATAGTGGCAACGATTTGGGTAAAGAGATTGATGTACGTGTTCGCTTTCCAATCAACCAATATGCATCACTTAACATTGGTTACGCACACTTCTGGGCAGGCGACTTTGTAAAAAATGCCGTTAAGTTACCGGCTAACAACAACGACGCTACACGTGCAGACTCATCCAACTTTTTCTACACAGAATTAACTTTATTAGGCTTTTAATCCTTAGAAATTAGAGAGAAACAACAAATGCAAACATTCAAACTATTAAAGAGAACCTTGCTGATTAGCGCGCTATTTGTGCCGCTAACTAGCTGGGCGGCAGATATTAATTTGCTGAACGTATCTTACGACCCAACACGTGAGCTTTACCAGGATTTCAATGCAGCATTCAGCAAGCATTGGTTAGAAAAAACTGGCGATAAAGTCACGGTTAAAGCTTCTCATGGCGGTTCTGGCAAACAAGCGCGTGCGATTATTGACGGCTTAGATGCAGACGTGGCGACATTGGCGCTGGCGTATGACATTGACCAGCTTGCTGAAAAAGGCAAGTTAATCCCTAAAGATTGGCAAAAACGTTTGCCACATAACAGTTCGCCTTATACCTCAACCATTGTGTTGCTGGTACGTAAAGGTAATCCAAAGGGTATTAAAGATTGGGATGATTTAGTCAAACCAGGTGTTTCTGTGATTACACCAAACCCTAAAACTTCAGGTGGTGCGCGCTGGAATTATTTGGCAGCTTGGGCATTCGCCCAGAAAAAATATGGCAACGATGAAGCGAAAACCAAAGAGTTCGTCGGTAAGTTATTGAAAAACGTACCAGTGCTAGATACTGGCGCGCGTGGCTCAACCACTACTTTTGTAGAACGCGGTATTGGTGATGTGTTGTTGGCTTGGGAAAATGAAGCATTCTTAGCGCAAAAAGAATTGGGCGTAGGCAAGTTTGAAGTTGTTATTCCATCACTATCAATTTTGGCTGAACCGCCAGTGACGGTTGTGGATAAGTTTGCTAAAAAGCATGGCACTGAGAAAGTCGCTAAAGCTTATTTAGAGTATTTATACACAGAAGAAGGCCAGGAAATCGCGGCTAAAAATTACTACCGACCTACTTTGGAATCAGTGGCTAAGAAATATGAAAGTCAGTTTCCAAAAATTAAATTGGTGACGATTGATGCAGAGTTTGGTGGTTGGGCAAAAGCACAGAAAGAGCACTTTTCTGATGGCGGTACTTTTGACAAAATCTATCAAAAATAGAAAGTTGTAATTTTAGTTATTCGGTTTTAAATCTGCAGAGCCAGACAAAATCTGGTTCTGCAATACTTAAGGAGACTCTTATCATGAGTTCAGCAGACGGTTCAAATTTAAAGCAATCCGCTTTAATAGTAGGTGGTGACCAGATCGATGGCATCAAACAAGTATTAGCCAATCACGGTATTACAGAAATCAATCATTGGTCTGGCCGTAAAGTTGGCGATAGCAATAAAGTCATTCCGCATGACACGAAGTTTATTGTGCTCATCACAAATTGGATTAGTCATTCAATTACTCATAAAGTAAAAAAGAATGCGATGAAGCGCGGCATTAAAGTAATTTATACGCCTAATGGCTCTGCCGCTTTGCATAACAGATTGCTGAACATTGAATCCAGCGCATTAAGTACAACTAACTATCACTAATTCAGTTTAAATTTTAGTAAGGTCAAATCATGAGCAACACGCCATTCAATCATACTGCGGAATCATTACCGCGTATTCCAAGAATCAATGAGCAGGCGCCAGATTTTGAGGCTAACTCAACACAAGGTCTTATCAAGCTTTCTGATTATATTGGTAAACAATGGGTGGTTTTATTCGCACATCCGGCAGATTTCACACCAGTTTGTACCACCGAATTTATTGGCTTTGCCAAACACGCGGATGATTTTGCCAAACTTAACACGCAATTACTGGGCATTTCTGAAGACAGCAATTTTAGTCATTTGGCTTGGATTGCCAATATTAAACAAAACTTTGGCGTCAGCATTCCATTCCCCGTAATAGATGATCGTGCAGGCCATGTTGCGGCTAAATTTGGATTGATTCATCCAGGTGAATCGCAAACCGCCACAGTGCGCGCGGTGTTTGTTATTGATGACAAAGGATTGATACGCGCTTTTGTTTACTATCCGTTGACGACAGGTCGCTCTGTTGAAGAGATTTTGCGTGTCGTTGAAGCGTTACAAGTTGCAGATAAATATAAAGTAGCCACACCAGAAGGCTGGCAAAAAGGTGACAAGGTTATTGTGCCAGCACCTGCTACGCAAAAAGACGCTGAGTCACGTGCATCTGAGGGTTATGAAACGGTGGATTGGTACTTTAGTAAAAAATCATTGCCAGTTGAAGCTGCATCTAAGTAAATTAATACGTACTTTAATATACTTATTTAAACTAATTTATAAAGACTTCTCCTCATTCCGGTTAACCCTTTAAAAAGGTTAACCGGTTTTTTTTGACTAATTTTTATAAGCCTTGAGGAGTTTTGTGAGAACTTAAGCGCAACAAAGCATTCACCAATACATCAATTTCAGCGTAAGTATTGTAGAAAGCAAGAGAAGGCCTTACAGTCGTTTCAACACCAAAGCGACGCAAAATAGGCTGCGCGCAATGATGGCCAGAGCGCACGGCGATACCTTCTTGATTCAGCGCAGAACCGACTTCTTCACTCTTGTAGCCATCAAGTGTAAATGACAACACACTGGCTTTATCTTGCGCGGTACCAATTAAATGCAGGCCTGGCACTTTGTTAAGCGCCGTAGTCGCATATACCAATAGTTCATGTTCATAACGCGCAATGTTATCAATGCCAATGCGCTCAACGTATTCAAGCGCAGCACCTAGACCTACTGCATCAGCGATGTTGCCAGTGCCTGCTTCAAACTTAGCTGGCGCTTCGTGATAGACGGTTTTGTCAAAGGAGACATCCTGAATCATATTGCCACCACCTTGCCAAGCTGGCATATCTTTAAGCACGTCTGCCTTGCCATAAAGCGCACCAATGCCAGTTGGACCAAATACTTTATGCCCTGAGAACACAAAGAAATCTGCATCCAAGCCTTGCACATCCGTGCGCATATGCGATACAGATTGCGCGCCATCCAACAATACTTTAGCGCCTGCACGATGCGCCATCTGTATCATCTCAGCCGCTGGTGTGACTGTGCCTAACGCGTTTGAAACCTGCGTAAATGACACTAACTTTACTTTTGGCGTGAGCAGTTTTTGATATTCATCCAGCAATATCTGGCCAGAGTTATCTACAGGCGCAACTTTTAACTTAGCGCCAGTTTCTTGGCAAAGCTGCTGCCAAGGCACAATATTGGCATGGTGTTCAAGATGTGAAATCACAATCTCGTCACCTTCACTTAAATACTTTTTGCCCCACGATTTAGCGACTAGATTAATCGCTTCAGTCGTACCACGCACAAAAACGATATTGTCCACTGATGGCGCATTAATGAATCTACGTACGCTTTCACGCGCCTCTTCGTAAGCATCAGTAGCACGGGCAGCCAGCTCATGCGCGGCACGATGAATATTAGAATTTTCATGCGCATAAAAGTAGGCAATTCTATCAATCACCACCTGCGGTTTTTGTGTGGTTGCAGCGTTATCAAACCATATTAGCGGACGTCCATTTACAAGCTCGCGCAGAATTGGAAAGTCCTTGCGCACTAGATTAGCGTCGAATGGCGGATGTGCTGATTGCGCCAACGGTAAGTTAGCGTTTTGTGTAAAGACTGGCAAATCTTGTAAGAAATAATAGCCATTATCCGGCGCAATTTTATTGCTAAAACCCGAATTAACAGCGCCTAAATCTGTTGTGGCAGGCTTAGTGCCAGTATTAGCGAACAGGCTGTTAAGCTGGGCCTGTTGCGGAATTTCCACTCCGCCAAGCAATTCACCAAGTTCTATTTGATTTTCAAAGCCTGAGAAATACTGCAATTGCGTAGCGCTTAAATCAGCTAAGCCTTTGCTTTCTGCTGATGTAAAGGCAGAAGCAAAAGTCGGCAGGTGAATATCAGTCACAGATGTTGATTGGCCTAATGCAATCGGTTCGCGTGCATCAGATAACGATGCGGTAGAAGGAATTTTCTCTGCATTATTGCCAAACGCGCCAGCAGGAAAACCTTCTGCATATAATTCACTGGCAATGCGAGACAGCTCTGCAACATCCAGATGCCCAGTTTGGCTTGCGCCACGGCCTATTGCCAAACCTGCTGCCATACGTGGATGTTCCCCGGGTAAAGTGGCCAGAATAGCTTCTGGCTCGAAGGCTGATAAATCATGCACTACAGATAAGTCTAAGCCACTATTTGTAGTCATAGTAGTTGCCTACATCGACATTCTCAAGCACGGCGATTGCATCATTGGTTAATACGGCTATTGAGCAATAAAGCGAAACCAAATAGGATGCGATGGCTTTATGGTTAATGCCCATAAAACGCACTGACAAGCCCATGGTTTGTTGTCCTGGCAAGTTTGGCTGATATAAACCAACCACGCCTTGACGACTTTCGCCCGTGCGTAACAATAAGATATTCGTTTTGCCTTTTGTCACCTTAAGTTTATCGCAAGGGATAATCGGCACGCCGCGCCATGTGATAAATTGTGAACCAAATAAGGAGATGGTTGGTGGTGGTACGCCACGACGCGTGCATTCGCGTCCAAAAGCAGCAATTGCTTGTGGGTGCGCTAAAAAGAATGCTGGCTCTTTCCATACTTTGGACAGTAGTTCGTCAAAATCATCTGGTGTTGGTGCGCCTGTGCGGGATTTAACGCGTTGTGAAGCAGCAACATTATTCAGCAAGCCATATTCGGCATTATTGATTAATTCACTTTCTTGGCGTTCTTTAACCGTTTCAATTGTTAGACGTAATTGTTCTTTAATTTGATTATGCGGACTGCTGTATAGATCTGAAACGCGGGTGTGCACGTCCACGACTGTATTGACCGCATTTAATACATATTCACGGCCCCATTCTTCATAATCCACAAAAGTCGCAGGTAGTTCACGTTCGTCTTTTGCCGAGCAATCCACTTCAATCGCGTTTGGATCTTTTGCCTGATTGACACGATAAATACCGGCCTCGACTGGTACCCATTGTAATAAATGCACTAACCAACGCGGTGAAATGGTACTGAGCATCGGTACCGTTTTGGTTGCATTGGCAAGCGTCCGTGCTGCTACGTCGCCTAATGCGGTTTGAATATGTTGTTCTGCCATTTAAATCTCCTAATAATATGGGCTAATGTGTTTGTGAAGTTTCTTGGGTGTTAATTGAATTGCTTTTGTTTGGTGTGGCTGGAACAGCTAAGGGGCTTGCCAGCATTTGCGCTTGTGTAATGTTGCTATTGGCAGGCACGCTACGT
Source organism: Pseudomonadota bacterium (assembly GCA_040387515.1). Classification (GTDB taxonomy): domain Bacteria; phylum Pseudomonadota; class Gammaproteobacteria; order Burkholderiales; family Methylophilaceae; genus Methylotenera_A. The sequence continues at coordinate 21,064 of JAZKDP010000025.1, forward strand.
GTGAGCCAAACATTGCCGCCAATAGATGAGCCTTGCCCAATCGTTATGCGTCCTAAAACCGTGGCCCCGGCATAAATCACCACGTCATCTTCTACAATCGGATGACGCGCATGACCTTTTAATAAATTGCCATCTTCATCAGTTGGAAATCTTTTTGCGCCAAGCGTTACTGCCTGATAAATACGCACGTGTTTACCGATAATCGTCGTTTCGCCAATCACTACACCAGTTCCATGATCGATAAAGAAACTCTCATCAATTTGCGCGCCTGGGTGAATATCAATACCGGTTTCTGAGTGGGCAATTTCAGAAATCATGCGTGCAATCAGTGGTAGCCCTAATCGATGCAATACGTTGGCGAGGCGATAATGCATAATTGCCAATATGCCTGGATAGCACACCAAGACCTCGTCTACGCTTCTAGCGGCTGGGTCACCTTCAAACGCCGCCTTGATGTCGGTGTCTAGCAGTAGACGAATGGGTGGCAATTGTTTAGCGAATTCCCGTACAGTTTCTATTGGTGTTTTAGCGGTCAATTCTTCAGGTTTTTTAACGTTTGTTTCTAACTCATTGAGCGTGTCTGCCGCAAAATTCAACTCAAGTACTACCTGCGTCACTAAATCGCGCAAAACCACATCTAGTGTATGGCCGACAAAATAATCTAGGCTTTCGTCTTTCAAATCAGGCATGCCTAAGCGATTTGGAAACAATGCCGCACCTAATCCTTCCACAATGGCTTGCAGTGATTTGCGTGATGGCAATTTTGGCGGTTTATCGCGTCTTTTTCGATGCTCAAGTGAAGACAGTCTTAAATCACGTAGTGCCGTCACCACTTCACTTATACCTAAGTCGTTGCTGCCTAATAAAGGCTTATCTACTTGATATTTAACGGGATTATTTTTCATGGTTACTTAATTTATAGAGAGTTAATGATCAAAATAATTTGCAGGGTTAACCTCAATCTATCGTTAAAAAACAAAAAAGCCAGCGGTCTATTCGACTCGCTGGCTTCCGGTTGTCCGGTCAGCACACGCTAACACTGTAATTTTTTTATAGCTGCAGGGTATTTATTTGTTTACAATTTTTTTGGTTCTTATTCATTAAGAATGCGTTAAATATACACTACATAAAAGATTCGCCGCAAGTCCTTTAATCGCTTATTTCCGTGCATTTTTATATAACATTTAATTATAAATATATCATTTATTATTCTTTTACATTATTTAAACTATTGCGTAAAGTGCGTGTATTCAAATTTACCTATCAAAGGCAATTAGCATGTTAAAAAAAGCTGTGTTCAAACAAAGTTTAGTAGGCGCGCTGATTTCAGCAGGCGTGCTTTTATCGACAAATGTGCTAGCAGATAGTAGCTTGCTGAATGTGTCCTATGATGTCACGCGTGAGTTTTATAAAGACTTAAATCCTGCCTTCATTAAATTTTGGAAACAAAAAACTGGTGAAACCGTGACGATCAATCAATCGCACGGTGGATCTAGCAAGCAAGCACGTTCGGTTGCAGATGGTCTTGAAGCCGATATTATCAGTATGAATCAAGCGCCTGATATTGATGTTTTGTATGATAGGGCTAAGTTAATTCCCAAAGATTGGCAAAAACGTTTGCCACATGGCAGTTCGCCGACTTCTTCAACTATCGTGTTCTTGGTGCGCCAAGGTAACCCAAAGCAAATCAAGGATTGGGATGATTTAATTAAGCCTGGCACCGCGGTTGTGATTCCTAATCCTAAAACTTCAGGCAACGGTAAGTACAGTTACTTAGCGGCTTGGGGCTATGTGCTTAAAAAGGGTGGCAGTGATGCGCAGGCAAAAGATTTTGTGGGAAAACTCTTTAAAAATGTACCGGTTTTAGATACAGGCGGCCGCGGCGCAACCACTACTTTTGCACAACGCGACATTGGTGATGTATTGCTGACGTTTGAAAATGAAGTGAATTTAATTAATAAAGAATTGGGCAATAAGTTTGATGTGGTTTATCCGACTTCTAGTATTTTGGCCGAGAATCCAATCGCAGTAGTCGATAGATATGTGGATAAACACAAAACCCGTGCCCTTGCACAAGCTTATGCCGACTTTCACTATTCTGAAGCTGGACAAGAGATTGCCGCCAAGCATTACATAAGGCCAAGCCTGGCTTCAGTGGCGGCAAAGCATAAGGCAGATTTTAAACCGATTGATTTATTCAGTGTAGATGATGTATTTGGTGGTTGGACAAAAGCGCAGAAAACGCACTTTGCAGATGGTGGCACTTTTGATGCGATTTACGCCAGATAATGATTAACAGTAAGACGAGTAAGAAATAGCTAAGAGTAAAAAGGAATATAAAAAATGGCAGAAATAAAAATCGCTGCTGCACATGTAGAGCAGCTTAGGTTACAACTAAAGGAATCATTGTTTTTAGATTTAGATGAGTATGGTTTGGCTGAACAGTCAACGGGTGAATTCAATAGCACATTCTTGGGCGTACAATTGAACAGTGCATTTCAGCCGATTTATGACCGTGTGGCGGGAGATTTGTTTGGGCATGAGGCGCTGTTAAAGCCATCACTTGGCGGCGAATTGCCTAGTACATCAGAGTTTGCTTACAGTTATGCCGAGCAGTCAGGAAAGTTGGTACAGTTTGACCGTGTAAGCCGTGCTTTGCATGTGCTGAATTTTAGACAAGTTTATGCCGAAAACGGTTTGTTGTTTTTGGCGGTACATCCCAATCTATTAATTTCAGTGAATGCACACGGCAAAGTATTTGAGCGTATCTTACATGCCAATTCGGTGCCAACTGAACGGGTTGTTATTCAGATTGATGAAGGCTTAGTGACCCAAGATAAGCAATTGATTGAGGCGATTAATAATTATCGTGATCGAGGCTATCACATAGCCATTGATCATTTTGGCAACGCACATTCGCATATTGATCGCTTATGGAAACTAGCGCCAGACTTTGTTAAATTTGATACCAGCTTAATTCAGCAAGCAGAGACCAATGACAATTTGTATAAAGTGTTGCCAAGCCTGATTGATGGTATAAAAGCACTTGGGGCGCGCGCCGTGGTTACTGGTGTTGAAACGCAATCACAGTTGAATATTGCGGTAGAAAGTGGCGCAACATTGTTACAAGGCGATTTTCTTGGTAAAGCCGTGGCTGCGAAAGAGTTGCAAAAGACTGATCTGTTTAAACCTTCGGTTAATAAGCTTGCAATTGCTTAAACCTGAAACTGCGTAACCCTGAAGCTAAATAACCTTGGCTACCTAACGTAAGTTACTTAATGTAAAAGTTGGATTGATTTATATATGGCAAAACAAAAAAACGTACTTCCGGGCTTTAATTTATCGCTAGGATTTACTATATTTTATCTCAGCCTGATTGTGCTTATCCCACTTTCAGCTGCATTCATTAAAACCACTGATTTAAGTTTGAGTGAGTTTTGGGCTGTTGTTAGCGCACCTAGGGTGGTGGCTTCTTATCAGCTTACTTTTGGCGCTTCATTATTAGGTGCGTTAATAAATGCAGTATTTGGTTTACTTACCGCTTGGGTATTGGTGCGTTACACTTTTCCAGGCAAAAAAATTATTGATGCACTGGTAGATTTACCTTTCGCGTTGCCAACCGCAGTGGCCGGCATTGCCTTAACCGCTGTATACGCAGGCAATGGCTGGATTGGTCAGTGGTTAGAGCCACTGGGCATTAAAGTGGCGTTTACGCCAATCGGCGTAATCGTTGCGCTTACCTTTATTGGCTTGCCTTTTGTGGTGCGTACCGTGCAGCCCGTATTAGAAGATTTAGAAGCGGAAACGGAAGAAGCAGCGGCCAGTTTGGGGGCAAATCGTTGGCAAACGTTCTCAAAAATTATTTTTCCTGCAATTTGGCCGGCGTTATTAACCGGCTTTGCTTTGGCTTTTGCAAGGGCGATTGGTGAATATGGCTCGGTGATTTTTATTGCAGGCAACGTACCATTTGTGTCTGAAATCACACCGTTGATTATTATTACCAAGCTTGAACAATACGAGTATGCAAGTGCCACGGCCATTGCGGTGGTGATGTTGGTGATTTCATTTTTATTGCTATTTGCGATTAATGGTTTGCAGTGGTGGGTGAGTAGGCGCGCCAGTTCCAATTAATCAACCGAAGCTACACATTATATTAAGAATAAATTAGGAATAAGTCATGTCCACATCCACTTCGCTGCTGACGACACAAACATCTCAGTACAGCAATTATCAAAACAAAGTTGCCCGCAGTCGGGCGACATCCGAGCCAGTATGGGTACGCTGGACGCTGATTACGATTGTATTGTTTTTTTTAGGCTTATTTTTAATCGTGCCATTAGCTGCGGTTTTTACAGAAGCTTTGCGCAAAGGTTTCGACACCTATATTACGGCGCTGGTCGATCCTGATGCGCTTTCTTCAATTAAGTTAACCTTGATTGCAGCAGCGATTGCGGTGCCATTAAATTTGGTATTTGGTGTTGCGGCTGCGTGGGCAATTGCTAAATTTGAATTTCGTGGCAAAAGTATACTCATTACCTTAATCGATCTGCCGTTTGCGGTTTCGCCAGTGATCGCAGGCTTAATCTATGTATTGATTTTCGGCCTACAAGGCTGGGTAGGTCCAACTTTGATGGATCACGACGTCAAAGTGATTTTCGCCATACCAGGTATTGTTTTGGCTACCATTTTCGTGACTTTCCCTTTTATTGCACGTGAGCTAATTCCTTTAATGCAAGCACAAGGTAAAGATGAGGAAGAGGCAGGTTTGGTGTTGGGCGCTTCCGGTTGGCAAATTTTATGGCGCATTACTTTGCCGAATGTTAAATGGGGTTTGTTATACGGCGTTATTTTAACCAACGCACGCGCTATGGGCGAGTTTGGTGCCGTATCAGTGGTTTCTGGGCATATTCGCGGCATGACTAATACACTGCCGTTACACGTTGAGATTTTATACAACGAGTATAACTACGCAGCGGCCTTTGCAGTTGCTTCATTGCTGGCTATATTGGCGCTGGTGACCTTAGTGCTGAAGAGTTTTATTGAGTGGAAAGTCGCACGAAATGCAGAGATTGATGAAAAATCTTAATGTGAATTTTGAGTGAATATTGAATTAAGACCTAACTAGTTTGTTCATGCAAGTAATTATTAAATTGGAATTTAAGTATGAGTATTGAGATTAAAAACATTCGTAAAAACTTTGGCAACTTTAGTGCGCTGAATGATGTAAGCCTTGATGTACCAAGTGGCGAGTTGGTTGCATTGCTTGGGCCATCTGGTTGCGGCAAAACAACTTTGCTACGAATTATTGCGGGCTTAGAAACGCCAGATTCAGGCAGCATTCACTTTCACGGAACAGATGCGACTGCACGACAAGTGCGTGAGCGTGAGGTGGGTTTTGTGTTTCAACACTATGCCTTGTTTCGCCATATGACAGTATTTGAAAATGTCGCTTTTGGTTTGCGTGTGCGTCCAAAAGATACACGGCCAACGGACGCTGAAATTAAAAGGCGCGTGCATGAGTTATTAGAACTTGTTCAACTGGATTGGTTAGCTGATCGTTATCCACCACAATTATCGGGTGGTCAGCGTCAGCGTATTGCTCTGGCGCGTGCGCTAGCAGTGGAGCCAAAAGTATTATTGCTGGATGAACCATTTGGCGCATTAGATGCGAAAGTACGTAAAGAATTGCGCCGTTGGCTACGTCGATTACACGATGAATTACATATCACCAGTATTTTTGTGACGCATGATCAGGAAGAAGCATTAGAAGTTTCTGACCGCGTTGTGGTGATTAATAAAGGTCAAATTGAACAAATCGGCTCACCCCAAGAAGTTTACGATCATCCAGTATCGCCTTTCGTTTATCAATTTTTGGGCAATGTTAACCAGTTTCATAGTCAAATCCATGAAGGCGAAGCCAATATTGGCGGCGTAGGTCTAAAAATTGATGCGCATCAGGATACTAAACACAGCGCAGGTTTGGCTTACGTGCGTCCACATGATATCGAGATTCATAAAGAGCTAAATGGTACTGCGCCTGCTTTTGAGGCGGTAATTAGCTATATTCATGCAATTGGCCCATTGGTTAGGCTGGAATTAAAACGTGATGATCAATCTGAGGTGATTGAATCGGAATTAACCAGAGAGCGATTTTTACAATTGGATGTAGAAGTAGGTAATAAAGTGTACGTTTATCCACGTAATGTTCGGGTATTTTTGTCTTAATTGATTGCGTGTTTAGCGGCAATATAATCGGCCAACTTATTGATTAATTGCAACTGGTTTCAGCGCAGTAATTAGGATTTGAATTTAGCAAAAAGCACGGTGTCCAAATCGAATGATTGAATAGCTCGCCTCGTCTTTAATATGCCTGCAAATAGGTATATTATTACGTTAATCTATTGGATTGTTAGGATTCGTGTGGCCAACGTATTATCAACAGAAACATTAGACGCAGAGGTATTAGACAAAATACAAGTCTTAATTGCGCAGCATAAAGACATGCCAGGAGCTTTATTGCCTATGTTGCATAGTATTCAAGATGGTATTGGCTATGTGCCAGAGGCATGTTATTTGCCTATCTCAAAAGCATTGGCACTCTCAGTGGCAGAGGTGCATGGTGTGGTCACGTTCTATCATCATTTTCGTACACATCCCGCTGGGCGGCATATCCTGCAGATTTGCCGTGCAGAGTCTTGTCAGGCCATGGGCTCAGAAAAGCTCGAGGCAAATATTAAATCTTCGCTAGGAATTGATTATCATCAAACGACTACTGATGGCGCCATTACACTAGAGCCGGTATATTGTTTGGGCAATTGCGCCTGTTCGCCCGCGGTGATGATGGATGATGAAGTATATGGACGTATGAACAGTCAAAAAGTGGCTGAGCTTATTAGTGATGCGAGGGCTACTTCATAATGAGTAACGTTGAAGCAACCAAAGTTGGTGCAATTAAAGTATACGTTCCACGTGATTCAAGCGCGTTATCGCTTGGTGCAGATCGCACCGCCAAAACAATCGTTGCCGAAGCCCAAAAACGCGGTATTGAAATTGAACTCATTCGTAATGGTTCGCGCGGCTTATTTTGGCTAGAGCCATTTGTAGAAGTAGCAACGGAAAAAGGGCGTGTGGCTTATGCGCCCGTACAGCCTAATGATGTATCTGCTCTATTTGATGCTAATTTTCTGGATGCAAATTCCGCAGAAGCCATCGCGCATCCACTTAACTTAGGATTAACTGAAGAATTAGCATGGCTCAAAAGTCAACAACGCCTGACTTTTGCCAGAGTGGGTATTACTGACCCTGTTTCATTAGAGGATTATCTCGCTCATGACGGCTATAAAGGCTTAGCAAACGCACTGAAATTATCAGGTGCAGATATTGTTAAAACGGTCACCGATTCTGGCCTACGTGGCCGTGGCGGCGCAGCTTTCCCTACCGGCATCAAATGGAAAACTGTTTTAGATACGAAAAGTGAACAGAAATATATCGTTTGTAATGCGGATGAAGGCGATTCTGGCACCTATTCTGACCGCATGATTATGGAAGACGACCCGTTCGTGCTGATTGAAGGCATGACGATTGCGGGTATCGCAGTGGGCGCAACGCAAGGTTATATCTATCTGCGTAGCGAATATCCACACGCACTAAAAGTATTGAATGAGGCGATTGATAAAGCAAAAAAAGCTGGTTATTTAGGTGCCAATATCTGCGGCAGCAATTTTAGTTTTAACCTAGAAGTGCGTCGCGCGGCGGGTGCTTATGTATGCGGTGAAGAAACCAGCCTGCTTGAAAGCCTGGAAGGTAAACGTGGCTTGGTGCGCTTTAAACCACCATTGCCAGCAATAGAAGGTTTGTTTGGTAAGCCAACTGTGGTGAATAACGTGATTTCACTGGCGACGATTCCTATCATTTTAGACAAAGGCGCACAGTTCTATGCCGATTACGGAATGGGGCGTTCGCGCGGCACTCTGCCGATTCAATTAGCAGGCAATATTAAACAGGGCGGTTTAGTAGAGTTGGCATTTGGCGCTACACTGCGTGAATTGTTATACGGCTTTGGAGGTGGTTCTGCAACTGGTAGACCAATCCGTGCTGTTCAAGTTGGAGGGCCGCTTGGTGCATTTTTGCCTGAAAGCCAGTTTGACACACCGCTTGATTATGAAGAGTTTGGCAAAATATGGGCTGTATTAGGTCACGGCGGTATCGTCGCGTTTGATGACACAGTCGATATGGCAAAAATGGCACGCTACGCGTTTGAATTCTGCGCGATTGAAAGCTGTGGCAAATGTACGCCTTGTCGCATCGGCTCAGTGCGCGGCGTAGAGGTGATCGATAAGATTATCGCCGGCACGGAACACAGTAAAAATATGCAGTTGGTGCGAGATTTAAGTGACACCATGTTAAATGGCTCACTGTGCGCACTGGGCGGGATGACACCATATCCCGTGCTGAGTGCGCTAAATCATTTTGCTGAGGATTTTAAGCCCAGAGACTTTGGTCTAAATAACCAATTACAGAATCAAGAGAAAGCAAAAGTCGCTTAAAAGCGGCTGGAGAATATCATGGACGACATTAAATATAACCCACACACGCCGTCAGTGAATCGATACGATTCAGATAAAGACTATGGCACGCCAAAAAAATTAAGCGAAAAGTTGGTTAAGCTCAATATTGACGGTGTAGAAATTACTGTGCCAGAAGGCACATCTATCATGCACGCGGCACAGCTGACTGGCGTGACAGTGCCAAAATTATGCGCAACGGACTCGCTAGAACCGTTTGGTTCTTGCAGGTTATGTTTGGTCGAGATTGAAGGTCGCCGCGGTTATCCTGCCTCTTGCACCACGCCCGTAGCCGAAGGTATTAATGTACATACGCAAACCAATAAATTGGCCGATGTACGGCGTGGCGTGATGGAATTATATATTTCCGATCACCCATTAGATTGCTTAACTTGTGCAGCAAATGGTGATTGCGAATTGCAGGATATGGCAGGCGCTGTTGGTTTGCGCGAAGTACGTTATGGCTATGATGGTGAAAATCACCTGAAGTCGACCAAAGATGAATCCAATCCTTATTTTACGTTTGACCCGAGCAAATGTATTGTTTGTAGCCGTTGTGTGCGTGCCTGCGAAGAAACACAAGGTACCTTTGCATTAACCATTGAAGGTCGCGGTTTTGGCAGTAAAGTTTCAGCGGGCAATAAAGACTTTTTAGAATCTGAGTGCGTTTCTTGCGGCGCATGCGTGCAAGCTTGCCCAACGGCAACATTAATGGAAAAAACCGTAATCGAGGCGGGTACCCCAGAGCATAAAGTCACCACAACCTGTGCATATTGTGGAGTAGGTTGCAGCTTTGACGCCGAAATGAAAGGTGAAGAAGTAGTGCGCATGACGCCAAATAAAGATGGCGGCGCGAATCATGGACATTCATGCGTTAAAGGTAGATTCGCTTGGGGTTATGCAACCCATCAAGACCGCATCACGACACCAATGATACGCAAAACCATTCATGATGAATGGCAAGTAGTGAGCTGGAATGAAGCGATTAACTACGCTGCCAGCGAGATTAAACGTATTGAAGCGAAATACGGTAAAGAAGCGATGGGTGGTATTACGTCCAGCCGCTGTACCAATGAAGAAGTATATGTGACGCAAAAATTGGTGCGCGCCGTATTTGGTACGAATAACGTAGATACTTGCGCACGCGTTTGCCACAGCCCGACTGGCTACGGACTCAAGCAAACATTGGGTGAATCTGCTGGCACGCAAACGTTTGATTCTGTCATGCAATCAGACGTGATTATGATCATTGGCGCTAATCCAACCGATGGTCATCCTGTGTTTGCGTCACAAATGAAACGTCGCTTGCGCGAAGGAGCTAAATTAATTATTGCTGATCCACGCGCGATTGATTTGGTTGAAAACTCCCCACATGTTCGTGCGGATTACCACCTTAACTTGCGCCCTGGTACAAATGTGGCATTAATTTCAGCCTTGGCGCATGTGATTGTTACAGAAGGTTTAGTAAAAGAGGACTTTGTACGCGAGCGTTGTGAGTGGGATTCGTTTGTAGTATGGCGCGATTTTGTGGCAAAACCTGAAAACTCACCTGAAGCCTTAGAAGCCACGCTAGGTGTTAAGGCAGAATTAGTGCGAAATGCTGCACGTTTGTTTGCAACAGGTGGCAATGGTGCGATTTATTATGGTTTAGGCGTAACTGAGCATAGTCAAGGCTCAACTATGGTAATGGGTATCGCCAATCTCGCTATGGCGACAGGTAATGTTGGTCGTGAGGGCGTAGGTGTTAACCCATTACGTGGTCAAAATAACGTACAAGGTTCTTGTGATATGGGCAGTATGCCGCATGAATATCCAGGCTACCGTCATGTGTCTGATGTTGCAACGCGTGCGTTGTTTGAATCTGCTTGGGGCAGACCGTTAAGCAATGACCCTGGTTTGCGCATCCCCAATATGTTGGATTTAGCGGGTGAAGGTAAATTTAAAGCTCTGTATTGCGTGGGTGAAGATATTGCACAGTCTGACCCAAATACACAGCATGTAACACATGCGCTAGAAAGTATGGAGTGTGTGATAGTGCAAGACTTGTTCTTGAATGAGACTGCCATGTACGCGCATGTGTTTTTCCCAGGTGCATCGTTCTTAGAAAAAAGTGGTACTTTTACCAATGCAGAGCGTCGTATTTCACCTGTGCGCCGTGTGATGGCACCAAAAAATGGGCATGGTGAACGCGGATTAGAAGATTGGGAAATTACCGCCAAATTATCCAAAGCCTTGGGTTATGAAATGAATTACAACCATGCCAGCGAAATTATGGATGAAATTGCGGCATTAACGCCTACTTTTAAAGGTGTTAGCTTTAAAAAATTAGATGAGTTGGGTAGTATTCAATGGCCTTGTGACGATGCAAATCCAACTGGCACACCCACCATGCATGTCGATGAATTTGTGCGTGGGAAAGGCAAATTCTTTATCACCCAATATGTACCAACAACCGAAAAAGTGAATGCAAAATACCCATTAATTCTCACTACTGGACGTATTTTGTCGCAATACAATGTGGGCGCACAAACACGTCGCACCAAAAACAATGCTTGGCACGCAGAAGATATTGTCGAAATTCATCCGCATGATGCCGAAGACCGCGGTGTTAATGAAGGTGACTGGGTTGGTATTGCCAGCCGTGCAGGCGAAACCGTTTTGCGCGCAACATTGACTGAGCGTGTGCAGCCGGGCGTGATCTACACCACTTTCCATCATCCTGAATCTGGCGCAAACGTGATTACCACTGATAATAGCGATTGGGCGACCAACTGCCCTGAATTTAAAGTGACGGCGGTGCAAGTCAATCGGGTTCATCAGTTATCGGATTGGCAAAAAGACTATCAATCTTTCAGCGAAGCGCAGATTGCTTTTACGGGTAAAAAATCCAATAAAGTGATTAAGCAGCCCGCTTAATCGTTATAAGTAATTGAACTGAATTGGCGACTGAAACCATAAAAAATGTATCGCCTTTTGAGGCTGCATTAATAGAAACTGATTCGTCTAATATTGACAGTGCAGCGCTGATTTCTGTAAACGCGACTGCAACTCAAGTAAACGTGGTGCGTTGGCGTGGCGCTGTTTTGACGGATGTCACAGATAAAGTGGCCGAAGAAGTGCCAATAGCATTGGTTTACAATGGCATTTCCCATGTGGTGATGCTGGCAACCCCTGCAGATCTAGACGATTTTGCACTTGGTTTCTCGTTAAGTGAAGGCATTTTTCGCGATAAAAATGACTTGTACGGTGTGGATATAGTTGCACAACCACAAGGAATTGAGTTGCAGATGGATGTGGCGACAGAGTGCTTTGTACAATTGAAACAGCGCCGTCGTAATTTAACTGGCCGCACAGGTTGTGGCTTATGTGGCGCAGAAAGCTTAGATAAAGCACTGCGTTTACCCGGCCAAACAATCAATCTTGCAACTTCAAAAGTGCCAGTCAAAAGTATCGAGTTAGCCTTTAAAACGATGCAAATCCATCAACCGTTACAGCAAGCTACAGGTGCAACGCATGCCTGCGCTTGGGTGAGTGCGCAGGGTGAAATACAATTGGTGCGTGAAGATGTTGGTCGGCATAATGCGATGGACAAATTGATTGGTGCATTAGCCAAATCTCCAGTACAGTCCGATGGTTTTGTACTCACATCTAGTCGTGCCAGTGTTGAAATGGTGCAAAAAGTGGCAAGCGCCGGCATTAGCATGTTGGCTGCAATCTCTGCGCCAACTGGCCTTGCCATACGTTTGGCTGATGCGTATGGTGTGACATTAATCGGCTTTTTGCGTGATAATCAGTTTGTGATTTATACACACAAGTATCGAATACAATTTTAATAAACCCAATTAAACTTAATATTTAAGTAGCCCTAGACTTATGCAAACAGAACAATTAATCAAAATGGCAAATCAAGTGGGTGATTTTTTCGAGTCGTATCCCGATCAAGCTCAGGCACAGCAAGATATTGCACAGCATTTAAATAATTTTTGGGCATTAACCATGCGTCAGCAAATTGCCACACATGTCAAAGAAGCCAACGGCGTTGGGTTACATGCAAAGGTGATCTCGGCTATTTCTACTTACCTTGAGGTTGAATGAATCAAGCGGCATTATTTTGTCCAGTATTCACGTCGAAGTTAATCTACATCACGCCATAAAATCAAATATTAATAATAGCGATATGAATAACTAAGCAGTGAATCTTTCTTTTTTTATATTAAGCCCAGCAGAAATTGAAGCGCTATTGCTTTCGGCGAAAGTAGCTATTTTTTGTACGCTTGTAATTTGTATTCCGGGTGTAGCTGTTGCTTGGCTTTTGGCAAAAAAATCATTCATTGGCAAATCATTATTAGATAGCATCGTGCATTTGCCATTGGTGTTGCCGCCTGTGGTGCCTGGATTCCTTTTATTATTACTGCTGGGAAACCAAGGTTTAATCGGTAAATGGCTACAAGTAACTTTCGGTATTAACATCGCATTTACTTGGATAGGTGCCGTCATCGCATCGGCAGTCATGGCGTTTCCACTAATGGTGCGTTCTGCGCGATTGGCGATTAACCAAGTAGATGCCGGATTGGAAGCTGCTGCACAATCCTTAGGCGCCAATCCATTAAGAGTGTTTTTTACCATCACATTGCCACTTGCACTACCTGGAATCGTCACCGGATTGATTCTTGCGTTTAGTCGTAGTTTGGGCGAATTTGGTGCCACCATTACCTTTGTTGGCAATATTGAAGGCGAAACGCGTACATTACCATTAGCCATTTACACGTATACGCAAGTGCCAGGCGGAGATATGGCCGCCATGCGTTTGGTCATTTTAAGCATGATTATTGCGCTAGGCGCATTAATGATTAGCGATTTACTCGAACGTAAAGCCACAAAAAATATAGGCCGTGGCTTGCGGGAGCAAGACGATGATTGATTTCAATCTCCAGCGTACTCAAGGCAGCTTTGGTTTGAATGTAAAAAGCATTTTAGATGCACCGGTTATTGGCTTATTCGGCCCATCTGGTGCAGGTAAAAGTACTTTGCTAGGCATGATCGCAGGTTTAGTTAAACCACATTCTGGCCATTTAATACTAGATGGTGAAGCCTTATTTGATAGTCAGCGTGGAGTTGATGTTCCTATATATCAGCGGCGGATTGGCGTGGTGTTTCAAGATAGTCGATTGTTTCCACATTTGAACATACGCGATAATTTAAATTACGGTTTCAATCTTCTGGCAGTAAAAGATAGGCATTTCAGTTTTGCGCAAATAGTCGAGTTGCTAGAAATTGGTCATTTACTTGCACAAAAACCGCATCAAATTTCTGGAGGTGAAAAACAGCGTGTGTCGCTTGGGCGCGCATTACTTACTTCACCACGCTTGTTATTATTAGATGAGCCGCTTGCTTCCTTAGATGTGCGCTTAAAGTATCAAATACTGCCGTTTTTGCGGCGTGTAAAAGATGAAATCAATATCCCAATGGTTTATGTGAGTCATGCGATTGACGAGATTTTATATCTTACGTCACAAATCGTGATGATTGAACAAGGAAAATTATTGGCGCAGGGTCATTTTCATGAAATTATTCATCAGGATAATTTACAGAACATGGCTTATTCATTGGGATTGGAAAATGTGATTAGCGCAACGATTGCTAGCCATGATAAGGTTTATGCCTCTACGGTGTTAACGCAGGGTAATCAGACGATTGTTATACCGCAGGTAGCGGCAGAAACAGGTACGCAAGTAACCATTTCTATTCCAGCCTCAAGTGTCGCGCTGTCGTTATCGCATTTAGACAATGTTACGATTCAGAATCAGCTGCAGGGTTTGGTGACAGATATAAAACAGGCGGGCTATCGCATATTGGTCACAGTGGATATTGGCGAGAGTCAAATCGTGGCGGAAGTGACAACAAAAGCTTTAGAAGCGCTGAACATTGCAGTTGGTAGTAGTGTGTATTGCTTGTTAAAAGCGCAGGCAATACGCGCACATGGATTTATTCCTAGCGGAATTGTTGCTAGTTAAAGCAGTGTATTTATTTAGTTAACACGCTGAAACAACCTAAAACCTTCACGGCGATCACTGATGCGCTTGCCGTCCCAAATCAGTTTCCAGTCTGCACCAGGCTCAATTTTTTCACTACCTTTATCATCCTGAATTAAATATAAATCACAATTAAGATTTTGTTCTGTTTCAAACGCTTGAGTTTTTACGTTCGTATAGTAATGCAATAAATCGCGCTGGCTTTCGCCTAAATGATTGCTTGTGATACAAGCATATTTTTCAGGCAGTGCATTTTTTAATTGCGTAAATACTGCACTATAACTACGCGCAGAATCAATCATTGGTAACCACAAGGTCATCAGCAATGTCCAAACACAGGTCATGCCAATGGCCCAGTTAGTCGCGCTAGAACGGTTAGAATGTTGCGCGCGAAATATCGCAAATAGCCATATTAAGCTGACGGCGATTGCGAATACCACCGCAATAAAATTGAAATTGAGCTGTGACATGCCAGATAAAAATGTCAGCCGCTCTTTAATTTTGGCGGGGTTGCCCGTCATCATAGCAATCCAGCCTAACCAAATAAGGCTACTCATTAGGCCAAATAAAATCAGGCCAAACCAGTTCAGCGCACCAGCTGTACCGCGTTTTAAGGTTTCAATACTACCGCCAGCCATGGCGGTTAATGGAATCAATAACGGCAGAGCGTAAATATCTTTACGCTCTGCGCCAAAACCGATTAGTAGCCAGGCGACTAATGTAAAAGTGAGAATAAGTTGAAATCTTGGTTTGTCCAATAATTGTGTGCGATAGCGCCAAGCACCCCAAATGGCTAGCGGTAACGCAGGCCACGCATACCACAATAATGTTTTAAGAAAGTAAAGGTGATAAGACTGATTGAACTGCGCAATGGATTGCAGCCACCAAGTATTAAAAATATCAGGATGATAAATCAGGCATAAAGCAGGCCATACCGCTAAAAAAGGGCTAGCAATAGCAATTGATAACGCAACAACATAAAAAAAGCTTTTACTTCGCCAAAAAGCAAATAAACAGGGCAGTACTAAGCAGGTAGCTAAAATGATTAATATCGGTAAAAAACCTGTCGATAAAAAACTGACAACCATGCCAAAAGCGAGTAATACACTGGCTCGATAAGGGCGTCTTTTACTTAATGCCAATGCATAAAAAGCAGTCGTCAAGCCAGTCAAGCTAGCAACTGCTGGTGTTAGTGTATGCGCGCTGATAATTAAGCCAAGCGAGCCCATGAAGACAAAAGTCGTTTGTCGACCAACGCCTTTGCCCCACAACTCACGCCCAGCCATGCCTATCATGAGTAATGTGATCAACATCCATAAGCCGGTCGCGATGCGTGCTGCATCATGTAAAGGCAGTACTGGCTGCAACACTTTTGCAAGCAAAGCGCCACTTAAATAAAATAAGGGTGGATCTACAATGTTAGGATTGCCAGCGGATATAGGTGCTAGGTATTGGCCAGCATCCAGCATGTTTTTAATAGTGCTAATGCTATGCGATTCAAATGGTTTCCAAGGCGCGTGCCCAATTAAACCCATGAACAGCCAAACCGCACACAGCACTAACAGCAAATGCGTTTTAGCACGCTCACCCACGCGCGCGCGCGGTGTGGACATATTGCCTTGCCAGTCATGATCTAAATCGAAGCGCATGGATTGTCGTTATTGAATTTATTTGTTTATTTTAGCACTGCTTATTTTGCTATTGCTTAAATTAATCACTTAAGTAATGTGCGCTTAAACAAAGGAAAATAAAAAAGGCAGCCAAGCTGCCTTTTTTGCAAAACACAGACACTGAATTACATGCCGTATTTTTGTTTGAATTTTTCAACACGACCAGCTGTGTCTAAAATCATTTGTTTACCGGTATAAAACGGGTGTGATTTTGAAGAAACTTCAATTTTAACCAATGGGTATTCTTTGCCATCTGTCCACTTGATAGTGTTACGCGTAGCGATGGTTGAGCGTGTAATAAAACTGAAGTCGGCACCGACGTCTTGAAACACCACTTCTCTGTATTCTGGATGAATTCCGTCTTTCATGTATAGCCTCACTATTTGGTTGCCGAAAGATACGGCAGTAATTAATTTGCACTAAAATTGCAATAGACGCGCATTATATTTACTTTTGCACCGATGTGCAAGGTTGAATATTCAGGCGCCAATATTATAAAGACGTATATTAGCCGCGACGCATACTGTCAAAAAAGTCAGCATTATTTTTAGTGGCTTTGATTTTGTCTAACAAGAACTCCATCGCCTCTAAATCGTCCATTGGGTAAAGCAATTTACGCAGCACCCAAATTTTCTGTAGTACGTCTTTTTCGATGAGCAATTCTTCTTTACGCGTGCCGGATTTATTGACGTTAATGGCTGGATAGAGACGTTTTTCAGCCATTTTACGGTCAAGATGGATTTCCATATTGCCCGTACCTTTAAACTCTTCATAAATCACATCATCCATACGCGAGCCTGTATCGACAAGGGCTGTCGCGATAATGGTTAATGAGCCGCCTTCTTCAATATTACGCGCTGCGCCAAAGAAACGCTTAGGGCGTTGTAACGCATTGGCATCTACACCACCCGTTAATACTTTGCCAGATGAGGGTATCACTGTATTGTAAGCGCGCGCTAAACGGGTGATTGAGTCAAGCAGGATGACCACATCTTTTTTATGCTCAACCAAACGTTTGGCTTTTTCAAGCACCATTTCGGCAACTTGCACATGGCGAGTTGCAGGCTCATCAAAGGTTGAAGCGACTACTTCACCTTTTACTGAGCGCGTCATTTCAGTCACTTCTTCCGGGCGCTCATCAATCAGTAAAACGATCAAAATGACATCAGGATGATTGGCCGTAATCGCATGTGCAATATTTTGCATCATCACTGTTTTTCCGCTTTTCGGGCTGGCAACCAACAAGCCGCGTTGACCGCGGCCGATTGGCGCAATCATATCAATCACGCGGCTAGTGATGTTTTCTTCACCACGAATATCGCGCTCTAATGTGAGTGGAATCGTTGGAAAAAGCGGTGTTAAGTTCTCAAATAGAATTTTATGCTTGGTATTTTCAGGCGCATCGCCATTTACCACATCTACTTTTACTAATGCAAAATAGCGTTCGCCATCTTTTGGAGTGCGAATTTCACCTTGAATACTATCGCCGGTATGTAAGTTGAAACGGCGAATTTGCGAAGGCGATACGTAAATATCATCAGGCCCAGCAAGGTATGACGTGTCAGGCGAGCGTAAAAACCCAAAACCATCTTGTAGCACTTCTAATGTACCGTCACCAAAAATACTATCGCCTTTTTTGGCTTTATTTTTTAATATGGCAAAAATCAAATCTTGCTTGCGCATACGGCTCGCATTGTCAATTTCGTCGGCAATTGCCATTTCAACGAGTTCTGTGACAGGTAGGTGTTTTAAATCGGATAAATGCATGAGAGAACTCTCTAGAAGTGACTAACTAAGGGGTAGTTTGTATGAAGTGTGATGATAAAAATGTCTAGTTTCTGATTGGACTGTAGAAACTAGACGTAATGGAAAAAGATTAATAATTTAGATGTTGCTATCAATAAAGGCGGTCAATTGAGATTTTGATAGTGCGCCCACTTTAGTGGCTTCAACATTGCCATTTTTAAATAACATTAAAGTTGGAATACCGCGAATACCGTATTTTGGTGGTGTTTGCTGATTATCATCAATGTTTAATTTAGCGACTTTTAAACGGCCCGCATATTCTTTACTAATATCATCCAAAATTGGTGCAATCATTTTGCAAGGCCCGCACCATTCTGCCCAATAATCCACTAAAACGGGAAGGGAAGATTGCAATACTTCCTGCTCAAAAGCAGCATCGCTTAAATGGGTAATATGTTCGCTCATTGTGGCCTCGGTGTAGAAATTTGATGATTGACTGAATAGTGTACGATAACTTAAATATGATGGCTATCTTCGATAATTAAATAGCGTCGTTTAATTTATTTTCAAGTAATTAACAAAAAATTAATTAAACTTTTTTAAGTTGTAGAGAAAATAATTTATTCAGTACTGACTTTTTTGTCACTAAAATAACAATGGTACTAGTATAACAATAGTAATTGACTTATATCAAGCTGTATTGAAAGCGCTCAAAACTCGCAGTACGCTCTACCAGCTTGGTTGCTTGCACGTGGCTTAAAGTATTGTTGTGATGAAGCTCAAGCGTACTACCTATTTTGCATAATCCAACAGAAATAATAATGCTTGCAGGTTGTTTTAATGCAGGTAATTCAGGCAATAATAACGCTTCACTTTCTAGTGCGCTGTTGTCTGCTCTAACACTCACAGCCGAAGCGCTGGGAGAAATAAGTTGCAAACCTACGTCTAATTGTTTGAGCTCATTTACATTAGCCCAGCGTAGTACGGCGAGTTCCCAAGTTTTTGTGCCGTTATCTTTCATCGCTACGACATCGCCAATTTGTGCGGTTGCTTGAGAAGAGTTGAATTTACGTAGTGCATAGCCACCTGCGCTGACATTTAAAATCTGCCAGCGTGAAGGCTTGTAAGCTCCATTTGTGCCCAGGCCGCTTATGCCCTGACGGACGCTAAAATTTGAACCTATTGCGCTAATTAAATGGTGAGTGGTGTTGATGCCAATGCTTAGCTCTACACCATCACTTTTTTTGCTTCGTGAGAATAAGCGTTGCGGTGTTCTACCATATTGTTTAATCAAGTGTGCCAGCAAATCTTCAAAATGACTTTCAATAGCATTTTTTGGCATACTGCCATCGTTAGGCGTAATGCCTTCTTGCAATAATTTAATGTGTTGATGGATTTGTCTGGCTACATTCACAGTGATTAGCAGAATATCGGTGCTTCCATCAGGAATCGCTTTGTTTTTAACAAAAGCGGTCGGCGGCTTATTGCCATTTAATGATACTAAAAATACACCAGTTGGATTTTCAATAAAGCCTAGCGGTCTTAATTCTGCTTGGTGTGCGACATTGCCTAAATAGGCATCAACTTTAATAATATCTTGATTCGCTAAATGCTGCGGATTCGCCAAATTGAGTAGCAGTATTTGTGTATAAATTAAATTGACAGAGCTTGCATTGGCGCTAGTGTAATGCTCGGCCACAGGCAGTTTTTCAGCTGACTGTTGTAGCGCACAGTAATATAGTTGATGTAGCTCACCCCACAAGGCAATCGGCGTGCTGGCGTATGTAAGATGATGAATAAGCGCAATTTCTTTACACGCATGAATGGCGCGTTGAATCACCAACGCAGTAGTTTTGCTGCTATTTAAATTCAGAATTTTGTTTTGTAAATCAACCAACGCAAATTTATAACCAAACGCAAACTCCTGCCATAATTGTTCAGCCGCGCTTGCAAAAGCTTGCTCATTTTTTGAGATTGGTAAGTTGGCGTGACTAAAGTGCGGGATTAAGTCTTGATAAATTTGAATGGCCGCTGGTCGATAAAGCTCAAGCGCGTTTAAGCGATTGGTAAAGGCGACTTTTTGGCTGTTAATAATCTGCAGCTCTTCGATTAAATCGGTCGCCGCTCGAATTGGGTCACCAAAAGGCAGGTTTTGTATGAATTCGTTGATTTTGTGTGCGCGTGTTTCAGCCAACAAAATTGGATTATTATCTAAATTTGGTAGCTTAAGACTGATCGGCATATAAACTCCACACAATGCTTTATATTAAGAGTTAATTATCAATTTGTCACTTTAAATCAAAGACTAAATCTTAAATTAACATTAAATTTAAATTCTTTAATTGAATGAGCTTGGATTTAAATTTGTGCAGTGTTTAAATAGATAATTTAATTTATATACCAAACGGCAATAGATAGATTGAGATTGAAATACGATGTTAAGTAAAAAATTCATATTGCTGGTATTAATGCTTGCTTTTTTTGGTGTGATTTTTACTGTTAACAGCGCAGAACATTTGCAGAGTAAGGGTTTTGTATTAAGCGATACTAACGGGAAAAAGCATGCTTTATCTCAATATAAAGGCAAATGGGTGATTGTTAATTATTGGGCTACTTGGTGCCCGCCTTGCCTAGAAGAGGTGCCCGATTTGGTTGCGTTGTACGATAGCCGAAAAAATAAAGATGTGATGTTGCTTGGCGTTGCGTTTGACTACCAAAATGCAAAAGAAGTCGCAGATTATGTAGATGATATGCTGATGTCTTATCCAATCATACTGGGTGACGATGATGTTATTAGGCAAATTGGTCGGGCTGATGTGATGCCAACTACCTTTATTTACAACCCGCGTGGTGATTTAGTTAAAACCAAGCGCGGGCTGGTCACCAAAGCTTATCTTGAAGACTTTATTGCAAATGGGGCTTCAGCAAAACATTAACGAAAAGTGCATGCAACATTTCAAATTAAGCACTTCAGTTAAAATTTGAGTATTTAATTAAACTGGTGCCGCAATGCTATTTCCATCCGCATCTAAAATGTTCAGTTGATTTTCATCGGCAAATTGCATCAGTTGTGCGAAACCTTCTGGGCTACTATCTTTTAAACGCATATCTACCGCTAGACATCGTACGCCATTCCTCACTTTTGGTTTTAAATAGGGTGAATACACCAGTTTCTTATTCGGCCCAAAACTGGCGTAGGTGCTGCAAGTTCTATCTACCCAATCACTGGGGCGAAATGGTTTGCCAGCACGCGTCAGGCCTTCAATAATAATTTCTACTACTTTATGAGTCATTTTCAGCTACTTTAAATTTTTAGTTAATTAATGAGTTCAAATAATTTAACCACTTTGCTCACACCATCCGTGTTGCGTGCGATTTCCACCGCTGCGTCTGCTTCTGCTTGATTAACCAGACCAAATAAGTAAACGACACCATTTTCGGTAACTACTTTCACATAATTCGCTGGAAATTTATTTTCAGTGACAAACTTGCCTTTAATCTTAGAGGTAATGTAAGTATCGTTGCTGCGAGAGCCAATCGAGCTTTTAGGCGCTACAACAAGTTCATTGGTCACAGTACGAACATTTTCGACTTCTTTCATTAAAGACTCTGCTTTAGCCAAGCGCTCTGCATCTGGTACTTCGCCGCTTAGTAATACGTTACGGTTATAACTTGTCACGTTAACGTGCGCTTCTTCACCTAAATTTGTTTCCATTTTTCTATTTGCTTTAATCTGAATGCCTTGATCTTCTACATAAAAACCAGAAGTGCGTCTATCCGAGGCAATGGCGCCACCAGCGACAGCGCCGCCTACAGCAACCGGCACACAAGCAGCCAGTTGACTGACTAATGCGGCAGCTAAAACAAGTTTAATGGTTGAATTCATTGCATACTCCAAATAACGATTAATTGTTGCGAATGATACGCGCATTGACCATTGAGTGCATCATGGTGCTTCAAATGAATTACGCACCCATTCAATATTTTCTGTGTCTAATTTAGACATTAAAACTGCATCGAAGCGGCATTGGCTTTCGCCATGTGCTTGTAAATAATGTTGCGCAGTTAATATTAATTTCTGTTTTTTTTGTGCGGTAATGCTAGTACCAGCGCTGCCGAATTGCTGATTAGATCTTAATCGCACCTCAATAAATACCAGCGTTTTGGCATCCATCATAATCAAATCAATCTCGCCAAAACGGCAGTGATAATTTTGCGTCACCATTTTAAGTCCATGATTCATTAAAAAAGTTGCAGCTAATTTTTCCGCTTCAAGCCCCGCATTGTTTTGATTAATTTTCATAGATTTAGATGGAGCAGTTTGTTATCAGGTGCGATAAATTTTAAATTCGCTATATTTTAATATTCTAAATTTTTAATATGTTAAGCATAGCTTTGGCTTAAAATTACAGAATGAACGATATAAAAGCAACAGGTACATTATATGTGGTGGCAACGCCGATCGGCAATTTGGGTGATATTACCCTGCGTGCGCTAGAAGCCCTAAAAGTGGTAGATGCGATTGCAGCTGAGGATACGCGCCACACGTCGGGTTTATTATCGCATTTTGGCATTTCAAAAAAACTCATTGCCGTGCATGAACACAATGAGCATCAATCGGCTGAGAAATTATTAACCCAATTAAAAGCCGGCGAAAACATTGCTTTGGTGACAGATGCGGGTACGCCAGGTGTTAGCGATCCAGGTGCGGTAGTTGTCGATTTTGTGCGAAAAGCGGGTATTAAAGTTGTACCTATTCCGGGCGTAAGTGCGGTGATTGCTGCATTATCCGCTTCAGGCATTACACAAAATGGTTTTTTATTCCACGGCTTTTTACCCGCCAGCGGTGCGGCAAGGCGTAAGGCCTTAGAAGTGCTCAAGACGCAAACTGTAACCTTGGTGTTTTATGAGGCACCACACAGAATTGTGGAAAGTATCGCCGACATGGCGACCGTATTGGGTGCAGAGCGCCGCGTTACTTTTGCGCGTGAGCTGACTAAAACTTTTGAGACAATCTACAGCTGTGATTTGGCGGACGCAGTAGCTTGGCTGCAAGCGGATGCTAACCAACAGCGTGGCGAGTTTGTGCTTCTGGTTGAGGCGGCTGCAGTAAAAGTGGCTGAAGAATTTTCAGAGGAAGTTGTTCGCATATTAAAATTATTGCTTGCAGATTTGCCGCTCAAA
Organism: Pseudomonadota bacterium; assembly: GCA_040387515.1. Taxonomy (GTDB): domain Bacteria; phylum Pseudomonadota; class Gammaproteobacteria; order Burkholderiales; family Methylophilaceae; genus Methylotenera_A. Next base: position 44,260 of record JAZKDP010000025.1, read on the forward strand.
CAAGCCGTAAAGTTAGCAACTGAAATCACCAACGAAAAGAAAAATGATTTGTACGAATTCGCCCTTACTCTAAAAAATGTTAAATAAAAGAATAGCCATAAAATGACTCATCCAAACTCATTAACTGAGACTAGTTTAACAATCACACGCCCAGACGATTGGCATTTACATTTGAGAGATGGTGCAGCCTTAAGTGCTGTGTTGCCCGATACCGCGAGACAATTCGCCCGCGCAATTGTGATGCCTAATTTGCGGCCGCCAGTGACATCAACTGAATTGGCAGTCGCTTATCGTCAACGTATTTTTGATGTGTTGCCAAAAGGCATGCACTTTGAGCCATTGATGACTTTGTATCTGACGGATAATACTTCGGCTGAAGAGATTGCCTTAGCTAAGGCCAGTGGTATTGTGCACGGCGTAAAGCTTTACCCGGCGGGAGCCACTACCAATTCAGATTCCGGTGTCACAAACCTAAGTCATTGCGTAAAAGCGCTTGAAGCGATGGAAAAGTTAGGCGTTCCCTTGCTCGCGCATGCTGAAGTGACTGATGGTGATGTCGATGTGTTTGATCGTGAGCGCGTGTTTATTGAGCGCAATATGATTCCATTATTGAAGAAATTCCCTGCGTTAAAAATTGTGTTTGAGCATATCACCACTAAAGATGCAGCAGATTTTGTGGCTGAAGCACCGAGTAATGTTGCCGCAACCATCACCGTGCATCATTTGTTGATGAATCGCAATGACATGTTTAAAGGCGGTATTCAGCCGCATCATTATTGCTTGCCGATTTTAAAACGTGAGGAACACCGCGTTGCTTTGGTTCAAGCCGCCACTTCTGGCAATGCCAAATTTTTCTTAGGTACTGATAGTGCACCGCATGCCAAGCATACTAAAGAGGCGGCCTGTGGTTGCGCGGGGATGTATACGGCGCATACGGCGATTGAGTTATATGCAGAAGCGTTCGAGAATGCAGGTGCATTGAATAAATTGGAAGGTTTTGCCAGCTTCTATGGTGCAGATTTTTATGGCTTAAAACGTAATGCTGACAAGATAACTTTGGTAAAAGAAAATTGGAAAGTGCCTGAGAGCTTGCCTTATATTGATGGAGATGTTTTGGTGCCGTTAAGGGCTGGACAAACCTTGCAATGGAAATTACAAAAATAATAACCGTCTCAGCATGTTAAAATAGCCATGAAGCTGGCTAGGCAGTCGCCGCTCACGCAAGTGAGGGGAGGAAAGTCCGGGCTGCATAGGGCAAGATGACGGCTAACGGCCGTACGTTGAAATTTTTGTGGCGAAAGCCGCAAGATATAAGGCGAGGAATAGGGCCACAGAGACGAGCGTATTTAGTTACGGTGAAACGCGGTAACCTCCATCTGCAGCAATATCAAATAGGCTGGCAT
>JAZKDP010000026.1:0-57525 GCA_040387515.1 Pseudomonadota bacterium
GTATGCTTCCTTAGCAGGGAAGTGCCTTCGACCACTCGGCCAGCTCTCCGTTTTATTAAAATCTACTCAATTGCGTCTTACTGAATTAAGGGCGCGATATTACTGGAATTTGCCTTAAAAATCAATCAAAAGTCGGCTTGTGTAACGGTTAAATGCCAATTGTTTATTTTTAGGCGCTTTCTAATTCAAATGCTTTGTGTAATACGCGCACAGCTAGTTCCATGTATTTTTCGTCAATCACAACTGCAATTTTGATTTCGCTGGTTGAAATCATTTGAATATTGATGCCTTCTTCCGCTAGTGTGCGGAACATTTGGCTGGCAATGCCCACATGTGAGCGCATGCCGATACCCACGACTGAGACTTTTGCGATTTTGTCATCGCCGCTGATTTCGCGTGCATTGATGTGGCCTTGTACTTTGTCGCGCAATACCGCTAAAGCTTTGCCCATCTCGTTTTTATGCACGGTAAAAGTAAAGTCGGTTGTGCCATCTGCGCCAGTATTTTGAATGATCATATCCACATCGATATTGGCATCAGCAATCGGGCCTAAAATTTGATAGGCGATACCTGGTTTATCGGGCACGCCCAGCACAGTAATTTTGGCTTCGTCGCGGTTAAACGCAATGCCTGAGATAATTGGATTTTCCATGTTGTCGTCCTTGCCATCTTCTTCAAATGTTATAAGAGTGCCATCGCCTTCATCTTCAAAGCTGGATAGCACACGTAATTTAACTTTATATTTGCCTGCAAATTCTACAGAGCGTATTTGCAGCACTTTGCTGCCTTGGGATGCTAGTTCTAGCATCTCTTCAAAAGTAATCGATTTTAAACGGCGCGCTTCAGGAACAACGCGTGGATCAGTCGTATAAACGCCATCTACGTCCGTGTAGATTTGACATTCGTCAGCACCCAGCGCGGCAGCAAGTGCTACGCCTGTGGTGTCTGATCCGCCACGGCCAAGTGTTGTGATATTGCCGTTCTCATCAACACCTTGAAAGCCCGCTACTACGCAAACATAGCCTGCATCCAAGTCTGCCTTTAGGTTGTGTTGATCGATACTTAAAATACGTGCCTTGGTGTGCGCATTGTCCGTCAGTATTCTTACTTGCGCACCCGTGTAGCTTTTGGCTTTAATGCCTAAGTCGATTAGCGCTAAAGCGGTCATGCTGATGGTGACTTGCTCGCCTGTTGAAACCATCATGTCTAATTCGCGCGGGCTAGGGTCTGCCATTATCTCTTTTGCTAGACCAATTAATCGGTTGGTTTCACCAGACATTGCCGAAACCACCACAACTACTTGATGCCCCATCGATTTATAGCGTGCAACACGCCTTGCAACATTGCGAATGCGCTCAGGGTTAGCAACAGAAGTGCCGCCGTATTTTTGTACAATTAATGCCATTTTCAACTCTTAAATTTAATCAAAGTTTTATATTAAGTTACTGGATTATATTAACTTGCTAGCAACCCAGTCTTTTACGCTTGCCAACGCTTTCGGTAATTGGCTTGCGTCTGAACCGCCCGCCATCGCCATATCTGGTTTTCCGCCACCTTTTCCGCCTACTTGATTGGCAACAAAATTCACCAAATCACCAGCTTTAATTTTGGCAATTATATCTGGTGTCACGCCTGCTGCCACACTCACTTTACCGTCATTTACGCTGGCCAAAACAATCGCAGCAGATTTTAGCTTGTCTTTTAATTTATCCATCGTTTCACGCAAGGCGTTCGCATCAGCGCCTTCTAACATTGCAGATAATACTTTAATGCCTGCAATATCCAGTGCTTGTGCGCTTAAATCATCACCTTGGCTACTGGCCAATTTTGATTTTAAGCGCGCCAATTCTTTCTCTAATGATTTTGCATGGTCAGATAGTTGCGCTACTTTATTGGTAATTTCAGACGTTGGCGCTTTTAAATCACTCGCCAATTGAGTAATTAACGCTTGTTGCGCGTTAATTAATTTTAACGCGCCATTGCCAGTTGTCGCTTCAACGCGGCGCACGCCAGCAGCAACACCACTTTCACCGATTATTTTAAATAATCCGATATCACCTGTTCTTTGCACATGCGTACCGCCACATAACTCGCGGCTTGAGCCAATATCTAATACGCGAACTTCGTCGCCATATTTTTCGCCAAACAACATCATCGCACCGGTTTTTTGGGCAGATTCAATATCCATTACCCGCGCTTGTGTGGCTGCATTACTTAAGATTTCAGCGTTAACAATCGCTTCCACTTTAGCGATTTCAGCATCCGTCATTGGCGAATTATGCACAAAGTCAAAACGGGTTTTATCCGCATCAACCAAGCTACCTTTTTGTTGTACATGCTCACCTAGCACTTCACGCAAAGCTTTGTGCATTAAGTGTGTGGCAGAATGGTTGCGCATCGTATCCGCGCGCGATGCCATATCTACCATGGCTTTAACAGAATCACCCACGTTTAGCGTGCCTGTTTTTAATATGCCATGATGCCCAAAAACTGCCGCTTGGATTTTTTGTGTGTCTTCCACCGCAAAAATACCATTTTCAGATTTTAAAGCGCCGTTATCGCCAATTTGCCCGCCAGATTCCGCATAGAAAGGCGAGTTATCTAATACCACAACACCTTGTTCACCTTCATTTAAAGATTGCACCGCGATGCTATCTTTATACAGTGCTAAAACTGTGGCGTTTGAATCAAGTGATTCATACCCTGTAAATGCCGTGCTATTGCCTGAATATTCAAGATTAGCCGCCATTTTGAATTTTCCAGCGGAACGCGCTTGTTCTTTTTGGCGCGTCATTGCTGTGTTGAAGGCATCTATATCGACTACAAGTTCGTTTTCTCTACATATGTCTTGAGTTAAATCTAAAGGAAAGCCATAAGTATCATGAAGTTGGAATGCAATATTCCCATCAAATTTTCTTAAATTTGCTTCTTCAAGAAGGTTTCCTAAAGGCACTTTTCCTCTAGCTACGCCTTCTGAAATGTAATTAGATATAGCGCTTAAAATACTGGCGATTTCTTTATTTAAAATCGCCATACCATTTTCAATCGTCTCAAAGAATCTATCTTCTTCAAGTTTCAACATATCGGTAATGCGTGTTTGATTCGTCATTAACTCAGGATAAGCAGAGCCCATTTCAGCCACTAAGTCGGCCACCATTTTATGGAAAAATGCTTTGCGTGCACCTAGTTTATAACCATGACGAATGGCGCGGCGGATGATGCGGCGCAGCACGTAGCCACGACCTTCGTTACCCGGAATCACGCCATCGGCAATTAAGAATGAACAAGCGCGAATATGGTCGGCTAATACTTTTAAACTTGGGCTAGCTAAATCACTTGTCTTGGTTTCACGCGCAGCTGCGGCGATTAAGGTGGTAAAAAGGTCAATTTCGTAATTGGCATGCACGTGTTGCAGCACAGCAGAAATGCGCTCTAAACCCATACCAGTATCGACACTTGGTTTAGGTAGTTTGTGCATCACGCCCGCTTCGTCGCGGTTAAATTGCATAAACACGTTATTCCAGATTTCAATGAAGCGATCGCCATCTTCATCGGGGCTGCCAGGTGGGCCGCCAAAATGATGTTCGCCATGGTCGTAGAATATTTCAGTACAGGGGCCGCAAGGGCCGGTGTCACCCATCATCCAGAAATTGTCGGATGCGTAACGTGCACCTTTGTTGTCGCCTATGCGGATAATGCGCTCTTTAGGTACACCAATCGTGTTATGCCAGATGTCGTAAGCTTCGTCATCGTCGGCGTAAACCGTGACAGTGAGTTTATCTTTGGGTAATTGAAAGGCTTCGGTTAATAATTCCCACGCGTAGCCAATGGCTTCTACTTTGAAATAATCGCCAAAACTAAAATTGCCCAGCATTTCAAAGAATGTATGGTGACGTGCGGTGTAACCAACGTTTTCCAAATCATTATGTTTGCCGCCAGCACGTACACATTTTTGAGATGAAGTTGCACGGGTGTAGCTGCGTTTATCAAAACCTAAAAACACGTCTTTAAACTGATTCATCCCCGCGTTAGTGAATAGCAGGGTAGGGTCGCCATGAGGTACTAGCGAACTGGAAGCAACAATTTCATGGCCTTTAGAAGCAAAAAAATCGAGAAATGCTTGGCGGATTTCGTTAGTAGTGGGCGGTTTGCCAGAAACAGAGTTAGGATTGCTTGATTTAATGGTCATTTTTCAGTTCTTGCAAATTATTACTTTTAAACTAAAGGCTTAAAATATGTTCTTGCTAAAGCGGGAATAACGGTGACGGACTATATTGATTCATCATCGTTTTCATGCGTATTATTCATTACTTTTTTAATCACATCAAAGCCAAAACCACGGCTTTGCAAAAATCTGGCTTGTTTTGCCCATTCCTCACGGCTTGCAGGCGCTTGCTTATATTTTTTACGCCAAATCTCTATTGCACTACTAAGCTCGGTTTCTTTTAGTTGCTCAATAGCGCCTTCAATCAAAGTGCTTTCAACACCTTTTTCGCGTAACTCATGCACGATTTTACTACTGCCAAACTTTGCCCTGCGTGCATGTACAATTTGCTCAGTAAAACGCGCGTCACTTAACCAGCCGCGCGCTTTAAAATCATCCAAAATAGCGGTAATGCTATCCGCGTCTTCGTTTTCATCTAAGTAAGACTTAAGCTTCTGTCCTAATTCTTTATATGAATACTCTCGCTTGCCTAAATACTCTAGCGCGCGTTGGCGCAGAGATTTCTCAGGGGCGCTAGACTTTTTAAACATGTGGTTTTCTAAGAGCCAATATCCTAAAAGCTAAGTTCTTAAGCAAGCTTTTAAACATATTGTCAGCCTTAAAATGATACTTTGTTAGCTGAATAAAGAATTAATCATCTTCAGTTCTAGGTGCTGCCATACCGTCAGCCAATTGTTTAGCATTGGCACGGATTTTCGCTTCGATTTCAGCAGCCATTTCTGGATGCTCGCGCAGATATTCTTTGGCATTTTCTTTACCTTGGCCGATTTTTTCGCCATTGTAGCTATACCAAGCGCCCGCTTTTTCAACGAATTTCAGGTTTGAACCTAACTCAATCACTTCACCTAAACGTGAAATACCTTCGCCGTACATAATGTCAAATTCAGCTTGTCTGAATGGTGGTGCGACTTTGTTTTTAATGACTTTTACGCGCGTTTCACTACCAGTCACTTCGTCACCTTTTTTAATCGCACCAGTACGACGAATATCTAAACGTACTGAAGCGTAGAATTTAAGCGCGTTACCGCCAGTAGTGGTTTCTGGGCTACCAAACATTACGCCGATTTTCATGCGGATTTGGTTAATAAAAATCACCATCGTATTGGTACGTTTGATATTGCCAGTCAGTTTACGCAAGGCTTGCGACATTAGTCGTGCTTGCAAGCCCATGTGTGAGTCACCCATTTCGCCTTCGATTTCAGCGCGCGGCGTTAAAGCAGCAACCGAGTCAATGACCACAATATCTACAGAGCCTGAGCGCACCAACATATCAACGATTTCTAATGCTTGCTCACCGGTATCTGGTTGCGAAATTAATAGATCAGGCACATTAACGCCTAATTTAGCTGCATATTGTGGATCTAGTGCATGTTCGGCATCAATAAACGCAGCGACACCACCTAGTTTTTGCATTTCTGCAATGACCGATAATGTTAATGTTGTTTTGCCTGAAGATTCTGGGCCGTAAATTTCAATCACACGGCCGCGCGGCAAACCGCCTATGCCAAGTGCGATATCTAAACCAAGCGAACCAGTGGAAACAGCTTGAATGTCTTCACCAATATCGGCATCGCCCATACGCATAATTGAGCCTTTGCCAAATTGTTTTTCAATTTGCGAAAGTGCGGCGGCGAGTGCTTTGCTTTTGTTGTCATCCATGTGGTTTTGCCTTTATTTTGAGGGACTTAATTAACTGCTAATTATTTCATAATTTGCGCTTAAACGTAAGCTTAACTGGTGATTATGCAAAGGTATTTATAGGCTAAAAATAATAATTGTTAGCACACATTGTCAACTTTCTGCACATGAATGCGTTTTTAATGCAGGGAGATTGTTTTAATTGGAGGAAATATGAAAATATTACGTTCGTTACTTGTTGTATTAGCTATTAGTGCCGCTGCCGTATCAACTGCTTCAGCGCGCGATTCGTTTAGCATTGGCATTAATGTTGGCGGTTATGGACACGATCATGGGTATTATGCGCCACCACCTGTTAGGTATTACTCTGCGCCGCCTGTTGTTTATGCGCCTCATGGTTATTACGCTGCACCAAGAGTAGTTTATCCAAGTGCTTATTACTACGCGCCACGTGCGTCGTTTGGTTATCAGAGCTATGATAATGGGCGTCACCATCATGGCAATAGAGGCTGGGGTCATGGTGGGAACAGAGGCAATGATAGGCGTGGACATCATTCAGGTCATCGTTAGCAGAAAAGCTGTTAACCTAGAGTTGCTTTTAAATTGTGGCGGGTTTTAATTTTTTGATTAAGACTTCCAGCATAAAAATTGTTGCTTGATGACGGATTTGTTGGCGATTTCCGCTGAAAACTTTGGTTTGGGCTAGAGTTTGGTTTATTGTGGATGCGTCTAATCCTGCCCAAGCAAAGCAGACAGTGCCAACGGGTTTTTCTGCGGTTCCGCCATCTGGCCCTGCGATGCCAGTGATGCTGCCAGCAATATGAGTGCGACTATTATTGCTGTTATGGTCGTGTTTGTTATTAGGCATAACTCGACTTAAACAACCGAACGCCATTTCTTTTGCCGTTTCTTCGCTCACGGCGCCGTGGTCTTGTAGGGTTTTGCTTGGTACGCCTAGCAGGTTGATTTTAGATTGATTGCTGTAAGTGACAAAGCCACAATCAAACCATGCAGAGCTGCCTGCCACGCTGGTCATCGTTTCTGCAACCATGCCGCCTGTGCAGGATTCTGCCAAAGTGAGCATCAAATGGCGTGTTTTTAGCAGCGCCCCCAATTCTTTAGCTAATTCATAAGCCTGAGTTAAAAACTGGGTTTCATATAAAGGTGCGTTGTTATGCATAGGCTTTTATCCATAGCAAACCTCTTAAAGCGGCAATTGCATAAATGCCAGCCAGTAAGTCGTCAAACATCACGCCAAAGCCATTTTTGAGTTTGGCGTCAAACTGGCGAATGGGAAATGGTTTCCAAATATCGAATAAACGAAATAAGGCAAATGCGATTAGCCACCAAAACCAATGCAATGGTGTGAATGCAAGCACTAACATGATGGCAACAATTTCATCCCATACAATCGCACCATCGTCTGCCACGCCTAAGGCTTTTCCGGTTTTGGTGCAACAATAAATGCCGATTAAAAACAGGCCACTAATAACGGCTAGTTGCGTAATTAATGCGTAGCTGGAAATGAGCCAGAATATTGGTAAACCAGCAAGTGTACCAAAAGTGCCGGGAGCTTTTTTGGCCAGTCCGCTACCAAAACCCAAGCTTAAAAAGTGCGCTGGATGTGTGATTAACAACTTGAAGGTTGCTGGGTTGGGACTTATTGAGTTCTGGCGATTTAAATTACTCTTAACCAAAATGGTCAAATCCTTTGTAAGCGATGTTTAATTTTTGCGCCTTATGCGTCACATTAATACCTAAATCTGCTTGAGTTTCGCCAATTAAAGTTAACATCAGGCTTAGCTGATTGCTGAGCATGTGAATTTCAGCGCGTTTACTTATCGGCGCAGTAAAGCAAAGCTCGTAATCATCACCGCCTGCCAGAATAGCTTGTTGAATTTGCGGATTCTGTAAATCTTGTTTTAAGTAATCGATGCAAGGAATTTTTGCTAAATCGACGGTTGCGCCAAGCATTGAAGCATGCAGTATGTGCCCCAAGTCAGCCAATAATCCATCTGAAATATCGATACAGCTTGTGGCAACATCGCGCAGTATCAGTCCTAATGCCAAGCGCGGCATTGGCATGTGTAATGCGTTTAAACATGCAGGCAATGCCCCGCCTAAAACGTGCATTTTATTTTGCAAATGTGCTAAGCCTATTGCCGCACTGCCAAGGCTGCCACTGACCCAAATGTCTTCATCTGTTTTTGCGCCGCTGCGTTTGATAGCTTTGCCAAAAGGCACTTCGCCCATTATTTGCACGCTAATATTGAGTGGTCCGCGCGTTGTGTCGCCGCCAATTAAATCGACATCAAATTGATCCGCACAAGCAAAAAAGCCTTGGCTAAATGCTTTTAACCAAGCGTCATCCATATTAGGCAAGGCAATTGCTAAGGTTGCCCATTTTGGTTGTGCACCCATCGCAGCCATGTCCGATATATTCACGGCTAGTGATTTCCAGCCCAGCTGATAAGGGTCGCAATCAGCAAAAAAGTGAGTACCTGCTACCAGCATATCTGCTGAAATAGCGAGTTGCATGCCATTTGTAGTCGAAATTAAAGCCGCGTCATCGCCGATACCTAAATCCGCTTGCGGTGTAGGTCGAGTGAAGTATTGGGCAATTAAATTAAATTCTGGCGACATATTTAAACAGCGCTCGAAGTCAAAACGGCAGTGTTTTTTGCACGCAGATTTTTAACTATTACGCATACTGCAATTCCCATGGCGATGCCGAAAATATCGGCCAACCAATCACCAAAACTTGCCGTGCGGCTGACGGTTAAAGCGTTCTGAAAATATTCAATTAATGCGCCATAAGTGACCAAGCCTACGCAAACCCAACCCTTTTTTTGCATATAGGCAAAACAGCCTAATGTCGTGAGTATGCCAAATCCAATAATGTGTTGCACTTTGTCCCAATAAGGCCAGCCGCCAGTTTTAGGTGCCAGATCAATCAGCATGACAAAAGTGCTGGCGACTATGCAGGCCCAAAACAAAAAAATTGCAATCAAACTTAGGTTCGTTACAGGGTTAATTCTAGGATTAATTTTTGACATATTTATGCTGGTTTAAAGGCTGATTTTGGTCGAAATGCCTGCACGATTGATGCGTTAGTTTCTAAGTACGGCATAGGCGAATCTGCTGTGGCAAGCAAGTCTAAACAATAAGGTATGGCTGCAAAAATGCCATGTACTTTCGTATTGCCGCTATCATCTTTTAAACCCTCTAGCGTTTGCGCGATGGCCTTGGGTTGGCCTGGCAGGTTAACAATCAAACATTGTTTGCGGATGACAGCTACTTGTCTGGAGAGAATAGCGGTTGGTACAAAATTCAGGCTGATTTGACGCATTTGCTCGCCAAAACCAGGCATGATTTTATCTGCAATTTTCAGCGTTGCTTCTGGTGTTACATCTCGCACGGATGGCCCTGTGCCACCAGTAGTGAAGATTAAATGGCAAGATTGATAATCCACCAAGTCCATCAGTGTTTCTTCAATTTCGTCTTGCTCGTCGGCGATTAAACGCGTTTCAAATTTAATCGGCGTAATCACCGTTTTTTCTAACCATTCTTGCAGGCTGGGGATGCCTTTATCTGCATATACCCCGCTACTTGCGCGGTCAGAAATGGAAATTAAACCAATTTTAATGAATTGTTCTATCATTAGTGTGTCTGTATTGTTGTGTCGTTGTTTTAAGCGCTAATCATAACATTTTCAACGTATAAGGATTATTTCATGCAACCTGTTCGTCATCAATCAATGATTAAAAACTCAAGCAATAACCGTGTACAGATTGAAAGTGCGCGGGTTAAAAAAGGTATTTCGCCAAAATTTATGTTGGGTAGCTTGTTAAGCTTGGGCATTTTGTTGTTTGTAACGCAACTAATTGCGGCCGAAAATACCAGTAATGCACAAAATATAAGCCCTGCAGAAAACTGGTACGCAAAAAGTTATCAAGCACAAAATAGTGGCAATTTGGTTTCACTACAAGCTAAACCAGATACCAAAATGTATGTGAGCAATCACAAAGATGAAGATGATATCAGCATGCTGGAAAACGGCTATGACTTGATGGGTACATCCGGCTTTACGGCAGGTGATGTGCCTGCCGAACAAGCATTACAGCATGCTAAAGCTTTAAAGGCAGATACTGTGTTGGTTTATAGCAAATATGGTTCTGCTAAAACGGCTAGCTCTAAAATGCAAGTAATTAAAGAAGCTGCCAAAGCAGGTAAAGAGTTGACTGAAAAAGATTTAGAAACAGAACAAACTAACTATAATTATTACGCCAGTTATTGGGCAAAATTGCCAGCGCCGTTGCTGGGCGTGCATGTGATTAAATTAGCAAAGAAACAATCACAAGAAGATGAAAAAGCTGTGGAAGAGGATGGCTTAAAAGTAATCGCTGTGATTAAAGAATCAGCTGCTGCCAAGGCAAATTTGCAACGTGGGGATGTGTTAATTAAGTTAGGTGATGCGGTTTTAGAAAAACCTGAACAACTGTCGGTTGCTGTGAAAAAGTATCAAGGCCAAACCGTGCCAGTAGTGTATGAGCGTGCTGGCCAAGCAAACACAGTGCAAGTCGCGATTAATCAACGTTAATTCGCCTTAAGTTAAATATCATGTGGCGCTATCGCGCGCCACGTGATTAAATTGACTTGTTTCCTTATTAAAGCTACCTTCCGTAGCGAATTTCGGTATGTCTCACTACAGTATTATTCAAACTGCTCTGCAGGCTCATTTAGTCAAAATTCGCCTTGAAGGTAAGCTAGATCCAATCCAGTTAATAGCAGAAATTGTAGCTGCGGTGCGACCTAGCGGTTTGCACAAAGTCAAAAATGCGACACTCTCTCTTCAAGTACTTTGCGATATTTTAAGAGGCAACAAAGCGTATGCAGATTGCTTGCATTATGCTGTTTTAAAGCTTATTCAGGTCTATCGGCCAATTTCTATCTTCGCGGATTCTGGCATTCAGCCTAGCAGCGGTTTTTTCTCAGAGCTTAGTCGGCGTGTCAGTCATCGAGTTTTGCCAGAAGCGATTGATAAACGTTATCTAAAAGATATTTTTGCGTTGATTTTTACACAAGCCAATGATGAGCAATGGGTGTTGGCATTGCCAGACGAAGTTTGGCTGCAATTGATGGATGCCTTGCATTTTGAAGATGCCGAACCTGCAATTGTAGAGGCAATCTATCATGAGTTACTAAAGGCATCGCAGATACTTTCTTATCGATTATCGGCTTCTGGCTTAGAGCCTGAGTTGGTTAAAAACCATGAAAGTTTAGAAAAGCACACTTCACCTTTCATTATCCAAAACGAAGAAATCACCGCCGTTGTAAATGCGGATAATGCGACCGAAACAGATGTCAGCCACGTATTAATCATGCTGGAACAGTGCCGACAGGTGATAACAAAGACCCGTAAAAACAGCTCACAAACTGGTACCAGTATTCGATTGACGTTTTTGTTGCAAAGAATGACGCAGCAGTTAGATCGCTTAGAAACTATTTTTAGCATTATTGTGGGCATTAAAAATAAAACCACAGTGAAAGTTGAGGCGCTGAGCTTATTTAAAACTCTGGTTTATGCCGAATGCCATAAGAATGATGTCAGGCAACATGTTCGAGAAAATGTAGAGTTACTTGCATTAAGAGTCACTGAAAACGCCAGCAGAACGGGTGAGCATTACATTACTACCACACGTAGCGAATATTTTAAGTTAATGCGTTCTGCGATGGGTGCGGGTTTTATCATCGCGATTATGGCTGTGCTAAAAATTCTCATCGGCAAACAGCATTTTGCACCACTGACAGAAGCGATTTTATTTGGCCTAAATTATGGTTTGGGTTTTGTATTGATACATACTTTGCATTTTACGGTGGCAACTAAGCAGCCTGCAATGACCGCCGCCGCTATTGCCAGCAGTATTGGCAGCAGTGATGGCAAAACTAAAGACTTGGATAAACTAGTCAAAACCATTTCGCAAACCATGAGTAGTCAGACGATTGCGATTGTAGGCAATGTGATGGTGCTATTGCCATTAAGTATGCTGATTTCCTGGGTGATTTTTCACTTAACTGGCAATCATTTTGTTGGTGTCGAAAAAGCGCATCAATTATTAACCGATAACGACCCCAGCAAAAGCGGTGCAGTTTTGTATGCAGGTGTGGCAGGCGTTTGTTTGTTTTTATCGGGATTAATTGCGGGTTACCACGATAATTTGGCTATCTACAACAAAATACCACAACGCTTGGCTGCCCTTAAATGGTTACAAAAATTACTTGGGCAAGCTAGATTGAATCGTTTGGCAAACTATATTGAAAACAATTTAGGCGCGCTTGCTGGCAATTTTTACTTTGGCTGCTTACTTGGAGGGATGTCAGGTTTGGGTGTTTTGCTAGGGCTTCCAATTGATATTCGCCACGTTACGTTTGCTTCTGCATTTATCGGTTTTTCAGCGTTTACTTTAGATTTTAATCTCACCACAGAAATGTTTGTGATGGCAGGGTTGGGTATTTATCTGATAGCCACCATGAATTTGGCGGTGAGTTTTGGATTGGCATTATATGTTGCGATGAAGTCGCGAAAAGTCAGTTTTGCGCAATGGCGATTGCTGTTTGTGAAAGTATTATCAAGATTGAATCAGCATCCCGAAGAGTTTTTATTGCCGCCTAAAAAAGGTGCGGAAAAGCTGACTGAAGATTAATTAGGCGCTTGTATTTGCGTGTCGAGTTAAAGGCATGGCTAGATTAGAAACATCACTATCGCAACACAAGTTGGTGCCAATGCCGCAATTAACAATTGTCCAGCACCAATTGATCCGTCGTTGAATCCTTGTTTTAAAAGCGCAACGCCGGCTGGATTGGGCGCATTTGCAATCACTGTAAGTCCACCGCCTGCAACAGCGCCAGCCATCAGCATATATTTAGCTTCATCTGACATGCCGCTGATTAATGAGCCTAAATAAGTCAGCGCTGCGTTATCGGTAATTGCAGTGAGGGCCGTTGCGCCAAAAAATAATTGTATAGGCGCCAAGCTGGAAATAATAGGTTGCAGCCACCATTGCTGCATGCCGCCCAATACGACAAGCCCTGCTAAAAAGAAGCCAACTAGCAAACCTTCTTTTAATAATAGGGGCGATTGATAGCGCTCATAGGCTTGTGTAAAACCCAAAAATAATAAAAATATACCAAAAAATATCACTGGGTGATGCGCGAAAATAACCACCGCGATTAGAAAAATTACATGAATCAAACTGACGGCAATTGGAGTTTTGTGCTCTTTGCGTGCTTCGCTTGATGCTGGCGTAGCGCTTAGATGTTTGCGTAATAAATAACTGATGGCAATGGCATTAATTAAAACCGCAATCGCTGCGCGCCAGCCAAATGTGCTTGCCATAAAAGCGGAATCCCATTGCCATGCGCTGGCAACCATTAAAACGGGTGGCGCCGCGTATGAAGTTAAGGTGCCGCCAATCGAAATATTGACAAATAATACGCCAAGCGCGGCGTACTTCAGCCACTCGGGCATGCCTTGTTTAAACACTTGTGGTGCAAGTATGAGTGCAGCAAGCGTCATTGCCGCAGGTTCTGTGATAAATGAACCCAATAAAGGCACAGCGGCAAAGCTTAACCACACTTGGGCGAGTAGGTTGTTGATAGGAATTAAGTTGGCGATGGATTTTACCAGCGTACGCACCACTTCAAGCAAAGGCCTTGAGGCAGCGACCACCATAATGACAAACACAAATAGCGGCTCGGTGTAGTGGCGCGATTCAACATAATCAATAGCGTAATCGCTACCTGCAAATGCCGCCAATAAACCAATTAAGATAAACGCCCAAAATCCAAAAACCACTTCTATTTCGCCTAGCAGATGAAATAATCCTGCATGGTTTGAGTGGCGATTTGCTAGTGCTTCAAAGTATTTCGTCGAAAAAGTATGCAAAAGTGCGCATGCAAAAATGACTGCTGCAAGTATGTTTATCGCATGCGCAGTCAAATTGGCGGTTCACTTTCGTCGGTTTCGTTTAGCTCATCTGTTTCATTTGTTTGGCCTGATTCAGACGTCTCGCTAACTTCGCGAATCAGCTTAAATAATTCGCGGCTGCTTTTTGGCGGCTTCTCTGCGGCTGCTTCGCGCTGGGCATTGCGTATTAACGTGCGTAATTGTTGAATATCTGACTGTGGAAATTTAGCTAAGAATTCTGCCAACGCGGCTGGCTCTGCAATTAAACGTGCACGCCAACGTTCCATGGTATGAAAACGCGCATTTTCTTGCGTATTTTTGCCTTCCCATGCTTCCAATTGTTCAACGATTGGTGCGCTATCTACGTCGCGCATTAATCGGCCTAAATATTGTAGCTGGCGGCGTACTGCGCCATTAGCCGTTAAGCGCTTTGCTTCCATCACGGCGTCAAACAAGGTTTCTGGCAGATTCAGTTTGATCAATTTATCTTTAGATAAATCGATTAACTTTTTACCAATAGCTTGCTGCGCATCTGCTTCGGCTTTGAGTTTGGTTTTGCTGATAGGCTCTAATGGTTCGTTTTCAATCACGGTATTCACTTGGTTATATGGGCTTGTTTGTATGGGTAAATTGCTGCTGTTTTAATATAGCAGCTTTAGTATTAGCTACGGTATGATACCAGTTTTAGCCAATTGAATTAATCAAACCCCACAATGGACTTAGCGCATTTAAAACAAATTACCCAAGATGTACTCAATATAGCAAAGCAAGCTGGTGCATCATCCGCAGAAACTGAAGTAAGTTTTGGCACGGGTCAAAATGTATCGGTGCGTTTAGGTGAGACTGAAAACATTGAATACAATCGCGATAAAGGTATGTCGATTACGGTGTATTTTGGTCAACAAAAAGGTCATGCCAGCAGTTCAGATCTAAGTCCAACAGCATTAAAAGATAGCGTAGAAGCGGCCTGCAATATTGCAAAATATACCGCAAAAGATGAGTTTTGTGGTTTGGCTGATGTTGATTTAATGGCGACTGAAATACCTGATTTGGATTTATATCATCCGTGGAATGTGAGTGTAGAAGAAGCTGTTGATATTGCTAAAGCTTGTGAAGCCGCTGCTTTAGAAGTAGACAAAAAGCGTATTACTAATTCAGAAGGTGCGGGTGTATCCAATAGCGAAAGTGTTTTTGCTTATGCCAATAGCCATGGTTTTGTAGGTGGCTACGCAAGCTCGCGACATAGCATGAGTTGCTCCGTTATTGCCGGTGAGGGCGATAATATGCAACGCGATTACTGGTATATCAGTGCGCGTGATAAATTGGATATGGATTCTGCGCAATCAGTCGGGAAATTAGCTGGCGAGCGTAGCGTCAGGCGCTTAGGCGCGCGTACGATTCAAACAGGGCAGTATCCTGTTTTGTTTGAAGCGCCACTTGCATCAGGATTGATTTCTTCATTGATTGGTGCGATTTCTGGCGGTAGTCTATATCGAAAATCCTCTTTTCTATTAGATAGTTTGGGTAAACCAATCGCCTCGCCACTGTTAAATATTCTAGAGAATCCGCATTTAAGCAAAGGTGTTGCGAGCAGCCCATTTGATAATGAAGGTGTTGCGACTAAATCACGACAATTAATTGAAAATGGTGTCTTACAAGGCTATGTGTTATCTAGCTATTCTGCCCGAAAATTAGGCATGCAAACCACAGGTAATGCGGGCGGTAGCCACAATTTAATTGTGCAATCTACTGGGCAGGATTTTGCAGGTTTATTAAAACTAATGGGTACTGGGTTGCTAGTAACAGAAGTGCTTGGACATGGCCTCAATATGGTGACAGGTGATTACTCGCGCGGGGCGGCAGGCTTTTGGGTGGAAAATGGCGTAATTGCTTATCCAGTAGAGGAAATTACGATTGCGGGCAATATGAAAGATATGTTGAATCAAATTACGGCAATCGGCACGGATGTGATTAAAAACAGCTCAAAATTAACTGGCTCAATTCTGATTGAGCAAATGACCGTAGCGGCAGGATGATGCTAGTTTGATAGTCGTTTGAGTAATAAAAAAGCCCTGCATTCGCAGGGCTTTTTTATTCAACTAGTTATATTAATCAATTTTATTTAACGAGATCTTCATCCGCTGGCTCAAAGCCATCATCCCTTGCTTTTGCGCTAACAGCACCATCTGCAATCAAGTTTGCTCTACTTTGTAAATAGGCATCGCGTAGAAATGAATATGGATCAAGTGATGCATTATCTACAAGGTCGCCCGCATCTAAAAGCTGAGATCTTCTATCAACTATTTGTGCGGTACGTAGCTGATTGTGCAAACGTACTTCGCCTATATTGTGTGTGTAGGTGATTGGGTCGGTTGTTATCGTGTCAATCGTTAAACCGGTTGCATCACGCAAAGTGCTTGGGCCTAAAATTGGCAGAACTAAATAAGCGCCATTACCAACACCCCAGTAGCCCAATGTTTGACCAAAATCTTCTTTGCGGTTAGGGATTTTGTCCATGCTGGCAACATCAATGAAACCAGCTAAACCAAAAGTAGTGTTGATGACGAATCGACCCGCATCCGTAAATGCGTTTGCAAATTTAAACTGCAGTAAATCGTTTAAAACCGTTGTAATTGAGCCTAGATTGTTGAAGAAGTTATTGAAACCTTTACGTATCGGAGATGGTGTAATGGTTTTGTAAGCAGTCGCAACTGGTTTGATGATAGCTCTGTCAGCAACGTCGTTAAATTTATAAACACCCCGATTAATTCCCTCTAGCGGATCTTTATTCGTTGTAGCGCAGCCGCCTACCAACAGCGCAAGTATGCAGCTTAGACAAAGTGTGATTAATTTTGAATGCATTATTATGTTCACTTAAATTTATTTAAATATTTGATTACTTTATTAGTTGTTTTTAAAGCGTATTTATTAAGGCGTACTTCCTGTCACACAGCATCAACATTATCACCGACAGTGTTTGCGTTGTCCACTGATAAAATTTTAACAATTTATACATTTAACGCATTGTTGCGTAAAAACAACGTGCACAAGAGATGTCTGCAGTGGGTGAATGAAGTGTTGAATGATGCAAAGCAATAACTATGCCTCGCTATTTGTTATGTCGCCTTCATTTTTATTCGTACTACAGCTTTTATAGAGAGATAACGCCAATGCTCGCTGAGAGGCGTGGTCAACCACAGGTGAAGGGTAATTTTTGCCAATAATAACGTCAATAAGCTGTTGGCGAAGCGGTGGCATTAACCATGGTGCGTGTATTTCTTTGTCATTGCATTGGCTCAATTCTGTCACGTATTTGCGAATAAACTTACCTGCGCTGTCAAATTTCTCACTTTGGGTGATAGGGTTAAAAATTCTAAACCATGGTTGCGCATCGCAGCCAGTGCTGGCTGCCCATTGCCAACCACCATTATTTGCACTTAAGTCGAAATCAATTAATTTGTCTGCAAAATAGCGCTCGCCCCAGCGCCAGTCAATGAGTAAATCTTTTACTAAAAAACTTGCCGAGACCATGCGCAAACGGTTATGCATAAATCCAGTGGTATTTAATTGCCGCATGGCCGCATCAACCAATGGGTAGCCTGTTTTTCCCTCGCACCATGCTTTAAACAAAGCTTTATTATTAGAGAATTGAAGCGTTTCGTATTCTGCTTTAAATGCTTTTCCTGCAGCAATGGCAGGATTGTGATGCAGTATTTGAAAATAAAAATCGCGCCATATCAGCTCATTTAGCCAACTTTGGCTGCCAATACTTGCAGTCTGCATGGCTTCACGCGCTAAATGACGAATAGATACAGTGCCAAATCGCAAATGGACGGATAAATAAGACACGCCTTTAATAGCCGGGAAGTTGCGAGCTTCTTTATAACGACTCATGCGCTGCTTAAAGTCCTCGAGCAGGACTAGCCCACCTTGCATACCAGTGGGAAGGCGCATGTAAGATAAATTGGTGCGTTTAAAGCCCGTGCTCTCCAAGCTAGGCAATGGCGTTGGCGTGGTTTTGGCCAAGTTTTGTATGTAACTATCCACTGGATATGGCTTTACATAAAAATCATTCACCGTTTTAAGCCACATGTTTTTGTACGGAGTAAATACGCCATAAGGCTTGCCAGCCATATTAAGGATTTCATTTTTTTCAAAGATAACTTGATCTTTGAAGTGATGAAAGTCGATATTGTTTTGCTGCAACGCATGAGCAACACTCTCATCCCGCTCAATAGCACTAGGTTCGTAATCATGGTTAGAGAATACCGCTTCAACTTGCAGTGTGTGAGCTAACTTTGGAATTTCCTCTTGCGCGCTGCCGTGCAACACAATCAGGTCGCCACCTTTAAGCTGCAAGGCGGTTTTTAATGCTTGGATACTTTCCCAAATAAATTCGATACGGCGATCGGCTTTATCCTGTAACTGCTCCAGAATGTCGGTATCAAAGATGAAAGCGCAATACACTTGGGGGGATGATTTAAGTGCATGATAAAGAGCAGCGTGATCATAATCGCGTAAATCACGCCTAAACCAAACTAGGGATTTTGTATAGGAACTTGTGTGAGGTTTTGAATAAGCCATGCAACAAGAGACAGATAATAAGCTGTCTAGTTTAACAAAGCTTAAGGTTTATAAATTTTAATGTCAGTAAAACTTAACAGTTAAACTTGATTAAGTTTTGTGGCTAAATTAATTAACTTCTGGCGCCGAACATATATTTTTGTTCTGGTTCTGCGGCAGGTTTAATTGTGACAACCTTTGTTGTATTCTCAACGGGTGAGCTGGCTGTGATTAGACCAAGCATCGTTTGAACTTCAAGCGATAGCATGATTAACTCTTCATCACCCAGTTCGAATGCCTTTTGAAAAACTTCTGCACTATATTCACTGTCTTTAATGAGCTTTGCCGGGTTAACTGAGCCGATTAATCTTCTGGCGGAAACTGAAAATTTTGATAATAAAACTAAACTTTTGTTATCCATCATGAAATCCTCGATCTTAAAATTGTTTCAAAAAGATGCTAATAAGGGCTAAATTCACTCTTTTGGGGCATATTCGCGATAAAACTAAGCTTCTATATGCCTTATAGACATATCAAGCATTTAACATGCCAGCATTCTGTGAGTTTATTCGCGGTGATAAGGATGATTTTGAATAACGGAGTGCGCGCGGTAAAGTTGTTCTGCCAGCATGATGCGCACCATGCCATGCGGCAGCGTGAGTTTAGACAAGCTCCATAACCAATCCGCTTTTTGTTTGACTGAAGCATGTAGACCGTCTGCGCCACCAATCACCAGCGCGATGTCTCTACCACCAGTAATGTCGCCCGCTAGCCAGTTTGAAAGTTTTTCGGCCAGCTGCAAAGTGGTGATCTCGTTGCCGCGCTCATCTAAAGCAATCAGGTAGTCACGCCCAATTGCTTCTAAAATACGTTTGGCTTCAATAAGTTGGATATTCTCTGTGCTGTTGCCTGCAGCGCGTTTTTCGGGTTTGATGTCGATAATTTCGACAGCTAATTCGCGCGGCATGCGTTTTGTGTATTCTGCACAGGCTGTTTCAACCCAACCTGGCATTTTGTGGCCAACTGAAATAATACGTAGCTTCATTACAACTTCATTATTTGCAGTTTTATTGCGGCTAATTAAACCGTTTTAATATGCCCACGGCGTGCTTCTGCGTCACCCCAAAGTTGTTCGAGATTATAGTAGGCGCGCGTTGCTGGCACCATAATATGCACGACAATTTCATTTAAATCGACCAATACCCATTCGCCTTCTTTTTCGCCTTCTGTACCGCGAATTTCATAGCCTTTTTCTTTAAGCTTTGAGCGCACATTGTCGCCCATCGCTTTGGCTTGGCGGCTGGAAGTTGCACTTGCGACGATCATATAGCTAGTCATATTGGTGAGCTTGCGCACATCCATTGTGGTGATATCGAAGCCTTTAATATCATCCAAAGCATCAATTACTGCAACTTTCATCGCTTCTAAATCGAAGGGTGCTTTTTGTGGCGAATTTGTTGAATTCAAGTTTGCTGAATTTAAGTCTGTTGCTTTTGAATCTGTTGTCATTATTTAAGCGGCCTGTGCTGGAATTGCGTTACGTTGAGTTTGAATTTGGTTTTGAGCATTTACATACACAAGTTGTGGTGCATAACTTTGCAGTTCTGCTTCAGTGTAATGCGCATAGCTGGCAATGATGATAATGTCTTTGGGGTGCGCTTTATGCGCAGCAGCACCATTAACAGAAATAATGCCAGAATGACGGTCTGCGCGGATAGCATAAGTGCTAAAGCGCTCACCATTGGTCACATTGTAAATATTAATCTGCTCGTATTCTTTAATATTCGCAGCTTCCAATAAAACCTCATCAATCGCACAACTGCCTTCGTAATGCAACTCGCTGTGAGTCACATTCACACGGTGCAGTTTAGATTTAAGCATGGTTCGTTGCATGATTTTTTGCGGGTTTAACCGTTTTTCAAAAGGGATTGTATTATAGTCTTTTCAATTACTTAGCGCAAAACTCAATGTTGTCAATCAAGCGAGTTTTGTCTATTTTAGCTGCGCCTAATACCACTAAATTTTTGTCATTCCCTTTTGCTGGCAATAAAGTGTCGGCGTAGCGAATAGCGATGTAATCTACCAGCCAGCCTTGTATGCTTAACTGTTGTGACGCTTCATTTTCTAAATGATTAAAGTCTAAATTACCGTCTTTAATTGCGTTAACAATGCCTTGCAAGGCTTTATTTAATTGATTTGCATTGGCGCGTGCGGTTTCGCTTAAATAGCCATTACGCGAGCTTAATGCAAGGCCATTTTCTTCGCGCACTGTTTCACCAGCAATGATTTCAATCGGGTAGTTGAATTGTTTAACCAGCTCGCGAATGATAAAAAGTTGCTGAAAATCTTTTTGACCAAATACAGCAGTTTGCGGTTGTACGATATTGAATAGCTTAGCGACTATCGTTGCAACACCCGAAAAATGGCCTGGACGGCTGACGCCACAGAGCATGTTTGCAATGTCTGGCAGCGTAATCGTGATATTTTGATTGAGATTAGTACCATCAAAGTTTGGATACAATTCAGCCACGCTGGGTGTAAATACGATATCTGCACCTGCGGCTTCTAGTTTTTCACAATCGGCTGCTAATGTGCGTGGATAATTGGCCAAATCTTCATTTGCGCCAAATTGTAATGGGTTCACAAAAATGCTCACAACCACACATTCTGCGTGCTGCTTAGCGAGCTTTACTAGTTGAATATGGCCGGCATGTAGATTGCCCATCGTCGGCACCAAGCTGATATTGGCGTGGTTTTTAAGGGCAAGTCTTAATGCACTTTTTGAGTCAATTATTTGCATGGCATTATTTTAAACCACAACAGGATTAAAACGCCTGATTAATCAGATTTGCTTGATAGCTAGCACAAATAAAAAAGCAACTCACCTCTTGCGAAGTGAGTTGCTTTAGTAAAAACAGTGCTTTTAACGATTAGAAATCGTAACGCACGCCTGCAACTACCTGACGACCACGTCCGACTGCCATGCCATCAACACGACTTGCTAAATACTCTTTATCCGCTAAGTTATAACCACTTAAGAAGTAGCTAGCTTTTGAGCCAACAGGCTTAAAGTTAACTGACATATTAAGTAATGTGTAAGAAGGAATGTCGCCTGATAAGCCTGATAGAGCGGCATCAGTTGGGCCTAACACACGCGTGAAAGCATCCGCTTCTTGACGGCTAACATAATCTACACCAACACGTGCATTCAAACCAACTGGATGTTGGTAACCAACACTCAATGAAGCGATATGACGTGGCGCATAGGGCAAGCGATCACCGTCGATAATTCCATCATCTGCGTCTACACCATTTTTAGTAAACTCTGCTTTAAAGACATTTGTGTATGAGCCTTGTAGATAAATATTATGTGGTGTGTTGTAAATCGTACCGAAATCAACACGACCAGCAAACTCTAAACCTGTTTGCTCAGATTCACCGCCGTTTATAAAGCTACCATTGCCGTCATTAATGACAACGTCTTCTACTTGTGTGTGGAAGAAAGTAGATTCAAAGCTGATACCTTTATAGAAGCTTGAACGCACACCTATTTCCCAGTTAACACTGGTTTCCGGTTTAGTATTTACTGCAATAGCGCAATTGATTTGGTCTGCATTACATTCAGGCACATTCAAGTCACGGTCTGGACGTGGTGGTGCAAAACCTTTATGCACACCAGCAAATACTGTTGTATTTGCAATGCCATTCCATGCCACACCAAAGCCTGGCAGTACTTCAGTTTGTCTGTTGGTAGAGTTGGATTCTGGATTGTTTTGCACTTCACCTTCAGCTCGTCTAATGTCAGTTTTTATTCTAATGTCTTCGACACGTACGCCAGGCGTTAATGACCAATCGCCCGCATAAAAAGTATTTTGTGCATAGTATGATTTTGCATCGACATCAATGCGAATATCTTCGCGGAAAGAGGCGAAATCTGAATCCACCAAACCAAAGTTATCTTTTAAGAATGACAAGCTTTGCGCTCTAGCATCATTACCGCGATATTGTTTACGTGTAATGTCTTCTTTGTGCCATCTAAAGCCAACTACCGCATCACTTTGAAGGCCAAATAAGCTATGTTGAAAATCTAAACGTGGCTCAATACCATAGTATGTGTAGCTACGTGGGCGATGGCGACCACCACAATTTTCAGCATTCGCTTCTGTTGCAGCATCAGGATTTACATCGCAGCGCTCTAAAACAGTGATACCAGTTGCATTGTCATCTTCATCAAAACCACCCGGTGCATCTGTTTGGCGGAATGAACTGCGATATGAATTTGAGTAGTAAGCTTGAGTTGAAAGCTTAGTCGTATCGTCTAATTGAAAGATATGTTGCAATTGAGCAGATTTACGCTCATGTTGAAAACGGTCATTTTTACCAGAAGGCGCTTGAAATTTATCTCTTGCGTAATCCACTTCACCCAAACCTGTTTCCGAAATATTTGAGTCTTCTTCATAGTAGCCAACTTTGGCAATTAAAGTTTGACGGTCAGTTAAGTTTAATTGACCTTTAAGCGTGAACTCTTGCACATCAAACTCATGGTTATCGCGAATGCCATCACCTTTGTTTTGTAGCGCATCCAGCATAATGCCGCCGCGCTCGTCGCCATAGCCAACATTTGCGTGTAAGCCAGTGAAATCATTATTGCCAGCACTTGCTTGCACGCTGCCGGCAAAACCATTTTTAGGAACAGGTTTTGTGACAAAGTTGATCATGCCGCCAATGGTTTGTGGACCGTACAATATTTGGCCTGAACCTTTTACTACTTCAATCCGGTTTACACGCTGCAATGGTGTTGAGTAATGGGCTGATGGGTCGCCATAAGGCGCTAAAAAGAGTGGCATGCCATCTTCTAGCAATAGAGTGCGCGATGTACGACGTGGATCTAAACCACGAATACCAATATTTGGTGCTAAAACAAACGCATCTTCACCGACAATATTAACGCCAGGTACATTGTTAAGTGCTTCTCTAATTGTAAAAGGGCGGCGCTCAATTAAAGCTTTTTCGTCAACAACATTGAAAGAGCCGGGTACTGACTCTAATTTTTCTGGCAAGATACTAGTCACTTCTACCTTATCAACAGCAACTTCTTCCGCTTGAACTTGTAGCGATATCGTTAACATTGCGATTGAAACAATTGCCGGAATGGCTTTTAGTTTTAGGTTATGTTTAACCATGCAAATCTCCTTAGACTTTTTTTACTAATTGAGCTGGATACGTCTGCAATATCCATGCCGTTTAGAAATAAAATATAAGGGGTTGATTCGTAAGGTTATTTTAAATTGGTTTTTATAAAAGAGCGGTTCATTTAAACCATGCTTGGTTGTATAAAACCACCACCTGTTGTGGTGAGGTGTTCAAATTCGACTACTAATTGTAGTTAGTGACACTTAATGCAGATTACTAAACTTAGTAACTGTGTTCTGGTGCTGGGAAAGTTTTATTTTTGACGGATTTGACGTAGTTAGAAACTGCTTCTTGAACGCTGTTGGTGTCTTTTAAAAAATTACGCACGAAACGTGGCGCTTTAAATTGACTGGGATCTTTGCTGGCAGGACCAGAATAAATGCCCAATAAATCTTGTATAACCAATACTTGGCCGCTGCAATCTACGCCAGCGCCTATGCCAATTGTCGGTACTTTAATCGTTTCGGTGATATGTTTGGCTAAACTGGCTGGTACCATTTCCAGTAAGACAAAACTAACGCCAGCATCTGCCATGGCGCTTGCATCTTGTAAAATTTTGGTCGCGCTTTCTGCCGTTTTCCCTTGGATTTTGTAACCGCCAAGTTGGTTAACCGATTGTGGTGTAAACCCCAAATGCGCACAGACAGGAATGCCACGTTCCACTAAATATCGGGCGGTATTAGCTTTATCACCACCACCTTCAAATTTGACCATATGCGCACCAGATTTGATTAACCATTCTGCATTTTTGTATGCAGCTTCAGCGTCGTGTTCGTAACTGCCAAGCGGCATATCGGCGATAATCAATGTGTTAGTCGCGCCTGCGGCTACGCTTTTGGTGTGATACGTCATGTGATGCATGCTCACATTGAGTGTATTCTCTGCGCCATGCAACACCATGCCGAGCGAATCGCCCACCAGCAAGATATCCACACCAGCCGCTTCCATTAGTTTGGCAAAAGTGGCGTCATAACAAGTGAGCATGGCGATTTTTTCGCCAGATTTGATTTTGTGATTCAGTTGAGATAGCAGCATGCCAGCATTTTACAATAAAATTGTTTTGATATTGCCAACAATGCTGAACAAGTAGATGAAAGATAGGTGCGGAAGTTAAGATCAAGACGAAAAAATGGGACTTAATTTAGTCCCATTTGTTAGATACTATTTAAAAGTAAATTTAAATAGAGTTGCGGCGCGCAAAACCAAACAGGCCTAATGCAGAAGCAAATAACCAAGCTGCGGCGGGTACTGGTACGGCGTTTAGCTGTACATAATCAATATTGCCACCGAAGCTATCGTTTGTGCCAGTTGCGGAAAATTGCAATACATCGTTGCCAGTGCCTGTTACAAAAAATTGTTGCGTAACCCATAAGTTACTTACGCCGCCTGTGCCTGTAATCTCAGCCAGTAATGTACCATTCCAAAAAACTGAAATGCCATTGGTGGTAGCAGGCTGATTAACGCGCGGTGAGTAGTCAAACAAAAGTTCGTATAGTGAGCCAGCTGAAGTGGTAATTACTTGCGCCATTGCGCTGTTGTTATGTGAGTCTAACTCAACAAAGTTAACGCCGTTAGAGGCAATACCTTCTACGTTGTTGCGAATTTCAATACCAGCTCCGTTGGTTGTTGACCAGCCATTAATGCTGTTATAAACACTCCATGTGCCATTCGCTTGAGTTGTTTCTTCAAAAGAACCATTTTGTATTAAATTGGCATTAGCTGTAGTCGCTGCTGACAATAAAACCACAAGGGTAAGTAGTTTTTTCATGATGTATCTCGTTAATCTTATGCAAATATCTTATAACGGATAGTCTACTAATTACTAATTGGTCACAATAGCCCGATTGGGCCGTAGTTAGGGCGTTTGGCTGGGAGTGTCAACCTAGTCGAAGTTCGGATTAAAGTATTCGCGGCTGCTTTTAATCTGCATGATTCTATCCACCAGCAAATTAAGCGCGCTTTCATCTTTAATAATATTGAGTTTTTCGTTATTCACAATTAATACGGGTGACGTATCGTAAGTGTGAAAAAACTCGCTATAGGCATCTGCTAAACGCTCAATATATTCCAGCGGGATTTCTTGCTCGTAACTAATATTGCGTTCCTCAATACGTTCGGCAAGCTCTTCAATTGGTGTTTGCAGATAAATCACTAAATCTGGTTTGGGTGATTTTAATTGCAAGTGTGTGTAAATTTGGTGATACAGCGCGTATTCTTCATCGTCTAAATTGAGCCGTGCGAATAGCGGATCTTTTTCTAAGAAAAAATCTGCCACTGTAGGCGTGGAAAATAAATCGCGCTGTGTCATATCCGCGATTTGACGTGAGCGTTGAAACAAGAAAAACAGTTGCGTTGGTAGCGAGTAACGTTGCGCATCTTGATAAAAGCGTGACAAGAATGGGTTGTCTTCCGCTTTTTCGCTGAGTAATTGTACCGAAAATTTGTCTGCCAATAATTTGGCTAGAGTGGTTTTACCGCTGCCAATCGGGCCTTCAATCACGATATAGGGATATTTACTGAATATGCTCATTTGAAGTATCTAATTTCTGAATGCCTTGATTTAAATGCGTTTGCGCTAATTTTACAACATTGCCATGATTTGGAATGGACAAATCTGGCGCAATTTCTGCCAAAGGTAATAATACAAAGCCACGTAAATGCATACGTGGATGCGGTAGTGTGAGTTGTTGGGTGTGCATTTCAATATCGTCGTAACACAGTAAATCGCAATCTAATACGCGCGGCGCATTGGCAAAAGGGCGTTCGCGACCCGCCTGATTTTCAATCGTCAATAATGCTTCTAATAATTCGGTTGGACTTAAAGTGGTGCTAATTTCGGCCACTGCATTAATAAAATCGGGCTGATTTTCATAGCCGATTGGCTCACTTTGATAAAGGCTGGAAACCTGAATTAAACTTGAATTGGTTAATTGGCTGAGTGCAATAAAAGCCTGTTTAACTTGCAAAACAGGATTTTGTAGATTGCTACCCAAGGCGATATAAGCAGTATGTAGCTGTGTCTTATATATTGGTGCTTTTTGCATCAATGAATTGAGTCCAATACTACTTTATCGGTAGTAGTCGATTTTTTATGGCTACGTTTGCGGCGTTTTTTAGGGCTAGTATCTGGTAATAACATTGCGGTACGTTCTTCTGGCTTGGCTTCAGCAAAAGCTGTCCACCAAGTACCCAATTCAGCCTCAATTTCACCAGAATCGCAACGTAACAATAAAAAATCATAGCCGGCACGATAGCGTGGATGCTCTAAAATACCAAAAGGTCGCTTGCCTGCGCGCTGTTCAAATCGCGGTTGCAAGCCCCAAATCTCTTTCATGGTGGCGGTATGGCGATTATGAATGGCCAGCTTTTCGGCTTGCGTTGCAATCACTTCATTCATCGCCATATGCAGGGCAGGGATAAAACTTTCCCCTTTGTCTTGATAAGCTTGCCAAGCAGTTAATACCTCATGCCACAGTAAACAGGCGAATAAAAAACTGGGGTTGGCAGATTTGCCTATCGAAATACGGTCATCGGTGTTTTTAAGCGCCAACATGACGAACTTTTCGCCTAAGGGTTGTTCCAGCACGACATCCAACATGGGCAGCAAACCGTGATGTAAGTGTTGTGCACGCAAGGCATTTACACTTTCAATGGCGTGACCAGAAAGAAAAAGCTTGAGCATTTCATCAAACAAACGGCTTGGCGGTACGTCTTGCAATAAATTAGCATTTTTGGCGATAGGCGCTTGGGTGGCAGCATCGATTTTTAAGCCAAGTTTTGCTGATAATCGCACTGCGCGCAACATACGTACGGGGTCTTCTTGATAGCGTGTAAGCGGGTCACCAATCATACGCAGCACATTGGCTTTTATATCTGCCACGCCATTGTGAAAGTCCAGCACTTCTTCATTAGTTGGATTGTAATACAAGGCATTCGCCGTAAAGTCGCGTCGCGCTGCGTCGTTTTCTAAGCTACCGAAAATGTTATCGCGAAGAATGCGCCCGCTATCGTTGGTTTTTGCGTCGCCATCTGCTTGGTGATGACCGCGAAAAGTAGATACCTCAATGGTTTCTTGCCCCCATAATACATGCACCAAACGAAAGCGGCGGCCAATAATGCGTGAGCGGCGGAATACGCGATTGACCTCTTCTGGCGTGGCATTGGTGGCGATATCAAAATCTTTTGGTTTGTAATTCAATAACAAATCACGCACCGCACCGCCGACAATAAACGCCTCAAACCCCGCTTTTTGTAAGCCATCACAAGTTTTTAATGCCGCTTGGCTGATTAAGTTTTTATTGATTTTATGTGTTTTTGCCGTGATTTTCTTAGCCATGCTGGTGTCAATGCTGTCAGCTTGGTTAATGGCTATTGCAGCTCTAGTTCTTTTGCTAAAAACTTTTTGTAGGAATCTTTTAATCATAATTTAGTTTACTTCTTAAACTCATTTTGCCACAGCACATCTGGTACGCCTGCTTCTTTATTTAATATGCGGCACAGCACAAATAATAAATCAGACAGCCGATTAATGTACTGCAAAGAAATATCCGTAATTTTCTCTTGGGCATTTAAAGTATGCATTTGTCGTTCGGCACGCCTGCAAACCGTTCTAGCTAAATGGCAGTAGGCGGCTGCGCGAGTGCCACCTGGTAAAATAAATTCTTTCAATGGC
This sequence comes from Pseudomonadota bacterium, assembly GCA_040387515.1. GTDB lineage: Bacteria > Pseudomonadota > Gammaproteobacteria > Burkholderiales > Methylophilaceae > Methylotenera_A. Next base: position 28,258 of record JAZKDP010000026.1, read on the forward strand.
GTCAGCGTATCATTCCATTCATCTAAAACGTTTTCTAAGGCGGTGACACGTTCTGGTTTGATCAGGTCATAACCTGGCATGCAAATCTCCCCGCCCATATCAAATAAATCATGTTGTACGCGGGTTAAACAGGCATTTATTTTGGCAGAAATTGGCTCGGTTAATAATAATCCAATCACCGAATTTAGCTCATCTACATCGCCCATCGCCACTACACGCAAGCTATCTTTCGCAACGCGTGTACCATCGCCCAAACCTGTTGTGCCTGCATCGCCAGTGCGTGTGTAAATTTTGCTAAGCCTATTTGCCATTTAATATCCTATATAATTCAAGCATTATAAATCATCCAAACCTATTTCGATGACTTCACTTTCATTGAATGCGCTTTCCACCAGCAACAGTAAAAACCCAATTGGCGTGTTTGATTCTGGCGTTGGCGGCATTTCAGTTTTAAAGCACATTCACGCCTTGCTACCACATGAAAATTTACTTTATGTTGCCGATAGTAAATACGCACCATATGGCAGCAGAACACAGGCTGAAATCACTACACGTTGCTTTGAGATTGCCGATTTCTTGATTGCCAAAAATGCCAAAGCTTTAGTGGTTGCTTGTAACACGGCTACTGCGGCGGCAATCGATGCGATGCGTGCAAAATATGATTTACCAATCATTGGCATGGAGCCCGCTGTAAAACCCGCTGCCGCTGCGACTAAAAGTGGGATTATTGGTGTTTTAGCAACTGTGGGCACGCTTAAAAGTGCGCAATTCGCAGCGCTGTTAGAAAACTATGGTCGCAATGTAGAGGTGGTGACGCAAGCATGTGTTGGCTTGGTGGAATGTATTGAGCGTGGCGAATTAACTAATCAAAGCACGCTTGATTTGGTTCAACAATATTGCACGCCACTGTTGAATGAAGGCGCAGATACCATTGTTTTGGGTTGCACGCACTATCCGTTTGTTAGACCATTGATTGAGCAAGCAGTGGGTTCAGAAATCACATTGATTGATACAGGCGCCGCAGTGGCGAAGCATTTGCAAAAGCGTTTGTTAGCGCTTAATTTACTCGCTGATTCTAAAGAGGTGAGCAAGCATTCTGATGTTATTTTTTGGACGAACAGCGAGCTCGCTAAACCACAATTGATTATTGACCAATTATGGGGTAAAACTGCACAGGTAAATTTTTTGTAATAGTGAGTTGATTGAATGCCTTATCAGGCCAAAACTGTTTTGTGCGTTAGCGCACAGAGCAGTTTTTTTTGTAAGCTCATAATGGTTGCAAGAAGAGTCTAATAGATTTTTGCTATTAACTTCTACTTTGCTGATTCATTCACATTTATGGAGGTTTTGCTATGATTAAAAAAACATTAACATCATTATTTTTCATCATGTTTCTTGCTGGAACGGCAGCTGTTATTTCTGGCTGTAATACAGTTGAAGGCGCTGGTAAAGATATTGAAAAAGGTGGCGAAGCGATTAAAGATAAAGCCAACGAGAGTAAATAACTTAACTACTAAAGACACATCCTTATGTGTAGCTAAGTTATTTGTGAGTTAGTTACTTGGTAGGTTAATTAGAACTATTAATTAATCTACCAGTATTTAACAATGTTAATGATGGCTTATGTGTTCGCCCGCTTTTAATTTGTATTTAGTACCGCAATAAGGGCAAGCCACCTGACCCGTTGCTGTGATATCTAAAAATACGCGTGGGTGAGATGCCCAAAGCGCGACCTCTTTAGTTGGGCAGTGCAAGGGCAGGTCTTTTGCAGTAATTTCTATTTCTTTAACGTCAGACATTATCTTCTTTCTAACGCTATTTAAACTAACGTTAACCAGTCTGCATGTTTAGCAGACTTTCCTGTAACCGCGTCAAAGTACATTTTCTGTAATTGTTTAGTCAGTGGGCCAGTGATGCCTGTGCCGATATTACGGCGATCTAGTTCACGGATTGGTGTCACTTCAGCCGCAGTGCCAGTAAAGAACGCTTCATCTGCTGAATACACTTCATCACGTGTGATGCGTTTTTCAATCACTTGCAAGCCAATTTCGCCAGCTAATTGAACAATCGTGTCGCGTGTAATACCTTCTAACGCAGAAGTTAAATCTGGCGTATAAAGTTTGCCGTTACGCACGATAAAAATGTTCTCGCCAGAACCTTCAGCGACAAAACCATCTACGTCTAATAACAAGGCTTCATCATAGCCATCTTGCGCCGCTTCTTGATGCGCTAAGATAGAGTTCATGTAATTGCCGTTGGCCTTGGCTTTACACATAGTGATGTTTACATGGTGACGTGAAAATGAAGAGGTTTTAACGCGAATGCCATTATCCAACGCCTCTTGGCCCATATACGCGCCCCATTTCCAAGCCGCGACAATCACATGTGTAGACAATGTTTTAGCAGAAATGCCCATCGCCTCAGCGCCGTAAAACGCCATTGGACGCATATATGCGGATTCTAAATTATTGTCGCGAACAGCTGCTTTTTGCGCTTCCATCATCTCTTCTTTGGTAAAAGGCATTTTCATACCTAAGATGTGTGCGCTACGGAAAAGCCTGTCTGTATGTTCTTTTAAGCGGAAAATTGCAGTGCCTTTGTCGGTTTTGTATGCGCGCACGCCTTCAAACACGCCCATGCCGTAGTGCAAAGTGTGAGTTAGTACGTGAGTGGTGGCATCGCGCCAATTGACCATTTTACCGTCATACCAAATAACGCCGTCGCGGTCTGCCATGCCGCCAGAGGTTGCTGCTGGATTTGCCATACTTTTCCTTAAAGCTCTAATTTTGCAAAACCATTATTGTAAACTAAAGGGTGAACTTCTTTATGCATGTTAAAATCAAAATGTTGAATAAATACAGTGTTTAATTGGAGTTTTAGTGATGAAAAAATTATTGTTGGTTGGCTTGGTTTTGTTTTTAAGCGCGTGCAATCCAAATACTCAATCAGGCGCAGGGAATAAAGCAGCTGGTTTTGTGGGCACAGATATTACAGGTGCGGACTTTCCTAAGCCGCTAGCATTAACCGACCACAATGGCAAAAAGCGCACGATGAGTGATTTTAAAGGCAAGGTGGTGACGCTGTTTTTTGGATATACACGCTGCCCAGATGTATGCCCAACGACGATGAGCGACTTAAAACAAACCATGAAATTGCTAGGCGATAAAGCTGACCAAGTACAGGTGGTTTTTGTGACAGTAGACCCGCAACGCGATACACAACAAGTTTTGGCGCAATTTGTGCCTTCGTTTGACCCGCGTTTTATTGGTTTATGGGGTAGTTTGCAAGAGACAGCCGAAACATTGGGTAACTTTAAAATTTACTATTCAAAAGTAGATGGTAAAGTCAAAGGTGACTACACGGTTGATCATAGCGCAGGTATGTATGTGTTTGATAAAACAGGAAAAATAAGACTATATTTAGATTATGGTCAAAAGCCTGCGGATATCGCGAGTGACCTTACTAAGCTAATGTAAAACTGAAATTAATATAAAACTTAAGTTGAAAAGGGGCTATTAGCCCCTTTTTTATACTAGTTAGCAGGAGGCGTGCCGTACTGGTTATCGCCAGCATCACCAGGTTGGGCGAGCAAATAAATCATGTATATCCAGCCTAATATGGGAATAAGCCATATTAATTGCATCCAGCCGCTTTTGTTTAAGTCATGCAATCTACGTGCGCCAACGGCAAGCGAAGGCAATAAAGTGGCTAACGAAAATAGCCAAGAAACACCGCTACCAACAGCTTCTAATAATAGTGATGCGATTAAGCAAAATAGCGCAAACCACCAAAATTCTGGACGTTTGGCGCGACCTGAAAAATCTGCATATTTGGCAAAACATAACTTAATTGAATCGGTAAAAGACATGATTTATCTCCCTTTTTTATATTGAGCAACGAAAATTGCGTTATCAAGCTAACATAAAATACCAGATGGGTAAAATTACATGCGGTGCAATTGTGGCGATAAAGTTTTTAATTCTTTTTCCGCCATTTTGTAGTTGGGAAACAAGCTTTCAACCACAGCCCAAAACTTGGCCGAGTGATTCATTTGTTTTAAATGTGCTAATTCGTGGCAAATCACATAATTGATAATGTGTGGCGGGGCTTGTAATAAGCGCCAATTCAGCCGCACTTCACCGCGACTATTGCAACTTCCCCAGCGCGATTTTGCGTTGGATAATGTTAATGGCGGCGTTGGTACACCTAACTTGGCGGCCAAAATCTCTAATCGGCGGCTAAAATCTAAACCAGCTTGCTTTTGATACCATTGAATGACTTTGCGCTGGATGAGTGTCTGATTATCAGGTGTTGGTGTAGCTAAAGTAAGTGTATTTGCATCAAACACAAGTGCTTTATTGCTGGCATTTTGCACAATACTTAACTGAATATCTTGGCCCAAATACAGTAAGTTTTCACCATTGTCCCAGTTAATCGCATCGACTTGATTCGCCGCGCGCACTTGCAACTTATTGATAATCCAGCCTGATTTTTCCTGCAAAATCTGATTTAACTGAAAAGCAAAAATGCGTTTTGGCGCATGTACTACCAAGCCATCGGCAGTAATCTTTAAACCAACCGTGCGACGTTGACGATGTTCTAATAAATACGAAATCGTTTCGCCATTGGCTAAAGTTAATACTTGGTTTGCCATGTTTACAACGCGTTATTTAAAACGAGCATTTCAGCTTCAATCCACGCTTCAGTTAATTGGTTTGCCACATCAGCTTTTAAACCTGTCGTTTGAATTGGCGGCCCAATATGGATTTGAATGACCCCCGGTTTTTTTATAAAACTATTCTTAGCCCAAAATTCGCCGGCGTTGTGCGCTACTGGCAAAATTTGTGTGTTAGCGTGCGTGGCAAGCCATGCACCGCCAATATGATATTTGCCGCGTTCACCTGGTGATTTTCGAGTACCTTCAGGGAAAATCACTACCCACAAACCTTTGTTGAGTCTATCTTTACCAATGGACACTAATTTTTTCAAGGCTTCACGACCTGCGCTACGATCAATCGCAATGGGCGAACTCATGGCTAAACCCCAGCCAAAAATAGGAATCCACAATAACTCACGCTTCATCACGTAAGATTGCTCAGGGAATATCGCCTGAAAAGCCAATGTTTCCCACGCGGATTGATGCTTCGATAAAATGATGCTGGGTGTGCTGGGCATATTTTCTAAGCCGCTGATTTTATGCGTGATATTGCAAGTGATGCGTAGCCACCAAATCATACTGCGCGCCCAGCCGGAGATTAAATAATTCCGCGTGATGGGGTTGAACGGTAGGGCAAGCAGTGCAACAAGGGTGAAAATAGGCGCAGTGATAACCTGACCTAAAAAAAACAATACAGAGCGTAAAAATAACATTATCTTAATCGTGTTCTAAGTTTCTTAAACAATATAACTTATGCATGCTCAGCAATAATATGTTGTACCGCTTCGGATAAATCGGCAAATATCAACGTGTTTTTTGGTAGCGCTTTATCAGGTAATTCACCTTGTATCAGTGTTTCTGCCCCTTTGCCGGTTTTTACCAATATCGGCTTGCAGCCTGCATCTGCAAACGCTTTTAAATCACGATATGCATCGCCAATACCATATACTTCATTCAGTTCTACGGAAAATCGACGGCCAATATCTTCTATCATGCCAGTTTTAGGTTTGCGGCAATTACAGTGATCATCCGCCGCATGCGGACAATAAAATAGCGCGTCAATACGCCCACCCACTAATGCTAGTGCACGATGCATTTTGTCATGAATGCTATTTAGCGTCACCATATCAAACAATCCGCGCGCAATGCCAGATTGGTTGGTGGCCAGCGCCACGCGAAACCCTGATTGATTGAGCAACGCAATGGCCTCAAGGCTACCTGCAATCGGAATCCACTCATTTGGATTTTTGATGAAGTTGGCAGAATCAAGGTTAATGACACCGTCCCTATCTAAAATAACCAGTTTCACGTTTACCTGCCTATCATTTTAATTAGCCAGCTTAGATAAATCCGCAACGCGATTCATGGTTTGGTGCAATATCGCTAACAAGCCTAAACGATTCGCTTTCAGCGCCGCGTCATCCGCGTTCACCATCACGTTATCAAAGAAATCATCCACAGGTGATTTTAACGCGGCCAAAGCCTTAAGCGAACCAGTGTAATCACCACTTTCAAACAGCTTATCAGCTTCTGGTTTTACGTTACTTAACGCTTTATTTAGCGCAATTTCTGCAGGTTCTTGGAATAAGTTAGCATTAACTTCCGCTTTTACTTCGCCTTCTACTTTTTTCAAGATATTGCTGACACGTTTGTTTGCGGCGGCTAGGGCTGGAGCTTCTTGTAGAGTTGCAAAGTTGCGAACAGCTGTTAAACGTTCTGGAATTTCACTTAAAAATGGAGGTGTAAGCGACAAAACTGCATCAATTTCTTGTGAGCTAGCACCTAGATCACGAAGATTTACACTTAGACGATCAAAACAAAACTCACGAATTGCAGTTGCAGTTGTAACTTGATCATTAAAACTTAGATTAAATGGAGATAAAGCATCGATAATAATATCGCCGAATTTAAGGGGTATTTTTGCGTCCATAATTATTCTGATGATACCTAGTGCTTGCCTTCTGAGAGCAAAAGGATCTTTGTCACCTGTAGGTTTCTCGCCTATGCTGAATAAACCAACTAACGTCTCCAATTTGTCAGCTAAAGCTACAACAATGCCAACTGTCTCACGTGGCAATTCATCACCAGAAAATCGCGGTTTGTAATGATCTTCGATGGCAAAAGCGACATCATCATCTAAGCCTTCATGTTGTGCGTAGTAACGTCCCATAATGCCCTGCAGTTCAGGAAATTCGTTCACCATATCAGTTAATAAGTCTGCCTTAGATATGCGTGCTGCTTGTACAGTTTTAAGCGTTAGAGATGGATTTATTTTCTCAATAATGGATTGCGCAATTTTCACTACTCGACTATTACGCTTGGCTTGGGAACCAAGCTTGTTGTGATAAACCACTTTATCTAAACCAGCAATGCGGCTTTCCAAGGTCTTTTTACGGTCTTGATCAAAGAAGAATTTTGCATCGGCCAAACGTGGGCGGACAACGCGTTCATTACCGCCAATCACTGCGCTTGGGTCTTTGGGTGATATATTCGAAACGATTAAAAACTTGTTGGTCAGTTTGTTATTAGCATCTAAAAGCGGAAAGTATTTTTGATTCGCCTTCATGGTTAAAATCAAACATTCCTGTGGCACTTCTAGGTAAATCTCTTCAAATTGGCCAAGCAACACATTCGGGCGTTCTACTAAAGCGGTTACTTCATCCAGCAGCGCATCATCTTCAATCGGTTTAAGGTTTTGTTTGGCAGCGGCAGCATCTAATTGGCGAGCGATTTCAGCTTTTCGAGTGGCAAAGCTGGCAATTACTGCACCATCATCCAATAATTGTTTTTCGTAATTGTCGGCATGATTAATCGTAATAACCGATTGTTTCGCTTCAAAACGATGGCCTTGCGTTATGTTGCTGGCATTTAAACCAAGGGTGCTAACTGGCACAATCGTTTCGCCATGCAATGCAATCAAGCCATGCGCAGGGCGTACAAACTTCACACTTTCCCAGCCAGGGTTATCTGTGTTGCTATGCAATTGGTAGGTCATCACTTTTGGAATTGGTAACTTTGCTAGTGCCTCTTCAATGGCTTTTTGCAAAGCATCTTTTAAGTTTGCGCCAGCTTGCAATACGTCTAAAAACAGCACATTATTTTCATTTTTAAGCTTGTTAACTGCGCTTTCATTTGCACCTAAAGCTTGCAGTTTTTTTAGTAAAGTAGCGCTGGCATTGCCGTTAGCGTCTAAACCCACATTGGCGGGCATAAGTTTTTGTGAGATTTGTTTATCTGCGCCTTTTTCAGAAACGTGAGTCACATGCGCAGCCAAACGGCGCGGTGTCGCGTATGCAGTCACAATAGAATTTTCTGCCGCTAAGCCTTGTGCTTTAAGCGAATCAAACAAGCTACTGCTGAATGACTCTCCCAGCTTATTTAAAGCTTTTGGCGGTAGTTCTTCTACAAATAATTCTATTAATAAGTTTTTTACTGACATTTTTAATCCGTTAACTTCACACATTTATCATTCTTGCTCAGTTGTTTATTTGGCAAAAATGACATTTTTTAATTATCTAAGCTGCTTTTTTCGCAATCTCTGCCAGCACTTCATCGGCCCAATTTTTCGGCGCCATTGGGAAACCAAGTCTAGCGCGGCTATCAAGATAGCTAGCCGCAACAGCGCGGGCAATATTGCGAATCTTACCAATATAAGCAGCACGTTCAGTAACAGAAATTGCGCCTCTGGCATCTAGTAAATTGAATGTGTGTGCCGCTTTTAATACTTGTTCGTAAGCGGGCAGGGCGAGTTTTTGTTCTACTAAATAACTTGCTTGTTTTTCGTGTGCAGTAAAAGCAGTAAACAGAAAATCGACATCAGAATGTTCAAAGTTATAGGTAGATTGTTCGACTTCATTTTGATGGAATACATCGCCGTATTTCACGTTTTCAGAGTATTGCAGATCGTAAACACTATCCACACCTTGCAGATACATGGCCAAACGCTCTAAGCCGTATGTGATTTCGCCTGTGATTGGTTTGCAGTTAATGCCGCCCACTTGTTGGAAATAGGTGAACTGTGTGACTTCCATGCCGTTTAGCCAAACTTCCCAGCCCAAGCCCCATGCGCCCAGTGTCGGGTTTTCCCAATCGTCTTCCACAAAGCGGATATCGTTTTGTTTTAAATCGAAACCCAATGCTTCGAGTGAACCTAAATAAAGTTCTAAAATATTGGCTGGAGCAGGTTTTAATACCACTTGATACTGATAATAATGTTGCAAGCGGTTTGGATTTTCACCATAGCGACCGTCTTTTGGACGGCGGCTTGGTTGTACATAAGCGGCTTTCCACGGTTCCGGGCCAAGCGCACGCAAAAAAGTGCCTGTGTGTGAAGTGCCTGCGCCAACTTCCATATCGTATGGTTGCAGCAAAGCACAGCCTTGTTTATTCCAATATTGTTGCAGGGTTAAAATGATTTGCTGAAAAGTTAATACCATAAAGTTAATTATTGTTACAGTAATTCAAAAAACTGATTTTACCTTACAAAGGTTGTTTTCCGCGACTGCTTAATCCAAGCAATCACCACTAAAGCCGCAAAACACAACACGATAAACGGCCAATTTCCCCAGCGCACATAAGGCGTGCTGCCAGCATAACCTTGTGCGACTACATTCAGCGTTGTCTGAACATCATGAGATGCATGCGCAATCACATAGCCATGCGTATCAATTGCGGCGGTTGCCCCAGTATTAGTGGCGCGCAACATCATTCTGCCAGTTTCAAGCGCACGCGCTTGGCTAAACTGCATATGTTGATCTGCCGCGTATGATTTTCCATACCATGCATCGTTACTGACATTCACCAACAGCGTTGCCGCAGGTAGTTGGCGGATGATTTCTTCACCAAAAACGTCTTCGTAACACACATTAACGGCGACTTTTTGGTTGCCTAATTGCATGGGTGTTTGATATGTACCTCCGCGTGATAAATCACTTAATGGCATATTGAGCCAATCACGATAAATCCAGCCAAATACTTGTTTTAATGGTATAAATTCACCAAATGGTACTAAGTGATTTTTGGCGTAACTTTGGGTAGGGGCACTGCCAAAACTAAAGGCGCTATTAAAGTATTCGTCAGTTTTTTCATTTAATTCGACCATGCCCACAATGATGTCACCATTATTTTGCTTGGCGTGGTTGCTTAATGCGTCAGTAATACTGGCATCAAGTCGGCTGGAAATGACAGGCAGCGCGGTTTCTGGCAATACAATTAATTGCGCTGTGCTTTGTTTTACCATGTTGATATAAATGTTAATGGTGTTTTGTGCAGTATCGGCTGACCATTTTGTATCTTGTGCGATGTTGCCTTGAATCAGCGCTGTGCTTATGGGGTCATTGATTGGCGTTGTCCATTCGACCACTTTTAACAAGCCACCAGCAACTATTATTAAAACTAAAGATGCGATTGCATTGCGTTTGCAAATTGCAGAAAAATTAGCTTGTGCCAGCCAACACGCAAAAATTGCTGCGACCAGCGCTGTAATAACCGATACGCCATAAACGCCGAAAATTGGCATATAACCTGCCAGTGGACTGTGCGGTACTTGGCTGTAGCCCAAAGTTAACCAGGGAAATCCAGTGAAAATCCAGCTGCGAACCCAGTCAGACAATCCCCACAACACTGGTGCGCTGATGATAATGAAACCGAAACGTTTACTTAAATAACCAACCAAACCCACAAATAGCGCCATAAAGGCACACAAGCAAAAGGTAGAAAAGCCGGCAAACCACCAAGGCATGCCGCCGAAATCATGCAGGCTAATGTAAATCCAATAAATCCCAACGATATATAAACCTAAGCCATATTGAAAACCTAGTTTAAAAGCTGATTTGGCTGAGTCTGTTTTTAACCACAAATAAAATAGTCCGATTAAGGACAATATAGCTGCTGGAAAGATATAAAAGGGCGCAAATGCCAATACTGCGAATGCGCCCAACAAATAAGGAAAAACGAAGCGAAATTGGGTGAAAAATTGCATTGTTTATACAGATTAAAAAGGTGAATAGCGCATTGTAATCAAATTACCATTATTTATGGCATTGCATGACAAAGCGTTGACAACAATGCTAACTTAGTCCTATATTGTTTTTGCGATACGAGCTTGTTTTAATTTACTTTTAAGGGAGAAACATAATGAGTATGGGATCGGAATTTAAGGACTTTATCAGTAAGGGCAACGTGATGGACCTAGCAGTAGGTGTCATCATTGGTGCGGCTTTCGGCAAGATTGTTGATTCGATGGTTAACGACATTATTATGCCAATCGTGGGTAAAATTTTTGGCGGCTTGGATTTTAGTAATATGTATATCCCGCTCAATGGTCAGGACGTTGGGTTGGCCTTGGTTGAAGCAAAAAAAGCGGGTGCGGTATTGGCTTATGGTAATTTTATTACGGTAGTTTTAAATTTCATTATTCTGGCTTTTATCATTTTTCAAATGGTGAAAATGGTGAATCGATTGAAAAGGGCAGAACCACCTGCTGCGCCAGCCGCGACGCCTGATGACATTTTATTACTGCGCGAGATTCGCGATGCATTAAAAAAATAACTCAGTAATCATAGTTCATCTGTAATAAAAAAGGACGCATATGCGTCCTTTTTTATTGGATAGGAAAAATAAAAAAATTAATCACATCACAGGTTTGCTAGGCAATTCATAAGCTTGGCCATCATCTCTTTCACTGCCATCGTTGTTTAAAAATACCACTTGCACCACTTTGTCATCAATAAAATCCAGCTCTGTAGTTTGATAATAAGTGCCGTCGACTGCAGTGTTGATGTTGTGATATTGCCAAATCGAAGCCACTACTTTGCCTGAGTCTTTCAGTTTAATATCATCTGCTTTAGCTGGCTCGCCAAATTGCTCAATAATTTGGGCTTTGGTAAAGCTATTAATCGCACCCACAAACTCTTTTTCACTGATGGGGATTTCGGTTAATTGCGTTAGCGGTACTTCAACTAGCGGACTTTCTGCTAGTTGCGTGGGCACGTCTTCAGACAGAGGGAGTATTGTTGCTTCGTCAACATCCTCAGCAAAAACAGACGTAGGCAACAATATTTGCATAGATAGCAAAACAGCGATAAATAATTTGTTCATATACGCCTCTCCGATAGTTTTATTAAGAGATTAAAGCTTAGTATTTAGTTCAACATGCCTATCAACGAATATGATTCATGTCATCATTGATAAACTAAATATTAAGTTGATTCAATTGGGAAAGGCTCTTCTGGCAACACTTCTACCAAGATAGAATGTAAGCGCCTGCTATCAGCACGTATCACGGAAATGCTTAAGGTTCCAATGACGATATGATCGCCGCGTTTGGGTAAATGCCCAAAATTATTCACCACTAATCCACCAATAGTTGAGTATTCTTCATCACTTAATTGTGTGCCTAAAGTCTCATTAAAATCGGCAATCTCGGTCAGCGCTTTCACGCGATAATGACCTTGTGCATCTTTAATAATATTGTCTTCATCTTCGTCATAATCGTATTCATCTTCGATATCGCCGACAATCTGTTCTAGCACATCTTCAATCGTCACCATGCCGGCCACGCCACCGTATTCGTCTACCACAATGGCAATGTGATTACGGTTGCTGCGAAATTCTTTGAGTAAGATATTTAAACGTTTGGATTCTGGAATAAACACCGCAGGGCGCAACATATCACGCACTTCAAAATCTTCACCCGCGTAGTAGCGCAATAGATCTTTGGCTAATAGAATGCCAATCACATCATTTTTGTCATCTTCAATCACAGGGAAGCGTGAATGTGCGGTTTCAATCACGTGGGGAATAAAGGTTTCGGGTAGGTCGGTGATGTCGATGACATCCATTTGTGAGCGCGGAATCATGATGTCGCGCACCTGCATTTCACTCACTTGTAGCACGCCTTCTATCATGGCGAGTGAGTCTGCATCCATTAAATGATTTTCATACGCGCCATGTAACAGCTCAACAAGCTGCTCACGATCTTCTGGTTCGCGTAGCAAGAAATTGCTTAGACGTTCTAATAAACTGGGTTTGTTGCTGACTTTACTGCTTGAATTTTCCGACTCACTGGCCATTAAGGCGTCCTACATAACAAGATAGGGGTTAGCATAACCTAATTTGCCTAAAATAGAAATTTCTAAGCTCTCCATTAACACCGCTTGCGGCTCAATTTCGTGATCATAACCATGCAGATGTAGCATGCCATGCACAGTCAAATGCGCATAATGCGCTTCTAACGATTTTTGTTGGAATTGCGCTTCAGATTCAACCACTGGTGCGCAAATAATAATGTCGCCCATTAAATGCGGCGTTTCAGTCAGCGGAAAAGTTAACACATTCGTCGCGTAATCTTTACCGCGATACATACTGTTCAGCTCACGACCTTCCTGCTCATCAACTAACCTAATCGTCACTTCGGTATCGACATTAATCGCCGCTTTTGCCCATTTTTGGAATTGTTTTTTTGTGGGTAAATCCACGCGCTGAGATTCGTATTGAATAGTGATGTTGAGTTTTGGCATGATTTGGGACTTAGTTTTATAACGCTGTTTGTCATATGTTTTAACTGTTTAGATTATATAATTAAACCATGATGCAAAATATGACGATGACAGAATTTTTAACGCAACATTTACAAGGCGAACACAGTGACGCGCTGACTGCGATATTGAGTGATATTGCGCTTGCGGTTAAACAAATTGCAAGTGCCATTGATGCTGGCGCAATTGCCGGCAATATGGGTAGTTTAGTGACTGAAAATGTACAGGGCGAAGTGCAGAAAACCTTGGACGTGTTGACCAACGATATCTTTATTGAGGCGGTACAGAAAAGCTGTTATATCGCAGGCATGGTTTCTGAGGAGGTGATTGATCCGATTAAGGCTATCGCAAATAAAGGTCAATACTTGCTGTGTTTTGACCCGTTAGATGGTTCATCCAATGTGAATGTGAATATTTCGGTTGGTACGATATTTTCTGTGTTAAAAGCCAAAAATAGCCAGCCTGAGTTGGTGGATTTTCTACAAGCAGGCACAGAACAGATCTGTGCTGGTTATGCCTTGTATGGCACATCGGCTATGCTGGTATTTACTACTGGTAATGGCGTGAGTGGATTTACTCTAGATAAAGCGACTAATGCATTTGTATTAACACATCCACAGATGCAAATCCCGCAAAACACCACCGAATTTGCGATTAATATGTCGAACTATCGCTTTTGGCAAGAACCTGTTCAGCGTTATATTGATGAGTGTTTACAAGGCACAGAAGGCGAACGCGATAAAGATTTCAATATGCGCTGGGTAGCATCGATGGTGGCAGAAGTGCACCGTATACTGGTGCGTGGCGGTGTGTTTATGTATCCAAGTGACGCGAAAGCTAAGATGGGAAAACTGCGTTTAATGTATGAGGCTAACCCGATGAGCCTTATTGTAGAGCAGGCAGGTGGCGGCTCTACTACAGGTTTGCAGCGGGTGCTGGAGGTAAGCCCAACTGGTATTCATCAACGTGTGCCGATTATGTTGGGTAGTAAAAATGAGATAGATAGAATCGCCAGCTATCACCAGAAAAAATCTAAACGTAAATAATATTGGTTTAAATTTGAGCATAGTTTAAGGGTTAAGTTAACCTAAAATTATGCTCAAAATCTTAATTAGCAGCTTTGCAAATCGCGATAAATTCCTCTGCAGACAACGAGGCGCCCCCAATTAACCCGCCATCCACATCTGGCATGGCAAATAATTTTTTAGCATTATTCGCTTTAATACTGCCGCCGTAGATGATCCGCACATGGTTAGCGGCTTCGCTATTGCGTCTGGCAATACGATTGCGAATAAATGCATGCACCGCTTGTGCTTGCTCCGGCGTGGCTGTTTTCCCTGTTCCCACTGCCCATACTGGTTCATAGGCAAAGACCATGTTTACTTGCATGGCAGCGGAAAAGTTCTCGTCGCTTAAAGTTGCCATCACCGCATCCATTTGGCTGGCAACAATCACCTCCGTTAAGCCGGCATCATGTTCGGCCAAGGTTTCACCCACACACAATACAGGCGTTAAACCTGCTTTAATGGATGCATCAAATCTAGCGGCAGCGGTTAAGTTGGTTTCATGAAAAAGCACGCGCCGTTCAGAATGGCCAAGCAGCACATAAGTGCAACCCAAATCGGTTAACATATGCGCGGCAACTGCGCCAGTAAATGCGCCTTTCTCATGCTGATTCACATTTTGGCCACCCCATGCAATATTGCTATCACTTAATAATTCGCGCGCCTGAAAAAGATAAGTATTCGGTGGGCATACTACATAATCGGCGTGCTTAAAGTTACTTAAGCCTTTAACAATGTCACCCAACAAATGTTCGTTACTAGATAAATCGCCATGCATTTTCCAATTGCCAACCACTAATTTGCGCCGTTTATTGTGAGTAGCGCTCATTATTTAGCCTCATTCTTCACATACATTTTGACGATGGCATTTAATTCGCCACTTTTGTAGCGTTCAGCCATGCGCTCACAAGAAATGGGTTTGATTTTATTGGCATAGCCAGCTGAGCCAAATGCCTCGTAACGTGCGATACAAATATCGCGCATAGCCGCAGTTGCCGCAGTTAAAAACTTTCTAGGGTCAAATTCTTTTTTATGCTGATCAAAAAACTGCCGAATAGCCCCGCTAGATGCCATGCGTAAATCAGTATCGATATTCACCTTTCGCACCCCGTATTTAATTCCTTCAACAATCTCTTCCACCGGTACGCCATAGGTTTCACCCATATCGCCGCCGTAAGCATTGATGATTTTTAGCCACTCTTGTGGCACTGAGGATGAGCCATGCATGACTAAATGCGTGTTTGGAATACGCGTATGAATCTCTTTAATACGTTGAATCGAAAGGGTTTTTCCGGTAGGTGGTTTGCTGAATTTATAAGCGCCATGCGATGTGCCAATGGCAATTGCCAATGCATCCACGCCAGTTTGGTGCACAAAGTCAGCCGCCTCTTCTGGATCGGTTAATAATTGAGACTGGTCTAAAATACCTTCAGCGCCAGAACCATCCTCTTCTCCCGCCATGCCTGTTTCCAATGAGCCAAGCACGCCTAATTCACCCTCAACCGAAACACCAATGGCATGCGCAAACTCTACGATTTTTTTGGTGGTATCTACATTGTATTGGTAGTTAGATGGCGTTTTTGCATCTTCCATTAATGAGCCGTCCATCATCACGCTGGAAAATCCTGAGCGCATGGCTTGAATACAAACGGCGGGTGTGTGGCCGTGATCCTGATGCATAACCACTGGAATATGCGGATAAGATTCAATGGCGGCTAGCACTAAATGCCGCAAAAATGCTTCGCCAGCATATTGACGCGCCCCAGCGGAGCCTTGCAAAATAACAGGGCTATTAGTCGCATCTGCTGCCTGCATAATGGCATGCACCTGCTCCATATTGTTCACATTGAATGCGGCAATGCCATAGCTGTGCTCAGCCGCGTGATCTAATAATTGACGTAATGAAACTAGTGCCATGATTTCCTCTATCGGTTTTAAAGGTTAAGTAATCGTTTGCATTTTGTGCGTAATACGGTTTGAGCCACTGAAACAGATTAATTTTGTTAATTTGTTTCAGTGTCATTATTACTATAAAAACAGGCCTAAAACTTAGCGTGATGTTTCATTTTGCTTGGTTTCATAATCCTCATAAGCGTTGATGATTTTTTGTACCAATGGGTGACGAACCACATCGGCAGATAAAAAATGCGTCATGGCGATGCCTTTGACGTCTTTTAAGATTTTTTGCGCTTCTACTAAGCCGCTTTTTTGGTGGCGCTGTAAGTCAATTTGCGTCACATCACCTGTAATGACCGCTTTGGTGCCAAAGCCAATGCGGGTTAAAAACATCTTCATTTGCTCTGGCGTGGTATTTTGCGCTTCATCCAAAATAATAAAACTTTGATTCAGCGTTCTGCCGCGCATATAAGCCAACGGCGCAACTTCAATTGCGCCGCGCTCAAACATTTTATTCACCGTATCGTAACCGGCTAAATCATACAGCGCGTCATACAAAGGCCGTAAATAAGGGTCTACTTTTTGATTTAAGTCACCTGGTAAAAAGCCTAATTTTTCGCCAGCTTCAACTGCTGGGCGCACTAATACAATGCGTTTCACGCGGTCACGCGTCATCGCATCTATTGCACTTGCAACCGCTAAATAGGTTTTCCCAGTACCTGCTGGGCCAATGCCAAACGTAATGTCATGGTCTTGAATTTGCTGCAAATAAGAAACTTGGCGCGGTGTTCGGCCATGTAAATCGCCGCGTCGCGTCATTAAAACAGGCATTGCTGTGCTTGATACATCTTCTGGCTTTAATTTATCAATTTCAACCAGGCCTAATTGCACATCTTCTAGCTCAAGCGGTTTTTTTGCGCGCACGTAGAAGTTTTCTATCATCTGTGCGGCCATTCTTGTGTTGTCTAATTTTCCACTAATATTAAACGTACCGCCACGGCGATTAATATTCACCTCAAGTGCGGTTTCAATCTGTTTAATATTTTCATCCAATGCACCGCAAAGGTTAGCCAAGCGCACGTTATCTTCAGGTTGTAGTGTAATTTCCATATTTAATTCTTATCCGATTATTTCGCCTTGCAATCGTTTAGGATTGGATACATCGGTGATTTTAACGTTCACGAATGTGTTAATTAAATCATTGCCGCCGGCAATATCCACCACACGATTATTGTCCGTCTTGCCTGCTAATAGTTCAGCATGTTTGCGCGACGCGCCGTCAATCAACACACGTTGAATTGTGCCTAACATATTGCGGCTGATGGCATCGCCTTGCGCTTCATTGATTGCTTGTAGTTTGCTTAAGCGTGCCAATTTAATGTCTTGTGGCGTATCATCTTTAATAAATGCGGCGGGCGTGCCTGGGCGCGGGCTGTATAAAAAACTAAAGCTGTAATCAAAACCAACGTCTTGCATCAATTTTACCGTGGCTTCTGAATCCGCTTCAGACTCGCCGGGGAAACCTACAATAAAATCAGAGGTAAAGGTCAGATTTGGGCTGACCGTTTTTAATTTACGGATAATCGACTTGTATTGCAAGGTAGTGTAGTTGCGCTTCATCGCCATCAATATGCGATCAGAGCCTGCTTGTACTGGTAGGTGCAATTGAATCGCCAATTTTGGCACGCTGGCAAAGCAGTCAATCAGTCGCTGATTCATTTCATTTGGGTGGCTAGTGGTAAAGCGGATGCGTTCGATTTGTGGAATCTCTGCAATCGTTTCAATCAACATCGCTAAATCGGCTTCAACATCCTCAAATTCGGCGCGATAAGCGTTCACATTTTGGCCAAGTAGCGTGATCTCTTTTACGCCCAAATCTGCCAATTGCACGGCTTCCAGCAAAATCGCATCAAAAGGGCGCGATACTTCTTCGCCACGGGTATAAGGCACTACGCAAAAACTGCAATATTTACTACAGCCTTCCATAATGCTTAAAAATGCCGTCACACCTTCTACGCGCGGTGGTGGCAAATGATCAAACTTTTCAATTTCTGGGAAGCTAATATCCACTTGCGATTTTCCGCTGGATTGAGAGTTTTTAATCATCTCAGGCAAACGGTGCAAGGTTTGCGGGCCAAAAACCACATCCACATAAGGCGCGCGTTTGATGATGTTGTCGCCTTCTTGCGAAGCCACACACCCGCCAACGCCAATGACCAAATTGGGATTTTTTGCTTTAAGCGGAATAAATCGGCCAAGATGGCTAAACACTTTTTCTTCCGCTTTTTCGCGTACAGAGCAAGTGTTGAGCAAAATCACATCCGCTTCATCCACATTGTCAGTTTGTGTCATGCCGTTATCTGCATGCAACATGTCGGCCATGCGCGATGAGTCGTATTCATTCATCTGGCAACCAAAGGTTTTAATGAAGACTTTTTTCGGTAAAACTTCGGCTACTAGGTTTTGTTTAATGTCGTTCTTAATATCGTTCAATGGTTTAAATTTTATGCAGGATAAAGCATAATTTTAGCGTATTTGAGTAGTAGCAGGTAAAATAGGATTAACGTCTTTAGAGTCATTTCCATGCAAGCATTACCCATTTTTTTTAATATTACTAATCGCCATTGTGTTGTGGTTGGCGGCGGAGATGTGGCTACGCGCAAAGTCACCATGCTACTTAAAGCGCATGCTGCAGTCACATTATATTCACCTGAAATCTGTGCCGAATTGCGTGAAATGGCAAGCGCAGGCGAGATTAGTTATGTACAAGCGATTTTTGAGGAATCTCAGCTAAAAAATGCCTGTTTAGTCATTGCAGCTACAGATGATGAAGCGGTAAATATTGCTGTTTCAGTCGCGGCAAAAACGCAGAATATCCCAGTTAATGTCGTAGATGCGCCCGATTTATGTACCTTTACTATGGGTTCGATTATCGAACGCAGTCCGATCGTGATTGCGATTTCATCTGAAGGCAATGCACCGGTTCTCGCGCGCTATATTCGTACCAAAATTGAAACCATGTTACCCGCCACTTATGGTCGGATTGCCGCTATTGCAGGTGAGTTCCGTGAGCAAGTGAAGGTTAAGTTTGCCACGACGCAATTGCGCCGACGCTTTTGGGAGGGTGTGTTGCAAGGCCCTATGGTAGAGCGAGTGTTATCTGGACAAGAGCAAGCAGCGCGTGAGTTATTACAGAATATCTTAAATGATGCTGACGCAACCGCGAATAAAGGCGAAGTGTTTTTAGTTGGCGGTGGTCCAGGCGACCCAGATTTGCTGACATTTAGAGCGTTAAGGTTGATGCAGCAATGCGATGTCTGCGTATACGATAAGTTAGTAAGCCCAGAAGTGATGGAATTGGTACGCCGCGATGCAGAATTGATTTATGTAGGGAAATCACGCGATCAGCACACAATGCCGCAAGAGGAAATTAACGAGTTGCTTGCTAGATTAGCGTTGGCTGGTAAGCGCGTGTTGCGCCTAAAAGGTGGTGATCCGTTTATTTTTGGGCGTGGCGGTGAAGAAATTGAAACGCTGATGCAGCATGGCGTACCGTTTCAAGTCGTGCCGGGTATTACTGCTGCAAATGGTGTTTCCAGCTATGCAGGTATTCCGTTAACACATCGCGATTACGCGCAAGCTTGTCTATTTATTACCGGACATCTTAAAGACGGTACTTTAGATTTGGATTGGGTCGCGATGTCGCGACCTCGCCAAACAGTGGTTATTTACATGGGTTTAGTTGGATTGAAAGAAATTTGCGAAAAACTGATTGAGCATGGTGTGCCAGCAACAATGCCAGTAGCAGTCGTGCAGCAAGGTACCACGCAGCGCCAAAAAGTTGTAACGGCTACCTTGGCAGATTTAGCCGAAAAAGTTGCGATAGCCGAAATGAAGCCACCTTGTCTCACAATTATTGGGGAAGTTGTCCGATTGCGCGAAAAACTGAATTGGTTTAATGTCTGATGGCTTATCTATGCTCATAGGTTGAAAACGTCGTATGCCACAGAGAAGCTCAAGAAAGGTATCAAGATCTCATTTCGCACAAGCAAAAATTAGTGTTTTACTTTTAGAGTCTGATGCTAACTATGCTTTATCACTAAAACAAGTGATAGAAAGCAGTTTGCCAGCGAATGTGACTATCGTGCGTACTGCAGACGTGGCAAGACGATTGCTGGAAAAAGGGCAAAATCAGTTTTTTCTCAGTATTACCAGCGTACTTAATCTGGATTCATCGGCTTTTGAAAAAATTGATTTGCTAGATGAGTTTAATTTGCCCGTGATTGCAATTGTGCATGAGTATGAAGATGAAATGCGTGATCAGTTGATTAAGCGGCATGTCATTGATTATGTGCTTAAAGGTAACAAGTTTGATCGCCGATATATTTGCGATTTAATATCCAGGGTGCATAAAAATAGCAGTATTAAAGCTTTAGTCGTCGACGATTCGAAAGTTTCACGGTTTATTATTGCACGCGAATTAGCCTTGCAAAAATTCCAAGTACAGCTTGCCAATAATGGTGTCGAAGCATTAGTCATATTAAAAGAAAATCCTGATATTAAGTTAGTTTTGGTGGATAACCAAATGCCACAAATGGATGGATATACTTTTACGGCGCAAGTGCGCGAATTGTATAGCAAAGATGAGTTGGTTATTATTGGCATTTCTGGTTCGGCAGATCCGCGTCTTGCAGTTAAATTTTTAAAAGCGGGTGCAAACGACTTTATTGCCAAGCCTTTTAATTATGAAATGTTGCTGTGCCGCATCTCCCAAAATTTGGATATGTTGGACGCGATTAGTGTGGCAAAAAAAATATCCAATACTGACTTTTTAACTGGCTTATATAACCGGCGTTATTTTTTTGAGCATGGTAATAAATTGCTCGAATCGCTTGAAATGCAGTCTTCAGCATCCGCACTAACGGTAATGATGATGGATATAGATTTCTTTAAAAAGATTAATGACAAATTTGGGCACGATGTTGGTGATGAAGTGATTAAAAATTTCGCCAGTATTTTAAAAGATTATTTTGCTGATGATATTGTCGCGCGTATTGGTGGTGAGGAGTTTGCCGTCATTAGCCAGTCGCCTCAATATTTAGATGGTTTTGATCACATTAATCAATTTAGGCTCGCCGTTGCAAATCAAACAATGCAGATTAAACAAGAAAAATTGCGCTACACCTGCAGTATTGGCGTGACCACAATATTAGGTCGCAATTTGGATGAGATGGTTGTACAAGCGGACAACTATTTATATCAGGCCAAACATGCTGGGCGTAATCAAATATCGGGTAGTTTGACGCAGAACGATTAAAGCTCACTGCTTGGTGCCGTTTAGATTATTGTTGTATTGGCAAGGTTAACCTTGCTTCCAACCCGCCTTCTGGCCGATTGATCAACGCCAAGCTACCACGATGCAGTTTGGCAATACGATTGCAAATAGCCAAACCTAAGCCGCTCCCACCTTCGTTTTTATTGCGTGCGTTGTCCATGCGTTCAAACGGGCGAAGTAATCTTTCTGCGTGTTCTGGCGGAATGCCCGGACCGTTATCCAGTACGCTAATCACAATTTTTTCAGCAGTAATTTTACTGACCACTTCAACATCGCCTTTGGAGTACGCATAAGCGTTGCCTACCAAGTTGTCCAATAATCGCTGCATGGCCAATGGGCGCAAGGGGATGAAATAGGTTGAGGTCAGTTTCAATTTAAGATTGCGCCCAGCACGTGCTTGGCGTTCAGATAATGCGTGCAGCAAACCGTTAATATCCATCATTCTTGTTGGTTCGCCCTCGACACCACGTACAAAATCTAAAAACTGATGAATGATATTATCCATATCGGCAATGTCTTCAATCATGCCGGCTTTCATGCTGTTCGAGTTCTCAGGCAGCATTTCTACTGCTAACCTTAATCGCGCGAGTGGGGTGCGAATATCATGCGAAACACCAGCCAATAATAGCGTACGTTCGTTATCCAGTCGTACCAAGGAGTCGGCCATTTCGTTAAATGTGCGGCTTACGTCACGCAGTTCATCTACACTGTCTTCAGGTAGACGCGGTGCGGGCTCACCATTCCTCAACCTGTCCGCTGCATGCACCAACAAATTAAGTGGTCGATTAATGCGCGCGGCAATCAAATAAGCGCCTAGTAGGGAAAGCAAACCAACCACCGCGCCCCAGCCAAGCCAATGCCAAGGGAAAGGCCTATCTACTTGGATTTTTGGAATGACTACCCAAAAGTCATCCAGCTCCACGTTAAAACTAATCCATAAACCTGGGATGCCATAATGATTAACCGTAATAATGGTTTCTACGCCCAAACGTTCGCGGATTTTTTCTGCAATTAAATTGATAAAAGGATCATTAGGTAGTGGCTCAATATCTTCTAAAAAGTCAGCAGCGTATACGCGCACGCCTTCGCGGCCAGATAGTTCTGATAATAAAGCCAGGCGCCGATTTTCATGCGAGGCGATGAGAGATGCGCGGGTGTAATTGACGATGGTAACCGCTTGCAGCGCTGCAGTGGTTGCGCGTGGCTCACGATCAAAATAATCAAAAATTTTAAGTGATGCGTAAATGCTTACCGCCAATAATAGGGCGATAAGCAACATTAAACGGGAAAGCAATCTGCGGGGTAAAAGTCTCAATGCGGACGCTTTAAAAATTGATGGTTGGAGATATAACGGTGATCGTGCTATTTAGTGCGATGCTTCGCCATCGGGAATAAACACATAGCCAAATCCCCACATGGTTTGTAAGTAACGTGGGCGCGCTGGATCAGGCTCTACAATGCGACGCAGGCGTGATACTTGTACGTCAATACTACGATCAAATACATCCAACTCGCGACCACGAGCCAGTTGCATGAGTCTATCGCGCGAAAGTGGCTGGCGCGGATGTTCAGTAAACACTTTAAGCAAAGCAAACTCACCACTGGTGATGGTAATTGGCATGCCGTTACGGCTTAAGCTACGTGTTGATGGATCAAACACAAACTCACCAAAGCTAAAGGATTCTAACTTGCCCGTATTTTCAGATTCCGGACTATATTCATGGCGGCGTAAAACCGCATTAATGCGCGCTAACAGTTCGCGCGGATTAAATGGTTTGGGGAGATAATCATCGGCACCCATTTCTAATCCAATAATTCGATCTACTTCGTCGCCACGCGCGGTTAGCATAATGATGGGAGAGGTGAACTTATTACCACGCAAGCGTCTACAAATGGCTAAACCATCTTCGCCAGGCAACATCAAGTCTAGCACTAACAAATCAAATGATTCGTTGGCTAATGTTGCATCCATTTCTTTAGAGTCAGATACGGTTTTAATATTAAAACCTTGCTCGGTTAAATAACGTTGTAGCAGCTCGCGCATGCGCAAATCGTCATCTACCATGAGTATTTTTTTGTTATTTTCAGCCATCATTTACGCTTTCATATGATTGAATGAGCAACTTAAACGTTACTGGTTACGTAGTATATGTTTTCAGCATGAATAAATCTAGAATTGTGAAAACTTTTCATCGTTATTAAACGTCTTAATGTTAGACAATTGGGGGTTACAAATAGTTACAAATATGAAGGGCTGTGAAACAATACATTAACAATGCTGATTCATGATTGCAAATCTTGTTAGTTGGTCAATTTTTTTCAATACGAAAAATATATTAGAAAGAACGAGAATTCATTCAACAATGATTTTAAAAGCATATTATCTAACTCCTGCTTTATCGATGCTAGCACTGTTTGGAACTTTGCTTGCAACGACTGTTTCGGCAGAAAGTAAGAATACATTGCTGAGTGATGATAAATCGTTGATTGAAGAAACAGACGTAAGCGGTTTAGAAAAAACGCTTGAATATAATTTTAGCCCTGAAGATCGTGCCCGTTTGCGCAAAGCATTATCGGATTATGCAAGATCGACTGATCCAGAGCATACTCAAATTGCAAATAAACGCAAAGCCATGCAAGAAAGTATTGAAAAGCGTTTTAACGACTGTAATAAAGATAATGATGATTCATTGGATCGTGAAGAAGCAACTTTATGTTTGCCACAAATCGCCCGTCATTTTAGTTATGTCGATGTAGATGAAGATGGCGTCATTACTTTAGAAGAGCTACAGCTCGCACAAGCAAAATTAATAGAACGTCAAAAAGCTGCAGAAGCTAAAATGGAAGCACAGAAAATTCTAGAAGCCGAAACCGCAATTAAAGACAAAAGCAAAGCTAAAGATAACAAACAGGCCTCAAATACCCGCAAACGCCCCATTTAGCTTAATCACAGTCAGTTCAATTTAATTAACTCCCTTTCTCTAGTCTTTTTTACACCAGTCTTTACTCTAGCCAGCTTATATTCAATACTGTCGTATGTTGATATTGATTGAAAAGTATTGATGGCCTTCTCGCAAGATATTTCAAAACAAGTACAAGCCCAACAAGTTAATACAGAGTCTGCGCAAGATTTTCGCGTGGAAATTATCACCAGTATCAGCCAAATAACAGCTGCTGATTGGGATGCATTAACGGATGGCACTCCATTGCTGAGTCATGCATTCTTAAGCGCATTAGAAAACTCAGGTTCGGTCGGGCAGGGCACAGGTTGGATGCCGCACCCTCTAGTGATTAAGCTGGGTGAAAAACCAAATGAAAAGCTGGTCGCGGCGATGCCTTTGTACTTAAAAAGCCATTCATATGGCGAGTACGTGTTTGATTGGGCTTGGGCCGATGCCTATCAACGTAGCGGATTTGATTATTACCCTAAACTATTATCTGCCATTCCTTTCTCGCCTATTACTAGCCGACGCTTATTAACTGAGCAGCCCGAGTTACAAATGATAA
Source organism: Pseudomonadota bacterium (assembly GCA_040387515.1). Lineage (GTDB taxonomy): Bacteria > Pseudomonadota > Gammaproteobacteria > Burkholderiales > Methylophilaceae > Methylotenera_A. Next base: position 53,254 of record JAZKDP010000026.1, read on the forward strand.
TGATTGAGGCATTGGAAAATGTGATGCAGCAGCATCAGCTTTCCAGTGTGCATGTGCTTTTCCCAGATGAAAGTTGTGCGGAGCAATTACAATCTGCCGGCTGGTTAAAGCGTACAGGCGTGCAATTTAGATGGCAGAATAAAAATTATCCTGACTTTGAGACATTTTTAGCTACATTAAGTCACGATAAACGCAAAAAAATTCATCAGGAACGCAAGAAAGTCTCACAGGCAGGTATTGTTTGTAGGCAAATTAAAGGTGTTGATGCAAATGAGAAAGATTGGGATTTTTTCTATGATTGTTACACCAATACTTACCGTGAGCACCATTCTACGGCATATTTAACACGTAGTTTTTTTATGGAAATTGCTAAAACGATGTCCAATAATATTTTATTAATTGTGGCTGAAATGGATGGAAGTCCCATCGCAAGCACTTTGAATATTTATAATCAAACTACATTGTATGGCCGTTATTGGGGTGCGATGCAATTTGTATCCGGGCTACATTTTGAGTTGTGTTATTACCAAGCACAGCAATTTTGTATTGCAGAAAACATCATTTTTTTTGAAGGTGGTGCGCAAGGAGAACATAAGTTGGCGCGTGGGTTTGAGCCTCGACCAACTTGTTCGTATCATAAAATCGCACATCCTGATTTTGACCGAGCAATCAAACAGTTTTTAAGCCGTGAGGCCGAAGGAGTGGCTGCCTATACCAATGAGCTAGAAGAGCGCGCGCCTTTTAAACACGCAATCTTATAAGCGCGTATTTGATAAATAGGTGTTTTATAAATGTGCGCTGACCAAATCGCATTGCTATGTTTACAGAATTACCACTTAATAGATTTGCCATCAAACGTAATAAATCGGCCGGTGCTTTCTAAGCTTAAATCTGCAATCACTTGTCTTAACCCCGTGACGCTGGTTTGCGTGTTAATCAACCCATTCGCGCCACCCATATCGGTTTGCACCCATCCTGGGTGCAAGGTTACAACGCTAATACCATACGGTTTTAAGTCAATTGATAAATTTTTCATCACCATGTTCACAGCAGATTTACTGGCACGGTAAATGTAACTTTCACCACTGGTATTGTCGTCAATACTGCCCATCTTGCTGCTAAGCGTAGCGATTTTTTTAATCTGACCACGGGTGATATGCTGTATAAATGCCTCTGCCATTTTGAGCGAAGACATACTGTTAATCTTAAATGCTTTGGCCCAATCGTCATAATTGGTATCGCCAAAACTGCTAGGTGGATACACGCCAGCATTATTAATTAACACATCAATTGCCTCATTTTGTAATTGCAACGCAAGGTTATCAATTTGGCTGAAATTGCCAACATCAAGCGCGAACACCTCTACGTTCTTGCTAATGCTTACCAACGACTGCAATGCGACTGCGGACTCTGGCTCGCGGCAACATGCCAGCACTTTCCAGCCATCTGCCGAATATTGCTTAGTAAATTCCAAGCCAATGCCGCGGTTTGCGCCTGTGATTAATACTTGATATTGATTCATTGAGTTATCCTTGTTAAGACGTCGTGATAGTTTACTTAATTTAGTGATTTAGTTTATCAATAATTGGCGATGTTAATCATTTGATAGCGTTTTTAGCCACATTTTATTTAAAGTAGATATTTCTAATTACAGCACGCGACTTATAACCACTAACTGCTCACACGCAGATTTTTTAAGCACATCGCACGCCAGCATAATTTCTATACAGAATAGATAACTATCAATAATGATACAAAAGAAAACACCTCAATCTTTCGAAAAGGGGCGTAATTATTGGTGAGAAAGAGGGACTTGAACCCTCGACCCCAGGATTATGAATCGGGGGTTTCGAGAAATCCACAATTAATGAGATTACTTAACAACAACCAAATCAATAAGTTAGTGTTGTCAAAAGTTGTCAACACTTCTCAACAATTTTTGTTTGCTGTGCCAACAGTGTGCCAGAGTAACTACATGATGAAGGTCAACTATCGGCCCAAAGCGGTCACTCAGATATTCTTGCCCCAGCCTATTTCCCTCCAAGTGATCGTCAAATCCTCATATTAGAAATGATGTGAATCAAAACAATTCTTTAGCGAATCAATTTTTTCTATTTTGGTTAATAGATAGTGAAATATCAACGCGTAATAATCAACTGTAAATTAACATTTAATACTTTTCGCAAGTGAGCTTATAAGTTAAAGTGCTAAAAATCATCGCTTAAATAACAATAATGGGAGCTATATGAATCGGTCGTACAAAAGTGTATGGAATGCGGCGCTGGGCGCATGGGTGGCAGTATCAGAAATCACACGTGCGGCTGGTAAGCGCAGTAGCGCAACAGTAGTTGCAGGCACCGTGGCATTACTGTTAACTGGTATGGCCCTAGACGCTCAGGCGCTGACTTGCGCAGTCAGCAACAGCACTGACGCTGGTGCTGGCAGTCTACGCGGATGCGTGACGGACTCCAATACGAGCAATCCCGCCCCCGCTACGAGCAACGTCATCAATGCGAATGGCGCGCAAACGATTACACCGGCGACTGGCGGTATCAATATCACGCGAAGTGTCGAGATTGGCACTGGCGGCGATGCGCTGACGTACCAAATGTCGGGCGGAACAAGGGGGTTGGTGATACCAGCTGGTACGAGTGGTGTACACCTCGTGCTTGGGGAAAAATTTAAACTCATTGGAACCAATATAGCTAACTTTCAGGCGGTCTCGATTGGCAGTGCAGGAAACACAGTCGACCTGCTCGGTACAATTGACTTACGCGGTGGCCTAACTCCTGCTGGCAGGACGGGCATAGTTGCTAATGGCGGTAACAATGTGATCAATGTGAGCGGCACTATCCAAGGCTATAGTAGTAACGGAGCTGCAATCCGGACGTTTGGCGACCTGAACATAATCAATGTCAGCGGCGCGCTTTCCAACACAAGTGTTATAATCGGCGGCGGCGCAATCTGGGCAACCGGCAACCGCAACGTAATTGATGTCAGCGGCACGATCAATGTTAGAGGCGGCGGCCCTCACTACGGCATCAATATTGAGGGTAACGATAATCAACTCAATGTAAGTGGCTCCGTCACCGACACCCTCAGTAACGCTCCCTTCAATGGTAGCAATGGAGTGATTGGTGTGGCCGGTGACAATAACAGCATCAACATCAGCGGCTCAGTCACCGCCCCGAGTGCTTCTTCAGTTCATCACGGCATTGATGTCAACTCTGGCACGAACAACTCCATTATTGTGCAGACCAGTGGTACGGTATCGGCGGCCGGGGGCAACGCTATTGTATTCAAAGACACAATCGGCACTTCTAGTCTGACCAATCACGGTACGATCACTGGTAACGTGACGATGAGCGGTGGCGACTCGATACTCTCGATCGGCACAGGTTCGTCAATTAGCGGCACGGTAAATGGTAGTACTGGTAACAACTTGCTGCGCTTAATCGGCAATGGCACAGACACCTACGACGGCACGTTCACCAACTTCCAGAAGCTGGAAGTGAATGCCGCGGGCGGTATGTGGTCTCTACTCAATAATCAGACTTATACTAACGGTACGAGCATTCTGGCTGGCACACTTTCCGTAAACAGCATTCTAGGCGGCACCATGGAAGTTCACGGCGGACGTCTGCAAGGCATAGGGCAAGTGGGTAACACCACCAACTTTACTGGTGGCACTATCGCTCCCGGTAACTCTATCGGCACATTACTGATTGCAGGTGACTACACCGGCAACGGCGGTGTACTGGAAATGGAAGCTGTACTAGCTGGCACAGGCTCACCAGCCGACCGCCTGCTTATCACTGGCAATGCGACTGGTAATACTATGGTGAATGTCATCAATACCGGCGGTTCTGGTGCGCTCACTGGTACAGGTAACACCGATGGCATTTCAATTATCCAAGTGGGCGGCACCAGCACAGCAAGTACCTTCCAATTAGCAGGCGGCTATGCTGTAGCTGGACCATACCAATACATATTAAAAGCCTTCGACCCTGCTACTTCTGCAGCAACTGAGGTTGACCCTTTACTTGGCACAGCTCCATTCTGGGATTATCGTTTACAGTCTTTAGTGGATAGCAGCGGAAATCCCGTTGCAGTACCACAGGTTGCAGGTTACCAAGCCATGCCAACTGGTGCAGTGCGTTACGGCGCATCTCTGCTAGATTCTTTGCACAAACGGTTGGGAGAGATTCGTGAAACGGCAACACTGCAAAACCAAATCGGCAGTACAGAACAACGTAGCAAAGAAGTGTTCTT
>JAZKDP010000027.1:0-30179 GCA_040387515.1 Pseudomonadota bacterium
TTCATCGCCGCTTCTTGATCTGCTGCTGCAAGTGCTACCATTGGCAGTGCCAATGTAGCGCTTGCAACTAAGCCTAGAGCTAGCTTGATTGTATTGAATTTCATTTTTATCTCCAAAGTGATATTACTAAGGGTTAATTAAAAGTAAACTCTAACTTAAATTATTTATGCACAATTATTTTGAAAACTTTGCGCACGGAATACAAAATTAAGGTTTAATTTCTCCACATTTTTCATGTGAGATGTGCAATATAAAACAAGTAATTGTTAATTGCAACACTTTAGTTACAATTTAGTAACAAATTCTCAAGTTATTTTAAAATCTATTATTAACTTTTTTTGCAGCCATTAAAATACTCAATAAAATCAAATAGAAAGCATGTAAATCCAAATGCCAGAAGCGCCTTACAATTTGTATCCAGAACTAGAGCCTTTTAACAAAAACTGGCTCAAAGTAGACAGTTTTCACCAGATATACTATGAAGAATGCGGAAATCCTCATGGCATACCAGTGATTTTTTTACATGGTGGCCCAGGAAGTGGCTGCAACCCGACTCAGCGTCGTTTTTTTGACCCAAAACATTATCGCATCATTCTATTGGACCAGCGCGGTTGTGGCCGTAGCCTGCCAGTTGGCGAAGTGAGATTCAATACAACAGACGATTTAGTGAGCGACATTGAGAAATTACGTACGCATTTAGGCATTAACACTTGGCACGTATTTGGTGGTTCATGGGGCAGCACGCTGGCACTGGCATACGCGGTTAAACATACTAACCAAGTCATTTCTTTGATGTTGCGCGGCATCTTTTTAAGTCGCCCATCTGAATTAAACTGGTTTCTGGGCGATGTGCAACATTTTTACCCTGAAGTTTGGCACAAGCTGATTAGCTATTTGCCAGCAGATAAGCAAAACGAGGTATTAGACGCTTACGCACAATTGATTTTTAATGATGATATTCGCATCAGCTCAGCAGCGGCAATACAATGGAATGCCTTTGAAAATGCAATTATGCGACTAAAAGCTATAACAAATGACTCATCGCAAGAAGAGGCAATTAAAACAGCAGAACAGTTACAAAAAGAGCAGGCTACAGAAGTGGCGCGGGCACGTGTGCAAATACATTACATTCAACACCAATGTTTTATTGATGGCGAAACGCTATTAAATCAAGCCGCAATATTGGCAAGTATTCCGACGATTATTGTACAAGGACGTTATGATATGGTATGCCCACCGCAAACCGCTTGGGCACTGCATCAAGTAATGCCGCATGCGCAGTTTACAATGGTGGCTGATGCTGGACATTCCGCCATGGAGCCTGGCGTTACCAGTGCGCTGGTGGCAGCGACAGAGCAGTTTAAATCGCTCCGTTAATATGTTGCGTTAAATTTTAAGAGAAAAATTTAATTGGCTAAACCTTTACCTCAAGACGTTAAAAATCCTTCTGCTGAAAAAAACTCAGCTGAAGATAATATTGCGCTGAATAAAGTGATTATTAATAAATTATCGCGCATTAAAAATCTCGCGCAGCACCCTGCTTTTTTGAAGCCACTTGCAACTTATGCCAGCCATGAATACGCAACTCCACTATTTGTATTGCGCGAAACATTAGGCGGATTTGCGCGCCACAACATATTAAGCTTATCGGCTTCATTATCGTTTTACGCGCTATTTGCCTTAATCCCATTAATTCTGCTCATTTTCTTTTTATTAAGCCACCTAGTATTTTCATCCGATTACGCCATAGTTAAATTAGCAATTCTTACGGGCAATTTAGTACCAGACTTTAGTAATAAAATCATGACAGAAGTCTATCGCGCGACGCAAACAAAAGCAGCGTGGGGCGCTTTGGGTATATTTGTGCTGTTATGGACAGTCACCCCACTGGCGGCCAATATGCGCTCTGCGTTTTACACGATTGCGACGATGGTCGAAGCACCGTCTTACTTTAGGCGCAAAATTAAAGATGTTCTGTCTGTATTAGGGATTTTACTGCTGTTTTTTCTGTTCACATTTGCTGGCTTCATGATTGAAAAAATCGTACGCTTTCTAGCTTTACACTTGCCTGTTTTAGAAATCAACCTTGTTGGTTCGATTAGTACCTTAGTGCTGATTACCCTGTTAATTGCCGTTTTTTACAAAATATTTTTTCCCATGCGCATCGCCTTTGCGCATTTATTTTTAGGCGCCAGCTTAACCGCTTTATTATGGATATTAATGCGGCCAGCATTTGGCTTATTTTTATCGATTAACGAAAATTATGGTGCTATTTTTGGCAGCATGAAAGCCATGTTTGTGTCCATTACTTGGCTGTATCTAAATTTTGCGGTATTTTTACTGGGCATCGAACTCATCGCCACTTTGCGCAAAAAAGATGTGTTGTTGCTTAAAGGTTTATTTAATGGCATGCCCAGCAAATCCAATTACATCGAAACCTTAATGCGCCGCTATGGGCACACGCTAAGGCAAGGTGAAACGATTTACGCGCGTGGTAATACCGAGCGCAACTTATATTATGTAGTGGATGGCAGCGTTAACCTGATTGATAACGGTACTATAGTACGCGAGCTGAATGCTGGTGATTATTTTGGCGAAATGGCCATGTTAAGCGAAAAACCAACAATGGCTGATGCGATTGTTGCTTCAGCCGAAGCGCGTATTATTGTGATTTATGCGGAATATATTGATACGATGATGGCCGATGAACCAAGAGTCGCCGTGCAGTTATTAAAACGTATGGCGGCAAGATTACAAAATAGCTTTAATTAACTACGCTTCACAAAATCAATCATTAAACGTAAACAAAACAGCATGGCAAATTTAACCAACTCGCAACCTACACAACAAGAAATCCAACAACTGATTGGGCATCTTAACAACAACCAATTAGCCCAGACAGAAAGCCTAGCTAAAAACTTAATTAGCAAACACGCTAATGTTTTTATTTTGCACCATATATTAAGCTTGGCCTTGGATGGCCAGCGAAAATTTACTGAATCGGTCATCAGTTATAAAAATGCACTCCAATTACAACCGAATACGCCAGACCTACTGTTTAATTTAGGTATTGCTTTAACGCATATCCAGCGATTGGATGAAGCCATTGCAACTTACAAAAAAGCCATTCAGATAAAACCGGATTTTTTTGAGGCTTATGGTAACTTAGGAACAGTTTTACAAGCGCAAGGGCAATTAAATGCTGCAATTGAAAGCTATCAAAAAGGCTTAAAAATCAATCCACAAGATGCACGCGGCTACTTTAATTTGGGTACAGCGTTACGCGATAATGGCGCATTAAGCGACGCAGTAAGCAGCTACAAAAAAGCCATTGCGTTATTCCCCAACTATACCGATGCACATAATAATTTGGGTGAAACATTGCGCGATTTAGGCGACATGGATATGGCTGTTAATAGCTACCAAGCCGCTTTAACGCTCAACCCAAACCACGCACAGGCTAATTATAATATGGCGGAATTTTGCTACCTTGCCAAACGTTACTTAGATGCAATCCCTTATTTTAAAGCCTCTCAACTGGATGACTGGCAGGAACGGCAATTATATTGCCTGTACAAAGCAGAAGAATTTGATGCCTTTAAAGTCAGCAGAGATGCGCTGATTGCAGATGCTTCTCGCAAACACATCTCACCATTTCTAGCTACTTTATCCACTCATTACAGCATTAATTTTAATGAGCCAGATCCATATAACTTTTGCAAAAACGGTTTAGATTTTGTGTACCAAAAATCGATTCCAGAGTTAGTTCATACGGATTTATTGCAAGCCTTATTAAACGACATTAATACCACCGATATTGCAGAGCGTAAGCAAGGCCGCCTAACCAATGGGCAGCAATCAGCTGGCAATTTATTTAAGCGCAACGAAGCATCATTTCAAACATTGGCAAGCCTTATAAAAAAAGAGTTTTTGGCATATAAAAATCATTTTTCTGATGCCGATTGTGAACTGATTCAATCTTTTCCTAATGAGTTGGAATTTACCAGCTCTTGGTATGTCAAAATGCAGCAAGGTGGACATTTAAGCGCGCATATTCATGAAATAGGCTGGATAAGCGGCGCAGTGTATTTAGCAATGCCGAGCGTAAATGGATTGGAAGGTGCATTTGAATACGGCACGCATGGTGATGACTATCCGATTAAACACCCAGAAAATCATGCAAAATTTCCTGTTAAACAGATTATCCCGAATGTTGGCGACATTGTGCTATTTCCGTCATCACTGTTCCATCGGACAATCCCTTTTAATAGTGTGGATAAGCGCATTTGCATTGCTTTTGATTTAAAACCAGCTACGCAAAATGATCTCAACAAAAAACCAAAAAATAGTTATTAATTGTTGGTGTAGTGTGTCAAAATTAATCATCTTTTGACGAAGTTTGGACAATCAAATTTCAATAGAAACGACAAAAATGTCCATCTATAAAGATTCAACTTTGTTGCATGCCACACAGCCATTGCTTAGTAATTGATTGCATTGGATATTTTCATTAATGGCAGGTTTTATTTTCACGCTGTTAATATTGACACTATTGGCTTAAATATTGCTTTAAATATTACTTAAGCTATTCAGTAATAAGCAGTAATTGCATTTTTAAGGTAACTAAATGATAGAAAACGGACATATGTTCGACGATTGCTCTGTGCTGATTGTGGATGATCAATCCACCAGCAGGACTATCCTTTCGCACGTGGTTAAAAACATTAACCCGAAAACTAAAATTATCGAGAAGCACAATCCTGAACAGGCTTTAGAGTGGGCAACCGAACACACTGCCGATTTAGTTTTTGTAGATTATGTGATGCCAGAAATGAATGGCATTGATTTTATTCGGCTCCTTAAAACGCTACCTAAATATGACGCGGTTCCAGTGGTGATGATTACCATTAAAAAAGATGTGGAAACGCGTTATTCTGCCTTGGATGCGGGCGTGGCTGATTTTGTTAGTAAGCCTGTCGATGTGCATGAGTGCACCGCACGAACACGCAACTTATTAACCATGCGCAGCCAGCATATTTCATTGCAAAATAAGAGTGCGCTACTGGAGAGTCTAGTAAAAGCCGCCACCGCCGAAATTAGAGCGCGCGAAAAAGAAACCTTAATGCGCCTCGCGCGCGCTGGTGAGCATAAAGATTACGATACCGCCTTACATTTGCATCGCATGTCTTTATACAGCCGCGCAATTGCAGAAGCGATCGGCTTAAATGAGGATGAAGCTGAAGTCATTGAGTTGTCGTCACCACTACATGACATTGGCAAAATTGGTATTCCTGATAGCATTTTGCTGAAAAGAGGCCCTTTGGACGAGGAAGAGCTTAAAATCATGCGCAGACATCCGCTTATTGGTTATGAGATTCTGGAAAACAGCCCTTCCAAATACCTACAAAAAGGGGGCGAAATTGCACTGGCTCATCATGAGCGCTACGATGGAAGCGGCTACCCATATGCGCTTAAAGGCAACGAAATTCCTTTATCTGCTCGGATTGTAGCCGTTGCAGATGTATTTGATGCCTTAACCAGTGTGCGTCCATACAAAAAGGCTTGGAGCGTTGATGAAGCGTTTGACTATATTCAAGCGGAAAGTGGTAAACATTTTGACCCTGAACTAGTCATTGCCATTTGCTCAATTCGCGGCAAAATCGAAAAAATTCTCTACGAACACGCAACAGCGATTCATTAAGCATTTAATGAAAGCCTGAATAAGAGCCATGTCGATTAGCAATATCAGAAGCGCTACAACTTTTAAACAAACCGCACTATTGATTGATGATCAGCCAACCGTGCTAGACATTCATGCGGCCATTTTAAAATCACTTAAAATGAACCTAAAAATCGTCACCATGACCAATCCTGTAGAGGCCTTGGCATGGATGAAAAATAAGCAGGTTGATTTAATCATTACCGATTTTCGTATGCATCAAATGAATGGCATGCAGTTTGTACAAGCGATTAAAAATACCAGCAATGTACTGACAAGATCCATCATTGTAGTAACGGTATTAAAAGAAGTCAGCATCCATCAAGAACTGCTAGCTGCAGGTGCTTCGGCCTGCTTAACCAAACCGGTACAAACACTAGAGCTTGCAAAAATTGCCAAGCAATTATTAGAGCAAAGCAAAGAGTATTATAGTGTTGGGCTAACTGCTTAGGCATATCTATGACATTTACTAAAATCCAAAACTGGTATCAAAGTTCGGCAAGCCATTGTGACCCGCTGGAGTTAGAGCAGGCTGTTACTCGGTTAGCAATCGGTACTTTTTTTACTTTATACCTACTCATCTCATTAGCGGTTGGTAAAAGTATCTCACATGGTGAGTTGATCGGTTTTTATTGCTTGGCTGTTTTTGAACTGGCCGCTTTAATTCTGTTAGTTGTCGTTAGCCAAGCAGAAAAAAAATCGCCCATCAGACGACTATTAGGCAACTGGTTAGATGTGATTGGCACTTCCACTTTTTTATCGTTAAGTGGCGATATCGGCGTGGTTTTAATCGGTGTTTATTTGTGGGTTACTTTCGGCAACGGCTTCCGTTTCGGCAAAAAATATTTATACCATTCTCAGGTCATCAGTATCATCGGTTTTTTTGTTGCCACACTGGTGAATCCGTTCTGGGCAGCGCATCAGCCAATCGTCTATGGTTTCCTTTTGATGCTGATTGCCTTGCCAGTCTATGTAGCCAAGCTAATCGAAAGGCTACATGAAGCCAGAAGCAAGGCAGAAAAAGAAAGCATTCGTGCAGCTGAAGCCAGTATAGCGAAGACACAATTTGTCGCTAATATGAGTCATGAGATTCGCACTCCGTTAAATGGCATTATCGGCATTAGTACTTTATTTAAAACCACGCCGTTGAATGCCGACCAGCGAGATTTGCTCAAAACTTTAGATAGCTCTTCTAAACTATTACTTTCACTATTAAACAATGTGCTCGATTTTACTAAAATTGAAGAGCGCAAATTTACCGTTGAACATATTGATTTTTCTGCGGAAGAAGCAGTTCGCGACACATTAGAAATTTTCCGCTCACAAGCCACAACCAAAGGCATTCAAGTTGGCCTCAGTATTTCAGATGCGCTGCATGCTGTGAAAGGTGATGCATTTGTCATCCGTCAAGTATTAGCCAACTTAATGGGCAACGCCATTAAGTTCACCGAGAAAGGCAGTGTGACACTTTCGGCAATTACCTTGCAAGATGACGGCGCACAAATTCTTGTACGCTTTGAAGTAGCGGATACTGGCACTGGCATTCCTCAAGATAAACAAAACAAAGTATTCGATAGCTTTACCCAGGCAGATTCATCCACCACAAGAAAATTTGGTGGTAGCGGCTTAGGCCTGACCATTGCCAAACACATGGTAGAAGCCATGGGCGGTAATTTACAATTTCAAAGTACAGAAGGCGTTGGCAGTCGTTTCTGGTTTGATTTAACCCTCGAAAAAGTCGTTGAAAAACACTTACCAAGTGATATGGAACTGGTCAAATCTGAAACAGAAATTAGCCCAAATATTGTTCAGTCCACAAACGGTATTAAGACACCAAACAGTGTTAACGCGCTGACCAAGCTGAATATATTGGTATGTGAAGATGAAGCAACTAATCAAAAAATCATCATGCGCCTATTGTCGCTGCCAGGGCATCAAGTCGAAATCGCAGAAAATAGTGATGAAATGCTAGATGCGCTTGAACGTAGTAAATTTGATTTAGTCATTACCGACTTAAATATGGCTGGCATGAATGGCGCTGATGCCATGAAACTCTACAAATTTACCAATCCGACCGATACCAATACACGCTTTATCTTATTTACGGCAGATGCCACGCCTGGTGCCAGACAAATTGCTACTGAAGCTGGATTCGATGCCTTTTTAACCAAACCGATTGAAGCAGCAACATTATTCAATACCATCGAAAACATCTTGAGTTTGCCAGCCAATACTGCAGATTTATGGATGTCTAATGCACTCAGCGTTCCAGTTGAAACTGAATCGAACCTTGACCCAAACAACAGTGATCTTGATTTGAATACACTGAAAGAGCTGGAAAAAATTGGCGCTGGTGACGATTTATTTATGCATCGCTTACTCAGAAATTATTTAAGCGATTCGGATAAACTAATTAACAAGATTGAAACGGCCGTTAAGCAAAAACATTATGGTGAGTTGCACGATTTCTGCCATGCACTTAAAGGAAACTGCTTAAGCGTTGGTGCAATCAAACTGGCCGCAACAACAGAGTCAATCAGCAAGCTCAGCCGCTCAGTCACTGTAACTCAAAGCGCTGAAATGTTAGAGACATTGAGTGCTGACTTTACCCGTTTAACAATTGCAGTTGAAGATTACCTCAGACGGCCGATGAACAAGGCCACCGAGGTAAGTTACTAAACAATTTAGCTCAATTTCAAGCAAATTGTTTCATATTTAGCTGTACAGGTTCTGCGCTCACTTTTGTATTTTGCGCACGTACTAAGCGTTCCATTATTTTCAAATTACGTTCATCTAAACGCAAAGCTGCATCGACCCAAATTTCGGTAATATCATACAGCTCTTCATAAGTCAGTGGATTAACTCGTTGTTTGGCACGATTAATTGCTTGAAAAGAGTTTAAAGAACGGTGATTCTTTTTAATCCAAGTATTTAACGCATATTCGCCTTGCCCATCTTCGGCCAGCACATCGACCACACCCAATTGATAAAGCTCTTCACCTGTATATATTTTGCCAGAACGTACCATTTTCTCTGCAGCTGGCATGCCAATTTTTCGTGATAAAAAGCTCAACGCCCCCATGCCTGGGAATAGATTAAATAGCACCTCGGGCAATCCCATAATTGCACTTTTCTCTGCAACCATAATATGTGCCGCAAGCGCCGCCTCAAAACCGCCACCCATTGCTTGGCCTTGTACCAAAGAGATGGTAGTAACAGGCGCTTGCATATTATAAAAAGTCCAGACGTTGTGAATGCACAATTTAGCGTACTCAAGCAGATGCTCACGCGCCTGAGTGCGAATCAATTCTTTGAACACAGACAAGTCGCCACCTAAATTAAAAATGCCTGGAATATCCGAAGCCAAAACAAGATAATTTGCTTGGTTAAGCTTGTTATTTGCCATTACCTGACCCTGCATTTTTTCCAAATCTGATTGGCTTTGATTTAATTCTGACATGCAAATTTTATTGAAACACGGTCTTGGTGCTGGGTTCATGTAATAAGTCATCACACCAAACTCGTCATCAAAATTTGTTCTAACTTGCTCTAAAATTGGACTACTTAACTGTTGAAAATCTACGACTGTGTTCATATATGCCTCCAGATGAGTTTAGGGACTTTTTCAAATAATCACTTAATCTAATAAGCATAAATTAAACAATTATTCAATAGAAGTATTGATGATTAGGACTATAAGCTTAATAATTTATGCTCTCAAGAGAATGTTTTTTGAAAAATAACTAATTGCCATTTAAATTGTTGTTTTACAACAACAAAATAAAAAATCACGCCTAATAAATCGTACTAAAATAATCTGGTAAGTTGTTGATGTGATATTCTTTTTTGAAATTTAGTTAACTTGTTATATTGAAAGCATTTCTTATGAATAAATTGTTATTCGGTTTTGTTATTTTTACAACACCATTCGTGGCTCAAGCAGCTGGATTCGCACTAGCAGAACAAAGTGCTAGCGGACTAGGTAACTCTTTTGCCGGTGTGGCAGCGATTGCTGAAGATGCCAGCACCGCATTCACCAACCCAGCTGGTATGACTTATATTGAAGGCACACAAGCAGCGGGTGTATTACATTTGATTAAACCGAGTATAGAGTTTAATAATCAAGGTTCTGTAGCTGGTACTGGCAGAGCACTAGGTGGTGAAGGCGGTGATGCAGGCAGCTTAGCTTTCGTACCCAATTTTTATTTAGTAACACCTTTAAGTGACAATGTTAAATTTGGCTTGAGTGTTAATGCACCTTTTGGCTTAAAAACTGAGTATGACAAAGACTGGATTGGACGTTTTCAAGGCATTAAATCAGACTTAAAAACCATTAACATTAACCCTTCTCTAGCTTTTAAAGTAAATGACCAGCTATCTCTAGGCTTTGGTCTTTCTGCCATGTGGACAGAGGCGGAATTAACAAGTGCTGTTAATTTAGTAGCCTCTGAAAGAAGTTCTACCGTTAAGGGTGATGATTGGGGATTTGGATTTAATTTAGGCGCTATTTATCAAGCAACAAATGACACTAGAGTTGGTGTGTCATATCGCTCCAAAGTAGAACAACATTTAAAAGGCGATGTGAAATTTTCAATCTCAAATGGCCCAACGCCTAATGGTGATGTAAACGCAGATATAACATTACCAGAATCCTTTTCTGTCAGTGCATTTAGCAAACTTAATGATACATGGGATTTAATGGGAGACATTACTTGGACGCGTTGGAGTCAATTTGATGAGTTGGCGATTTATCGTGATAGCGGCGGATTACTTACCCCCAGTACGCCTGAAAACTGGAGTAATACAATGCGCTATTCAGTTGGCGTCAATTACCATTACAGCGACACCTTAAAATTACGTGCTGGTCTAGCCTTTGATGAAGGGCCGATTGATAATCAATTCAGAACAACTCGCATTCCTGACAACGACAGAAAATGGTTGTCTTTTGGTATCGGCTGGCAAACAACACCAACTACAAAATTAGATGTTGGTTATGCGCATCTGTTTGTTAAGTATCCTAAAATTTCAGACGATCAAAGAAGTCCATTCCCCGGTAAAGGTTTAGTCAGTGGCGATTACAATGGCAGTGTTGATATTTTAAGTATGCAAATCACGCATAATTTTTAGTCTGCCTCACATAAAAAGGGCTTAGATATGAATCTAAGCCCTAGCTAAGTTTGTAACACCGAGCAAATGCAACATAGCCTATCAATGCAGGATAAAAGCTATTAAATCAAACCATTACCCTCAGTCCGGCAACCATACGCACACGCGCAAGCCGCCATATTTGGTGGATTGGTCAAAAGACAACTTGCCGTTATAGCTCTCTACAATATCATGCACAATTGCTAAACCAAGACCGCTACCAGGCTTGGTTTCATCAAGCCTGAAGCCGCGCTGTGTTAATGCATCTAACTTGTCCAACTCACAACCAACACCATCATCTTCCACCATCAAAATCATGCCTTGCTCGGCTTTAATGGTTAAATACACGTTTTGTTTACACCATTTGCAGGCGTTATCTAGCAAGTTGCCAAGCAATTCTGAAAAGTCTTCTTGATCTCCGATATAACTAATATTGTCATCAATTTGGCGCTTGATCACTGGCATCTTTGAAACATGCATTAACTGCAATGTTTTGACCATTAATGTGATCTCTTCTTGCACATCCACTCGCCGGCCAGGAAGAGTATTGCCAATCAAACGTGCGCGTTTCAATTCACGCTCGACAATATGCCGCATAATTTCTGTCGTTTCATATATCGTGGCAGAAAATTTTTTATTTTCGGCGGCTGAAAACTGCTCTGCAGTTTGATTTAATATCGTCAATTGCGTTTTAAGCGCATGGGCAAGGTTGCCCAACGCCTCTCTAGAACGACGACTTTGATTACCCATCATTTTCAATAAGCGATTAAATTCGGCAATCACAGGCGCAATTTCTGCTGGGCCAAGTGACTCAATCTGACTCACTTCACCAGACTCTATACGCAACAAACTGTCTCGAATCACTTGTAATGGTTTAAGACTATTACTCACAATCTGGCGCTGTATCAGCAATAGTGCCAGCAATATCAGCAAAGATATTGCACCATAAATCCACTGAAATTGGCGCAAGGCTTTATTCACAGTAGTTAAGTCTTCTGCAACTGCAATCGTGATAGTTTGTTGATGTTTTTTATATCCCTGCACTGCCATTAACAAAGCCTGCCCTTCGGGGCCTTTTATGCCAAAGGTGCTTACCGAGCCAGCTTTAACCTTAGGAATAGCTAAACTATTATCCCAAAGCGAGCGCGAATATTGATGCTGATTAGCCGCTGTAATCACATAATAATGGCCTGACAATGGTCGCTGATAAACTGCGCTGACCCTTTGTGGATTCAGTAATAAGTTATCTTGCGAATCAAAAGAAATACCTGAAAGTAAGCTCTCACTATCTTGGCTTAGCCTATTGATTAACTGCTTTTCAGACAGACTACTAAAAACATAGCTAATGACGCCCCACTGCAAACCGAGCAAAACAATCAGGCTAAAAGTTAACCCATAAGAAAGACGTTTATTGAGACTTAGCATATTTGAGGGTTTAAACTGGGTTAAGATTTGAGCTTGATTAGGGATTTAATTTCGCTGGATTTAAATTGATGGCGGATTAAGCTTTATCTGGATTAAACACGTAACCCTGACCTCGCCTAGTTTGAATAAATTCTTCACCAACTTTTTGCCGCAGGCGATTCACATATACTTCAATCACGTTGCTGTCTTTGTCGCTATCGTACTCATAAACGTGTTCGGTTAATCTGGCCTTTGAAAGCACTTTACCTGAGTTCAACATAAAATAGCGTAATAAACGATACTCTGTACTAGTGAGTGTATAGCGCTGCCCACTCGCAAGAGTTAGCGTTTGCGTGTCTTCTTCTAGGTCAATACCACTAAAGGAAAGCGCAGTCGTTGTTGTATTTTGGCTGCGTTTTAATACTGCGCTCAGGCGCGCAAGCAGCTCTTCCATTTGAAAAGGTTTGCCAACGTAATCATCTGCACCCAGCTTAAAGCCTTCAATTTTTTCTTGCCAAGTATCACGTGCCGTTAAAATAACCACCGGCACCTGATTACCTTTTTTGCGCCAATTAGCCAGCACAGCCAAGCCAGGTTGTTTAGGCAAACCCAAATCAAGCACCACGATATCATAAGGCTCAATGTCGCCAAACGCCTCAGCCTCAAGTCCATCGGTGGCTAAATCAACGGCATAGCCCGCACGTTGCAATGCAGAACGGACAGACGGCCCCAAAACAGCATCGTCCTCAACTAATAAAAGTCGCATGCTTAATCATCAATCTCAATCTTGATTAACTTTCCAGTCTTTGCATCCAGTTTTAATTCCCATACTTGACCCTGAGTATCTAAAATTTCAACCTCGTAAATATAGCGGCCGCCTTTTTTTTCAAACTCTGTCTCAAGCACCTCACCGTTTTTTTCGGCACGTGCAATCGCTAAAATTTTCTCTAAAGGCAAAATTTCACCCTGTTGCCTAAGTTTTTTAGCCAACTGATAATCTTCTTCTGCAGACAAGCTACTTACACTTAGCAAGCCGCTTGCTGCTAAACAGACACACAGAATGCGCTTGCAATATAACTTTTGAAAATACATATCAGTTGGCTATCTTTTATACTTGTTTGCTTTAATTAGGCTAAAGTTTAGTACCAATCACGAGATACTTTACGTGTTTCGCCAGTTTTTGCATCAATATTCACGTCCCATTCCTGGCCTTTTGCATCGATAATTTCAAATTCATAATCCCAGCCTTGTGGCCATTTGCGATCATCAAGCTCAACTTCAATCACCGTACCAGGTTTTGCTGCCAATGCTTTTTCAGTGGCTTGTTCAACAGAAATTAATCCAGCGGCTTTTGCAATTAACAGCATTTCTGCGGCATCGTCGTCATCTGCGATTACATTGCTTATGGTGAAAACACTAAGGCTTGCGACTGTTAATGTCAGCAGTACCGCTTTATTTAAATTGGCTTTGTTTAAATGAGTCATTTCAATCTCCTGAGTAATATTTATATGTAAAAATATATTGAACCTACGAAGACTACTTTAACGACCCAACCTTAAACGAAACTGAATTTTTAAATTTAATGTTATATTTTTTTGGATTCTGGATATATTTTATAAGTATTTCTACCAGAGGCTTTTGCTTCATATAAAGCGATATCGGCTTTCTTCATCAAACTTTTTAGTGTTTCCTCGCTACTATGGTTATAACCCGCAATTCCGATACTCAAGCTCACTTTAATACTTATATTCATCACTGTTATATTTTTTTCAAATGATGCCATTATTTTTTCTGCGATTAAATTTGCATCATTTATTTGGTTAAGTTCGTCTAAGACTATAACAAACTCATCACCGCCAACCCTGCTTAAAATATCCACATCACGAATACATTGATTCAATCTTTTAGCAATTATTTTGAGCAATTCATCACCCACAT
This sequence comes from Pseudomonadota bacterium, assembly GCA_040387515.1. Lineage (GTDB taxonomy): Bacteria > Pseudomonadota > Gammaproteobacteria > Burkholderiales > Methylophilaceae > Methylotenera_A. The sequence continues at coordinate 14,207 of JAZKDP010000027.1, forward strand.
CATGTCCCAAACTATCATTCAGCTTCTTAAAATGATCAATATCGATATACATAATGGCCATTAATCGATTAAATCGTTTTGACTGTGCAAAAGTCTGTGTCATTCTAAAGTCGAGCAATCGCCTATTGGCTAGTCCAGTCAAGCTATCTTGCATGGCTTGTGAAGTTAAGGTCTTTCGCTCGCTTAAAAAGAAATAAGCTAACGTTGCTAGCAACAAACTAATCACGATGCTCATTAATCTGGTGATGAATATTAGTCCGGAAGTTTTTTCTGTTTTTTGCAATACTGCCCATTCCCATTCCACATTGGGCAAATTACTGACAGAAATCAAGGCGTTTGGATTTTTAAATAAACTCGGATTACCATAAAAAACGGCAGATGAACCTTTGACCCTAATTGCAAAATCAAACTCATCATCAGCCAAGTTACTAAAAGCAGCTTTAAAAAACGAATCTGTATTGATAACTGTCGACAATAATCCCCAATATTGACCATCGACAAAAATTGGATATCGATAAATCAATCCTCTACCACCTTGTATCAAATCAAGAGGCCCTGCCAGTACACCTTCGCGACTATCAACCGCTTGCTTCACTTGCGGCCACTGTAGAGGGAAATCATGGTAATCAACACCAATCGACTTTTCGTTTGATTTGACGGGATAAACGTAGGTGAGCTTGTAGCCAACCGCCACCCCCAAATTGCGCACATGTTTTGTTCTGATGTACAAATCAGCAAGTATCGCATTCAGTTTTTTGCTATCAAGGTGTTGGTGATAAACCGTTAAGTAACTAGATAAGCCGTTTGAAACGAATAACAGCGCATTTAGCTCTCGGTCTACTTTAGTCTTAAGTGCATTGGCATAATCTGTCGCTTCTACAGTCTCTCTGGCTTCCGCTTTTTCATACTCAGCACTCACTAGCAACTCAAAAATAGAGGCGAATATGATGAAAATAAAGAAAGCATAAGTGAATGATGCAGAGTTATTTTTTAAATAATTGACATACTTCATCAAATGGTACGTATTCATGCCTAGATTATAATCACTTTGCTAAATCATCCCATCTATAAAATTACAACCCGATATAAAAGTCTTTTCATCACGCTTAACTTAGTGGTTTTAATACAAATTAATCTACTTAAAACAGCAAAAAAAGCTACAAAACATTAAAATAATTGTCACAAACTCCGCACTATCGATGACCACTTGCCAATTTATGTCATGGGAATAATTTCTAAGCCCATCATTATTTAGCGATATTTGATCGCTATATCCGTTACTCAACATCTCTCAAGAACATTGTAAATTATTGTCAATAGCTCTCTTTACCCCTTGCATTTAACCTTAAAAAATGATTGTAAAAATTCATTTATCCAACTTGGCATGATGAATGCCTTACCTCTATTGGTAATAATAAAAAGTATTAAATGTAAATTTAGATGTTTTACGTCAAGTTGACGGTCTTTAAAGGAGCATGAAATGAAAATAATAAAAACCAAGTATTTGGTAACGCCTAATGAAAAGTCCTTTTTGATTTTTCAATCCTTACAAAGGTTAGATAGCCCAAATTATCTAATCCAAAAAAATGACGCTTTCATGGCAAAACCAGTCATGACCAATCATCGACGAACGATTTTGGCTGCGAGTATTTTAGCGGCAACGATGATTAGCAATACACAATACGCAAATGCTGCGCTTGTCAGTGCTTGTTCTGGCGTCAGCCTTCCTAAGTCTGTAGTGACAGATATTGTAGGTGGTGTTTTGCTGCCAATCACAGGTCTTTTAGATCTAGGTGGTCTATTAGGCTTAGGCACCACCATCAATACCACATTAGCAAACATCGCTGGTGGCGCTCCTATTAATCTCAATGTATTAGATACGAATGGAAACCTTCTTTCCCCAGCGGATACGTGCGAAACGACTGCAGACGGCTTTAGTTTAACCACGCCTAAAGGTATATCAATTGGCGGCAACTCTATTACAGGGCTCGGTAACGGGGCGGCGGCGAATGCGGGTGAATTAAATTCCATCGCATTTGGTAACGGTAGCGTCACTGACGCTGCTGCTATCAATTCAATGGCTATCGGACCAAATGCTTTTATTGGTGCTCTAGGTACAAACTCTATGGCGCTTGGTAGTGGCGCCAATGCCAATGTGGCGAATAGTCTAGCGTTAGGTGCTAGTTCAACGGCGGCGCTTGGTGCACAGACCAATTACACTGCTTATGGTTTGGCTGCCTCACAAAACAGCGTAGGCGAAGTATCTTTTGGCTCAGCTGGCAATGCTAGAAAAATCACCAATGTTGCGGCTGGTAGCGCAGACACTGATGTTGTCAACGTTTCACAATTACGAGCTGTAGATGATGGCGCAATTAAATATGATATTGGCACACCAAGGTTAAAAATGACGGCTACTTTGGGTGGTGACCTGTCAACAGACGGCGGTACAACAAACGGCACACTCATCACCAATCTTTCTAAAGGTGCAATTAACGCAACCAGCACTGACGCTGTAAATGGCTCTCAATTATTTGCGATTAGTAACGGCGTGACTACTAACGCGGCTAATATGGATGCGTTAGGCCTAAGTATGGCAGCTAATTTAGGTGGCGGTGCAGTCTACAATACAACCACTAAAGTAGTTTCCGCGCCAACTTACAATGTGTATGGCGCTCCTCACAGTAACGTAGGTTCAGCTATTACGGCCCTGCAAACAAACGCGCCATTACAGTATTCTGATGCTAACGGTGTTGCAACACCTGGTGTTCCTTCAAACCATGTAACCTTAGTCGGCAGCACAGCTGGTACAGCAGTGACTTTGCACAATGTGGCTAACGGTGTAGCAGCAAATGATGCGGTGAATATGAGTCAACTAGCTGCGGTGCAAAACAATGTGAGCACGTTGGATGCATTAGCAGTTAAATACGATGACACATCAAAAGATACCATCACGTTTTTAGGCACAGCATCATTAGATGGCGGTGTAACAGGCGGTACTACTCTCACCAATCTTAGTCAGGGTGACATTAGTGAGTTTAGTACAGATGCAATCAATGGCGCGCAACTGTATGCAACCAATCAAATGATCACCAACTTGAGCAACGGCGGTGGTATAAAATACTTTCGCGCTAATTCAGTGCTAGCTGATTCTAGTGCAACTGGAATCGATAGCGTTGCCGCAGGTCCACGCGCGCTTGCTAGCGGCGATGGTAGCGTTGCAATGGGCGATAACAGCCATGCAACCCAAACGGGCGCGATTGCGATTGGGCAAAACGCTGCTGCCACAGGCGTTAACTCTATTGCGATTGGTGCAGGTGCATTAGCTACTGGTTCAGTAGCGGTTGGTGTGAATGCGCAAGCTGGCAATGGTGGTGCTGCGTTTGGTGATAATGCCGTTGCATTAACACCACAACAAGGTACAGCTTTGGGCAATGCCGCCAACGTGACAGCTAATCGCGGTGTGGCATTAGGTGCAAGTGCGCAAGCAACACGCGCTGGCATGAATGGTGCAACAGAGAAATACAGCAATGTAGCGGTCACTTCGACTGAAGGCGCAGTATCAGTTGGCTCAGCAGGTAACGAGCGTCAAATCACCAACGTTGCGGGCGGCACGGCTGATACAGATGCGGTAAACGTACGTCAATTAGATGCTGCTATTACACAATCTAGCATAGATGTTAATAATAGACTGAACGCATTACAGTCAGATATTAGTAGTGTTAGACACGACGCACATGCTGGCACAGCGTCAGCAATGGCCATGGCAAGTATGCCGCAGTCTGTTGTTCCAGGCAAAGTGATGATGGCCGCAGGTGTTGCAAATTATCAAGGTCAATCTGCAATGTCTGTCGGCGTTTCCAATTTTTCTGAAAACGGTCGTTGGGTAGTGAATGTAAATGGTGCCGCAAATACACGCGGCAATGCTGGCGCCTCAGTCGGTGTTGGATTCCATTGGTAGTTTAATGACTTTCTACAATCACCAACATATCGAATAGGAATAATAACCATGAAACATCAACAAATTAAATTCATCACAATATATGCCTTGATATCATCTCTTGCATTGTTGCAAGGTTGTGCAACTTCCGTCAGTCGGCTTTCTGATAACGGAAAGAGTGATGAAATCATCTTCCCAGATATTGAAAAAAGCGCTTGGATTAAAGCAGGCACTTTCCCGAACATCGACAACCTGCGTAATGTGGCGCCAGACATGACTAAAGGCCAGCTTTACGCGCTACTTGGTCACCCCCATTTTTCAGAAGGAATGGGCAAAGTGAGGGAATGGGATTACATCTTTAATTTTCGTACTGGTGAAGGTAAAACGAGCGAAAGTAAAGCAATAGAAATTTGTCAGTACAAAATTATTTACTCAACTAACATGCGGCTACAAAACACTTATTGGAAACCCGAGTCTTGTGCACAAAAATTAGAGGTTGCAGCAATGCAATCTCAATCTGTGGTTGAAAAAACTATCGAAAAACTTGTACCAGGGTCAGAGTTAACTAAAACGCAAATGAGTGCAGATGGGTTGTTTGAATTTGATCAATCCGCGCTTGCGCACTTAAGGCCTGGCGGGATTGAAAAACTCGATCGACTGTCAGAAAATCTGCTCTCAGGCGGAGAAATCACTCAATTGAAAATCATCGGTCACACTGACCGGCTTGGCGATGACGCTTATAACATGAAGCTATCTGAAGCGCGGGCTGAAACAATTCGTCAATATCTGGTCGCAAAAAACATCCCCGCCGAACGCATCTCGGCTCATGGTGCAGGCAAATCCACGCCATTAGTTGAGTGCAAACAAAGCAAACGGGACGAAACACTCATTCGTTGCTTAGAACCTAATCGTCGATTTGAAATTGAAGCGTGGACTACTCGCAAAATTTAGATTATTGGCATTTTAAATCAGTAGCATTTAAATTACTTAAGATATAAAAGCCTGTTGTAAACAGTCTTGAGAATTAAATAAATTAATATAAAAACATAAACGGCTTGGCAGAAATGCCAAGCCGTTTATTAATACATTCAAATAATGTCGTTAATTAAAACTGATTAATTGATTCAAATTAATCTGTCTTATCTTCAATTTTATCGCCGGCTGCTTCAAGTTTATCACCAGCTTTATCTGTAGCATCTTCGATTTTATCGCCAGCAGTTTCAGCCGCATTATCCATTCTTTCACCCGCTGTTTCTGCAGGACCTTTTTCACAAGCTGATAACCCAATGGCAAATAAAAGTGCTAATGCTGCAATCGAAAGTTTGTTCATATTCATTTTAAAGCTCCCGTATATTTTTAATTTAAAAGTATTTAAGCTCAAAAACTATTTTTTCAAACTAGTTTTTAAACAATGTATGCATATTAATTAAGAATAATCTCAGGTAGTAGCATACAACTGCTGAATCTTCTGTCAGAAATGACTGACATAATTAATGCAATAACTTGCAACTCCCGTAACTTTTGAAGTGCAAACCGTTTTCATAAAATCATAGTTAAGTCTTACGCTAATTATTTCGTTCTATTTTGGTGCGCTCTATTATATTATCCCCATTTTGGTGCAATTTTAGATTTAGGGAGCAATGCATGCCGTACGTAGCAGTATCAATAGCCAGATTGAAAAAATCTGGTCCTGCAGAATTTGAGTTTTATCAGGCGGTGGATGAGGTTTTAACTTCATTGCGCCCGTTGTTGGATAAAAATCCAAAATATAAAAAAAACGGCATCATAGAGCGTATCGTAGAACCAGAACGCCAAATCATGTTCCGCGTAGCGTGGGTTGATGATAATGGCCATGTACAAGTCAATAAAGGTTATCGAATCCAGTTTAATTCTGCGCTTGGCCCATACAAAGGTGGTATCCGTTTTCACCCAAGCGTTTATGGCGGCATCATTAAGTTTTTAGGGTTTGAACAGATTTTTAAGAACTCACTCACAGGCCTAGCAATTGGTGGTGGCAAAGGGGGAAGTGATTTTGATCCTAAAGGTAAATCCGATAATGAAATTATGCATTTCTGTCAGGCTTTCATGACAGAACTTCATCGTCATATCGGCCCGACAATTGATGTGCCAGCAGGTGACATTGGTGTTGGTGGTCGTGAAATCGGTTATATGTACGGCCAGTACAAGCGTCTAACGGGGAGCTTCGATGGAGTGCTGACCGGTAAAAAAATCCCCTGGGGTGGCTCACTGGGGCGTACACAAGCGACAGGCTATGGTGCAGTGTATTTTGCGCAGAATATGCTAGAAGGTCGCGGCGACAATCTGGAAGGAAAGATCTGCGTAGTGTCTGGCGCTGGCAACGTGGCAATTTATACGATTGAAAAATTATATCAGCTTGGTGCAAAGCCAGTCACATGCAGTGATTCGCGTGGCATGATATACCATGAAAAAGGAATCGATCTTGCTACCTTAAAACAACTGAAAGAGGTTGAGGCTGCATGTTTATCTAAATATCTACAGTATCATCCAGACGCAAAATATATACCAGTCGCCGATTATCCAACAGGTAGGAATCATGTATGGTCAGTGCCCTGCCAAGCTGCATTTCCATCTGCCACTCAAAATGAGCTTAATGATGCTGATGCGGAAGTATTGTTAAATAACGGCTGCATGTGTATATCAGAAGGGGCTAACATGCCATCAACACCCAGGGCTGTAGAGAAGTTCCTGAAGGCTGGTATTGCTTATGGTCCTGGTAAGGCAGCCAATGCTGGCGGCGTTTCTACCAGTCAGCTGGAAATGGCGCAAAACTCTAGCATGCAACAGTGGACGTTTGAAGAAGTGGATGGCAAGCTATTCAATATTATGAAAAATATCTACACGAGCGCGAGTGAAACTGCAAAAGAGTTTGGTCAGCCAGATAATTTAGTCTTTGGTGCCAATATTGCCGGCTTCCGCAAGGTGGCCGATGCAATGATTGATCAGGGCGTTATGTAAATATCAGGTTGTTAAATGAATGTCCCGTAGTCTTTTTGCGGGATGTTTACGGTGAACTAATGTAAAGTTAATGGTAATTCTAAAGTGATTTCCAATGAATTAAGACGTGCCGCTAGGCGTCCAACTTGAATAAATTTTTAGACCTGACTGACAACCGCACGTGCTCACATCAGCGCTTGCTGATGTCGGCTCATGCACCGCAAGGCGCGCTTCAAGCAAGCATCGCTATCAATTGCACATGACTTTGAAGTACTGTTCTCGTCACTAAGGTGCACCTCTAGTCTAGTAATTCAGCCAGCTGAGTAAGAGCATAAACCCAATTGGAAGCAATCCAAACGGCTCTCGAAGTATTCCATCCGCATCAACTGAATATCCGATTAGCCAGAATGCAACGAGCGAGATGAGCCCAAGGTCCGCGACGAAAATACCAATCTTGATTATAAATTGGGGTTTAGCTCATGCATTTTTGGATTCATGTCATAAACTAATTCCAGTTATCGATTTTAAGGTCTTGTGGCGAGGGCCTTCCTACCCCTGCTTCAACATACTCGCGAAGACTTAAAAGGAATATTGCCCATTTCATACTGCAATGCGATGTAAACTCAACGGCTTCACGCCAATTTCTGTGCCCGAAAAGTAGAATGGTTTGATTATCTTGCTCGGATAATTCAAATGTAATATCAGTTTCAATCCATTCAGCTGGTCCGTCCATACACCGCCATCTAACTGCCTTTGAAGCATTGAGTTCTGTCACCTGCATTATCATCTCACCTAATAACTCTCCGTTAGTAGATTGAAATCGAAATGAGATATTACTTCCAACTTTGCTTTCACCCTCAACTTCTTCCGTCCACCAATGTGCTAAGCCTTCTAAAGTGGCAATGGCATAATAGACTTGAGAAACTGGTGATTTAATCCCAATACGATGAACAATATTAATCATGCTTAACTCCAAATTAATATAGCTACAACAATTTAAGCCTTATCGTTTGAAATTTCAAGTAAGGTTATAGTTAATTAGCCTAACTTTAACAACTGCTTAGACCTAAATTTATCCCATTTAAATCGAAATTAACGACAAAACAGTCGTGATAAAACTAATTACGTTGTATTCAGTAAATTGTATTAAGTGTTAGTTGTTATTGGCTTTATAAAAGCTATAGCGGCTTTGATTTCAGCCACACTTCAAACGTCTATATTTGTAAAAAGAATCTCATTATATTTTTGATGTAAGTATCCATTAACGAGCACGACTAAAGCATGTATGTAAGTTAATAGTACTGTAAATCCAAAGTTTAAAAATAAGGGAGATTTAAATGCAAGCATTTAGCCTATTATCAACTGGTATCAATAGCTATAAAAAATATATCGGCCATCTTGATTTTTTATCGGACAGTATTCCGCCATTATTGTTACGATTAATTCTGGCATGGGAATTTGGCAAAGCTGGCATAGAAAAACTTCACGGTACTAATTGGTTTGCAGATATTAATTTCCCATTCCCTTTTAATCTTTTGTCTCCAGAAATTAGCTGGTCAATAGCTACTTATTTTGAGATTTTTGGCGCCATAGCATTAGTGCTAGGTTTAGCCACACGGTTTTTTTCAATCTCTTTAGTTATCTTAACAATAGTGGCCATAGCTTCTGTACATTGGCCCGAGTATTACACCAGCTTAGATAACTTGATAACAGGTTTTAGAGTCGTAGATGAAACAGGCGATGGTTTTGGTAATTACGAACTCCCTCTATTATTTATAGTGATGTTGCTACCGTTGTTTTTTGGAGGCGCGGGTAAATTAAGCTTAGATTATTTGATTAAAGCTAAATCAACAAATAAAGGATATCTCCTATCCTGAATCTGATTAGCCCACCGTTAAACAAAACTTGCATGGACTACTTGGGATGCCTAGGTGGCGGTTGGCAAAGTTAAATATTCTAAAGTGCCTGACTACATGTGGAAAGCGTATTTTACAAAAAACCCTTAATGCTTACGGGGTTAATCAAAGGCTGGGATATTTAAACGACTGCTAAAGGTCGATTCTATCCTTTAAAAAATTAAGATTTTACTAACCATCCGCTACTTAGCCACGCAGATAAAAGCTGTGCAGCCTGCATTGTAGCTTCTTGTTCAGAGTAAATATCTTGCAAGTTTTCGCAAAGTTGTCCAAAAGTTGCTCCTGTGAGCACGAATTTAATTGCCTGACACTCTGCTTCATCTAAGGATTGATAGTGTGAATTCATTTCATAACGCCATACCAAACAAGATTCATTGATTTGTGAAGCTGTTGGTGGATTTTGCTCTGCATCCAACGCTTGCCAGGTAAGTAGCACATTCCATTTTAATGGCAACAATTGTACTGATGGATGAAAGTCCAGTTGTAAATCCGCCCAATCCTCTGGTGGAATAACCGCCAAATCTTGCAATTGCAATGTTGACATGTCTGCCGCATCAAACGCCAAACCTAGCGCCCATTCAAACGCCGCCATTTCCGCTGCGATAGGATGTTGTGGCAAAATTTCAAGCAAATGCGTCTGCATCTTATCGCCAACCCAGCGCATATTACGATAAGTAGATGGATATGCATTAATATAACTGCGCGCAGTGGCATCAAACAAATCATCGCCCAACAAGGCTTTAAGCTTGGGATAACTATTGGTTAGTGCCTCAATAATGCGTAAACGATAAGCATCGGCGTAGATGCTTAACCTTCTTTTCACCTCAACTTTTGCATCGTCCACAATACAGCTTTTAAACACCGTGTCTTTATCTTCATCCATCAAATAGGCTTGAAAATCTGCTTGCAATTGGGCTAATTGACTCATGCTGCCACCGCTAATTGTTTGGCGGCGATATCGCGCGCAATTTGTAATTCTTGTACCAATTCATCCAATTCTGGCATTTGGTCATCACGCTCAATCATGGTCGATACTGCACCAAAACGCGATAAAGCGTAAGCATATAAATCCCAAACTGGGTCAATCACGGGTGCGTCATGCGTATCGATAATGTAATCGCCATGATTATGGTGCCCAGCCAAATGAATCTGCTGTACACGTTTCTTCGGAACGCCATCAATGAATTTTTTAGCGTCAAATTGATGGTTAAAGCTGCTGACATAAATATTATTCACATCCAGCAACAGCAGGCAATCGGCTTTTTCGGCAATCAGTTGAATAAAGTCCCACTCTGTCATAGTGGAATCCACATAACTGGCGTAACTAGATACATTTTCCAACAAAATTTGGCGGCCTAAATAATCTTGCACGATGCCAACGCGTTCCGCCACATGGTTAGCGGTTTCTACGGTGTAAGGCAACGGCAGTAAATCATGCATATTTTGGCCATGCACGCCTGTCCAGCATAAATGATCCGAAATCCAAGCGGGTTGTATGCGGTCTGCCAGTTTGCGCAAATCACTCAGATAATCTTTATCGATAGCTGTCGCAGAACCAATAGAAAGCGATACGCCGTGCATCACGACGGGATAATTTTCGCGAATACGGTCTAGATAATGCAGTGGCTTACCGCCAGGAATCATGTAGTTTTCTGACAACGCCTCAAACCAATCGATATTCGGCTTGGACTCCAAAATATCGTTGTAATGTTCTGTGCGTAAACCTAAGCCAAAACCTAAAAATGGAAGATTATTAGACATTTGCGTGTTAAATATGGATTAACATCCTGTTTTCATTAGTATTACGAGTATTCACTCTCATGCAATTTTGGGGCTAATTGCATGAGAATGGAGTTACTCACATTTAACTCTTAAACTTCGTGACCGCCTTTAGAAGTACATTCAGCGCCAGTTAGCGCTAAGTGACCTTGACCAGCGCAAGCGTTTTGACCTTTACAAGCATTCGCGGCTGTTTTGCAAGAACCTTGACCTTTACAAGCATTTTTTGCCGTTTTACAGGCGTTGTGGCCTTTACAGTCATTACCGGCTGTTTTACATGCGCTAGTGCCTTTACATGAGTTTACGCCTACACAGGCAACTGTAGAACCACTACTAGCCGTGTTTGCGCCGCTGCCTGCACAGCCAGCCAAGATAAGTGCTGCTGCGCCAACTGCTAAAAGCGCACCTTTACTCATTTTTGATGATGTTTGAATCGACATGGTAATTCCTTCCTAAATGTTATGAAAAATCTACCATCGTCAGATACTAAGGTAGAGGTCTTTATATACGTGAGGCAAGACAAAATAGATTCATCACGCACTACGCAACATTTAGTCGGGATAATTTTAATAAACTTACATTTAATTAAATAAATTTAGAAAATATACGAACTAAACCCATTGTTAGTTTTGAAGTAAATTGGTCACTAATTGATTTTTTGAAATGGCTGCTTTGGGCCGCTTAATATCTTTACTGAATTGTAATAGTTCGGCTAAAAGCGGACATTTTTATCGCAGAGTAGAAGTTATAAGCGCCAGTTTAGATTAGTCTGTTACGAGAAATTCATGAAAATCAGACGGTTTAAAAGTGAGGATGAAATTACGTTATTTCGCATCTTTATTCCCTGCGGTGCAGGTAATCGCATCACGCGACTACACACGGGAGCAAATAGAGGCAAAGGAGCCAGCTGACATTCAACCCAACGGTTATATCGACTATTTCTTTGTATCAAGAACCCATCCGCGACAGAGAATTGGAACACTGCTAATGAACCATATTCATGAAGAAGCCAAGCTACTTGGTATTGGAAAGCTTACGTCGAATGAGAGCAAAACCGCTGAACTCTTCTTTGTACTCCACGGCTCTCATGTGGCGGAACGAGAATCTCCTATCCATCGACGATTATAATTAACTATAATGATTATTAATTAAGATTAATGCTGACCCAATTTCTTTAACTTAGCAATAGACAGTAAACTACGTGGTTGTAATTTAGTTAAGCTTAAATTTAATGACATCACGCATGGAGACTGGGTTTCTGCAAGTGCGATCGTCATACAGTCAAAGACTCATAATCTTGTTCAATTTGAAATTACAGAGCAAACTCGTCATTCAGTAGCGCAATGGGCTAACTATCAACATCTGAGTGTTAATAGTTTTTTATTCCCTAGCCGTACTCATAATTCACCCCACTTGTCGACTAGACAATATGCACGCATTGTCAATCATTGGGAAGAGCAGATTGCTTTAGATTCGAGTACTTATGGTACTGATACAATGCCCAGAACCAAAGCGTGTTTAATTTACAAGCAGACAAAGAATCTAGGAGCTATCCAACTATTGCTTGGCCACGCAAAGCTTGAAAGTACCGTGCGTTACTTAGGTATAAAAGTAGATGATGTATTAGAAATGGCAGTACAAACTGAAGTGTGATTGAGTTAAGTTAGGACTTAATATATATTTCGACCTAATTAAATCTGGTATTTAGTCGACCCTAAGGAGATCCCTGGAGACTCTTTGAAAATGGTGTCGTCGCGACCTACCACAATGTCCGCCTCACATGATCAGTCGCAATCGAGCTACTAGGGACGGAGCCCTATCCTTTTCATAAAACCATTTGTTCAGTCTCTTAACATCTGAACGACTGTCGGAGATGTGAGTTTCACCAAAAGGAGCCCAGAGAAGATTAAGCGGTGCGATGTTTCGCCATAAAACCCCGACGGGCAAATGTAGATTACTCGTTCAGGCTATGATGTGGCTCACACACTCATCGCACGCATCCTGTCAATTTTCTCGATAACCGCCTGATAGAGATCATGGTCGGAATCTGGGTTATTGCGGTCCGGATGGTGGGCACTACGGATTTTTTTCAATTTAGTCACATCGTCTGGCAGGTCATGTACTTTGGTCACTCGGTCACCGTTTTTGACCATCGCTCGTTGAAGTTCAGCCTCTGCCTCATCGCGTGTATCATATAACTTCTTGCTGCCAAGACGCCAACTATTCTGATTTTTGCGTGGGGATAGCTTTTCCTTACCATCAAACCAGATCCATTTGCCAGTATCGGGATCCTGTTCAAAATGAATGGTGGTGATGGCGTAGGTGTGAACGGGCGGCTCGATTTCCTTATCGAATAGATTAATGATCTTGCCAACGGTTCCCACCGTTACAAGGTAATATGCGCCTGCCTCATGCGGGCAGAACGTGCTACTGTGCGTTGGTTCAGGCTTGCTGTCGTTATTTAATGAATTCATTTCAGCCATGCGGCTAAGTGCTCTGCGTTGTGCGTTGGTCACTGGTATTGCTCCTTAAATTAGTTAAGCCCCGCTGGAGTCACCCCTTCGCTGAAGGGATTACCTGCTGGACTCCTGGACTGCTAAAACAGCTTCGAAGCGGTTAAGTCTTGCGTCCGAGTCGTTCTTGAACTCATCGTCGCTGGCGGCTAGGGATTGATCCGCCCAAAAAAAAGCCACCTCAAAGGATGGCCTGATTGCTTGCTATTTCTGGCTCGCCGAGTAGGCTTCGAATCTACGACCTGCTAAATTAACGGTCGTTTTCCTAACCGCACTACTGGTGCAGAAATCAATTAAATATATTGCATAATTATACTGTAGCAAATGTAAATATGCTGCATATTGCCGAGACTATTGCAGTAAATTAAAAAATAAAAGTACCCGAGTCAATTTCATTTCAGCTTTGTTACTATCTTCAAAAAGATTCGACTCCGTTGCTTTGGTTAAGTTTGTAATGCGTGCCCTAAGGTATCCAAATGGAAATATGTCAACGACAACATCTCGGCTTGAATTCAAGGTCGACATTTTTCGGTGAATCACTGTAACTGAGAATTATCTTTGTGGATTATCCGCCGAACATCTTTATTTGGCGAATGACTCTTAAGAGCCGCTTAATGTCTTTTACTAAGTTGGCATTGTTTCGACCCCAAGTGGTCACTCATATAACCACTCCACATAATCATTTCCATTCAAGTGATTGACAAAAAATTCACATCAAAAATGATGTGAATAAAAACAACTCTATAACGAATCAGTTTTTTCTATCTTGGTTAATAAATAGTTAATGTTCAACGCGTCATAAATCAACTGTAAATTAATATTAAATACTTTTAGCAAACCGCTTTATAAGATAAAGTACTAAGAGGCTTAGTTTAAATAACAATAACGGGAGCAAGCATGAGTCGGTCGTACAAAAGTGTATGGAATACGGCGCTGGGCGCATGGGTGGCAGTGTCGGAAATTACACGTGCGGCTGGTAAGAGCGGCAGTCTCAAGCTTGCGGTGTGCGCAGTACCGCTAATAATGGGTGTTGCGATATTGACTGCAAGCCCAGCAATAGCAAGCGACGTATATTACTTAGGGGGCAACGTTACTTGGGCACAGTTCCCGGGTAGCGCTTGGTCTAATAACTCAGTACCTAACGCTACCGATCGTGCAATATTCGATTTGGCAGGAATGACTTCTATTTCGGGCACCCGTAATGTTGGCCAATTGGCCTTTCTTGCACCTTATACTGGTTCTGGATTTGTGGTATTTGGTCCTGCGAACGGCAATCTTGAAGGCACGCTAACAATCCATGGGTTAGAAGGAGTCGGAGTAGATAGTCAGGTTAACCAGCAGATAGTCCTTGGTCATAAAGTCAGACTAAACGGTAATCAGGAATGGCGAATCAATAGCGCAACAGGCAGCATCCGGCAATTGAGTGTCGCAACAAGTGCCAATCTGAACCTTGGCAATTTCATACTGACTCTCAATGCTGTAAACGCAGCAAACTTTTTTCAGCTTGATAATCCAATTACTGGGACCGGTGGGCTTGTTGCAATGGGTTTAGGTACAGTGCGGCTTACCGACATCAATACTTACACAGGTGGAACTGCTATTAATGGAGGCAATATTGAAATAGCAGCTGACAATAATTTAGGTGCAGCAAATGGCGTGTTGAGCTTTGATGGTGGTACGTTACATACCACTGCCAATATCACTATGAACCGTGCCACCACACTTAATGCAGGTGGTGGCACGTTTGATACAAATGCTGGGACCACATTAATCCAAAATGGTGTTTTTAGCGGAACAGGCGGCCTGATTAAAACAGATGCTGGCATATTGGAGTTAACTGGAACTAACACCTACACTGGTGCGACGAGCATAGACGCTGGTACGCTTAATTTAACTGGCTCGGGAAACATAGCCGAATCAAGCAAGGTCGTAGTGAATGGGATTTTCAATATCTCTGGCATTGCTCCAGTCGACACATCAATTAAATCTCTATCCGGCAATAGTAACGGGATTGTTACTTTGGGATCGAAAACTCTGACCATAACGAATGCTAACGATACATTCGCTGGTTCTATTCTGGGTACTGGTGGTTTAACGCTTAGCGGGGGTAATCAGAACCTTACAGGTAATAATAGCGGTTTTACGGGCACTACCAACGTTAACGCTGGCACGCTTTCCGTCAACGGCATCCTAGGCGGCACCATGCAAGTAAATGGCGGACGTCTGCAGGGCATAGGACAAGTGGGTAACACCACCAACTTTGCAGGCGGCACCATCGCCCCAGGCAACTCTATCGGCACACTGTTGATTGCAGGTAACTATACAGGTAGCGGTGGCGTATTGGAGATGGAAGGCGTATTAGCTGGCACGGGTTCACCAGCCGACCGACTGCTCATTACTGGCAATGCCACTGGCAATACAATAGTAAATGTCATCAATACTGGCGGTTCTGGTGCATTAACTGGTGCAGGTAATACCGATGGCATTTCCATTATTCAGGTAGGTGGTACCAGCACAGCAAGCACATTCCAACTGGCAGGCGGCTATGCCGCAGCTGGTCCATACCAATACAAATTAACAGCATTCGACCCTGCTACTTCTGCAGCAACTGAGGTTGACCCTTTACTGGCAGCCCCAATCTGGGATTACCGCTTACAGTCACTAGTTGATAGTAGCGGGAAACCCGTTGCGGTACCGCAGATTGTGGGCTATCAAGCCATGCCTACTGGCGCAGTGCGTTACGGCTCATCTCTGCTAGATTCTTTGCATAAAAGGTTGGGAGAGATTCGTGAAACGTCAACACTGCAAAACCAAATCGGCAGTACAGAACAACGTAGCAAAGAAGTGTTCTT
>JAZKDP010000028.1:0-20500 GCA_040387515.1 Pseudomonadota bacterium
TACGTGTATCAGAAGAATCAGAGCGTGAAGGCTTAGATACAACTGAACATGGTGAACGTGCTTATCATTCTTAATTAAGCATTAAGTACTGTCAGTGGTTTGATTATTCAAATCACTGACAAATAAAAACGGGCGCTTAGGCGTCCGTTTTTATTTGTCGCTAGGCATCAGTGCTGTCATCACACGCATCTAGATTCCAAAAAATAGAATGAGTGAATAAAACGATTTAACTAATGCGGAATAAAATCCTAACTATCCCAAATGAATGGCAAAATATAGCCCAGCTATTGATAAGAATTCTAAGAATAAAGCGTGATTAAAATAGAAAAATTTGGAGAAAAAATGCTGGCCACATTATTAAGATTCGTTTGCAAAATACTATTCCGCGTCAAAGTACGTGGTTTAGAAAACATGCCACAAACCAATCGTCTTTTAATTGTGGCTAACCATGAATCATTTTTAGACGGTTTTTTACTGGGATTATTTTTACCGGTTAAAGCAACTTTTGTCGTGCATACCACAGTATTAAAAAATTGGTGGTTTAGGCAGTTTTTACGCTTAACACCCTATTTGGCGGTTGATCCAACATCGCCATTGGCCATGAAAAAAGTCATCCAATTATTAGATGCCGGTCAAAACGTGGTGATCTTTCCAGAAGGCCGCATCACCTTAACCGGCGCGTTAATGAAAGTCTATGATGGCCCTGGTTTCGTTGCAGCAAAAACGGGCGCGACCATTTTACCTGTACGCGTAGATGGCGCTGCCGAATCCTATTTTGGTCGGCTTTCAAATGAACATCCGCGCAAAATTTTCCCTAAAGTCACGCTTACTATTCTGCCGACTACTAATATCCATATACCAACGACACATCATCACAAGGCTTTATCGTCTAAACAACGTCGCCGTATTGCGGGCGAGGGTATGCGCAGCGTAATGCAACACATGCTGTTTCAATCACAAAAAAGCCGCACACTTTTTGAAGCATTTTTGGATGCTATGGACAAGTTTGATGGTAGCTACAAGCTCATTGAAGATATGAACGAAGTTGAAGAAACCTATCAAGCTTTGCTCAAGAAAAGCTTAGCGCTAGGACGAATCGCTTGCAAAGTCAGCGCGCCAAATGAAGCAGTGGGCGTATTAATGCCCAACGTCACGAATACCGTCGCACTGATTTTAGGCATGAGTGCGTTTAATCGTATTCCCGCGTTGCTTAATTACACATCCGGCAGCGCTGGCATGCAAAACGCCTGTATTGCCGCTAACGTTAAAACCGTCATTAGTTCACGCAAATTTATAGAAACCGCTAAATTAGAAAATGAAATTGCGCATTTAGAAAATTTAAATATTGTCTATTTGGAAGACTTACGTGCACAATTTAATGTGCTGGATCGCGCGTGGTTAATGGGTTACGCACTACATTATCCGCGCGTGGCAATGGAAGTTAGCCAGCCAGACCAACCTGCAGTCATTCTGTTTACATCAGGTAGTGAAGGCAAACCTAAAGGTGTCGTACATTCGCACCAAAGCATTTTGGCCAATATCGCACAAATCATGGCGGTTATTGACTTTAACCCAACTGACAAATTTATGATGGTGCTGCCATTTTTTCACGCATTTGGGTTCACCGGTACACTTTTGCCGATTTTTAATGGCATTAAAATTTTAGTATTTCCGTCGCCATTACAATACAAAGTGATTCCAGAAGTCATCTATGATCGCGGCTGTACTGTGTTATTCTCAACCAGCACTTTTTTAGGCAATTACGCCAAATTTGCCCACCCATACGACTTTTATAAATTGCGCCTTGTGATTGCTGGTGCTGAAAAACTCAATGAAGAAGTGCGTAAAACTTACACCGATAAATTTGGCATCCGCATATTAGAAGGCTACGGTACAACAGAATGCGCGCCAGTGCTTTCTGCCAACACGACAATGGCCAACTTAAACGGCACTGTTGGGCAATTTGTGCCAGGCTTGGAACATAAACTAGAAACTGTGCCTGGCATAGAAGACGGTGGTTTATTGCATGTACGCGGTGAAAACGTGATGATGGGCTATTACCTTTTTGACTCCCCTGCCGTTTTGCAACCACCAAGCAGTGATTTTGGTGCCGGCTGGTACAACACTGGTGATATTGTAAAAGTAGATGCGCAGGGCTTTATTCATATCAAAGGCCGCGTTAAACGTTTTGCCAAAATAGCGGGTGAAATGGTTTCGCTTGAAGTGGTGGAAAAAATCGCCAGCACTGCCGCACCAGAACATCAACATGCGGCCAGCACCCAAACAGACGTGCAACGTGGCGAAACCATTATTTTATTCACCACTGACCCTGCATTAAAACGTGAGGACCTGCAAATGGTGGCTAAAAACTTAAAGCAGCCTGAAATTGCCGTCGCCCGCAAAATTGTACAAATAACGGAATTACCTCTATTGGGTACTGGTAAAACGGATTATGTGACGCTGAAACAAATGGCAGAATCTGCATAATTCGTTTTTCTAAATCCACTGGCAATGAATAAACAAGCTTTTCAAATTAAAGAAAACCTATCAGAAAGTAACTAATGAGTAATCAATTTGACTTGTTAACACAACAGCGTTTTCGACCTTTTTTCTTTACGCAGTTTTTAGGCGCATTTAACGATAACGTCTTTAAAACCGCACTGATCACCTTAGTTGCATTTCACACAGTTAGCTTAAGCAGCATTGATGGCGGCACGCTAACAACCTTGCTGCCAGGCGTGTTTATTTTGCCGTTTTTTTTATTTTCTGCCACAGCAGGGCAAATAGCCGATAAGTTTGAAAAGTCTTCCATTATCCGCTTAGTTAAGTTGTTTGAAATCGCCATTATGTTATTCGCCAGCAGCGGTTTTTACCTGCATAACATTTGGTTATTGTCCGGTGCCCTGTTCATGATGGGCATGCATTCCGCTCTGTTTGGGCCAATTAAATACTCCTATTTACCCCAGCATTTAAAACAACACGAACTGATTGGTGGCAATGGCATGGTAGAAATGGGCACTTTTATTGCCATTTTGCTTGGCCAGGTTTTAGGCGCATGGTTAGGCAGTATGTCGCAGCATGAATTATTCACCAGCATCAGCATTTTGCTGATTGCCGTAGTGGGTTATTGGACAAGTCGCAGCATACCAAACACACCAGCGGCGGATACAAACTTAAAAATTAACTGGAATCCCATCACTGAAACTTACCGCAGCATAAAACTCATGTGGTCACAGCAAGCCATTTGGCTAGGCATCATCGCTATTTCATGGTTTTGGTTTTACGGCGCGACATTACTGGCGCAATTTCCTAATCTTGCTAAAAATGTGCTGCATGGCGATGAAAGTGTGTTTATTTTATTGCTGAGTATATTTTCGCTTGGCATCGGCATCGGTTCACTATTATGCGAAAAACTGTCAAAAGGTCGCGTAGAACTTGGTCTTGTCGTGTTTGGTGCAATCGGCTTAAGCATTTTTGGCGCAGATTTATATTTTTCTACCAGCAACATCCATGCCGCTGGTAGCCTGATAGTACAAAACTATCAAAGCTTTATTGGCACATTTAGCCACTGGCGTTTGCTGGCAGATGTGATGTTAATCGGCTTATTTGGCGGTTTTTATATCGTGCCCTTATACGTCTTAATCCAAACGCGCGCGCAAAAAGGCTTTCAATCGCGCGTGATTGCCGCTAATAACATCATGAATGCCTTATTTATGGTGGTATCGGCTGGATTTTCACTTTTATTATTCCAGCAAGGTTTAAGTATTCCGCAATTATTTCTAGCAACTGCCTTATTAAACGCGGTAGTGACCATTTACTTATGCATTCGCCAGCCTGAATATATTGACACGTTTAAATTGTGGATTAAACGACTGTTTTAAATATTGATGAAACATTATCGCTTTCACTTAATCACATCCTAATTACGCTTTCTAGCTATAATTACTGCTTTTCTAGATTCATTATTTTAAATCACGCATGTCTACCCAGCCATCAAAAAATTTAGCACAAAAATTTCAACAAGTCATTTGGCGTATTTCCAACAAACTCGGACCTTTTGCGCCATTAATCGTGATGCTTTTATTAGGATTAGTCATCCTTTCTGTTTCTCGTTTAGGCTTAATCCTATGGAAATTTGACCGTATAGATTCGACAGGGAAATTAGCTGAGATTTTATTACAAGGCATTCGTGTCGACATTATTCAGCTATGTTTATTAAGCTTAGTTCCACTGCTATTAGCGCCACTTTTGGCGATTAAACAACTTTTTAAAGCATGGCAAAGATTCACTTATATTTGGGTAATAATCGCCATTGTTTTATTGGTGTTTTTAGAAGCGGCAACGCCCGGATTCATCGCAGAATATGACGTACGACCTAATCGCTTATTTGTAGAATACCTAAAATATCCAAATGAAGTGGTCAGCATGCTGTGGGGCGGTTTTAAAATTCATGTGTTTGCTAGCATTGGTTTTGTGCTATTAGCGATATGGCTGATGCGCCGCTTTATGCAACCTTGGTTACAGGCAAAACCCAGTTGGTCAAACAAAAAAATATGGTTGGTTTGGCCGCTCATATTCTTGCTCACGGCTTTTGCTATACGCTCTACCGTTGGCCATCGTCCAGCCAACCCCGCATTATTTGCAATTACGCAAGATAGTATGGTGAATAGCCTAATATTAAATTCGGGTTACTCAGTGTTTTATGCCGTTTACGATTTACAGCACGAAAGCAAATCCAGTCAAATTTACGGCAAAATGGATAGAGCAGAAATCTTCAAACTCACGGGCGCAACTGATAGCGAAATCCCCACTTTAAAAACATTAATCCCTTCTGCCAAGCGTGAAAAACCGCTTAATTTGGTGATTATTCTGCAAGAAAGTTTAGGCGCAGGTTTTGTAGAGTCACTTGGCGGCAAGCCTGTTACGCCTAATTTAGAAAAACTGAAAAGTGAAGGCATTTGGTTTGAACAGCTATATGCAACGGGCACACGCTCTGTGCGCGGCATTGAGGCTGTCACCGCTGGTTTTCAGCCGACACCTTCTGAGAGCACGGTTAAATTATCGCTTAGCCAAAAAAACTTTTTCACCCTAGCCAGCCTATTAACCAAACAAGGCTATAACGCTGAGTTTATCTATGGTGGCGAATCGCATTTTGATAATATGCGCAGCTTTTTTCTGGGTAACGGCTTTAATCAAATTACCGATCAAAAAGATTACAAAAACCCTGTGTTTATGGGCAGTTGGGGCGCATCTGATGAAGATTTACTCAACAAAACACATGAGCAATTAATGGCGCATCACGCCAGTGGCAAGCCATTTTTCACGTTGGCATTTTCATCTTCTAACCATGCGCCCTTTGAGTTTCCTGATGGCCGCATTGAGTTGTATGAACAACCGAAAGCCACGGATAACAATGCGGTTAAATATGCAGATTATGCGATGGGACAGTTTTTTGAAAAGGCCAAAAAAAGCCCTTATTGGAAAGATACGTTATTTTTAATCGTGGCAGATCACGATATCCGCGTCCGCGGTAATACACTGGTACCTATTGAGCATTTTCATATCCCAGGCTTGATTTTAGGCGCCGATATTAAACCACAAAGTATTAAAAGCATTGTCAGCCAAATTGATTTACCAGTGACGGTCTTATCGTTAATGGGCATTAGTGGTCAACACCCAATGACAGGCCGTGATTTATCCAGCGAACCCGCCGACCATCTGGGCCGCGCGATGATGCAATACAATTATAATTTTGCATGGATGCAGCAAACGGCAGATTCGAATAACGTGGTGGTATTACGCGAAGACAAACCGCCAGCGCATGGTGTATATGATGCAAAAGGCAAACATCTGAATGAAACTGCGCCACCAGTTAATGCACAAGAAATTGAACAGCGCGCGTTAGCCAATTCACTATTGCCAGCCTTGTTGTATAGCGAGCAACGCTACCATTTACCCAAATGAGTGTTAAACAAGCGTCCATGCTCACAAAGCAAGTCATCCGCGATGGATTAAGCTATATCCTGCGGGGCGGTTTGCGCATTAAAAATGGGCATTTACCTATTGAACAACACGTCATCCCCAATAACTTTATTGGTGTATGCGTGGCTTCAAATGCTAATCCAGCAACTGATGATTACGTTGTTCAACAACTGCAAGCGCTGGGTATCAAGCGTGTACGTTTAGACCTGACTTACGGTGACTTAACCCGCGATAACTCGCGGTTTTTGCGCCGATTGATTGCAGAGAAATTAGCCATTACCTTACACCTGCTGCAACCATTTGATGCCGCAAAAAATATGCACTTAAAAACTGAACAAGCCATTTGGCGGCAGTTTTTAAGTGAAGTATTAGAGCTATTTGGTAGCCAGATTCAAGCCATTGAAATTGGGAATACCATTAATCGCAAGCGTTGGGCGGGTTACACGCTAGATGGTTTTTTGCAAGCTTGGGCGATTGCACATACTGAAATTAAAGTGCACGGCGTCACTTTAATCGGCCCGAATATTCAAGACTTTGAGCCGCTTTATAATATCAGCTTGCTTAAAACATTCAAAAATCTCAATCAATTACCCGATATTCACAGTAATAATCTATTTTCTGAACGCACAACCGAGCCAGAACGTTTTGATCACCGCATTTTTAAATATCAATGGGCACGCGTTTTTAAATATAACCTCATTAAAAAAGCCCGTATATTACAAAAAATTGGACACGATTTTGGCGTTAATGATATGGCGTCTTCGGTTGCATTTTGGGCAATCTATCGCATTCAACGCCTTTTACCAGATGGCTTACAAAAACAGGCGGATTACGCCGCGCGCTACTTTCTATTACTGGCTGCTTCGGACAGCTTAACTCATGCCAATTGGGGCGCGCTCATTTGTCAGCGCGAAGGTTTGATTACCGATGGTTTAACTGAAGCAGACTATCCCGATTTAGAACGCGTGACTTATTACAAAAACGCCGATGGTGCGCTGGAGAACTATCAACATCATCCCAGCTTTAATGCAGTAAAAACGGTGACAAATTTAATACAAGGCGCGCGTTATATCGTACCAATTGCCACCGCAAATGGTTTGGAAATTCACCATTTTTCACAAGGAAATTTGCATTTTCATGCGGCTTGGACCATTAATGGCAAGGCGGCACTTTTAAGTGATATTTATTCAGCAGATGCCTTGCAAACAGCAAAAATACTGCATCGTGATGGTGAGGCACTCACTCAACATCCAGATCTCATCACAGAATCACCTATTTATTTAATCTGGAATGATTCTGCGCCTGCGATAACAAATGCACAATTGGCCAAAGATGTTGCGATTCATGCGCATGTCCCAGATTTGCAATACTTTGCATTTAGAGACGGTGACTGGCAAGGCTTGGTATTAGCCAAAAATATGGATGATGCGCAATTAATTATGCATAACCTGCATCCAATTAGTTTAATGGCGCCGAATAAAGACGGCGCATTGCGTCATGCCCGTAATGCTATTTGGGCGGTGCCTGACCCTAGAAATGTCAGCGCGGCGCATGGAGTTGCTAAAGAATTAACCATTAAACAACCCGTTAAAATGTACCCACACAAAGCATTTTTAGATCGCTTTAAGCCAAGCAAAGCTAAACGTAGCTGGAACGGCGCAATGGAGCTGATGCGACGTGGCATCGCGACGGCACAACCTGTGGCTTATTTTGAAAAAGCAGGTGACACCACACTTAAACAAAATTTTTACCTATGTGAATTTGTGCAAGCAGATGCCAATATTGGGCAAATATTTGCCGCTTATACTAGGGGAGAATTTGATTTTCTTGGCCTAAAACCTGAATCGGTTTATACGCAACTGGCAATTTATTGCCATACCATGCACAGCCGCGGCATTCATTTTAGAGATTTATCTGGCGGAAATATTTTGGTGAATATTGGCGTAAATAAACAGTTAAGCTTTTCGCTAATTGATACCGCGCGTATCCATAGTTATAACCACGGCATCTCCACCAATTTAAGAATTGCCGACCTTACACGTGCCTGCCACAAACTGCATTGGGCGGGGCGTATACGTTTTATGCAGATTTACCTCGGTCTTTCTGGCATGCAATTTACTTGGCAACATCGTATGCAATTTCAGCTATACGATTTCAAAGTTTCATTAAAACGCACGATTGGCCGCAAAGGTATTAAACGCTTGGTGAAACGTCTTAAAGGCAATACTTAACATTTTTTAATCTCATGAAAATCATGAGATGCTTTTACGCAGTTTAGATAGCGTGTTATTTTGAGCTAAGCGTAGTATTGACTCACGTTATGCAGTTGTGAAAGCAGACGAATTTTTTAACTTAAGGAGAATTATTATGTGGACAACACCAGCTGCTACTGAAATGCGTTTCGGTTTCGAAGTAACAATGTACGTAATGAACAAATAATTTTTGTTCATTCTACAAAAAAAGGGTGCTTAAAGCACCCTTTTTTATTGTCTAAATTTCCTACTAGGTTTTATTTAGCGCAGTATTTTTCTGTTTTACCCAGCTATTAAAAACATAATTAACATCAATATATTGAGAGCAATTAATCATTAAATATTTTAGGTATTCAAATTTTATATGACCACACTATTTATCTCGCACGGCGCACCTACATTGGCAATTGAGCCTGGTGAAACTGGCAAACTGCTCTCAACATTAGGGGCGTCATTGCCACGCCCAGATGCTATTTTGGTTGTATCGGCGCATTGGGATACGCCAACAGCCACAGTGAGCAATGCAGTTAAGCTAGAAACAATCCATGATTTTCGTGGCTTTCCGAAGCCCCTTTATGACATTCAATATCCGGTCAATGGCTCGCCAATGTTGGCCACAAAAACCGCACGTTTGCTAGTAAATGCAGGCATTACAATCCAGCAAGAAAACCGTGGATTAGATCACGGCGCGTGGGTTCCGCTGAGATTAATGTTCCCAGATGCGGATATTCCTGTGACTCAACTGTCAATTCAAAGTCCTGAGATTCAACGTCTAGTTACACAAAATTTGCCAGCGCCAAGCGCGCATTATGCTTTGGGTCAGGCAATTAGCGCACTGCAAGATGATAACGTGATGATTATCTGTAGCGGTTCGATCACACACAATTTGAACGATTTTTTTAGCTCAAAAATTGATGCAGAAGCATTGGATTACGTGAGTAAGTTTGCCGATTGGATGGGCGAGAAAATCGCACTTAACGACATAGAGGCATTAATAAATTACCGCGCTCAAAGCCAATATGGCTTGCGAGCACATCCGTCAGAAGACCATATATTGCCGTTATTTGTAGCGCTGGGTGCTGCAAGAGGCAAGCCAATTCGTTACCAACCAGAAACTACTTACGGCATTTTAGCGATGGATACCTACGTTTGGCAGTAGTTTATAAAGCTTGACTGTAAGCTAAGCTTATTTAGGCAACACAAAGCCTTTAGGTAAAAACACCCAAATCTTGCCTTGCTGCTTCATGGCACCAGCTTGTTTGCCCGCGGCATCGCCCGCACCCCAAAAGAAATCTGCACGCACACCACCTTTGATGGCGCCGCCAGTGTCTTGTGCCATCATCAAGCGTTTCAAAGGTTTTGTACTATTCGGTTGTGTAGAGGATAAAAATATTGGCGCACCCAAAGGCACATATTTAGGGTCGATTGCCACACTGCGTTCTGCCGTAATTGGCACACCAAGCGCACCTAGCGGGCCTGGCAAGCCAGCAGGCAACTCTCTAAAGAATACATAACTTGGATTGCTGTTTAATAAATCACGCAATTTATCCAAATTATTGCGAGCCCAATTTTTAATGCCCTGCATGGATGCCTGATCTGCAGTTAATTCGCCACGCTCAATCAATAAACGCCCAATCGAGTTATATGGATGTCCATTTTGATCCGCATAACCGACATGTACTTGTTGTCCATTATCTAGATTCACTAAGCCAGAACCTTGAATCTGCAAGAAAAATACGTCAATAATATCGTTAATCCATACCACCTCATTACCTGCTAAAGGAGATGGGTTGGTTTCAATTTCAGCGCGCGTCATATAAGGCACTAATTTTTTTACGCCTTGCTTCGTCTCTATCAACTTGCCGCGTATGCGTTTAAATTTAAGATCGGGATAAACATCGGCCAACTCTACGGTGACAATATCACTAGGTTGTTTATATAAAGGATAAGGATATTGGGCTGATTGCCTGCGGCTACCTTGAAGTAAAGGCTCATAGTAGCCCGTCACCAAGCCTGTATTACCGCCATCTATATTAGTTGCAGTGTATACATCAAACTGCGTAGTTAAGTAAGCAATAATCGTTGCATTATTTGGCTTTGAAAGCGTTTTGGCAGCGTCACAAGCTGATTGCCACTGCGATTTATTTTTAAGTGTAGTGCAGCTTTGCAGCCATGCGCCCCATGCAGCACTTAAATCATCTTGCATTAAGCCATCAATATCTTCCCATTTTGCGGGTTTAAGCAGACTGTAATCAGGTACGACTTTAGTATCAGGTTTAATATCTGTAGATTTTTGTTCGGTTGATTGCGTGCCTGATGGCAATTGAACAGGCGTTTGATCTTGTGCGCAATTGCAATCAGGTGCATTCGGCTTTGTCGCCGATGGCTTACTATTTTTTTGTCCACAAGAAACCGTTAATAAACTTAACAAAATAATGACGAATAAGCGTTGCATGAATATGCCTAATGCAGCACTCTTGGTTGCGTTAAAACAAATGGCTCAATGATGGCTTCAAACTGGGTACCATCAACCGCTACTATAAAATAGCTGCCGTGCATTTTACCTTCTTGCGTACTTAACACAGTACCGCTGGTATATTCAAACTGTTGATTTGGGTTCAACAATGGTTGCGCACCAACCACACCCAAACCTTTTACTTCCTGAACATCATCGTTGCTATCCGTAATCACCCAATGTCGGCTAATTAATTGCGCTGCAACCGTACCTACATTGGTAATGGTAACGGTATAGGCAAAGGCAAATTTACTTTCTTCCGCATTTGATTGATCTGGCAAGTAAGTCGTTTGCACAGAAACTGAAAATGCATACTGCGTTTGAATGGTCATATTTTTAACTAATCAAACCTGTTGTTGGCGAACTGGGGCTGGCTGAATACAGCTTTTTAGGCATTCTGCCTGCAAGATAAGACTCGCGACCCGCTTCAATCGCCTTCTTCATCGCACCTGCCATCATCACTGGGTCGCGTGCTGCGGCAATTGCAGTGTTCATTAATACACCAGCGCAACCAAGCTCCATCGCAATCGCAGCGTCTGCTGCACTACCTACACCAGCATCCACCAGCACGGGGATTTTTGCATTTTCAATAATAATCTGTAAATTCCATGGATTTAAAATACCCATGCCAGAACCGATTAATGAAGCAAGCGGCATCACTGCGCAGCAGCCGATATCTTCTAACTGTTTAGCAATAATCGGGTCATCTGAGGTATACACCATGACATCGAAACCATCTTTTACCAATACTTTAGCCGCCGCAATCGTTTCAATCACATTCGGATACAAGGTTTTTGGGTCGCCTAATACTTCCAATTTAACCAATTTGTGACCATCCAATAACTCGCGCGCCAAACGTAATGTACGCACTGCATCTTCTGCCGAATAACAACCTGCTGTATTGGGTAAATAAGTAAACTCTTCTGGCGGCAAGTATTCTAATAAAGATGGCTCACCCGCGGTTTGGCCAATATTGGTACGTCGAATCGCCACCGTGACGATTTGCGCGCCACTTGCGTCGATTGCTGCGCGCGTTTCGGTAAAGTCTTTATATTTACCCGTGCCAACCAGCAAACGAGAATGGTAGGATTTTCCTGCAATAATGAGTTGTTCTGCCATGTTTATTTACGATCTAATTAACTTTAAATTGATATGTGACAAACCTAAACTTTACACTGAACTGTTTTAGCATTAACCACCACCAACAGCACCGACTATTTCCAATTGATCATTGTCTTGCAATAACACATCAGCAAACTGGCTGCGCGGCACTATTTCACCGTTCCTCTCAATCGCCAAACGCTTGCCTGTTAAATCTAAAGCGACGACCAAAGATGCAACTGTCATCTCAGAGGTATCAAAAACTTTAACATTTCCATTAATTAATATGTTCATCATTTAACCATTTTCACATTCTTGGTTGATTTAGAGCTTAGTTTATTGACAGTCAGTTGCCATGCTTGAATATGGCGATAGATTACTATGAATAGTTAAATAAATATTATTTCGTGTATTCCGCAACAGCTTTAGTGCGTTAATCACAATATAGTCATGATTTTATTGATTTATTTACTTAATTTATACATTAAGTGAATTTTTTTGATAAATTGTATTCATATGCAACAGAAACAAAATTTCTGTTGTTTTAACTCCCAAAAGGAAACCTACAATGCAAGCGTTAAATGTAAAACCTGTTTCAATACCACCGCTAGTAAACGAAATCTACGAACCACCATTAAGTCAAAAATCCGACAAAGTAAAAGTTCAAGAAGCGAATATCTTAAGCTTACAAAAACCTAGAAATCTGAAACGACTTTTAGAAGCTTATAGCGATTGCGTATAACACTTTAAATCTGTACTAAATCTTAAAATACTTAATCGAATAATGGGTCACTTTTAACAGTAACCCATCATCTGGTTTTTATTTACCTCTCAGCTGGCAATTACTCAATCGCCAGTTGTGGACGACCCGCCTCTGGCCAATCTAAGTGATAGAACTGACCACGTGGCTGATCTTTACGCTCATAAGTGTGCGCACCAAAGTAATCACGCTGACCTTGCAATAGGTTTGCAGGCAAATCTGCACTGCGGTAACCATCGTAATAAGCCAATGCCGCACTAAAACCTTGCGCTGGAATACCGTTGGTGACTGCTAAAGCAATCACTTTACGCCAGCCTGCTTGACCATCATTCATTGAATTGGTGAAATATGGGTCTAACATCAGGTTTTTCAAACGTGAGTTCAATGCGTAAGCATCAGTGATTTTTTGCAAGAAACGTGCGCGAATGATGCAACCACCACGCCAGATTTGTGAAATTTCACCAAAATTCAATTTCCAGTTATAAGCCACTTGCGCTTTGTCCATTAACTGGAAGCCTTGGGCGTAAGCACAGATTTTTGAACAATATAGCGCATTTTTAATCGCTTCAATAATTGCTGCTTTGTCTGTTTCTTTTACAAGCACAGGGCCTTTTAGGATTTTACTTGCGTCAACACGCTCTTCTTTTAAGCTAGATAATGCACGTGCATAAACTGCTGCGGCAATCGCGTTGGCTGGTGCGCCTAATTCAAGTGCATTTGCTGCTGTCCATTGACCCGTACCTTTTTGACCTGCAGTATCCAAGATTTGATCAACCAAGAAACCTTTAGACATTGGATCTTTTTGTTGCAGAATATCCGCAGTAATTTCAATTAAGAAACTGGACAATTCGCCTTTATTCCATTCAGCAAATACTTTACCGATTTCATCAGCAGGCATGCCAAGTAGATTTTTCATCAACCAGTAAGCTTCGCAAATCAATTGCATATCAATATATTCAATGCCGTTGTGCACCATTTTTACGTAGTGACCAGCACCGTCTGGGCCAATATATTCAGCGCATGAGAAACCGCCCTCAACTGGTTTGCCTGGTGTGCCGCCTTCTAACGGCTCGCCTGTTACCGCGTCTACCTTAGCTGCAATGTCGCGCCAAATCGGCTCTAAGCTAGACCATGCTTTACGTGTGCCTGATGGCATTAATGACGGGCCGAAACGTGCGCCTGTTTCGCCGCCAGATACGCCTGAACCAATAAACTCGATACCTTTAGCAGTCAATTCTTTTTCACGACGAATGGTGTCTGTCCACAATGAGTTACCGCCGTCGATAATGATATCGCCTTGCTCTAAGAATGGTAGTAATGCATTAATAGTAACGTCTGTTGCGCTACCCGCTTTAACCAACAAGATGATTTTGCGTGGACGTTTAATACTTAATACAAAAGAAGCTAAATCCGCATGACCAACAACATTTTCATGTGAAGGCTCATTTTTTTTACATTCTTCAACGAAGTTTTCCATCTTTTTAGGATCACGGTTGTAAACCGCAATGGTGTAGCCGTGATCGGCAATATTCAGGGCCAAATTTTGCCCCATGACAGCAAGGCCAACTAGGCCAATATCAGCATTTTTCGTGGTGGTCATATCATTCTCAAAAATTAATTAAATGGGTAATTTAAACTAAAAAAAGAAACGAAAAGCTTGTGGCTATCGCTCCAAGTAAACTCTATTAACTAGTAGATTATTTTAACTAGTACAACTTTTCTTAATTTGCTACTTTTACTTAAACAACTTTTACTACCAAAAGTTTAACGCCTCGTTGCGCCAAAACTTATAAAATATAAGACTTATAAAACATTGCCAAACATCTGTATGGCCAATTGATAACCTGTCATGGCCAACTGCGGGTCATAACGTTCACCTTCATCACGCATAAAAGCATGTTGTCCATTAAATTCATGCCAAGAAAAAGTCAAATTGGCTTCTGATAACTTTTGGTTCACCAACACACGTCCAGCAGTCGGAATGTGATTATCTTGTTTACCCCAAATCATCATCAACTCGCCTTTAATATCAGCTAGCCTATCCATGCTGTGTTGATTCGGTTTGTTAGGAATAATATTCGTGTGTAAATCAGTCGCATAAAAACAGGCGGTTGCTTTTACTTCTGGCTGCAATGCAGCGCGAAACGCTAAATGTCCGCCAATACAAAAACCCATTGCGCCTAAATTTCCACTGTACCAATCTTGGGTATTTAAATATTCAATCATGGCGCGATTATCGGTATCGTAACCTTGCACATCCTTAGCAGATTTATCTGCATTGCCTTTATCACGGCCAGCATCGTCATAACCTAGGATAGTACCAATTGGATTAAGTTCATGAAACACCTCCGGCACCAACACCGCGTAGCCTTGACCTGCCATAAAACGCGCGGCACGTTCAATAGGGCCCGTTTGCTGAAAAATTTCAGAATAAAATAAAATTGCAGGGACTTTTTTTGCATGGATTGGGCGGTGCACGTAAGTGCGCATCACGCCAGTTGGGGTATCTAAATCGACAAGATGCGTTTTAATTTGCATTATTCTGTTCCAAAACTTAAATTTTCTAGAATCAATATTTTACAGGGGTTTATAGTCATATTCACGCAAAATTTTGATTAATAAGCGTAATATGTTTTTTAAACAATGCTGAATTATTACTTTTAAACACTGTCGACTTAACATACCGACCAAAACAGAAAGTTGTTTTATGCGCCTAGCATTAACAGTTTTAGGGTTGCTTTTTAGTCAAATTTTGATTGCGGAACCCAGTTCCGAGCTTACTTACAAGCTCAAAGCATCGGTAACTAAGGTGCATGTCGCAACCAAATCTGGCGGTCATGGCGTAGGAACAGGCGTGGTGGTTGGCAAAGATCTAGTCGCAACCAATTGCCACATTTTAGCCAATGCAATCGGTGTAAAAATTACAAAATATGGCGATAGCTATACACCTGTTAGCTTAAAAGCAGACTGGAAACACGATTTATGTATTTTGCGCTTTCAATATGCCGACCTTACGCCCGTTGAATTAGGTGATTCTGAAAACTTAAAATACGAGCAAGCGATGTTTTCAATCGGCTTTCCTGGTGGGGCACCAAAACCATTGGTTACCTTTGGTAAAATCAAAGCGCTGTACCCGTTAGATGACAGCAGAGTAGTACGCACTGACGCCTCATTTGCCATGGGCGCAAGCGGTAGCCCAGTATTTGATAGTGATGGAAATTTGATTGCTATCAGCACATTTAAAAGCCCTGGTCGCAGCGCTTATTACTACAACATTCCAGTTAAGTGGGTAAAAGCATTATTGGCCGCACCCGAGTCTACTGAAACTACTTCCATGAAAACAAGCGACTCACCTTTTTGGGACGCTTTAGACGAAAACCGCCCGTATTTTATGCGTGTGGTATTACCGTATCAAAACGACATATGGGATGAATTAATTACGATTGCTACAGCTTGGGTTACAGCCGAAAGTAACAGCGCGGAAGCGTATTACTATTTAGGCGTTGCTCAAGACAAATTGGGCAACGCCAACCAAGCCAAGCAGTCATTTATTAAAGCGCTTGAGTTGCAGCCACAACATCCAGCCACTCTATTTGCGCTGGGGTTAATCGCAAAAAGGGAAGACAATCAACCCGAACTCAGCCGTTTAAAAATGGCCATGAAAGAAGTAAATAATGATGTGCTCACGGAATTTAACAAAACCTTAGATTCACCTGTTGAAACTCCAAGTGCTAGCAATGTTCAAGAAAAATAAATCGTTACACAACAGCAAGTTAAGCAGACTCATCACCGCTAACATGCTGTTGTTAGCACTCACTCTCTATTCTTCGGCATATGCGCAGGCAATTGACGATTTACCCACTAGCGAACGCAATATTGAACCCAGCGATGATTTACTGCATCAACTTAAAGAATCCATCGTTAAAATAGGCAGCACGCTTAAAAACGGTGGGCATGGCTACGGTACTGGTGTTGCTATAAGTAAAAATCATGTCGTCACCAATTGTCATGTGTTGCAAAACTCTAATGGCATGAGCATCACTAAATGGGGCGAACCGTTTGCACCGGCCGCCATGATTGCTGATTGGCAACACGACATTTGCATATTACGTTTTGAGTGGGTAAACCTTAAGCCTGTGGCTTTGGGCGATTCTGAGAATTTGCAATATGGGCAATCCATTATTTCCATCTCCATGCCCGGCGACTCACCCGCGCCGTATGTGGCATTGGGTAAGATTAAAGCGCTGTATCCGTTAGATGGCGCCAACGTGATGCGAGCAACTGCCGCATTTGCAATTGGTGCCAGCGGCAGTCCTGTATTTGATTATGACGGCAAGTTAATTGCCATCAGCACGCTAAAAAGCCCTGGGCAAAATGCGTATTTCTACAACATGCCAGTTAAATGGGTAAAAGAACTGTTATTAAAGCCTGAAATCGCGTTATACCAACCAGACGGAACACCTTTTTGGGATGCACCAGATGAATTAAGGCCATTTTTTATGCGCGTAGTTTTGCCGTATCAAAATGGACATTGGACAGAACTAAAAACCGTAGCGTCCGCGTGGCTGGCAAAAGAACCCAATAACGTAGAGACTTTGTATTATTTGGCTACGGCAGAAGATAATTTAGGTAACGCCAATAAGGCGAACCAATATTATCAGCAAGTATTAAAGTTGCACCCAAACCATCCAGCGACGCTGATTGCATTGGGTTTAATGGCAAATCGCAATGGCAATGCCACAGAAGTTGAAAAAATCCACGTCGCACTTAAGGCAATCGATTTAGACTTGGATACTGAATTTACCGAAGCGTTAAAAAAGTAACGCTTACCGAAACCAACAAAGCAGCTATCAGGCATGCACTAATTGCTTGAACCCACCATAAGCCATGCGTTTACAATCAAAAATTGGATTTGACATGTCCATCATTTCTTTCATGCGCGGGTCGGCAAATATTTTTGCATTGGCTGCATCCCTTGCCTCTTTAGACTCAAACACTACCCATGAAAACACAACAGTTTCATCTGGCGTTGTATTGGCGAGCTGAGTAAATGGCATTGTGCCTTCCGCTTCCATCTCGTCACCCACGCACTCCCAATAGTCTAGCGCGCCATGCTCTTTCCAAATTTTTGCTGCTTTTTCGGCCATTAAACGATAGTCATCAATACGTGCTGTGGGTACGGGAATAACAAATCCATCAACATAACGAGTCATCTCTTGCTCCTTTTGCATAAAAATTGATTTTGAAAAACCACTTAAATACTGCTGAAGAATGAATTAAGTTACGCGTTTTTTACTGTTAAAACAAGTGTTAAGTATGATGTGCAGCGCGAGTCAAACGATCTAAAATAGCCAGCCATTCTGGCGCTTTAGGCGGCAATTGCACTAATAATTGCGCCACATTTAGCGTGTCTAAATGATGCAGAACGCCATATAGTTGTTCTGCAACGATTGCTGGATTTTTGGGTAGTCGCACTACTTCTGCAGTTAACAACCTATTTGGTGCAATATCGTCAATTAATAAAATCGCGCACATCTGTTGACTGTTTTGCTGATACTGAATTAATGCTTCAACGCTATCAAAAAGTTTAATCGGCGTTTTGGGGGAATAATGCAATAAATGCTGGCCGGGCGCTTTTGGCAGACTTTCTAAGCGGTTCAATGCTGGCTTGCCCGCAATCGCAGCAATTTCAGGTTCAGTAATCATACCGTGACGTAACAATTGCCAATCATCGTTTATCACGCTGACAATCGTCGACTCAATACCCACTTGGCACGCGCCGCCATTCAACACAGGAATACACTCACCCAAGCCAGTTTCTACGTGTGCTGCGGTTGTTGGGCTTAATTGTGTATATTTATTTGCAGAAGGCGCCGCCAAACCTAAACTGCTTTGCTTAAGCAATTGCAAGGCAAGCGGATGACTGGGTACACGTAATGCAACTGTTGGCTCGCCGGCTCTTACAATGCTAGAAACACTGTCTTTTGCGGGCAAAACCAAGGTAAAAGGACCAGGCCAAAATGCGCTTGCCAGTTTTTGTGCTAAAGGTGGAAATTCTGCTGCCCAATCATTCACTTGGTTGATATGTCCAATATGCACAATCAAAGGATTATCAGCAGGGCGTTGTTTAATTGCATAAATTTTACGCAAAGCAGATTCGTTTGTTGCGTCCGCAGCCAAGCCGTAAACCGTCTCGGTTGGAATCGCGACAACTTCGCCATTTAATAATTTGGCGACCGCTTCATCTAAACTAATGCGCATAGCAATCTACTGTGATTAAACAATTGTAATTTCACAACTTTTGATTAAAGTCGCCATTTTACTATCTAAACTTACTTAAGCCATGGCTTTTAAACTAGGCTTAACTTGCGTAACAATTAAGACGTGATGAGATAGAATAACCCTATCTTAAATACATAAAGAAATTAACATGAGTCAAATCAAAGTAGAGAAAAATCCAAGCCAGGCGCATTTAGATACCTTAGGTGTCAGCAAATGGCCAACATGGCAAAAAGAAGTTTCTGTATTTCCTTGGGTATTTCCAGAGCAAGAAATCGCTTATATTTTAGAAGGCGAATGCGTGATTACGCCAACTGGCGGCACCCCAGTGACTTTCGGCAAAGGTGATTTAGTGACTTTTCCTGCTGGCATGACCGCCAGTTGGGAAGTAAAAAAACCGCTACACAAACATTACAAATTAGACGGCAATGCGCTGACGCAAGCATGGGTGCGTATTAAAGCAAAGATTGGCCTATAAGCCCGCGCGTCTTTTGTGCTTTTTTGAACACTTTTATCCAAAAAGTAGCACTTAAAATGCATTAAATCACTTAGTAGCCGACCTTTAAAATATGCCAACTGCCTTGCAAGGCTTAATTTTAAAAGCACTTAGCTAGTATTCATTTATAAAATCCAGTTGGCATAACTCCTGCTTATCACTAACTGCAAACCAAAAATGGTAAGCACACGTGATATAAAAGGAGTATTAAAATGGGACGGCAAAAACGTAAGGAAATTGAACTTTCCACCAATATGCAAAATTTAGCGCTACGCTCTGATGATTTTGCAGGCGATGAAATTGATGAGTTTAGTGAAACGGGTATTGAAGCGAGTTTAAAAGTGATAGGCCACGAAATGGATGAAGGTTTTGGCGGGTATGATGACTATGCGCTGGGTATTTAGCGTGTTGGTGCTTACTGCGATGCGTAATTAACGCGCAATCTAAAGCGCGTTAATTACTACGCCAATATTGATTTTTTTCAGCATGTTCTCCCGCTTTTCGAAACGTTAAGTTAACTCTGTAACGTTCCATGTAGTCGCTTTGCACCGATTTTAAGCTAGTTTTCACTGGCAAAATACCGTGAAATCGCAACCTTGATTCACCACCCCAAACCACCACATCGCCATGTTCTAACAATAGTTTAATTGTTTTATCAGCTCGTTCAAATCCACCAAACTGAAACGTCGCGGGCAAACCTAATGAAACCGATACGATTGGTTGATTAAAATCCAACTCATTTTTATCTTGATGCAAGCTCATACGTGCACCGATTTCATATTGGTTAATTAAACATGCATCAGGCACAAAATCATCAAAACCTGCGTCACCTGCGGCTTGTTGCGCTAACTGTTTAAATGAAACGGGCATTTTCGGCCATGGCTGATTACTCAGTGGATCATGTTTTGTATAGCGATAGCCTTTTCTATCGGTTACCCAACCCAAATCACCACAATTACTCATGGCGACAGACATCGTAAAACCACCAGGAGTGAGCATATGACGAAATGGCGCAGCTTCAATTACTTGGGCTAGATCAGCTAATATTTGCGCTTGATTACTTAATGCGAAACTTTTTAACACATAAGCATCTTTTACAATTTCTTGCGTAGCTG
>JAZKDP010000029.1:0-2832 GCA_040387515.1 Pseudomonadota bacterium
AAATCGAACAACAACAGCAAACCGATGGTTTGCGTGAAAAAATGATTACTGTAAATCGTGTAAGTAAAACGGTTAAAGGTGGTCGTATTATGAGTTTCGCAGCATTGACTGTTGTCGGTGATGGTGATGGCGCGGTTGGCATGGGTAAAGGCAAGGCGCGTGAAGTGCCGGTTGCTGTGCAAAAGGCCATGGATGAAGCACGTCGCGGTATGCTTAAAGTGAATTTAAATAACGGCACGTTGCATCATGCGGTAACTGGTGTTCATGGCGCGGCTAAAGTGTTTATTCAGCCTGCTTCTGAAGGTACTGGCATTATTGCTGGTGGTGCGATGCGCGCTATTTTTGAAGTGATGGGTGTGACAAACGTTGTTGCTAAATGTATTGGTTCAACAAACCCTTACAATTTGGTACGCGCAACATTGAACGGCTTAGAGTCAATGAATACACCGTCAGAAATCGCCGCTAAACGTGGTAAATCAGTAGAAGAAATTAGAGGCTAATGATGGCTAAAGCAAAAGTAGAAGCGTCAACCATTAAAGTGACGTTGGTTAAAAGTGTGATTGGTCGTATCGAATCACATAGAGCGACAGTAAAAGGGTTGGGTTTACGTCGTATACGCCATACTGTGGAGTTGCAAGATACGCCATCGATTCGCGGCATGATTAACACAGTTGGTTATCTATTAAAGGTAGAAGGATAATGCAATTAAATACAATTAAGCCTGCAGAAGGCTCTAAAAAAGCTGCTCGCCGTGTTGGTCGTGGTATCGGTTCTGGCTTTGGTAAAACAGCTGGACGTGGTCACAAAGGTCAAAAATCGCGTACTGGTGGTTTTCATAAAGTTGGTTTCGAAGGTGGTCAAATGCCTTTGCAACGTCGTTTGCCAAAACGTGGTTTTAAATCCATGACTAAGGCTGATACTGCTCATGTGAGAACTTCAGAATTAAATAACTTGCCAGTTGATGTGATTGATTTGTTGGTTTTGAAACAAGCAAATATTGTATCTGGTAGGGTTTTAGCTGCTAAAGTATTTTTATCAGGTGAAATTACAAAAAAACTTAACTTAACTGGTTTGTTGCTGACAAAAGGCGCTCGCGCTGCTGTTGAAGCTGCAGGCGGTAAAGTTGCTGACGCTGAATAAGTCATAAGATTAGAGAATAGTATTGGCTCAAGATAGTCTTTTAAGTGCGGTAAGTAAAATGAGCGAGCTGAAAAGCCGCTTGTGGTTTGTTTTAGGTGCTTTAGTTGTGTACCGTTTAGGCGCGCACATTCCAGTACCAGGCATTGATCCTACCGTATTGAAGCAATTGTTTGACTCACAAAGTGGTGGCATCTTGGGCATGTTCAACATGTTCTCGGGTGGTGCGCTATCACGCTTTACGGTGTTTGCTCTAGGGATTATGCCGTACATTTCTGCTTCTATTATTATGCAGTTAATGTCTGTGGTTTCTCCGAAAATGGAGCAGCTGAAAAAAGAAGGTGAAGCTGGTCGACGTACTATTACTAAATATACACGCTACGGCACTGTTGTTTTAGCAACTTTTCAAGCGTTAGGTATTGCCATTGCACTTGAAGGTCAAGCGGGTTTGGTTTTAGAGCCAGGTATGGCTTTTAGATTAACGGCTGTGATTACGCTGGTTAGTGGAACAATGTTTTTGATGTGGTTGGGTGAGCAAATTACAGAACGCGGTATTGGTAATGGTATTTCAATCATTATCTTTGCGGGTATCGTTGCAGGCTTGCCTCACGCTGTCGGATCCACCCTTGAGCTAGCTAGAACTGGTGCGTTTTCAATACCATTAGTGATGTTCTTATTTGTCGCAATATTGTTAGTAACTGCATTGGTTGTTTTTGTTGAGCGTGGTCAGCGTAAAATTACGGTGAACTATGCGAAGCGCCAAGTGGGTAATAAGGTATACGGTGGTCAAACTACGCATTTACCTTTGAAATTGAATATGGCGGGTGTTATTCCTCCAATATTTGCATCAAGCATTATTTTGTTTCCGGCAACTTTGGCTGGTTGGTTTGGTAGTAGTGAAAGACTGTATTGGTTGAAAGACATCAGTAACGTGTTATCACCAGGACAACCAATTTACATTTTGTTTTTTGCAGCGGCAATTATATTTTTCTGTTTCTTTTACACGGCATTGGTATTTAACCCAAAAGAAACTGCAGATAACTTAAAGAAAAGCGGCGCGTTTGTACCAGGTATTCGTCCAGGTGATCAAACAGCGAAGTACATAGATAGAATTATGGGGAGACTGACTTTAATTGGTGCTTTTTATATCACTTTAGTTTGTTTGTTACCAGAGTTTTTGATTTTGAAATTTAACACCCCATTCTATTTTGGCGGTACGTCATTGCTTATTATTGTTGTCGTTACAATGGATTTTATGACGCAAGTGCAATCACATTTAATGTCTCATCAATATGAGGGGTTGCTTAAAAAAGCTAATTTTAAAGGTAGCGCTGGAGCGCGATAGCTTTGAAGTATGGCAAAGGAAGATCGCATTGAAATGCAAGGTGAGGTTTTAGAAAACCTCCCAAATGCGACTTTTAAAGTAAAGCTGGAAAATGGTCATACAGTATTAGGTTATATTTCTGGAAAAATGCGAATGCACTATATTCGAATATTGCCAGGCGATAAGGTGACAGTTGAAATGACGCCTTATGATTTAACAAGAGCGCGGATTACTTTCCGCGTTAAGTAAGTTTAAAAGTAAGTTATTTGAAAATTAAGTAGCGTAGAGGTTAATTATGAGAGTTCGTGCATCAGTAAAAGCATTGTGCCGCAATTGTAAAGTTGTTCGTCGCCGTGGTGTGGTACGTATTA
>JAZKDP010000030.1:0-33404 GCA_040387515.1 Pseudomonadota bacterium
TTCATCGCCGCTTCTTGATCTGCTGCTGCAAGTGCTACCATTGGCAGTGCCAATGCTACGCTTGCTGCAACACCCATTACATGTTTTTTATTAAACATCGTATATCTCCAAAAATTAAATTCAATTGAGTGAGTTATCACAATAGAACTATGAAAACAAACTGCGCTCTAGCTCATATCAAACTGGTATCTACATAAGGTAACCAGTGTCATAAAACCTTATTTAAACAACGCAACATGATTAAATGTCGGAAAGCTTTGAATAAAGTTGTTTCAATTTGTTAAGCGAATGTAACTATATCCAAAAAACCCCTTGCTTTAGTCCGCCTGATTGATTATTTTTCAATGGTCCAGCTATAAATCACTAACCCTTAAAAATCGTTTTTTGCTACCATTCGTATAGTGGACTTAGCCTAGGTTTCCATTTAGTCAAAAAAATTAATTGATTTTTTACTTAAGCTATTTATTTAACCTAAGTAAACTAAATGATAAGGAATGTGATGTTAAGGCCATGGAATTTTAATATGGAAATTGTGCGCGATTCACATACTCCTATTCATGTGCAAATTGCTGAAAAAATTATTGATGAAATTCAACGTGGACGCTTTTTACCCGGCAGCGCTTTGCCTGGCACACGTGAGTTATCCAACAAGTTAAGCATTAATCGCAAAACCGCGGTACAAGCTTATGATGAATTAATTTCTAAAGGCTGGTTAACCACAGAAAACAAGCGTGGCACTTTTGTCTCCTCACAGGTTTTAACGGTAAATCAAACCACTAAGACCACCAAAACTTCATCTATACAAATATCACCAAAAAAACATCGAGTGCCAGATGCGCTCATGTCAAGCTTGACAGCATCCGAACAAGCTAACAAAAAACAAGCGGTCGAGGTTATTCACTTTAGCGACGATTTACCAGACGCTAGATTAATATCTTATCAACCATTTGCGCGTGCAATGCGACACGCACTCACTTCATTAACACGTAATAATAAGTTGCATTACGCTGACCCAAGAGGCAGCGCAATCTTACGTGAAGCCATTCATCAAATGTTGAATATGGAGAGAGGTTTAAATACAGATTTAGATAATATCTGTATTGTACGCGGCGGCCAAATGGGTCTGTTTTTAGCAGCCCGATTACTGGTAGAAGCTGGTGACTGCATCGTGATAGAACAATTAAGCAATCCCTTCGCGCGTGAAACTTTTAAACATTGTGGTGCAAATTTATTAGCCGTTAATCACAATCAACACGGCATTGATTTAGGTGCACTAGAAAAACTATGTATTAATCACCCTGTGCGTGCCATTTACGTCACGCCACACCATCAAATGCCGACTGGCGTTGTAATGCCATTAGAAAACAGAAAAGCATTGCTCATGCTTGCTGAACGCTATAATTTTGTGATTATTGAAGATGACAGTGGTCATGAATTTAATTACGACGAAAAACCATTGTTGCCCTTGGCCAGTTTAGATAGAAATGGTCGCGTGATTTATATAGGATCACTTTCTAAAATATTAGCACCTGGTTTTAGAATAGGTTATTTGGTTGCACCTGAGGCCATTATTCAGCATTGCGCAAGCGACATCACCATGATAGATAGGCAAGGTAATGCGCCTATAGAAATTGCAGTGGCGGAACTTTTACATACTGGTGAAATTAAAAGACATCTGACTAAATCATTAAAAATCTATCAAGAACGCAAGATTCATATCTGCAATTTAATTAATCTTGAATTAGCCGAGTTTTGCACAATAGCGCCGACGAGTTCTGGCCTAGGTTTATGGCTAGATTTGGCCGGCTATATTGACACCGATTTATTACTGAAAGATGCTAAAAAACAAAAACTTAAACTGCAGGATCCCAATAGCTTTTCAGAGTTTCACCAAGTATCTGGTTTAAGATTGGGATTTGCTCACCTAAACTGTGAGGAAATTACCATCGGCATAAAACGTTTAAAAAATGCACTTTTGTATCAATCACGCCTTACTTTGCAGGCTTAATAAAAACAAAAAATGGTTCAAAGTTGGTGGTTGTTAACAACCTACATTGGTTGCTTTAACACTAAAAATTAACCAACGCATTGATTAAACAATGAAAAATACTATCTAATCAATGGATTATTATTTTTACAATCTTGGTACATTACTTGCAACTATAACCATATGGGAGAGCTATCACTAGGACCTTTACTGTTACACAATTTAAAGAATTGTGCATGGTAAAGGGGTAGACTCCCTACAGATTTTTGTTGTGACTCTCACTTTCACAACATATAAAAAAAGGCGCTAATGCGCCTTTTTTTATATTAAAACAGCTTTAACTAACTTGTTTTTAAATTTAACTGGTTTGGCAAAAATTAGTCTTCTTGACCAATTTGATAAACTTCGTAATCATGCTCAACAATTTTGCCTGTTGTAACATCCACTTCAACCTTAATTTCTTCGCCATCTGCTTCTAAAATATCAAACTCATAAGAAGCTTTACCATCAGACTCAAGCTCATACTCTGTTTCTACAACTTTGCCTGGGAAAGCGGCAAGTGCTGTCGCTTTCGCGTCTGCCTCTGTTACTTTTGCAAGTGCTTTAAATCTAGCATCATCGGCTTTCACCTCTTCTTCGATTTCAATGATTTTGCCTGTCTGCGCATTGCACTCAACATCCCATGCAGTGCCGTCGGCAGATTCAATATCAAACTCATAAACCGGAGATTTATTCTCTGATTTAAATTCCATCTTCACAATCTTACCTTCATGCTTAGACAATGCTGCTTTAACGCATTTGCCTAAACTATCCGCTTTATGCGGCTTAATCGTTTCATGATCAGCAGATGCTGTATTTGAAAAAATTGCTGCTACTGCAGCCACAACTAATACTGAACGTATCATTTTATATCTCCAAAAAAATTAACTAACGAAATCAATTGTCTCGGCATCATTTTATAATCGCAGTGCCAAGTACATAATTTACCCGTACAGTATATGGAATGTGGATATAGAAACTCAATAAGTCTTTGAATGTTTTACACTTTTTTTACATATTTGGTTATATATAGCCATTTCCCACGGCTATATATAACCAGCTAATGCTTTAAACCGCCACTAAACCTTTAATCGCAGGATGCGGATCGTAGTTTTCTAAAGTGAAGTCTTCAAACTTAAAGGAGAAAATGTCGTTAACATTTGGGTTGATGCGCATTTGTGGCAATGCGCGGATTTCACGTGAAAGTTGCTCGTTAACCTGTTCCATATGATTGGTATAAATATGGGCATCACCCAAGGTATGCACAAAATCACCTAATCTTAAATTGCATACCTGTGCAACCATCATGGTTAACAAGGCGTATGAAGCAATATTAAATGGTACACCCAGGAAAATATCTGCACTGCGTTGATAAAGTTGGCAGCTCAATTTTGATCGTTGATCTGCATCATCGGGCGATGCAGGTGCAACATAAAACTGAAAAAAAGCATGGCATGGCGGCAGCTTCATCTGGTCAACATCGGCCACGTTCCAAGCAGAAACAATCAGCCTGCGTGAATCAGGATTGGTTTTAATCGCATTGACTACTTGTGTAATTTGATCAATATGCGTGCCATCTGGTTTAGGCCAATTGCGCCATTGATAGCCATACACCGGGCCCAAATTTCCGTTTTCATCCGCCCACTCATCCCAAATACGCACGCCGTTTTCTTTGAGATACGCAATATTGGTGCTGCCTTGTAGAAACCAAAGCAGCTCATGAATGATGGATTTTAAATGGACTTTTTTAGTGGTAAGTAAGGGGAAGCCTGCATTTAAATCAAAGCGCATTTGGTAACCAAATACCGACTTTGTGCCTGTACCTGTACGGTCTGTTTTCGGGGTTCCGTGTGTTAATACATGCTGCAGAAGGTCTGTGTATTGTTTCATAAAGCCCTAACTAATTATGTCATTTCAACAAGTGTCGGTATGACGGCCTAGGTATTTTTGACAATGAAATCTTTAATTGCGGCAACATCAGCATCCATCACGGTAAATTTTTGTGCTAATTGCTCAATTCCCTTAAGGCTATCAGGTCGCGGTGGCACTTCGCCTAACGCTTCAACTAAAGCATCTTCAAACTTGGCAGGTAACGCGGTTTCCAACACCACCATTGGCGTATTCGGCTCGCGATATTCCAATGCCACTTTAAGACCGTCAGCGGTGTGTGTATCAATCACGACGTCATATTTGGCTTGGGTTTCGCGTATCGTTTCCATGCGATTTGCATGATTACTGCTACCAGATACAAAACCATAATCGGCTAATTTTGGCATTAAGTGTTTAATATCAAACGCGCCGCCTTTATCTACGCTTGCCCATAACTCACGCACTTGGCTTGCGTCTTTACCGACCAAGTCAAATACAAAGCGCTCAAAGTTTGACGCTTTGCTGATATCCATCGATGGGCTGCTGGTTTGATATGTATTGGCTGAACCGCGTGGACGATAGATACCCGTTTTAAAGAACTCATCCAGCACATCGTTTTCGTTAGTGGCAACCACTAGTTTATCGATTGGCAAACCCATCATGCGTGCAATATGCCCTGCACACACATTGCCAAAATTGCCGCTAGGCACTGCAAAATTCACCTTTTGACTGTTGTTTTCTGTGACAGCAAAGTAACCTTTAAAGTAATACACCACTTGTGCAACGATGCGACCCCAGTTAATGGAGTTTACTGCGCCAATCTTATATTGTTCTTTAAATGTCGCATCATTTGAAACAGCCTTGACGATATCTTGGCAATCATCAAATACACCATTTACCGCGATATTAAAAATGTTTTCATCTTGCAAACTAAACATTTGCGCCGTTTGAAAGCGGCTCATTTTTTTATGTGGCGACAGCATAAATACACGCAC
Organism: Pseudomonadota bacterium; assembly: GCA_040387515.1. GTDB lineage: Bacteria > Pseudomonadota > Gammaproteobacteria > Burkholderiales > Methylophilaceae > Methylotenera_A. Next base: position 4,891 of record JAZKDP010000030.1, read on the forward strand.
ACCTTTTTTGCCGCGCATGGCGTATTCGGCTGCAGAACCTGTATCGCCAGAAGTTGCGCCTAAAATATTGGTCGTTCCACCTGTTTTTGCTAATACATATTCAAATAAATTGCCCAGCAACTGCATCGCCATATCTTTAAAAGCCAATGTTGGCCCATTAGAAAGACTTAACAAATACAAGTTATCTTCAAGCTTAATAGTTGGCGTAATCTCTGCTGCGTTTTGACCAGCACGCGTAAAACTGTACACATCTGCACGATAGGTTTTATCAATAATGGCTTTTAAATCGTCTGCTGGAATATCATCAACAAGACGACTCAAAATCGTAAAAGCCAAATCCGCGTAACTCATGCCGCGCATAGCGGTTAGATCTGCATCACTAAATTGCGGATAAGTTTCTGGCAGGTATAAACCGCCGTCAGGTGCTAAGCCACCCAATAAGATTTCGCTAAAACTTAAAGCAGGCGATTGCCCGCGAGTAGAAATGTATTTCATTTAATATTAACTTTAATGATTGAACTGGCTTTGCTTTTAACTTATCTTTTTAGGCTTATTTAGCCAATTCTTCCATACGAATTTTAACCAACTTGCCGACAATCGCTGGCAGGGCTTCGATTTCAGCAATTCCTGCATCCATATTCTTCTCTTTTGTCACATGCGTCAAAATAACAATATCAGCTTCTGTTTCATTATCGGCTGGCTCTTTCTGCAACATGGCATCGATTGAGATGTTACGATCCGCCAAGATTTTGGTGACATTAGCCAACACACCAGGCTCATCCGAAGCGCGCAGGCGTAAATAGTAAGCACTGTTGATTTCTGAAATCGGCAATATTGGCAAATCATTTAACTGCCCTGCCTGAAAACCTAAATAAGGCACGCGTTGTTCTGCGGTCGCGCTACTTAAACGCGCCACATCCATTAAATCCGCCACCACTGCACTAGCTGTTGGTTCAGCGCCTGCGCCCGCACCGTAATATAACGTCGGGCCGACTGCATCGCCCTTAACAACCACTGCGTTCATCGCGCCGTTTACATTGGCGACTAAACGTTTTTCCGGAATCAGTGTTGGGTGCACGCGAAGCTCTACGCCACCTTCGGATTGTTTGGTAATACCCAACAATTTCACGCGGTAACCGAGTTCTTCAGCATATTTAATATCGGTTTGCTGTAGCTTGGTAATGCCTTCGGTATAAGCTTGCTCAAATTTCATCGGCATGCCAAAGGCAATCGCCGCCATAATCGTTAGTTTGTGCGCGGCATCAATGCCTTCCACATCAAATGTAGGATCTGCTTCGGCATAACCCAAGCGTTGCGCTTCGCCTAATACATCAGCAAAAGCCAAACCTTTTTCGCGCATTTCAGTGAGAATGAAATTAGTTGTGCCGTTGATAATGCCAGCAACCCATTCAATGCGATTTGCACCCAAACCTTCGCGCAAAGCTTTGATAATAGGTATTCCGCCTGCCACAGCAGCTTCAAATGCAACAATGACGCCTGCTTGCTGCGCTGCTGCAAAAATCTCATTGCCATGCAAAGCGATTAAAGCTTTATTCGCTGTCACAACGTGTTTGCCGTTGGCAATGGCTTTTAATACCAGCTCCTTGCTTAAGGTATAACCGCCGATTAACTCAACTACCACGTCAATTTCCGGATTATTGACTATCGCAAACGCATCGGTGCTTAACAGTGTATTGCCACCTGTAATTTGTTTTGCGTGGTCTATATTTTTATCCGCCACTTGCAACACATTAATCGCTACGCCAGTACGGCGGGTAATTTCTGCGGCGTTTCGCGTTAATACATTGTACGTACCACCACCAACTGTACCAATGCCTAAAAGTCCTACGCGTAGTTGCTTAAAAGCTAGCTGTTTTAAATCGGATTGCTTCAAACTGTTACTCCATCTAATTTTTTATCGTGTTTTTTTCTATATCGCTCTAAGAAACTGGCGATGCGTTTAATCGCCTCGGTTAAATCATCTACATTGGGTAAAAATACCACGCGGAAATGATCTGGCGTCTTCCAATTAAAACCTGTGCCTTGTACCAGTAAGACTTTCTCTTCTAGCAATAAATCTAAAATAAATTGCTGGTCATCCTTAATCGGATACATTTTCGGATCAAGCTTTGGGAATAAGTACATCGCCGCTTTGGGTTTCACGCAACTCACACCGGGAATTGCCGTAATCAAGTCATAAGCCAAATCGCGTTGCTTACATAACCTGCCTGCAGGCGCCACTAAATCATCAATACTTTGATAACCACCCAGCGCAGTTTGTATGGCTAATTGCCCTGGCACGTTGGCGCATAAACGCATAGACGCCAGCATATTTAGCCCTTCTACGTAATCGGCTGCATGCTTTTTCTCACCCGAAATCACTAACCAGCCAGCACGATAACCGCAAGTACGGTAATTCTTCGATAAACCATTAAACGTGACAAATAGCACATCTTCAGCCAGCGATGCCATGGAAATATGCTCGGCTTCATCATACAAAACCTTATCGTAAATTTCATCAGCAAATACCACCAAACCGTGATGACGCGCAATTTCAATAATGCCTTGCAGTGTTTCTTTTGGATACAGCGCACCAGTCGGATTATTCGGATTAATCACCACAATACCGCGCGTATTGGCGGTAATTTTCGCCTCAATATCTTTTAGATCTGGTAACCAGCCAGTTGCTTCATCGCACATATAATGCCGTGCCGTGCCACCAGCCAACGTCACCGCAGCAGTCCACAATGGATAATCGGGCATTGGCACTAACACTTGATCGCCATTATTCACCAAGGCTTGCATTGCCATCACAATCAATTCTGAAACGCCATTACCAATAATGATGTCGTCTACCGTCACATTGGCAATGTGCTTGCTTTGCGTGTAATGCATAATTGCTTTACGCGGTGCGAATAAGCCTTTTGAATCGGTATAACCGCCGGCATCACCCATATTGCGAATCACGTCCAGCTGGATTTCTTCTGGCACTTCAAAGCCAAAGGCGGCTGGGTTGCCAATGTTTAGCTTGATAATACGCTGACCTTCTTCTTCCATTTGACGCGCTCGCTGCAACACCGGGCCACGAATATCGTAGCAAACGTTAGCAAGTTTGTTGGATTTGAGTAAAGGTTGCATAAAAGGATAATTCTTAAGTAATTTTAATGAGGTGATTTTGGTTAAAACTTTGGGTTAAAAAGGCATTAAGCCACAACCATAAGTTTACCTTAGAAAAAGGTTTTTCTTCAATCAAAGACCACGCTAAAATAGCAGCATGAAATTACATTTAACCACTGCTGAAAATAACAATTTAATTACCGGATATGGTGCAGATTTTATTGAGATTAACAGAAAACGCTATGCACAGAATCTCATCGTGCTGCCCAATGAGTTAATTTTAAATTGGAATGCCGCCAGTTTTTCGGATTTAACTGCGGCGCACTTTATTGAGACTGTTCACCAGAACCCTGAAGTTCTGCTACTTGGTACTGGATCAAAACATCAATTTTTACATCCGAAAATAACACAAAATTTGACAGAGAAAAATATTCCAATTGAGTGCATGACTACAGCCGCAGCCTGCAGAACGTACAACATACTGATGAGTGAAGGCCGCAATGTAGCTGCGGCATTATTGTTAAACTAAAATAATAGTTTGTTGAATTATTTATATAAAACGTTATTTGAAATTAAAAAACTCTGTACTGTCCAAAACAATCTTAAAAACGGCTTAGTTAATAGGTTTAATCTCAGCTTTTCTAGCAGTGCAAACTCACAAAGCTTCTTATTTATCAACAAAACGTCTAGCGTGTTGTGTACCATCGACATATTAGTAAAACCCAATGCAATCAATCGATTAACAGTACGCTCGGTTAAGTCAGATGAATAGTACTTATGCCAATCATGGAATTCAATCGTTAGTTGTTTTATTTCCAATAGCTCAGCATCTGTCATATTTTCAATAAAATCAATTTCAGCACCTTCAATATCTATTTTAAGTACATCAACAGACTGGATATTAAATTGTTTTAGGATGGACGCGTAATTAAAGCCATCAACAGTAACGGATGCTTTAATTGGTGAGGTACTTACATAATTGAGTGTAGATGCATCATCAACCTCAGCAACATTAAATGTTACAGGCCCGGACTTACCTGTCGCTGCTGCGTGTAGCACAATAAAATCGGGGGTTTGCTTAAGCTCGTTGACAAGCGTTAAATTCGCCTCTACCAAATAACACTTACTGTTGTAATTTTCACTTAAATGTTGACTAAAAGCACCATGATTCGCACCCAAATCTAAAACATTTCCGCCTTTTGTAATCCAATTTGGATTCAGCGTATGTGTTTCAATGATGCTGAGTTTAACAAGCTTGGACAGTATGTAAAAAACAATTTTCTTAATCATTTGAGTGACCTTTAGAATTTACTTTGTAAAATTCATTAACTTCACATACATCTTAAATATTAAGTGCTAATTGAATTTAGCTAAATAGCCCAGTCGGGTATGCCCTTATATTGTTTTAAATATAGTACAAATAACTTGTTTTATTAATTTGGAGTAAGGGTTAGCTGCAAGCCTTTATCGGTAATCTGCATGTCTTTGGGGCTGTAGGTCGTTCCGCCAAATTGCAAATCCTCTGGTTTAACCGTATACAGGGTGATGCCATTCAACATTTCTGCGCCAAGTGTATTGGTCAGCGCGTTGATTATTTCATTGTATTTGCTGTCGGCGCCATCAACGGTAAATTGATCGATTTTTGGCTCATCCAATACCACTGACTGGCTTGTTGCATCAAAACGTAACTTACCTGAAATACCCAACTTGCCAGCAACGCTTTTATCCAGCAAAGGACTGTTAAGCACAGTATCCAAGGTCGTTTGCATACGACCGGTGCTTTGGTCAAACTTAACAATCGAGTTGCTTAAATTTACGTCGAAAATCCTTAGTAACTGAATCGGCACGGCCAACTTTTCGTTGAGTTTCTGCTGAATCTGCGCTTCCGTCACATTCACTGTGCGGTCACCAAGTGCTGCGCAACCGGATAAAAAAGCCAATAAAAATAGAATGACAACCGAATATTTCATTATCAATATTAAAAGTTGGCTTTATTATTAATTTATAAGTTCTTAGTTGATAACGTAAGCGTAGCGTTGGTACCACCAAAGCCAAAACTATTTGATAAAGCCGTGGTGATTTTAACGTTATCAATACGCTTTGTCGCAATAGGCAAACCAACTGCCGCAGGGTCAAGCGTTTCGATATTGGCTGATGCCGCAATAAAGTTATTTTCCATCATAATTAATGTATAAATCGCTTCATTCACGCCTGCTGCACCCAATGCGTGACCAGAAAGTGATTTGGTTGATGCAATCGCAGGCAACTCACCATATTCGCCACTACTAAACACGGCATGAATCGCTTCTAATTCTTTGGTATCGCCAACAGGCGTACTAGTACCGTGCGTGTTAATGTAATCTACATGGTCTATTTTCTTGCCTTCATGGTCTGTTAACGCCAACTTCATACAGCGCTCTGCGCCCTCGCCGCTTGGCGCTACCATGTCATAACCATCAGAAGTCGCACCATAACCTACTACTTCTGCGTAGATTTTTGCGCCGCGCGCTTTAGCGTGCTCATATTCTTCCAATACCACAATACCGCCACCACCTGAAATCACGAAGCCATCACGGTTTGCATCATATGTTCTTGAAGCTTTATCTGGAGTGTCGTTGTACTTGGTGGACATTGCGCCCATGGCATCAAATAAGTATGACAAGGTCCAGTGCTCTTCTTCACCACCACCCGCGAACACGATATCTTGCTTGCCTAATTGAATTTGCTCAACACCCGCACCGACACAATGCGCGCTGGTGGAACAGGCTGAACTGATGCCGTAGTTAACACCCTTAATCTTAGCGCCTGTAGCTAAAGTCGCCACAATACCGCTGCACATGGCCTTAGTCACCATGTAAGGACCAACCCGGCGAATGCCTTTTTCTGCTAGCACGGCATTACTTTGCTCAATGCTTTCAGTAGATGGGCCGCCGCCACCGACAATAATACCGGTACGTACATTCGAAACTTGATCTTCAGCTAACTTGGCATCAGCAATTGCTTCTTGCAATGCAATCCATGCATAAGCATGACCTTTTGCCATAAAGCGCAGTAATTTACGATCAATTAATGCTTCGATATCTAGATTTTTGATGCTGCCAGCAACATGTGAGCGCAAACCGCGCTCCGCGTACTCGGGCTGAAAGCTAATACCCGATTTACCTGTATACAGACTTTCTTTTACTTCTGCTTTATTATTACCAAGGCTAGATACGATGCCTAACCCAGTGATTACGACACGACGCATTGCGTGCTCCCCTCAAAGTTTACTTTATTCTTCATACCAAACATGAACAAATACCCGTTTAAAAATTGTCTGTGCGCGTAAACAAACCTACACGTAAATCATTCGCCGCATAAATCTCGCGGCCATCTAACGACATAGTTGCATCAGCAATACCCATTACCAATTTTCGCATAATAACGCGTTTTAAATCAATGGTATAAGTCGCTACCTTAGCCGTTGGCAACACTTGTCCGCTAAACTTCACTTCGCCCGATCCCAATGCGCGACCACGACCAGGGCCACCCATCCAGCCCAAATAAAAACCAACCAGCTGCCACATCGCATCTAAGCCCAAACAACCTGGCATCACTGGGTCGCCAGTAAAATGGCAATCAAAAAACCATAAATCTGGCCGAATATCTAATTCAGCAACAATCTGGCCATGTCCATATTTACCATCGCCTTCTGTAATCTTAACAATGCGATCAAACATCAGCATGGGCGGCAACGGTAATTGTGCATTACCTGGACCAAACAGTTCTCCGCGTCCGCATTTTAATAATTCTTCTTTAGTGAAGCTGTTTTGTCTAGTCGTCATGAGTTGTTGATCTTTTAAGTATTTTATTTTAATGCATGAATTTGACGCATTAAAGTTATCAATTTTTACAGCGCTCTCATTTTAATTATTAAAAAATAAGTAATTCGTTCTGTAATCGCAGACTAAATTATCCACTATTTTGAGCGATGCTAAAACTTTTAGAAAATATTTCTCCATTATTATCCGCAACATTTAATTAAGCGGGCTTAAAAATGTTTGATTTAGTACGGCAATTGGTTTGATGCAAATGATTACAACCTATGTTCCAAACATGGTTTTCAACATCAAGAAACAATTACAACTTCACATAAACCGATTAAACTATACAAACCTGTATACACTTTGCAAAATTTCATTTATATTGTTAACAAATTGTAAGCAATCATTTCAAATTTATTGTACTAATGCCATAAACACCGTTTAATAATCATCTATTATTACTTAATCATTTATTACTATTAGTTAATCATTTAAATTTTAGGAAAAACTCAATGAGTGACCGTCTCTTAGCCGATTGGCGTCAACATGCGCTGACTTTAGAAACCGAAGTGAACAAAGTAGTGGTTGGTCAGCAAAACCCTGTTCGATTAATCACCATCGCGATTTTTGCGCGCGGTCACGTATTGCTTGAGGGCGATGTTGGCGTGGGGAAAACCACACTGCTACGCGCTTTTACACGCGGTATTGGCGGTGGTTATCAGCGGATTGAAGGCACGATTGACTTAATGCCTAACGATTTGGTGTACCACACTTATCTGGGCGAAGACGGCAAACCGCATGTTAGCGCTGGCCCACTGTTAATGTCTGGCGAAAATCTATCGGTATTTTTCTTTAACGAAATTAACCGCGCGCGCCCACAAGTGCACTCCTTACTACTGCGCGTGATGGCTGAACGTACACTTTCTGCATTTAATAAAGAACATGTATTTCCACACATGATTGTGTTTGCAGACCGCAACCAAGTCGAAAAAGAAGAAACGTTTGAAATTCCATCTGCGGCGCGTGACCGTTTTATGATGGAAATCCCGATCGTTGTGCCAAATGACGACGACATTATGTCCGGCCTGATGTTTGATACGCGTTTCCACAACGTAGACACATTGATTGATACGCTTAAGCCTGACGTATTGAAGTTTGATGAGTTAAATGCATTTTCTGGCGTCATTCAAGAAAGTATTCAGGCTTCGAAAACACTTGAAAAATATGCACTTAATTTATGGAAAGCCACGCGTAAACCAACTGACTTTGGCGTAAAAGTGACCAATGTGGATATGAATCGTTTAGTGCTTGCCGGCGCCAGTCCACGCGGCATGAGCATGATGCTGCGTGCAGCGCGTGTAAATGCCTGGTTGAATCAGCGCACCGCGATTACGCCAGAAGATATTCATGCGGTTTTCCATGAAACAGTTGCGCATCGATTGGTATTTAGCCCTGTTTATGAGATGCGTCGCACGGAAATCGCACGCGAAATGTTAAGTAACATTATCAATGCCGTTGCTGCGCCTTAAATTGACACTTAGTAATTACTATTCATTCATATCGGCCAGCATCAATGTCCATTGAAAATATCAAAGAGTTTAGTTATCACATCGGCTGGCGTAATCGCGGTCGCCATCCTGGTCGGCATGCCAGCACGCAACGCGGTATGGGCATGGAGTTTATTGGTCATACCACACTAATTGCTTACCCTGATCCGCGCCGTATCGATTTGCGTCAAACCATTCGCGACCCGATGGAGCAGGTTTATGTACGCTTGTTCAATCAAAAAAGTGCAACGCCAGTTTTTGTGATTTGCGATTTATCCGGCAGCATGAATTTTGGTGCGAAAGAACGCAAGATTCGCAAAGCGGCAGAAATTGCAGAATCAATTGCGCGCTCAGCGACTAGAAATTCCGATCCATTCGGTTTTGTAGGTTTTGATGAAGTGGTACGCGAAGATTGGATCAGCACCGCGTCATTTAAATCGCAACGCGCGATTGAGTTGGCAGAGCGCTTAAAAGAATATCACCCCGAACCGGTTTCTGGCAGCGGCATTAGCGATGTATGGCGCTATTTACCGCGCGAACGCTCACTGGTGTTTTTAATTTCAGATTTCCACATGCCATTAACAGAATTAGAAGCATCGCTGGCAAACTTATTGCGCCACCATATTGTGCCAGTGGTTTTGTGGGATGCAGATGAGTATAAAAATCTGCCCGAGTTTGGTATTACCGCCGTCACCGACCCTGAAACGGGCCAGCGGCGCACGTTATTCTTGCGCAAAGAATACCGTGACAAAATTATTGCGTCATTCGAAGCGCGTCGTGAAGCGATTTATAAACTGTTTATGCAATTTGATATGCCGCCGTTCTATGTGGAAGGCAGTTTTGATGCCGATGCATTAACCGAATATTTCCATCAATTTGTCGCGGCTTAAAACTTAATATAGTGTCTTAAATTAAAAAAGCTATTAATAACCGAATGATTTAAAAGATTAATTCAAAAGAAACTGAATACTTAACCTTATGAAACGATTAAATAAATACTGGCTGGCAATTATTTTAAGTCCGCTTTTAATGTTAAGCGCGGTTAGCACTTACGCGTTGGAATATGAAGAATTACCTGACATTAAAAACGGCATTGTCAGCATCCAAATACAAGAGCCAGAGCGCAATGTAGGCTACACAGTTGGCGATATTTTAACGCGCAATATGACGATTAACATTAAAAAACCCTATCAATTGATTGACGAATCCTTACCGATTATCGGCTACGAAAGACGTTATAAAGGTCAATTAGTCGGCATCGATTTAAGCGATCTTAAACACGTCAAAAAAGAAAATAGCGACGGTGTCACACATACACTCAGCTTAAGCTATCAGGTATTCACCAATAACTTGGTGGCTAAACATGGTTCATTGCCACAAGAGTATTTGCGCATTATCAACACGCAAACAAAAGAAGTCGTGAAATATCGCATTCCAAGCTGGGATTTTGCGATTTCACCGCTTTCAATTTATGGCGCAGTAAAAATTGAGTCGGATATGTCAGGTTTTAGAGGTCCATTATTACTGGATAACAGCAAACTAAAACAATACTTAAAAGTGCTGTTAACTGTTTTAGCATTGAGCTTGTTGGGCTTGCTGTACATGCTGGGAAAATATACTTGGTTACCACGCATGGGCGGCCCATTTGCAAAAAGCTATCGCTTAATCCGTAGATCGGCCAACACGCCTCAAGGGTTACAGCAGTCGATAACTAGCATGCATCAATCGCTTAACCATACGGCAGGCATGAGTGTATTCAGCGGGAATCTAAATGAATTTTTTGAGAAAAAACCTAGTTTTAGGCCGATTAAAACTGAAATTGAACAATTCTTTGCCTTATCGCGCCAAGTCTTTTTTGAGCCAAATGCAAAACATGATATTGGTAATGAGCCGATTAAATGGCTAGCACAATTCTGTCGTCGCTGCCGTGATTGTGAACGTGGCTTGATTCCTGACGCGCTTGATTCAAAGGTTTAAAGATGGCCTTTTCTCACCCTTGGATGTTATGGTTATTGCCACTAGCAATATTGCCGTTGGTGTTTCAGCGCGCGCATAGCAAAAGTTACTCTTGGTTGGATATGCTGCCAGCGGATCCGCTTTCAGATTTAATTGGATGGATTCTCAAAGTATTAGCCGTACTGATTCTCACGTTTATTATTCTGGGTTTAAGCGCGCCACATAGCAATCAGCAATATATTGAACGCATCGGCGTTGGCGCACAAATCACACTGGTATTAGACCGCAGCGCCAGTATGGACGATCCATTTTCTGGATCAACCCCGACCACTGTGGGCGAAACCAAATCGGCAGCAGCCAGTAGGTTAATCACCCAATTCGTGCAGTCTCGTCAAAACGACATGTTGGGCATGATTACCTTTAGTAACTCTGCCATGTATGTGTTGCCGCTTACCGAAAACAAAGAAGCCATTGTCGCTGCTGTGCGAGCAACCGCAGGCAATGCATTATTTCAAACCAATATCGGCAGCGGCTTAACTTCAGCCGCTGGTTTGTTTGATAAAGTGCCAGATTCTGGCTCACGCGCAGTGATTTTATTATCGGATGGCGCTGGCCGCATTGATGCCAACACACAACAGAAAATCAAAGATTGGTTTGACCGTATGCATCTCAGTTTATATTGGATCGTCTTGCGTCAACCAGGCGGTATAAGTATTTTTGACAAAGACTACAAACCGCAGGAAGACCAGCCACTGCCCGCTGAAATTGAGTTGTATGAGTTTTTTAAGACATTTAAAACCCCTTTTAATGCTTATGAGGCAGAAGACCCGAAAACACTACAATTGGCGATTGATGACATTAATCGTAAAGAGAAAAAACCCATAAAATATTTACATAGAATCCCGGGTAAAGACTTTTCAAGCCTTTGCTTTACATTTGCTGCAGTCATGATTGCATTACTGCTGGGCGTCAAATATTTAGAAGTAAGAACTTGGCGAAATTAAAATAGCGAGACTACGATGAAATTTAATATTCAATCTTTATTCACGGTAAAAAAACTCACTTGGTTTTTAGTGTTTTTAAGCCTAACTTGCTTATTGGCAGGCATTTATACCTTTAATCGCATTCGCCAAATTGATGAATTTAATCAAGCTGTTAGTGTAGGAAAAACGCCTAAAACAGATAAACAAAGCTTTGAAGCCAAGTTTGCAACTGCGCTCTATTTAGCGAAAAAAGAACGCTATAAAGAAGCTACTTTGTTATTTTCACAAACCCTGCCAAAGGCCAATGCATCGCAAAAGTCGGCGGTTAACTACAATATAGGCAACATTTTCTTTTTGCGTGGATTAGCCATAAATGGCACGAATAGTACCGTGCGTGACGAATCGGAATATTTGATACGCCAAGCCAAAACGGCTTATCAATCATCATTAAAAAATGACAATAGTCATTGGGATGCACGTCACAATTTGGACCGTCTGTTAACCATGCTGCCAGGTACACCAACGCCAGGTGTGGGCGAGTCGGACACGCCAGGGTTGATTATGGGCAATATTCCTGTTGGCTTGCCTTAATAAGCCATTCAGTTAATGACTAAAACATCATGATAAAAATATTCAATTACCTCCGTCATCGCCGCGATATTAGCTTGCTTACGTTAGCTTTGATTTTGCTATTGATCGCACTATTTAAACCAACGATACCAATTAAGCGTGATATTTATAGTTATTTATTAGTAGCGGATATTTCGCAAAGCATGAATGTGCTGGATGAAAGTATTAATGGCAAAGCCGTTACGCGCATGCAATACCAACAATACCTTATGCACCGGATTATTGGTGAAATGCCGTGCGGCACACAAGTTGGCGTTGGCTTATTTGCTGGCGTAAGTGTGGCTGCGCTTTATACGCCAATCGAAGTATGCGAGAACTTCGCCGCTATTGAAGATACGATTGATCACTTAGATTGGCGCACAGGCTGGTCTGGCAATAGTCGTATTCGCGAAAGTCTGGCGACATTGGCTAGATTGATTCGTAGCTTTCCAGAAACCGCTCAAGTGGTTTACTTTACCGATGGTGAAGAAACGCCTTTTTTACATGCATTTAATACGCGTGACTTAACTGATTTTCAAGGTGCAAAAGACTGGCTTTTCGTTGGCGTCGGCAGCGAAAAAGGTACGGCGATTCCTAAGTTAGATGAAAAAAATCAAGTAATTGGTTATTGGTCTAACGAAAGTTTTGCCTTACAACCAGGCGTTGCACAAATTTCCGAATCCAATATCGGTACACGCAATGACAGCATTGCCAGTGGCACTAATGATCGATTTTTATCTAAATTAGATGAAAAGTACTTACTGTCTGTGACCAAGGAAATCAATGCCAAATACATTAACGGTGACAGCGTGCAAGCGGTATTATCTGCAATGAAAAAACAGCCTCCAGCCCGCCGCGACAAGGCCCAATTTCAATTGAAATGGATATTTGCAGGATTAGCTGGCTTAGTATTTTTAGCCGCCTATTTACCAAAACATCCCGTTAAAGAAACGAAAAATCTATGGAAAACATGGCTTGCACGTAAAAAGCGTCAATCGCCTGCTGCTGCAAAATTAGCTCGATGATTTTTTCATCGGACTTAAATTTTATAGTGTTTAAATTTTATCGTGCTTAAATAAGCGAACCCACACACGCAAGCGCCTCAACGCATTATTAGCCTCAAATTGACTAGTTAAACTCTCTGAAAAATTGGGCAGCAACAACACTGGTGGCAATGCCAATTTCCAACCACCGCTTTTATAATTCAAAATAGTTAAGTATTGATGTGTAAAGCTGGTGGCTGCCAACTGCGGTTTAAATTGTTGCTGCTTTTTGTTGGTTAACTTTAAAACACCTTTCACATCTACTTCAATGGTTTGCCACGACCAAGGCAGCATCAGCAACGCATCTCGCAAAATAAAATAAAGTGTTGATGTAATAATCAAAAAAAATTCTGCCCATTTAATGGCTAAAGCAATTGGCAGGATTAAAATAATCATCGCGCTGGCAGTTGCAACTGCAGCTAACAGACCCAATAATAGAGGTGAAGGCAAAAGTTGTATCACAATGGCTTTTGGTAAAATCGGCTTCATTACAAACTCACTCTAAAATAGTGATTAAACAAGGCAAATAATCGCATGTTGGCATCAGATTGGCAATTAGGATTAGTAGAACATGGCGCGGTCATTGCAGATGGTGCAGTCAGCCATTATAACAACCCGCATAATGAATTAACTGCTACAAAAAGCGTGAATACGCTGTGCGATTTAAGTCATCTTGGCTTGTTAGAGATTGGCGGTGCTGAGGCGGTGACTTTTCTACAAGGCCAAGTAACCAATGATGTAAAACTGCTGATCACAAGCAATAGCGCACACTATACTGGTTACTGCACGCCTAAAGGACGATTGCTCGCCTTATTTTTGGCATTTGCTCATCATGATCACCTGCATCTACAGTTCAACCGCGCATTGCTAGAGCCGATTATGAAGCGACTCAAAATGTACGTGATGCGCAGCAAAGTAGAGGTTAAAGATGTATCTGAAAGCATCATTAAATTTGGTTTAAATGGCCCAGGTTCTGCTGCTTTGTTAACACCATTTTTTAGTCAAATACCCACACAAGATTATGAATTAGTGAGCTTAGAAAATGGCGCCGTTTTAAAATTACCCACAATCGATGGCCATTCACGTTTTCAAATTTTTACAGACAGCAATCAGGCGCCCATCTTATTTAATGCGCTTAAATCGCAGTGCCAGCTTGTTGGTAAACCATGCTGGGATTGGTTAGACATTCAGGCAGGAATGCCTGATGTATTGCCCAAAACTCAAGAGCAATTTGTGCCGCAAATGCTTAATTTAGACATTTTAAATGGCATTAACTTTAAAAAAGGTTGCTACACAGGCCAAGAAATTATTGCACGCACGCATTATTTGGGCACTGTGAAACGCCGTACCTATTTGGCCAGTATGGTATCAAATACAGCGCCGGTTGAAGGCGATAAAATATTAGACGGTTTGAATAATGAAGTTGGTCAGATTGTAAGAGTAGCACCGAATGGTGAAACCGGATTTGACGCGTTGATTGAGGTGCGTATTGATGCGAAAAAAACAGGGAATCTTTTGTGGCAAAGCTCGGCTATTGAAATTAAGCCACTGCCCTACCCTTTAAATGATTAACTAATCTGGAGTTTCCGCTGGTGAAACCGCGGTTACTTCAGGTTGTGTGTTTTGAATTGCCGAAATTTCAGGTAATTGATTTGGCTGAATCGTTGGCAAAGGCTGATCGATCACCTGATAAAACACCTCATCTTCCTTAATCATGCCTAACTCACTGCGTGCGCGCTCTTCAATCGCCGCATTGCCTTGTTTTAAATCTCGCACCTCAGCACTTAAAGTTTCATTACGTTGCTTGAGCACTTTATTTTTTTCTTTTTGGGTGCTGATTTGCTGATTAACATTCCAAACACGTAACCAGCTCCCTTTGCCAAGCCACAGCGGATACTGTAGCAAGGCGATTAGGATCACAAAAATTAAAGTAAGCGCTCTCACTATTTATAAGCTTTCACACTTAACATTCTAAAGAGCATTTAATTCTAGACTTGTAGCTTTAATACTAATAGTTTCAATGCTAAGCGCACTGACTAAAACAGTACGGTTAGCACGGCAAGTTAAGAACTCAACCAAAAGCGCAACAACATATAGAATTAAATGCATGTGAATTATTTAAATAATTGGTAAAACGCACCCATACCAGCGTAACTAGTTGCGTCGCCCAACTCTTCTTCAATGCGCAATAATTGGTTATATTTTGCAATACGCTCGCTGCGGCATAAAGAACCGGTTTTAATTTGCAAGGCATTAGTCGCTACTGAAATATCCGCGATTGTCGTATCTTCTGTTTCACCAGAACGATGTGATACAACAGCCGTATAGCCTGCGCGTTTAGCCATTTCGATGGTTTGGAATGTCTCTGTTAACGTACCGATTTGATTCACTTTAATCAATACTGAGTTCGCCACGCCGCGTTTGATACCTTCACGCAGAATTTTAGAGTTCGTCACAAATAGATCGTCACCCACTAATTGCGTGGTTTTGCCCAAGCGTTTAGTCAGAATATCCCAACCATCCCAGTCGAATTCGCCCATGCCATCTTCAATACTGATGATTGGATATTTATCCACCCATGTGGCCAGATAATCGGTAAATTGTGCGGAAGTCAGTGATAAACCTTCTGATTCCAAATGATATTTTCCATCTTTGTAAAATTCTGTACTTGCGCAATCCAAACCTAAATATACATCACGACCTGGCTCATAACCCGCAGCTGAAATAGCTTCCAAAATTAATTGAATCGCAGCTTCGTTTGATGGCAAGTTTGGCGCAAAACCGCCTTCATCACCTACAGTAGTGGCTAAACCTTTTTTATGCAGCGTTTTCTTTAATTGATGAAACACTTCTGCACCGCAACGCAAGGCTTCTCTGAAAGTTGGTAAACCAGCTGGAATAATCATAAACTCTTGCATATCAACAGAATTATCCGCATGCGCACCACCGTTGATAATATTCATCATTGGTGTAGGCAGTTGCATAGATCCAGAACCGCCTAAATATCGGTATAAAGGCAATCCTGATTCTTCTGCCGCTGCACGCGCACAGGCCATCGAAACTGCTAATAGCGCATTTGCACCTAAACGGTCTTTATTTTCTGTACCATCTAGCTCAATCAAGGTTTTATCAATAAAGCTTTGCTCTTCACAGTCCAAGCCAATGATCGCTTCTGTGATTTCAGTATTCACATTTTCAACCGCTTGCAGCACGCCTTTACCTAAATAGCGGTCTAAATCGCCGTCACGCAATTCCATTGCTTCTTTCGCACCCGTAGATGCACCAGATGGCACTGCCGCACGGCCGATGACGCCACTTTCCAGCAGTACATCACATTCAACTGTTGGGTTGCCGCGTGAATCTAAAATTTCACGACTGATAATATCTACAATTGCGCTCATGTTTAATCCTAAGTTTAATTAATTATTCAAATACGTTAGCTATTTAAAGCGTTGATTCAATAAATCCTGATTTTTTGACCAATCTATCCATCTGAACCAATAAATACAGCAAGTCTTCCATTTTATCTAGCGGCCAAGCGTTTGGTCCATCTGATAAGGCTTTTGCAGGATCTGGATGCGTTTCCATGAACACGCCCGCAATACCGCTAGCTACAGCAGCACGCGCCAGCACTGGCACATGTTCCCGCTGTCCGCCACTCTTATCGCCTTGACCACCTGGCTGCTGAACTGAATGCGTTGCGTCAAAAACCACAGGGCAATTAGTTTCGCGCATAATCGCCAGCCCGCGCATATCCGATATCAAGGTATTATAGCCAAAACTCGCACCTCGCTCACACACCATAATCGTATCTTGATTGCCATTGGCTTCTTTAGCTTTATTCACCACTTGCAACATATCGTGCGGCGCTAAAAACTGGCCTTTTTTGATGTTAACTGGCTTACCGCAAGTCGCCACTGCAACAATAAAATCGGTTTGACGGCATAAGAATGCAGGCGTTTGTAAAACATCCACCACCGCTGCTACATGTGGCACTTGCTCTGTTGTGTGTACATCGGTTAATACTGGCACACCAATTTGGCTTCTTACTTCGTCTAAAATCCGCAAACCTTCATCCATACCAAACCCGCGAAAAGTCTTGGTAGAGCTGCGATTTGCTTTGTCGTAAGACGATTTATAGATGAAAGGAATACCCACTTTTTCTGCGATTTCTTTCAGCTTACCGGCTGTTTCAATCGCAAACTCGCGTGATTCAATCACACAAGGACCAGCGATTAAAAATAATGGATGCTCAAGACCTACATCAAAATTACATAGTTTCATCTAGTGGCCTTTTTAAACTTTTGCTTTATTGTCTAAAGCAGCTTGCACATATGCTTTAAATAACGGATGCCCAGCACGTGGATTAGAAGTAAATTCTGGGTGGAATTGACAGGCCACAAACCAAGGATGTGTCGCTTTTGGCAACTCAATCATTTCACATAAATCTTCGCCTAATGTGCGTGCAGAAACAACCAAGCCTGCTTTTTTAAGCTGCTCTACATAATGATTATTCACTTCATAACGATGGCGATGACGCTCATTCACTTGTGCTCCATAGATACTTGCAGCCAAGGTGTTTTCTACAGTCGGGCAAGCTTGTGCGCCTAAACGCATAGTACCGCCAAGGTCAGAGTTCTCATCGCGCTTTTCGATTTTGCCAGATGCATCTTGCCATTCATCAATCAAGCCAATTAGCTTGTGCGGTGTATCTGCATTAAATTCAGTACTGTTTGCATCCTTTAAATGTGCCACGTTGCGCGCAAACTCAATTACCGCTAATTGCATACCTAAGCAAATACCCAAGTAAGGGATTTTATTTTCACGCGCATATTGAATCGCAGCGATTTTTCCTTCTGTGCCGCGTACACCAAAACCGCCAGGAATCAGAATCGCATCCATCGCATCTAATTTTGCAGTACCGTTTTGTTCGATATCTTCACTATCTATATAGTGGATTTTTACTTTTGATTCGGTGTGAATACCCGCATGAATCAAGGCCTCAGTAAGTGACTTATATGATTCGGTTAAATCTACATATTTACCCACAAAGGCAACGTTGACCAAATGTTTAGGGTTGGCAAGTGCAAAAGAGATTTTTTCCCAGCTAGATAAATCAGCCGCTTTAGCCAAAATGTTTAATTTATGACAGACGATTTCATCCAGCATCTGGTCATGCAACAATCCAGGAATCTTATAAATTGAGTCTGCATCAATTGCACTGATAACGGCTTCTGGCGCCACGTTGGTGAACAAGGCGATTTTTTTACGCTCTTCATCTGGAATATTGCGATCAGCGCGACAAAGCAAAATGTCAGGTTGAATACCGATTTCGCGTAACTCTTTCACAGAATGTTGCGTCGGTTTGGTTTTTAACTCACCAGCGGCCGCAATCCAAGGCAATAGTGTTAAATGGATGTAACAGGCATTCGTTTTGCCTTCTTCAAAACCCATTTGGCGAATCGCTTCTAAAAACGGTAGCGACTCAATATCACCCACCGTACCGCCAACTTCTACAATCGCCACATCTGCGCCTTCAGCGCCGCGTTTAATGTGCGTTTTAATCTCATCGGTAATGTGTGGAATCACCTGTACAGTTTTGCCTAAATATTCGCCGCGACGTTCTTTTTTAATCACGGTTTCGTAGATTTGGCCAGTGGTAAAATTGTTACGTTTGCCCATGCGCTGCGAAATAAATCGCTCATAGTGGCCCAAATCCAAATCGGTTTCAGCGCCGTCATCGGTCACAAAAACTTCACCATGCTGGAATGGCGACATGGTGCCGGGGTCCACGTTAATATAGGGATCTAACTTGAGCATGGTAACTTTGATACCACGCGATTCTAAAATTGCGCCTAGACTGGCTGCGGCGATACCTTTACCGAGAGAAGAAACAACACCGCCAGTGACGAATACATATTTGGTCATTTACAAGACGCTTTACACTTAATGGCAAGCCAAGAATTAGCTTACAGACGGGAACAAATTTTACCGCAAAGGCAGTAGAATAACAATGTAGGGTTTGCAGAGAAACGGTTAAAAATGCCAGTGAAGTCATCGAAATGATGCAAAATAATTCGCCTTAAACCAAGCGGACAGGCCACTGAATCAAGCCAACGATTTCAGGCTTTGTGCTGTGATAAAAACCATTTTTAAAGAAAATTGGATAGCTTGCCGTTTCAAGGGGGCTAATTAGTAGCGCAGTTGATTACAACTATCCTGTTGATGAGCCCCACAAAACGCAAATCAAAACGCCATGCCAGATAAGAAGTTTACCAACACAAAAGAAGACTTAACTCAGTTTTTCATCAAATTAAAAAACGAAAGTTACTAAATATGAACGTTTGGAGTATTAAAGATACAGAAAATCATATTCTACGTGTTTATGGTAAAGAGCAACTTTGGATAGCTAAACCTAGCCTTCATTCTATATATCTTAGAGGAAATTATGCACATTACCACTATCAAGAATCCAATAAGCTGCTTGATAAATTCCTGCGAAAAGAATTAAAAACCAAAGCCCCTTTTGAGGTATCGTTTGAAAATTCCAACAGCAAGGAGCTTACTCTAATTAAGGTCGAAGCTAATATTCTAGCTTGCTTGTCAAACATCCATACCGTCGCCGACATTTTTTCTCATGCAATTTATTACAGCTTTGGGTTAAATTTAACGAATAGCCCTATTCATGAAGACAAAATATCTACAAATTCAGTTTTGAAACTAATTAAACACAATAATGATTTTGACTTAATAGCCGAACTTCTGAGCACTTTAAAAAATGGTGGCAATTTTGAACACTTATCAGCCATTGTAAATAGTACTAAACACCGAGCTATAAAGCGCTTAAACCTATCGTTTGACTTAAATAGCCCGCCAAATAAATCATATTCTATGAAAATTCCAGCATATCATTATAAAGAAAAGGGGTTTCCAGAAGTTGAAGTGAAAGCGTTTTTAACAAAAGAATACAACCGAATATTTAAGTTACACATAGATATTGGAAACGCAATAAACGAAGTTCTTATTGCTAAGCAGCATTAGTCACCCACTTGCCATATCCCTTAAACTGCTGAAACACTTCACGCATTTCAGTTTCATTTAACAATGGCGGATTGGAGTTAACCTGCAAAATGCGCCAATATTGCTCACACAGATTTTCTACTTCTACGGCCACTGCCAACGCATCATCCAAATCGCGACCTAATGCAATCATGCCGTGATTCGCTAATAGACAGGCTTTGCGGTCAATTAAGGCAGTCAGCGCATTGTCAGACAATTGTTGAGAACCAAACAAAGCATATGGCGCACAACGAATAGTATCGCCGCCCGCAACCGCTATCATGTAGTGAAATGGTGGAATATCTTTGCGCATGCAAGCTAGCGTAGTGGCAAACATACTGTGAGTATGAATCACCGCGCTCATCTCTGGGCGACTCGCTAGAGTGTCGCGGTGAAAGTGCCACTCTGATGACGGCTTCTTGCCTTGCTCAAAACTACCGTCAAACCGCATGTACACCATACTTTCTGGCGTCATTTCATCAATAGTCATGCCGCTAGGCGTGATTAAGAACCCATCACCACATCTGGCACTTGCATTGCCAGACGTGCCTTTATTTAGGCCGATTTTATCTAGCTTTTGGCTGATTTTAAGTAGTTGTTCGCGCTGGTTTTGCATAGTGGTTAGTCACTTACCTTTTCTCCGTCATTCGGGCTCAGACAAGAATAGCGAAATACGAAATACTGACTTAAATGGCAACATTCATTCAACTTTATTCAGCTTGATTGCTTTTCAAATCATTGGGTGCAAAAACACCTTTTTCAGTAATAATCCCCGTCACCAATCTCGCGGGTGTCACATCAAAAGCAGGATTGGCGGCCTTGGATTCAATCGGTGTTAATCGTACATTTTGCATGCTGCCATCTGCCGCCATACCTTGTATAAAATGCACTTCATCGCTATCACGCTGTTCAATTTCAATTTGTTTATAGTCCGTTATCGCCCAATCAATCGTGGGCGAAGGTACAGCGGCATAAAACGGGATTCTATGATTTAAAGTTGCATGATTCGAAACAAGTTGATTAGAGACATTATTATCAAACGCTGCCAATGCTTTTAAATAAGTGCCAATTTTGTTGCATACGTCGCCATTCGCGGTCACGCGGTCTGCTCCCACAATCACCATATCCACCAAACCCTGCTGCATTAAATGGCCGCCTGCGTTATCGGTGATAACCGTGTGCGGCACACCATGCTGGCCTAACTCCCAAGCAGTAAGTGCCGCCCCCTGATTGCGTGGGCGTGTTTCATCTACCCAAACATGCACATTCAAACCGGCATCATGCGCCGCATAAATGGGCGATAAGGCCGTGCCGTAATCAACAGTTGCCAGCCAACCCGCATTGCAATGGGTGAGAATATTGAATGGTTTATTTGGATCTATTCGGCTTTGATAGTGTTGCTTAATTAAGTTCAGTCCGTGCTGGCCGATTAATTGATTCTGCATGACATCTTCTTCTGCAATGTTTGCAGCTTCGCGCCAAGCCGTCATGTTGCGACGATTGATAGGCTCTGCCTGCAAACTCGCCACCATACGATTAACCGCCCAAGCTAAGTTAACGGCTGTTGGGCGGCTATTTTTGAGCATTTCTGCCGCGCAAACTAAACTATTATCCGATTCATCCTCTAACATTGCCAATGCCACGCCATACGCCGCAGCGACACCAATTAACGGTGCGCCACGCACTTGCATGGTTTTAATGGCGTTTACCATTTGCTCTAACGAGTGGATTTTTAAGATTTCAAATGCAAACGGTAATTGCGTTTGATCAATAATCTGCACAAACTTGCAGCGCTGGTCTGGCCAAATAGTACGGAATTGTTGTTGAGCAACTTTCATTTAACCCAATCTCATTAAAAATATGGCTTATGATTAAATTGCAAGTTTTATATAACTTTTTATTGATATTAAATCGCTAAATAGTATAAATAATTATGAATAAATTTCTTGCAATTTATTTTGTTTTATTTTTTACGGTTTTCCATCCACAAAATCTGTGGATAACTTTGTGGATTGCTGTGTCTTAAAAGTGTAACCTACCAATTTATAAGGCTTTTTTAGAAAAGTTCATTTTTTAATCTATTTTATAATCCAACAAAATCAATGACTTACGGTATGCCATTGGTTTGATACAGTTTTTTACAATTGTTAATGTAGCACATTAACTGGTGTGCATAACCCCGCTAATTTTGGTAATATTTCTAACGAATTTTTACCTGTAATTTCAATGATTTGCGACACTTCAACCCCTCTTAAATCAGCAAATATTTGGGCTATTTTTGCTAGTTCTGCGGGGTTGTTTCTGCCTTTTGTGCCAAGCCATTCTGGCGGAATATCGGGTGCATCAGTTTCTAATACGATCGATTCTAAAGGTAAGTTTTTAGCCAATTCGCGAATCTTAAGTGCGCGCGTGTAAGTCATCGCGCCGCCAAAACCCAATTTGAATCCTAACTTGATGAATTCTTCTGCCTGTTGTGGACTGCCATTAAATGCATGTGCAATACCACCGACGACAGGATGACGACGCAGATATTTTAGAATCTCGTCAATGGCGCGACGCACATGCAAAATGACAGGCAATTGAAATGTTTGTGCAATTTTAAGCTGCTCAATAAAGAAATATTCCTGCGTTTCACGATTTTGCTGCGTGACAAAGAAATCCAAACCAATTTCACCCACGCCGACTATTTTAGGATTTGCATGCGCCAATTGCTCGGCAATTAACTGTTTTAATAAAACCAAATCGCTTGGATGCGCATGGTCAACGTACATTGGATGAATGCCCAAAGCCATGAAGCATTGCGCATGTTGCTGTGCTAAATCAATCACGCTCTGAAAATTATCACGTGTGACGGATGGCACCACAATTTTATGAACACCTACTTGATTGGCGTTAGCGACAACCGTATCACGGTCCGTGTTAAATTCAGCCGCATCCAGGTGGCAGTGAGTATCAATTAATAACATTAAATTTTACGCACCGTTTTATATGCATTGATTGGTTAACTGGGAGCTTGGTCAACAGATTGACTGACGGTATAAACAGGTTTAGCACGCAATCGAATATCGCAACCAATTTGACGTAGCTCAAGCACATCTAACCCAATTGCTTGACTCATGTGTGTAAAAGCTGGAATATCAAACAAACCTTTGGCTGCACTCCCCATTAGCTTAGGGGCGTAGTAAATCAAAAGCTCATCAATCAGGTTTTGTGCCAGCAAGGCGCCGTTTAAGCTTCCCCCGCCCTCCACTAGCACTTCATTGATTTGCATGTGTGCCAGATGACTTAATAGCGTTTTCAGGCATACTTTATTGTCTTGGTTCGGAATGCAAAGTAGTTCTGCGCCTGTGGCGAGTAATTGACTGACTTTATGATCGTCATGCTGGACAAACGCAATCAAGGTATTTCCACCTTGCAAAATTTTCGCTTGTGGCGATATGCGTAACTGACTATCCACAATCACACGCAAGGGCTGGCGCTCAACATTTAAACTGCGCACCGTCATTGCAGGATCATCACTTAAAACCGTACCAATGCCGGTTAAAATCGCACAAGACTGCGCGCGCCAATGCTGCACATCGAGCCTTGCCGCCTCACTGGTAATCCATTGACTTTGCTGATTATTTAAAGCGGTTTTGCCATCTAAACTACTGGCAATTTTGCAACGCACATAAGGCATTTTGCGAGACATGCGAGCAATAAATCCTGCATTCAATACCTGCGCTTGCGTCTGCATTAAGCCACTCGCCACTTCAATATGTTGCGCTTGCAAATATGCCAAGCCATTGCCAGCAACCAGCGGATTGGGGTCAACCATCGCGGCAATCACTTTGGCGACACCAGCTTTGGCCAAAGCATCGGCGCAAGGCGGTGTGCGGCCTGTGTGACTGCATGGTTCTAAAGTCACATAAGCCGTTGCGCCTCTGGCGAGTTCGCCTGCTTGGCGTAAGGCAAATACTTCCGCATGCGGCTCACCGGCTTTAAGATGCGCGCCCTCACCTATGATTACGCCATCTTTCACAAGCACGCATCCCACGCGCGGGTTGGGCATAGTTGTGTATAAACCCTGTTCTGCCAGCTTTAGCGCACGTGTCATCCAAACATGATCGCTGGCGGTAAACATTTATGCTTGAGAACCTAGCATTATTAATTTGGGCACAGTTAATTTATGCACTGATTAATGGGATGAAATACGGCTTTGCGTTAACTGATTATTGGCATCAAAAAATATGAGTAAGCCATGATACACATGCATACATTTACCTAAATCATATTCGATAGCGCTGTTGTTTGCAGTGAAACTCTGCTCAATACTTGGGCGACCCAATAAAGCCATCACCGCTTCTTTGCGTGCACCTTTAATTAAAATATTTTGCTGTAAATCAAACGCCATATCGCCACGCTTGCATTCTTGCTCAATAGTCGCTACGTGTTGCATCCATTTGGTTTGATCAAACTTTTCAGAACCAAAAACGACTTTATCTTTAAACGCCCACCAAGTAAAAAACACAATCGTTAACAACACGGTAAAAACCGCTAAGGCAATTGAAGAAACTTTAATAAACTTCATGGCGTCTGATGGTTACTTTCAATGAGTTAATTTATTGCTAACTTACAAGTCGCGAATAACATTATTAAAGTCATCCACGTCTGAAAAACTACGATATACCGATGCAAAACGAATATAAGCGACTTTATCCATTAACTTTAGCTCTTGCATCACACTTTCGCCCAAATCACGCGCGGGTACTTCCCGTTCGCCCAAGCTCAACATTTTTTGCACGATATGATCAAGCGCACGGTCAACATACTCGGTTGGCACAGGGCGTTTATGCAAAGCGCGTGTAAAGGATAAGCGCAATTTTTCACGATTAAACTCTTCACGTGTGCCATTTTGTTTCACCACTTGCGGCATATGTAATTCAGCCGTTTCATAAGTAGTAAAACGTTTATCGCAAGCACCACATTTGCGGCGACGGCGAATAGAATCGCCTTCGTCATTGACTCTAGAATCAATGACTTGGGTATCATCAGTGCCACAAAATGGGCATTTCACTTTATTTAAGCTCCAGATTAAACATACGAACTATTTTCCGTACACTGGAAAACGCGCAGTCAACGAATGCACTTTAGCTTTGGTCGCTGCAATCAGCGCTTCATCCGTTGGGTTATCCAACACGTCCGCAATCAAGTTAGCCACTTGTCTGGCCTCTTCTTCTTTAAAGCCGCGCGTCGTGATGGCTGGCGCACCGATACGAATACCTGAAGTCACAAATGGACTTTCTGGATCATTCGGAATCGCGTTTTTATTCACGGTGATATGCGCCAAACCTAAAGCTGCATCGGCCGCTTTACCCGTCAAACCTTTTGGACGCAGATCCACCATAAACATATGTGACTCTGTACGGCCAGAAATAATACGCAAACCACGTGCCGTTAAAGTTTCTGCCATCGCTTGTGCATTCTTAATCACCTGTGCTTGATAGGTTTTAAATTCTGGTTGCGCAGCTTCCAGGAATGCAGTCGCTTTACCAGCAATCACATGCATCAACGGGCCGCCTTGCAAACTTGGGAACACATTTGAATTCAATGATTTTTCAAATTCCGCTCTAGCCAAAATAATACCGCCGCGTGGGCCGCGTAAAGTTTTATGTGTGGTTGAAGTCACAAAGTCCGCATGTGGCACTGGATTTGGATAAACGCCAGCTGCAATCAAGCCAGAATAATGCGCCATATCAACCATGAAATAAGCGCCGACTTTTTTGGCGATTTCAGCCATGCGCGCCCAGTCAAAACGTAAGGCATAAGCTGAAGCACCGCCTATTAATAGCTTAGGTTTACATTCAATGGCAATGCGTTCCATCTCGTCATAATCGATTTCTTCTTTGTCATTCAAACCATAAGGCACGATATTAAATAATTTGCCGGATAGATTTGCAGGTGAACCATGTGTTAAGTGACCGCCATGACCCAAATTCATACCCATCACGGTATCGCCCGGTTTTAAAATGCTGAAATACACCGCTTGGTTAGCTTGCGAACCTGAATGTGGCTGCACGTTGGCATATTCTGCGCCATACAAAGCCTTTAAGCGGTCAATCGCTAATTGTTCCACTTGGTCTACAAACTCGCAGCCGCCGTAAAAACGTTTGCCTGGATAACCTTCAGCGTATTTATTAGTTAATTGCGAACCTTGTGCTTCCATCACAGCTGGGCTGGTATAGTTTTCAGAGGCGATTAACTCGATATGGTCATGCTGGCGCACAACTTCTGCATCAATCATGGTGGCAAGTGCTGGATCAGCAATAGCAAGCTTGTTGGAGTAACTAAACATGGCTTTAAAACTTTCTACTAATTTAGGTGAGTAAGACGTAACTGAACAATTGATTATTTTATCACGCTGTTGATGCATCTTAAATGAAAATACAGCTGCAATTAAATTGGTTGTGCCAACTGGCTGTATACAACCATACAATGCAGCAAATCACACAACCAGACAAATGGGTAAATAGCTAAGAGACTGTTTTAATTAATAAAAATATTAGGCATGGCAATTGCTTTTATATTCAAGCAGCCTATCTCCAAAGCGCTCATTTAGCCCAGCACTTGATACATCAAGGTGCTGGGCTTTTTTTATGCGCGCACTTAACGATAATTTAATAGATGATGATTTAATAGACGCTAAACAAGGCGCGCTATAATAAACATTTATATGATTTGAAAGTCGCCCATGAAATGGACAGATAGCTTAAGAATAGCGGAAGAACTGGCTGATCAACATCCTGATATTGATCCAAAAACAGTGCGTTTTACCGATTTGATGCAATGGGTATTGGATTTAGAGGGTTTTAATGATGATCCAGCACATTGCGGCGAAAAAATATTAGAAGCCATTCAATTGGCATGGATTGACGAAGCCGAATAAATGTTAAGCCTTATTTTAAGGATTAACATTAAACAACTTTAAAAAGCGCGTTTATACAAAACTGTAGTTAAAAAAATCATTTTCTATTTACTGTACAAAAATTATGCAAACACCTAATCCTACCGTAATCCCTAAAGAAATTTTCAAAGCTTACGATATTCGCGGCATTGTGGGTAAAACACTCACACCTAGTATTGTCGAATCGATTGGCCATGCATTGGGTAGTGAAGCCAAACAACGCGGGCAATCGGAAATCTGTATCGGTTTTGATGGTCGCTTATCTGGGCCAAAATTAGCCGAAGCGTTGGCAGTAGGTATCCGCAAAGCTGGTGTGAATGTGGTTAATTTAGGTATGGTCGCGACTCCTATGGTGTATTTTGCGGCTTATCATCTGAATACACATTGTGGCGTAATGGTTACCGGTAGTCATAATCCACCCGATTACAATGGTTTAAAAATGGTGTTGGCAGATGAAACGCTATCCAATGAATCTATCCAAAGCTTACGTGAGCGCATCATACAAAAAAACTTTACCTACGGCGAAGGCTCAACGCGTCATTATGATATCGCAGCCGATTATATTGCGACGATTCAAGCTGATATTAAATTAACACGTCCCATGCAAATTGCCGTTGATTGTGGCAATGGTGTGGCGGGTGCATTTGCCAAAACTTTATACAACGCCATTGGTTGCCATGTAGATGAGCTATTTTGTGAAGTGGATGGTCATTTCCCCAATCATCATCCAGACCCTTCTGTGC
This sequence comes from Pseudomonadota bacterium, assembly GCA_040387515.1. Classification (GTDB taxonomy): domain Bacteria; phylum Pseudomonadota; class Gammaproteobacteria; order Burkholderiales; family Methylophilaceae; genus Methylotenera_A. The sequence goes on from JAZKDP010000030.1 coordinate 32,694, forward strand.
CAGAAAATTTGGTCGATTTAGCCAATGCCTTGCAAACCAGCCGCGCCGAAATCGGCTTGGCTTTTGATGGCGACGGCGACAGATTAGGTATCGTCACCAAAGATGGAAAGATCATTTACCCAGATAGGCAATTACTGTTGTTTGCAGAAGATGTTTTAAGCCGCAATAAAGGTGCCAATATTATTTTCGATGTGAAATCAACGCGTAATTTAAGCCCGTGGATTCGCAAATACGGCGGCAATCCAATCATGTGGAAAACCGGTCATTCGCTGGTTAAAGCCAAAATCAAAGAAACTAACGCTGCATTAGCCGGCGAAATGAGCGGTCATGTGTTTTTTAACGATGCTGATAATAATGGCAAAAAACGCTGGTACGGCTTTGATGATGGCTTATATGCTGGCGCACGTATGTTGGAAATTTTAAGCCGATTTAACAATCCATCTGACCTATTAAACAGCCTGCCAGATAGCGTGAGTACGCCAGAGCAACACATTCATATGCAAGAAGGCGAGCCGCATGCGTTGATTGCGCAATTGCAAAAAACCGCAACATTTGAAGGTGCGGTTGAATTGATTACCATTGATGGCTTGCGGGTGGAATATGCAGATGGCTTTGGTTTAATGCGCCCATCCAATACCACGCCAGTGATTGTGCTACGGTTTGAAGCGGATTCTGAGGCCGCATTGTTACGCATTCAAGGGCAATTTAGAG
>JAZKDP010000031.1:0-4044 GCA_040387515.1 Pseudomonadota bacterium
AAACTTAAGGAATTACTATGCGTCACGGTAATAGCAATCGTAAATTAAATCGTACCAGCAGCCATCGTGCGGCGATGTTTCGCAACATGTCAGTGTCTTTGTTACGTCATGAAATCATTAGAACGACTTTGCCAAAAGCAAAAGAGTTACGCAAATTTGCAGAGCCATTGATTACATTGGGTAAAGATGCAACTTTAGCAAACCGTCGTTTGGCTTTTAGTCGTTTACGCGATCGTGATATCGTAGGTAAATTATTCGGTGAACTTGGCCCACGTTACCTTGCACGTAATGGCGGTTATTTACGTATTTTAAAATGCGGTTTCCGTAATGGTGACAATGCACCAATGGCTTTGGTGGAGTTGGTCGATCGTCCAGATCCAACTGCTGAAGCAGTTTCTGCAGAGTAAATAAAGTTAGCATCAAAAAAGCCAGCTATATGCTGGCTTTTTTGTTAACTGCCTTAATTGTATCTAGTCGCGTAAAAATAGCGCAATATCATTTGAATTAAAAGGCCAGCCAAGTTCGGCATTCGTATCTAATCGTTTTAATACGGGTATGCGTAAGCCATATTGCGATAAAAGTCGGTCATCATTTGCAATTTCGATAACTTCTACCAGCTTTTCTGTAGATTCAATCAATAATGCTTCTGCTAACTCACATAGGTGGCAGTGTGAAGTGCTGTATAAATAAAGTTCTTTAGGCAAGATAGTCATTTTCGATAGTGAGCATTTATTTAAACTTATTATAAGTGCTTAATTTGTATTAAATACACGATTAACAGACTATCACCACACAAAATAAATCATAATAACGCCTAATGTTGTAATCAGTCGCAGGGTTTTGCATGACAAATAAACACGAAATAAAAGAAACATCCAAAGAAAGTTTGGGCGAAAGTCTACAGCAAGTCATTGCGCTACTTGATAAACACAAGTTGCTGGAAAGTCTTGTGCATAAACAAGATATGCCAAAGCATGATCTTGTCGAACAGTTGGTACATAAACAAAATGTCAGTGAGTTGCAGAAAAAATTAGATGTATTACACCCTGCTGACGTCGCTTATATTTTAGAAGCGCTGCCGCTGGATGAACGTCTTAAAGTCTGGGAGCTTGTAAAAGCGGATCGCGACGGCGACATTTTATTAGAAGTGTCCGATTCGGTAAGGCAGAGTCTGATTGCAGACATGGACTCCGATGAGCTTTTGGCTGCAGCTGAGCTGCTAGATACGGATGAGTTGGCCGATTTGGCGCCTGACTTGCCAAAAGATGTATTACAAGATTTGATGGGTAGCTTGGATTCGCAAAATCGAGAACGTTTGCAGTCAGCGCTTTCCTATCCAGATGATGCTGTTGGCGCATTAATGGATTTTGATATTGTGACGATTCGAGAGGATATTACTTTAGAAGTCGCATTACGTTATTTACGCCGCTTAGGTAGTTTGCCTGATCATACCGATAAAATATTTGTAGTAGATCGGCATGACATTCTGCTTGGTGTATTGCCGCTTAAAACATTGGTGGTCAATGATTTAGATGACATTGTTACCGACGTGATGATTGCAGATGCGGTGGTATTTCATCCGGAAGATGTTGCAGATGAAGCGGCCAGCGCATTTGAACGCTATGATTTGGTCACCGCTCCCGTTGTTGATCAGAATAAAAAGTTGGTTGGTCGGATTACGGTAGATGCTGTGATGGATTATATCCGTGAAGAATCTGACTCTGACATGTTATCAATGGCTGGTTTACGCGAAGAGGAAGATTTTTTCGCCTCAGTTTGGAAATCGGTACAAAACCGCTGGGCTTGGTTGGCGGTTAATTTAGTTACCGCATTAATCGCCTCACGAGTGATTGGCTTATTTGAAAACTCAATTGAGAAAATAGTCGCGCTTGCTGCCCTAATGCCTATCGTAGCAGGGATTGGTGGCAATTCCGGTAATCAGACGACGACAATGATCGTACGCGGTTTAGCGTTAGGTCAAATTGCTTCGCATAATATGCACTCTCTGATTAAAAAAGAACTCGGTGTCGCCCTGTTGAATGGCATGTTTTGGGGTAGTGTACTAGGTCTTATTGCCTATATATTGTACGGAAACTATCATTTAGGATTAGTGATGATGTCAGCGATGACGCTCAATATGTTGTTGGCAGCAATAATGGGCGTAACGATTCCGCTGGTGATGAACAGGTTTGGGCGTGATCCAGCAGTGGGTTCTAGCGTATTAATTACAGCAATGACTGATAGTGGTGGATTCTTTATCTTTTTGGGACTGGCCACGATTTTCCTATTATAACGAAGCGACTTAACTCAATATTAATAGCGGATATTAGCAATCAATATGAACAACGAAATCTTTCTTCTCTGGCAAGAGATACAGTCTGACTTATCCACTTCGGTAGTGTTATGGCAACTAGCAGTTATTGTTGCTGCCGTAGTTGCTGCATGGGTGTTTAACGGTGCTTTACGCAAGTATGTGATGGATAATGCTCCATATCACTGGAAGATAGCGATAGGCAGTATTAATCGTGTACTTTTTCCGCTGACAAGTTTAATCATCATTTTAGTTGGGCAACTAGTGCTGGCGCATTGGCACCATATTGGTTTGCTGAAATTGGCTACTAGGCTTTTTTTTGCAATGGCTGCTATCCGATTAATTGTGTACTTAATCCGTTACTTATTTACACCAAGCGGTTGGCTTAAAACTTTAGAAAGTGTCACCGCCTGGGCCATTTGGGGTCTGTTGGCTCTGCATTTGACTGGCGTATTGCCGCAAATATTAGATGGCCTTGCTGATATCCAATTTAGTATAGGCAAAAACCCAGTCAATTTGCTGCTGGTGATACAAGCATTATTCACAATTGTGATTACAATTTTCATTGCGTTGTGGATTAGCCGCTTGTTTGAAAATAAACTGATGCGCGCTGAACAAATGAATGTGAATATGCGCGTGGTATTAACCAAGCTGATTCGCATCGTGTTGCTGTTTGTCGCCATACTAATTGCATTATCGGCTGTCGGCTTGGATATTACCTTGCTCTCGGTTTTTGGTGGTGCGCTGGGCGTTGGTCTTGGCTTTGGCTTGCAGCGTATTGCCAGTAATTACATCAGTGGGTTCATTATCTTGTTGGATAAATCCATGCAAATAGGCGATGTGATTGCGGTGGATAAGCATTATGGCGTTGTGCATGATTTGCGTTCACGCTATATGATATTGAGCAAGCTGGATGGCACGAATGTCATTATTCCTAATGAGTTGCTGATTACCACTGCAGTGGTGAATCATTCATTAACGGAACATAAAGGACGTGTGCAGATTAACTTTACGATTAGCTATGATTCTCCAATAGAATTGGCTATTCAGTTAACACGTGAGATTGCGTTAAAACACTCGCGTGTATTAGAAGTGCCTACACCTGATGCATTTATAAGAGGATTTGGTGAGCAGGGTGCAGAGCTTGTACTAACCGTTTGGATAGCGGACCCTGAAAAAGGCGCGGGTGGCTTACAATCTGCTTTGTATCTGGATATTTGGAAAGCCTCTAAGGTTAATGCAATTCGTTTTGTGAAGCCGGCAGATATTAAAGTTGATTTGAGTTAGTGCAATTAAATTAGATGAAAGATAATAAAAAACCCGCAATTGCGGGTTTTTTATTATTCAAACAATACCAATCAGTATTATTTAAGTTTTGTTTCTTTGTAAATCACATGTTTACGTACTACTGGATCAAATTTTTTGATTTCCATTTTTTCTGGCATAGTACGTTTGTTTTTAGTAGTGGTATAAAAATGGCCTGTACCAGCACTTGACTCTAATTTAATTTTTTCGCGCATTTTGTTCTACCTTTTAGATTTTTTCGCCGTTAGCGCGTAATTTTGCTAACACAGAATCAATACCGTTTTTGTCAATTGTACGTAGTGCTGCGTTAGTAATACGCATGCTCACCCAGCGATTTTCTGATTCAACCCAAAATTTACGATTTTGTAAATTTGGTAAAAAACGACGTTTTGTTTTGTTTTGTGCGTGAGAAACATTGTTACCCACCA
>JAZKDP010000032.1:0-32177 GCA_040387515.1 Pseudomonadota bacterium
CAATCAAGTAAAAAGTTTTAGCTTTTTTCTCTTTAGCAATCCAATCTAAACCGGCGATAACCTGTTGCGTGGCTTCTTGGCCTGTGTAGAACACGTTTTTAGATTGCTCTAAACCTTCGTAAAACGTTGGGTAAAATAGCAAGCCATTTTCTTTTTCAAACACTGGCAATACCGCTTTACGTGAAGCAGATGTCCAGCAACCCATTACAGCAGCCACTTTGTCTGATGCCAATAATTTCTTCGATTTTTCAGCAAATGTCGGCCAGTCTGAAGCACCATCTTCTTGAATCACTTCAATCTTGCGACCCAAAATACCGCCCATGGCATTGATTTGGTCAATGGCTAATTTTTCAGCTTGAATCGAGCCTGTTTCGCTGATTGCCATCGTGCCTGTAGCTGAGTGCAAGATACCGACTTTTACAGTCGTATCCGTTACGGCTAAGCCAGTCGTATTCACTTTTGCTGTTGGAAAATCCGCAGCAAATGCGTTAGTTGTAATTAAGCCAGCGGCTAGTAATGCGCCGACTAAGGCGCCACTCGCTTTCATAAAGCCACGTCTATTCAAAGTACTCATTACGATCTCCTAATATTAAAAAAATACAACTTTTACTTCAAAATCAAACTGAACCACTTAACCTGCTAAACACTTCAAAACTTACTTTTCCCATCAATTTATTGATTAACTCACCAATTAATTAGTGCGATAACATCCAAGGTCTTGCTGTCTTTTTGGTTTGCATTTGCAAAGCCGCCTTACCTGTTTCCGGGTTCACTTTAGTGCTTGTTTTGCACGTATGTGATCCCGCACAACCGCAACTTGAACGTTTAGCTACTTTTGGATCATGCGCAGACTTTTCATTTCGTTCATGTGCCACACGCTGTGTTTTATCCATTACCGCCAAGCGAGGCGCAGACATAATGCGCGGGCTTTCACAACCACACTCATCACACTGCGCTGGCTCAGCAGATTCACTCATTTTTCTAAGTGCAGTAAAAACACCGCAGGTATCACATTCATATTCATAAACTGGCATGTCACTCACTCCTTAGCTGGTTTTAGCCGTATCAACGCCTTGTTTCACCATCACCTTAGGTCCGTCTGCATTTGGCTTCATATCGAAGTCAAATATCTCTGTCGGTAACCATAAAGTCGCACATGCATTCGGAATATCCACAATGCCGCTGATATGTCCTTCAATTGGTGCTGTGCCTAAAATCGACAGGGCTTGCGCGCCGGTGTAGCCAAATTTCTTCATATACTCAATGGCATTTAAACAAGCTTGGCGATAAGCTTCATTTACATCTAAGTAAAGCTGCTTGCCTTGCTCATTAACTGAAATGCCTTCAAAAATGATGTAGTCTTTATAAGTCGGTGTAAGCACACTCGGTTCAAAAATTGGATTTTTAACGCCATATTTCTTCACGCCATCTTTGATTAAGCTGACTTTGATATCTAAATAACCGGCCATCTCAATCGCGCCGCAGAAAGTGATTTCGCCATCGCCTTGTGAAAAGTGCAGGTCACCCATTGAAAGGCCACCGTCTTTCACATACACAGGAAAATAAACTTTTGAACCTTTGGTTAGATTTTTAATATCGCAATTACCACCGTGTTCACGTGGTGGCACAGTGCGCGCACCTTCTGAAGCGGCTTTTGCAGCTGCATCACCAGTCATTTTTCCCATCACAGCAGACTTCTGATTAGGCGGTAATGCTAAGCCTGGAACGCGATCAGGATCGGTCGCAATCAAATCGCCTTCGCGTTTATTCCATGTTTCTAATAACTCTTTTGAAGGCAAGCAGCCGATTAAACCTGGGTGCATAATGCCGGCGAATCTCACATTCGGCACGTGACGTGAAGTTGTATAGATGCCGTGAAAATCCCAAATAGATTTACGCGCTTCTGGGTACTGGTCGACTAAGAAACCACCGCCATTTTCTTTAGCGAAAATGCCGTTAAAACCCCATTGGCTATCCTCAAATGTGCCAACGTCAAGAATTTCAACCACCATTAAATCGCCAGGCTCAGCACCTTCAACACCAATCGGGCCGCTTAAATAATGCACTTGCGTCAAATCGACATCGCGTACATCGTTGGCGCTGTCGTTATTGCCAATCTGGCCGCCAGTCCAATCCATACATTCCACGCGAAACTCGTCGCCCGGTTTTACCATGGCAATCATGGGTAAATCTGGGTGCCAACGGTTATGAATCTGGCCGTCTTGTTCCCAAGGTTTTTTATCAAGATCTAATTTAACTAATGTTTTCATTTGTTTCCTCCAACTTAAATTCAGTGACATTCAAAAATTACAATCAACAGTAAGTTTCCTCACTCTTTAAAAACCGCTTTGTTTAAGGTCTTTAAAGTATTTCAAAGAAGACTCGTGCTTAATAATTCAATGAGTTTTTCTATATGCTTAGATTAGTGATGCAGAGGGATGATTGAAATACGTCAAAGTGCGTAGTTGATTGTTGCGATTTAATGCTTGAACTGTGTTAATTTCAGCATAAATATTTATTCATAAGGTAGCAAAATGCATCTAGAAAATAGCCCAGCAAAAACCACGCTAAAACTTTCAAAAAGACCTAAAAACGCTGGTACTTATTTACTTGCCGCGATTTCATGCTGCACGATTTTTGAAGCGGCAGCGGCTGACTGGACGTCTATCAGCAAGACAAAACAGAACGAAATGCTAGTGGATATGGATTCTTATAATGAGTCTGCAGGCATTCCTTATATCACCGCTAAAACTGTATTTTTAATGCCACAAAACTACCGCAAAAATGCGTTTAAATTTAGTTACAAAGAAAGCCATTCCACTAGCCAATTTAATTGCGCGCTGCACACGTTTAAAACTAACGCTACGCAGTTTTTTGATGCTAATAAAAAATTGGTAGGCAGCGAAAAAGGTGACGATTCGTTTAAACCTATTGTTGCTGGCTCAAAAGATGCCTCGCTTGAAAGTCTTGTTTGCCAAGTGCATAAAATGGTTGGCGGGAATTAACTGCTAAACAAGAAACAATCCTTTATTAAAAACACTAAAGCCCAAATCTGCATTTGGGCTTTAGGTGTGGTTAAAGCTGACTAATATTAGATTTTCTTAGAACTGGAATTGCAATGCGATGTTGATTGCGTTAGTAGAATCAGCATCAGACACTTTTGTTTTTGAAAGTGCAGCTGTTATTAAAGCGTTATATGGCTCCATCACGTAATTGGTACCAATCTCATATTTCTTTGTTTCACCATTCACAGATGCTGTGGTGACCGCATCTGAATCAAACTTTTGGTAGCGCACAAATGGCATAAATTGACCCCAGCCAGCTTTTGCATTGAACAAATAAGCCGCACCAGCTGAATAAGCTTTACCTTGTTCACTTAAGAAAACGTCGTCGGTATCGTAATCATAATAAGCTGCCTCTGCTGAGAATGTACCTGGCCCTACATTTTTCTTCTCTAGCAAAAAGTCTACACTGTATGAAGTGTAATCACCTGCAGCACCTGCCACGGCAACCACGCCATCTTTTTTGCTACGGCCTGCGATACCTATCGCTAAAATATCTTTTGCGCCAAAGTAATTACCTGTGCCGTAATAACCGGGTTCAGCATCCCAAAAGTCATATTGCAAACGGCCTGCATACATGAGTTTATCTTTGTCGCCTTGCGTTTCTGATAATGCGGTAATGCCTGGGCTGAATCTAAAAATGTTATCGCCTTCAAACGCGCCGAATGAATAGGCTAATTTACTATCAAACGCGCTACCAACAAGCGCAACGCCTTCATCACGGCCAATAATACCGCCGTTCCAGCCGTAGCGAGAAGCGATATTAGACCAATAACCACCACCCATTGAATAGTAAGGTCCTGCCATATTGGCACGGTCACTAGGTGATAAGAATCGACCTGCCCAAATGGCGATATCTTCTGTTAATTGAAATTGCACGTTAGCGTCAATCACTTCGATTGAGCCGCCGCTGCCAGATTTTTCTGTGTTCAACATGCCTTTAATGTATTTGTTTAATGAGCCAGATACATACAAACGCGCACTATCCAAAGAGAAATCGTTTGAGCGGTCATCGCCGTTTGCTGCGCCATCTTCTACACTGCTATAACTGCCAATTGCGCCGAAACCAACACTGATATATTTATCTTCACCAAACGTAATGGTTCCAGCCGCTTGTGCTTGAATCGCTGAAATACTCAATGCTGCTAATACTGCTGATGTGAGTAGACTCTTTTTAAAAATTAAATTCATTTCTATGCCCCTATAGATTGATAACAGTTGTAAATACTTAATAGCCAGCGCATCCCGCATTTCTGATGCATTTGTCATGTGGCTAGATTAGCGATAGGTAGGGGCGAGTTAAATACGTCATATTGCGTAGTCAATTGCAAAGAGATTAGTCGTATATTGTAGTCACTTTAAATTGACGTTTTTACGTAGAAAAATTGGGTATTTAAAATGTTGAATATGAAAAAAATGTTATGGCTGATGGCAATCATAATTGTGCTGACTGCTTGTGGTGAATTTTCGTATAAACGCGGTGCGAGCGTTGCCCAGCTTGAAAATACCAGGCAATCCTGCCAAGCCAAAAACACCGATATTGCCATTGAAAAATGCATGGAAAACAACGGTTGGACGATTCAAAAATTAGATTCTTTTGAAATATTTACCGAAGCAGAACCTAAAGTCGATGAACAAAGTGAACTGCAAGCAGCTGAGAATACCAGCGACTTAAGCATTGAAAATGCACAAAAAACTGGCGACTCTCAAGCGGTTGTTGCAAATAAACCACAACGGTCAAACAATACCAATACAAGCAAAACCAAAACAAAGACAGCACCATCTAATCCGCTTGATACGCATGTGGTGAGTTCATGGTGGAAAACGGGCGTGAAACCAGATGCTTTTAAAACGGACAGCGATATGTGTGTAGAAAAACTAGGTGAAGCGCATAAGCCAGAAGGTAAAACTCAAACCGTCACCGTCGGTTTTATCACCTGTATGAATGAAAAAGGCTGGAAAGCGCTTAAAAAAATCACCAAATAAAATTACCTACATTACGTGGCTTTTTAAGCGTTGTTAATGACTTAATCTTAGATGGCTTAATCTGAGTCACTTTAAATTCAGATATTTATGATCACTCTGATTGTTTCTTAGCCACGTTGACGTGATCGCCGTTTTTAATGCCATCAGGCGGATTTTCAATGACACGATCCGTGGCGTCTACGCCAGAATGCAGTTCAATCGTCTTACCAAGATCACGCGCGATGACAATCGTTTTCAATGTTACTTTGTTATCTGCATCCACTGTTGCAACACGTAAACCAGCTTGGTCAAAGATCAATGCGCTGGCAGTCACGCTAAGAGCAGTCTTATTACCCGGCAAATCTAGGCTAACATTGGCATAGCCGCCTGGTAACAACTCACCCGCGGCGTTATCTACCGCCAGTTGCACTAAGGTTGTGCCTGAAGCCGCATTGATAGAACCTGAACTCGACTTTACCGTGGCGGTGTAGATTTTATCTTGATGTTCTGGCACGGTAATTTTTGCCTTGGTACCTTGCTTGATACTGCCAACATAGTTTTGCGGTACGTTGACATACAAACGTAATTGTCGCGTATCGGAAATCTCAAATAGCGGTAGCTCAGTACCGCTACCAGCATTGATTAAGGCACCAATATCCGTATTACGTGCAGTTACCGATCCATTAAACGGCGCAACAATGCGCGTGTAATTTTTTAATGCGAGGATACGGTTAACATTCGCTTCTGCTGCTTTTACCATGGCTTTTTTGCTGGTGTAATCCCCTGCCTTTTCATCCACCTCCTGTTTTGAAATAGATTCTGTTGCCAGCATTTCTTGCCAGCGTTTGGCAGTCGTTTCAGCCAAGCCAACATTCGCTTGTGCACTGGCTAAATCAGCCCTTGCTTGCAGTAATTCCTGGTCTAAATCAGGGGTTTCGATTTCAGCCAATAACTGCCCCGCTTTTACTTGAGTACCGATATCTGCTTTCCAGCTTTTTAGGTAGCCACTAACACGTGCATATATTGGTGCGCGGGCGTAAGCTTCAAAACGACCTGGCAAATCAAGGCTAGCACCTTCACCAGCGCCAGTTGGCAACGCTACGCTAACTGTGGGTACGGCTTGTTTGTCTGTCCATTTTTTTAGGTCAGTATGGTTATTAGCACGAGTGGTCACGCCTACCACTACGACAACAATGGCAATAATAACGGCCACAATACCGCTGATGCGCAATAAACCAGAGGGTTTGTGATTAGACTGCATGAAATTCTCCAGTTGAATTAGGTGTAGATGGATTGTGGCCAGGTTGTTTTTTATAGCGTCTATGTACAATACTAAACACGACAGGCACGAAAAGAAGAGTGGCAACAGTGGCGCAAATCAAGCCGCCAATCACCGCGCGACCTAATGGCGCGTTCTGCTCACCGCCCTCACCTAAGCCTAACGCCATAGGCGCCATACCAATAATCATCGCTAGCGCCGTCATCAATACTGGACGGAAGCGTACAAAGCCCGCATCAATCGCGGCGGCAGTGGCATCGCCTAATTGTTCCAGTCGCTCACGGGCAAAGCTGATAACCAATACACTGTTGGCAGTCGCTACGCCCATACACATGATGGCACCCGTTAAAGCCGGCACAGATAACGGCGTATAGGTTACAAATAACATCCATACGATACCTGCCAGAGCCGCTGGCAATGCCGTAATAATCACAAATGGGTCACTCCATGACTGGAAGTTAACCACAATCAGCAGATAAATTAACACGATGGCGCCAAGCAACCCATATAACAAACCTGAGAAAGCACTATCCATGGTTTTTACTTGGCCTAATAACGCGACAGTCGCACCTTTTGGTACTTGATCTGCCGTGTCTGCAATAATCTTTCGGATATCTTTAGCGACAGCACCTAAATCGCGATCTTGTGTCGTTGCATTGATTTGCACCATTGCTTGAATATCATATTGGCTGACCACCGCGTTGCCTGTACTACGTTTGAATGTTGCCAGTGCACCTAATGTTTGTGGCGCACCGCCAGCACTGCTAATCGGTAAGCTAGCTAAAGCATTTAAGCTATCAAGACGATATTGCGGTGTTTGTAACACAATAGGATAAGACACGCCATTGGCTGGGTTCAACCAGAAAGTAGGCGCAACTTGCGAACTACCCGCCAGATTAACAACTAGGCTATTGGTCACATCCCTAGTGCTAATTCCCACCTCTTGTGAACGGGTGCGATCAACATTAATATCAAACACAGGTCTGGCGCGTGATTGTTGAATACGCGCATCAGCCACACCAGGAACCAAGCGAATTTTTTCCAATAATTTATTGGCATAATCAAAATTATCGTCAAGCTTGCCACCACGTATCTGTAAATCAATCGGTGCGGGCGAGCCAAAATTCAATATTTGGCTAACGATATCAGCTGGTGGAAACGAAAATGTCGTGCCTGGAAACTGCTGCGGCAGTACTTCGCGTAGTTTGCGCACATAATCAGCCGTTGGTGCGTGACCTTTTTTAAGGGCAATCTGTATGTCGCCATCCTGTGCACCAATCAAGCCAGTATTGTTGTAAGTCATGTTGATACTACTGATTGGTATACCGATGTTATCTACAATCGTGACAATTTCTTCAGGCGGAATCACCTTTTTAATCGCCTCTTGTATGAGTGCAAAGCGCGCAGCAGTATCTTCCACACGAGTACCAACAGGCACGCGTGCATGCATGAGTATCTGCCCACTATCGACCGCTGGGAAAAAGTTTTGACCGAGGAATGGAATCAGCAAGAATGACAGCATAATCACCGCTAAAAAGCCCGTTACAAAGATTCGGCGATGCGCAACCGCCATTTCCAATATACCTTTATAACCTGCACGAAAACGCTCAAAACGTGCTTCAAAACCACGCTGAAAATGCACAAACGGATTCTTTGTCGGCGTGGTGACAGTGCCATGTTCATCAGTATGCGGCGCATGCTTTTGAAGTAAATAATTCGCCATTGTTGGCACTAACGTACGCGACAATATAAATGAGCTCACCATCGCGAACATCACTGCTTCTGCCATCGGTACGAACAGGAAGCGCGACACGCCTTCCAAGAAGAACATTGGCACAAATACGATACAAATACATAATAATGATACAAATGCTGGTGTCACGATTTGCGCTGCGCCGTCTAAGATTGACTCTTCAACTTCCTTGCCTTGCTCTAAGTGCCAGTTGATGTTTTCAATCGTCACAGTCGCATCATCGACCAATATGCCGACGGCAAGCGCCAAGCCGCCCAAGGTCATAATGTTAAGCGTTTCCCCAATAGCAGAAAGACCCATGATGGCGCCCAAGATGGAAAGCGGTATTGAGATAGCAATAATTATTGTAGAGCGCCAGCTACCCAAGAACAGCAATATCATCAAACTAGTGAGTGCCGCCGCCAAAATGCCTTCATAAGCGACACCGCTAATAGCAGCACGTACGAATAACGATTGGTCATTAATCGGTGTCGCAACTAAGTTATCCGGCAGGCTTGGCTTGATTTCTTCAAGCTTGTCTTTAATTCCTGAAACGATATCAAGCGTAGAAATTGCACCATTTTTAAGCACGGACATCAACACCGAGCGATTACCATCCACATGCACGATATTAGTCTGTGGCGGATTACCATCACGCACCTGTGCAACATCACGAACATAAACCGTGGCGCCATTGACGACTTTAACGGGCAGATTACCTAAATCTTCAATTGTAGATGCTGAGTTATTAAGGTTGAGCGTATATTCAAAACTACCTATCTTTTGCGTGCCAACCGGCAATATCAGATTGTGTGCTGCCAAGGCATTAGCAACATCTTGCGCAGAAAGACCACGCGCTTGAATGGCTGATGGATCAAGATCAATTTGTACTTGACGACTTTTACCACCAAACGGAAATGGTATCCCAGCGCCAGGCACGGTTACTAAACGCAAACGAACTGCATTAAGACCTAAGTCGGCCAGATTTTGCTCAGACAAGCCCTTACCAGAAAGTGCAATCTGCAGGATTGGAACCGTGGACGCACTATAGTTTAAAATGAGTGGTGGCGTTGTGCCGGCTGGCATTTGCCGCGTCACCACTTGTGAAATGGCAGTTACCTGAGCATTTGCAGTAGCAATATCAACGCCCGGCTGGAAGAATATTTTGACGATACCAAAACCGGTGTAGGAGTTAGCTTCAATATGCTCGATGTCGTTCACTGTGGTAGTGAGACTTCGTTGGTACAGCGTAGTGATGCGCCCTGCCATGTCATCAGCCGGCAATCCAGCATATTGCCATGCCACCGCAATCACCGGAATACGAATCTCAGGGAAAATATCTACAGGGCTTCGTAACGCAGATAGTGTGCCAGCGATGAGCATCAACAATGCCATCACCACGAACGTGTACGGGCGCTTTAGAGCAATACTTACTACGTTGAACATATCAACCTTTTAATTTTTTTGGCAAGCTTATAGAGTACTCATTTGAATAAAGTAAGCTAAATATCCGCAATGATTATCCATGACGCAAATTTTTTGATTATTGATACAGGCCTACGCTTTGTGCGCAATCTTTGATTGTAGCTTATCAATTATAAAACGGTATTTAAGATTATTAGTTGGACATTATTACTTAAGCATGACTATTTAATATTTTTAATCAACAGTGTTGATATGCAGAATGCTGATTAGTTCTATATCTCCAGAAACTTAGCAAAATAAAATACTCTTTCTTAATAGTTAATAGCACTTACCACGCAAACCGCTTAAATTTGTGCATTATTTTCACAATTAATATGCCGTTACAGCCAATTGTAAAAATAAATAGTTGCTGTCATGATGGCCAGATAGATTGACTGGTAAAACTACTCAAAAGGGAAATCATGGATTTACAGCTAAATAAGAAAACCGCATTAGTCACTGGATCAACGGCCGGTATTGGCTTGGAGATTGCACGCACCTTAGCGATAGAAGGCGCAGATGTTATTGTGACAGGTCGAGATCAAACGAAACTGAATGAATCTGTTCAATCCATTCAGTCATCAGGCAGAAAGAATGTACGTGGTATTTTGGCCGACATTACTACCGAAAATGGCATGCAATTAATGCTTAAAGAAGTCAGCCACGTCGATATCTTGATCAATAATCTTGGCATTTACGAAAGCAAACAATTTGCTGATATCACCGATGCAGATTGGCTTAAATTCTTTAACGTGAATGTGATGAGCGGTGTGCGACTATCACGCGCCTATTTTGCTGGTATGTTGGCGCGCAATTGGGGGCGTATTATTTTTATTTCCAGTGAGTCAGCCCTCATGATTCCATCCGATATGATTCACTACGCCACAACGAAAACCGCCCAACTTTCTATTGCGCGCGGTTTGGCTAATCTTACCAAAGGCACTGGCGTCACTGTCAATTCTGTACTGCCAGGCCCGACTCGTTCTGAAGGTATTTTTGACTTTTTACGCAGTGTGGCAAGTGACCCAAACGCACCTGAACAAGAGATTGAAGCTGAGTTCTTTACAAAACACCGCTCTGCCTCACTATTGCAGCGCTTAATTGAACCTGAGGAAATTGCCAGCACAGTCGCCTATCTTGCAAGCCCATTATCTGCGGCAACAAACGGATCGGCAATTCATGTTGAAGGTGGTCTGATTAATACAATTATTTAATACCGTAATATTTATTTATGCTGCTTGCTCTTTAGCAGAACCATAAGCCGCAAAATCCAGACCACTTGGATTTTGGAATACTCTCAGTTCAAAGTGGTTAATGATGGCAAAAAGATGATCGAAAATATCCGATTGAATGGATTCATACTCCGCCCACTTGACGGTTTTAGTGAAACAGTAGATTTCGATTGGTAAACCATTTGGCGTTGGATTAAGTTGACGCACTAACAACGTCATGTCTTGATGAATGTTCTGATGGTTGCGTAAATATAGCTCTACGTAAGCACGAAAATTACCGATATTTGTCATTTTTCGAGCGTTAACTTGTTCAAGCCCTTTATCGGCTAACTTTTTATTCCACTCATCCAGTTCACTCGATTTATGTCTAATAAAATCTTTAAGCACACCAAAAGACTGCATTTTTACCAGCGTATCCGCATCAATAAAACGAATACTATTTTGGTCAATATAAAGCGTTCTTTTAATTCTGCGTCCGCCTGATTCCTGCATGCCGCGCCAGTTTTTAAAAGACTCGGATATCAACTTTTTGGTCGGAATAGTCGTAATCGTTTTGTCCCAGTTCTGCACTTTAACGGTGTGAAGCGCGACATCAATCACATCGCCATCTGCATTTAATTGAGGCATTTCGATCCAGTCGCCTACCCGCACAATATCATTTGAGTTTATTTGAATGCTTGCGACTAAAGATAAGATAGTGTCTTGAAAAATCAACATCAAAACTGCCGCCATAGCGCCAACGCCAGATAGTAATATGACCGGCGAACGATCAATGAGAGTTGCCACGATTAATATCGTCGCAATAATGATTACAACTAGTTTAGCAACCTGTATGTAGCCTTTGATTGGGTGAAGATGCGCATCTGGCCGCTTTAAATACAGGCTATTACCAACATTCAATGCATCGTTTGCGGCAAGTGCAATGGTCAGCACGATAAAAGCATTCGCAATATTCTGGATGATTGTATCGATGACATCAGGGACTCCTGGGATAAAAGGAATACCAATAGCAATAACGATAGCGGGAAGTATGTTTGCTAAGCGTTTAATGAGTTTATTACCAGAACGTACGTTCTCAAGTGAGATAACACTCAGCAGATTGAATGCTATTTTAATCAACAAAACTTTAACGACAGAATTGACGAACCAAGCAATTAATATGAGTAAGCCAGAATAAACGAAGGTTTGTAGCGCGGCACGATTTGCCAACCATTCAATGGTTAAATTTAGGTCATCCATCATTAAATAAATGTTCTCTTTGTTAACTTAAAATAAATTGTAATTACTATGACTGACTTGGATTGTAAGGAATGGTTTAATCTAAAATGTAATCAACTTGGCAGTTAATCCAAGTTCAGCTATTGATTTAAATTGGGAACTAAAAGCAAATATACTTGCCGATACAATGCAGATTTAGTTTAGATTTTGTTCTACGGCTACTGCACTCTTTGTGTTTCTGTTAAGTCATGACAACTTCAGTTGTTGATCAATTCACTATTATTTAAATATTTAAAGTTGTTAGTTAAGTTATGAAACGTATTAAATTCTGCTTTTACTCTATTTTTACAATTATCGCATTATCCGCAACAATGGCTGCACATGCTGATTTTACTGAAGGTTCAGCTGCTTTAAGTAGCGGAAATCCACATATTCCAGAGCCGTTATTATTTGATTTAGTCAGGCCATTAGGTGCAAAAAAAGGCGAACTGGAAATCAATACACTTGCCCAACAAGGCATTAATGGCGGACCACTGGAATGGGCACCAGAAATTGAATACGCTTTCGCCGATGGATTAGCATTTGAATTGGAACTTCCCACCGAGAACTCTGAAGTCACTGATTATAAAGTCGCGTTGCAAGGCACTTTTTCCAATAATCTTGGTAATCCCAATATGATTCACGGCTGGCAGGTCATCACCAAGAAAAATCGTGATACAGCCAAGTACTCATCGGATATTTTATATATAAATGGCTACCGCTTTTTAGGGCAATGGAGCACATTAAACATGATTGGATTGAGAAAACCAGAATTTGGAAAAAGTAGTAATGCCATAGGATTAATAAACAACAACTTGTTTTATGACCTCACACCGAGATATACGTTTGGTTTAGAGCTGAACCATGAAGTAAGCTCAAAAGGTCAGTGGCGATATAGTGTTACGCCGCAAGTACATATGGATATCAACAGTAATGTAACAATTCAGGCTGGTACAGGTATTTCCAAATTAAACTTGGCTAAAAAGTCTGAGAAATTATTTGGATTAAGAATGATTTATGCTTTTTAAAGTGCATTAAGTTTTATGTGTTAACCACCATTTTCTAGCATTGATAAATACAGTCGTTCGACCTTATCACGCGCCCAAGGCGTTTTGCGTAAAAATTTAAGGCTTGATTTAATGCTTGGATCGTTCGTAAAGCAATTCACTGGTATTCGCTCAGCTAAGCCATCCCAGCCGTAATGGTCAAATAAGGAAGTGACTACCGCTTCCAGCGTGATGCCATGTAAAGGGTTGTTGCGTTGTTCGGAATGAGCAGTCATCAATATCCATCACTTACTTCTAGTTGTAATAACAGTCATTTTAGTAGATTAATCGCATCTAGCTGAGATTGTATCGCTTCAAATTTGGCCATTTTTGGGTGGTTTAAGCCTATTGATTTATTCAATATCCCAGTATGGTTCAGCGCCAAAACGCTCCATTAGGAAATCAATTAACACACGAATTTTCAATGGCAGATTTCGCTTTGGCAAATATAGCGCATAGACATGCTGATACACAGGAATATATTCTGACAATACTGACTTAAGTCGTTTAGCCTGGATATCTTTACCAATAATAAAAGTCGGTAGTAATGCCAAACCAAACCCGCCTAAGACAACTTGCGATAAAGCTTCATCATCATTGATGCGCAATCTGCCCGAAACAGGTACAGAAACTTCCCCGCCTGGCCCATTAAAACGCCATAAACCCTTGTCACCAGAATGAATGTAATCTAAACAGTTGTGACTCATTAGATCCTGCGGTAGAAGTGGTACACCAAACTCCTCAAAATATTCTGGAGTTGCACATAATTTGCGGCGTATAGGCGCTAATTTTCTAGCGATTAAGGTCTGTGGCAAATCGCTGGCAACACAGATGATCACATCATAGCCCTCTTCAGCCAAATCAACGATGCGGTCCGTGATAGTCATATCAATACTAAGTTCGGGATAAACGCGCATAAAATCCGCAATCGCTGGTGCAATATGCAGCGTCCCGAATGCTACAGATACAGCAACTTTAAGTACGCCACGCGGCTGAGCGTTCAGGCTATCAATCATCTGGCGCGCTTCATCAGCCTCATTGCTAATGCGAGAGCAATGATCAAAGAAAACCCTACCAACCTCGGTCAAACTTAAATGCCGTGTGCTTCGATTAAGCAAGCTAGCACCAAGCGCATGTTCTAATTTTGCAACAGCTTTACTGACGGACGATCTGGAAACGCCAAGCTTTCTAGCTGCGGCAGAAAAACTTTGCTCATTGACCACATGAGCAAAAATAACCATTAGATTCAAATCATACATGTGCTTATTGTAGGTCTATTGTCTCCCTACAGGAAACAATTATGTTCGGTTTAGTGGACTAATTTAATCTAGGTAAATGCACTAATATGCATCGTCGGCCATTCAGTGTGGCGTTTTTCTTTATGTTTGGAATGGATACCACTATGGAAATTGAAGATTTAATCATTTCAGATAATGACTATAACCGTTTGTTTAGACTTGATAAAAATGGATTATTGGGAGACGAATTGAGCCGGGCTGTAGTAGTGCCGGCAGATCAAGTACCGTTAAATGTCGTCAGAATGAATTCACGTGTTGTGTATTTTGATGAAAGCAATGGAGTAAGCCGTGAGGTGGAATTGGTGTTTCCAGAAGAAGCTGATTTAACTCATGGAAAAATTTCCGTACTTTCACCAGTAGGTTCAGCGCTATTAGGTCTTAAAGAAGGACAAGCTATCGATTGGACTTTCCCAAACGATCCTTCTAGACGGCTAAAAGTTGTTAGTGTTGCCAATAATTAATACTAAGGAGAATTAAATAATGAGAAAAACATTAGCCAATACTAGAATATTTGTCAGTTCTTACGTTATTTTTATGCTGCTTAGCTATTATTCAGCACATTTAGGCTCCCAGTCACCTATTGTTCAAGGTTTAGACGCTGCTGCGGATACTCATTTATTTAATTTTCCATTTATTTTGCACCTAGGTGCAATGTTAATTCTTTTCTGGATATGCTTCGTTAGAGGAGTAATCATTGGTGAGAAGTGGCTTGTATTCCTTCCAATGGTTGTATTTGCTTTTGAATTTATACCAAAGCTGAGTGCTATACCTATTGTTCCATCCGTATACCACTTGCTGGCAATTGTCATTGGAGTTGCATGTCCAATCATTTCGGTACCGGATAAATCAACCAGTTGATTATTTTCAAAAGACTCAATATCCGATAGCAGCTGTGGTTATTACATTCCACGTAGAGAGGTTCGTGTTAGAAAACGTCGGTAATATCAAATGATATATAACTTTTGGTAACGCTTCGTTTATAGGGTCAAAAATGAATAAGTTGTTTAAAAAAAGCCCTTGATTTTCATTAGGGGCTTTTTTATTTCAGCACTTAACCACTTCACCAAGCCAGATTAGCTACTTAATGAAAATAACTATCAGGTATAGACCGCTCTACTTTGTAGTTCCGCCTTGGCCTCTAATCCACGCAATCACCTTTAAAGTCTCATCAGGAGACAATCCATTACTGTGGTTACTAGGGTCCATGACACCCTTGCCTTTGCCGCTCATCCCGCCATTGGTTCCTGCCCAGATAATTTCGAACATTCCCTTATCCGTAGCACTCTTGGAATGATTGTATCTAGGGCCTGTGAGACCAGCGGCAGTTTGGCCCTGAGCTTGAGCACCATGGCATTGAGCACAGGAATAAGTCTGATAATGTTTTTTACCACTGGCAATGGCCTGTGCATTGCCGTTGTAAGGGTTTTCACCAGTACTCAGGAACTTTTTGGACTGTTCGGTATTAAAAAGTCCAGAGTCAATTTTCATTGCTTGACCTGTCTTGGTATCGACAAAACTCTGGTCAGCCAATGAAAGACCGCTTGAAAATAGTAGTTGGATGCTCAAAGTAAGCAACAACGATTTAAATTTAATAAGGTCAGTCCGCATAGTAAATCTCCTCATGGGATAATTAATCACTTTGCTAAAGGTAGACTAAGCCATTAGCGATTTTTATCAGCAATTTGACTAAATAAACGTAAGATTTGGACTACAAATTTGGTGGTATTAACAAAGTACGATTTACTGCTAGTGGCCTCTTTACGCAATAAGATTTTTCACTACAGCTCATAGTCAGATTGGCAATCTGCATATCTTCGATTTTAAGGAGTTTAACTAGTGAAATGAATGGTTACTTTGATTAATTGGATCCACCGTCGAAAGCGAATATTGGTTATATTAAACTTAAAACAAAAAGCCCTTAAAGGGCTTTTTGTTTTCTTTCATTATCTCGATTTTTGAGAATTATCTAAAGTTTAAAGAGAAACTACACACAATTAAACATCCAAATTGCCTGCTCGCAGCGCATTGCTTTCAATAAACGCACGCCTAGGTTCAACATTGTCGCCCATTAATGTAGTGAAAATTTCATCTGCAGCAATCGCATCATCAATCTGTACTTTAAGCAAACGACGAACGGTCGGATCCATCGTGGTTTCCCACAACTGCGATGGATTCATCTCACCCAAACCTTTATAGCGTTGGATATTAAGTGTGTTTCTTGCTTCGCCCAACAGCCAATCTAAGGCTTGTTTAAACGTACTCACTGTTTGTTCTTTGTCGTTACGTTTAATCGTAGCGCCTGTGCCTATTAGGCCTTGTAACAAAGTAGATGCTTTATTAATTTGTCTGTAATCGCCGCTACTTAAAAACTCGGCATCAATCACGCAGCATTGCAAATTGCCGTGTACGTATTTATTCACTTCTAAACGATACGCATTGGACTCTGCATCAAACGCAACAATCACTTCGCTGCCAATCGCACCTAAAATCGGACGCAATTGTTCCGCCACTTTATTGGCATTAGCTTCGTCGCTTAAATTAATATCACCCACATCTTGAATCGCGCGCAATACGCTTTCGTCATACAACGCGGCGATGCGGCGAATGACGGCTTCAGTTAACACCATTTGTTTGGCAATTTCTGCTAATGGTTCACCAGTTAAAATGCCTGCGTTGGTTTTGGTATCCAGCTCAGCACCTTTTAATGCGGAATTTAGCAGATAAATATCTAACTCTTGCTGATCCTTGAGGTAGCGCTCATCTTTACCTTGTTTCACTTTGTACAAAGGTGGTTGCGCGATATAAATATGGCCACGTTCTACTAATTCCGTCATTTGACGATAAAAGAATGTCAACAATAATGTACGAATGTGCGCACCATCAACGTCCGCATCCGTCATAATAATAATGCGGTGATAACGCAATTTTTCAACATTAAAATCTGCCTTGCCAATGCTAGTGCCAAGTGCGGTAATTAACGTGGCGATCTCTTGTGAGCCTAATAGTTTATCGAAACGCGCTTTTTCCACGTTTAAAATCTTACCCTTAAGCGGCAAAATAGCCTGATTCTTACGATCACGCCCCTGTTTGGCTGAACCACCCGCAGAGTCACCCTCGACTAGATACAACTCGCATTTTGCTGGGTCGCGTTCTTGGCAATCTGCCAATTTTCCTGGCAAGCCCATTGTATCCATCACGCCTTTACGGCGTGTGATTTCACGCGCCTTACGTGCTGCTTCGCGAGCACGCGCTGCTTCTACAATTTTGCCGCAGATGATTTTTGCATCCACTGGATTTTCGGCTAAAAATTCAGCCAGTTTAGCTGAAACCACTTCAGAAACAACTGGTTGTACTTCGCTAGAGACTAACTTATCTTTGGTTTGTGATGAAAATTTAGGATCTGGCACTTTAACCGATAGAACACAAGTAATGCCTTCACGCATATCATCGCCTGTAGTTTCTACTTTGGCTTTTTTTGCTATTTCAGATTGCTCAATATATTGATTCAACGTGCGCGTCATGGCGTTGCGTAAGCCTGTTAAATGCGTGCCACCGTCGCGTTGCGGAATATTATTGGTAAAGCATTGGACGGTTTCAGAGTAGCTATCATTCCACTGCATAGCCACTTCAATGATCATGCCATCTTTTTCGCCGCTGGCGTAAAACGTCTTTGGATGCATGACGGTTTTACTGCGATTAATATATTCAACAAAGGATTTTATACCGCCTGCGTGAGCGAAATTTTCACTTTTACCCGTGCGTTGATCAATCAACTCAATTTTTACGCCATCATTCAAAAATGACAATTCGCGGATACGTTTCGCTAAAATTTCAAAGTGATATTCCACCAACACAAATGTTTCAATAGAGGCTAAAAAGTGTACTTCTGTGCCTTTTTTGTCGGTTTTTCCAGTTAATGCAAGCGGCGCCATCGGCACTCCGCGCTGAAATTCCATTTGATGCACTTCGCCTTTGCGATAAATCTTTAAACGCAACCAATCTGAAAGCGCATTCACCACAGAAACACCTACGCCATGCAAACCGCCAGATACTTTGTAAGAGTTTTGGTCAAACTTACCGCCCGCATGTAATTCTGTCATCACAATTTCTGCAGCAGAACGTTTCGGGTCGTGCTTATCATCATCTTTTACATCGGTTGGAATACCGCGACCATTGTCCGATACACTAATCGAATTATCTGGGTGGATAATCACCTTAATATCATCACAATGCCCAGCTAAAGCTTCGTCAATCGCGTTATCCAGCACTTCAAATACCATATGATGCAAACCAGAGCCATCGGATGTATCGCCGATGTACATACCAGGGCGTTTACGTACCGCATCCAAGCCTTCTAAAATCTTAATGCTGTCTGAATTGTATTCTGGTTGTGCTTTTGGGGTATTAACCATACTATTTTCTTTACTCATTATTAATGGGTTTACTACTTACTTTTAACGACTTGTTTCACGTGAAACTTTTACAAGTTAAATGCGCATTGGCATCACAACATATTTATAGTTTTGATCATTTGGTACGGTAATTAAGCAGCTGCTATTTGCATCTGCAAATGAAAAGTTAATATTCTCATCACTGACATTATTCAATACATCAATCAAATAAGTCACATTAAAACCAATATCCAAACCATCTTGTGTATATTCAATTTCCAACTCTTCTTCTGCTTCTTCTTGTTCGGTATTGGTGCTAATTAATTTTAAATTATTGTTACTTAATACCATACGAATGCCGCGATATTTCTCATTCGATAGAATAGAAGCGCGTTGCATGGCTGTTAATACCGCTAAGCGATTCACACTAAATGTATTTTGATGGCCTGTTGGAATCACACGGTGATAATCAGGAAATTTACCATCAATGACTTTTGAAATTAAACGGATATCGCTAAAAGAAAAATTAACTTGGCCAGCATTTATCTCAACCACTACTTCTTCTTCAGAATCGTTTAATAATTTAATCAGCTCTATCACGGTTTTACGTGGCACTATTACATCGGTCTTATCATAACTCTGGTTGAGTTTAATAGAACTAAAACTCAAACGATGACCGTCTGTGCCCACAACATTTAAATTATCTTCAATCACTTCCAATAACAAGCCATTCAAATAATAGCGAATATCTTGTTGCGCCATAGCAAACTCAACTTGTTTAAATAGCTTCTTTAATGCGATTTGACTAATAGTGATATTAACACCTTGGCCTGTTGCCTTTGTCATCACTGGGTAATCAGCAGCGGGAAGCGTTTGTAAATTAAACCGGCTTTTGCCGGCCTTTACTGTCATGCGGCTATCATTAGTGATCATGTCGATATCAGCAGACTCTGGTAATGAGCGGCAAATATCCAAGAATTTTTTTGCTGAAATAGTCGTAGATAATTCACCACTGAAGTTGTTTTCAACGTTTAATGAAATTTGCATTTCTAAATCGGTTGCGGTTAATTGCAGTTGGTTATTTTTAGCTTCTAATAATAAATTTGAAAGTATCGGTAGAGTGTGTCGTCTTTCTACAATACTGGTGACATTCATTAATGGCTTTAGCAAAGTTTCACGATTTATTTTAATTTGCATGGTTTAAATTCCTAAGGTAATACCGTTTTTTTTAAATAGTTAGTTTTATATAAATAATAATATAAAAAAATAATAGTAATAATAATGTAGCGTTTTTCTGTGTATATCTTTTAAATCATTTTAAAATCAAATAGTTAAATACGTTTTTCTGTTGTTTATAACTCTACTTACTGCTGTGTATTAATTGTGTATTAAAAAGTCAATTTAGAAAAATCGCGTTTTATTCTTATTCTACCCACAAGCTAAAAGCACTTTTATCCACAGTACTACATCACATTTTAATCATTTATTTTTGCACATTAATCACGAATAACTTGCGTTAAAAACCCTAAATCTCGTGCAATGGTTTGATCATTTAAGCGCAATTGTTCAATTTCATCACAAGCGTGCATCACAGTTGTATGGTGACGACTGCCAAAAGCTTCCCCAATTTCAGGAAAGCTATGATTGGTTAATTCGCGCGCCAAACTCATGGCAATTTGTCTGGGCCTAGCAAAGTTGCGCGAACGCTTTTTGCTGTACATTTCGCCTACTTTTATCTTGTAATAGTCAGCAACGGTTTTTTGGATGTTCTCAATGGTAATTTGGCGGCCACGCACCGCAATTAAATCACGTAGCGCATCTTTAGCTAAATGAATATCAATAGCATGGCCAGTAAAATTCGCCATGGCTACGATTCTATTCAAAGCACCTTCCAACTCACGTACGCTAGATCGTATCTGCTTCGCCACAAAAAAAGCCACATCTTCCGATATATGCACTTTAGATTCTTCCGCTTTTTTTAGCAAAATAGCTACACGCATTTCTAACTCAGGCGGCTCTACCGCAACGGTTAAGCCCCAACTAAAACGCGTACGTAACCGTTCATCTACATCGGCAATTTCTTTAGGATACGTATCACAGGTAATAACAATCTGTTTTTTTTCTTCAATTAAGGTATTAAATGCATAGAAAAATTCTTCTTGTGTACGATTTTTCTTAGCAAAAAATTGAATATCATCAATTAATAATAAATCCAGCGAATGGTATTGCCGCTTAAATTCATCAAAAGCTTTATTTTCATAAGCCTTTACCACATCAGAA
This sequence comes from Pseudomonadota bacterium, assembly GCA_040387515.1. GTDB lineage: Bacteria > Pseudomonadota > Gammaproteobacteria > Burkholderiales > Methylophilaceae > Methylotenera_A. The sequence continues at coordinate 21,007 of JAZKDP010000032.1, forward strand.
ACATATCGTTCTGCATGTAAATAACGAATATTAGCATCCGGTTTTTGTTGTTTTAATTGGTTGCCGATAGCTTGCAGTAAATGTGTTTTACCTAAACCCACACCGCCGTAAATAAACAGAGGGTTATACGATTGACCAGGATTATCCGCCACTTGAATAGCCGCAGCGCGCGCAAGTTGGTTGGCACGACCAGTGACATAGTTATCAAAATTAAAACTAGTATTTAATCCAGATGCGCGTTCTGCACTACGTGGATTAGCTATTTTGATAGATGCGTTTTTTGATTCGTTAGTTTTCTGCAAAACCGAAGGACGAGTCATTTCGCTTAAATTTTGAGTAGGATTTTTTCTAAGATTGTTTTTTTCTTTATTTTCAGGCTTCGATTGATTAATACAAAGCTCAACAGTGAAGTTGTTTGGCAATAATTCTGCAGCAATCGATTCAATTTTGTTTAAAAACCGATCTTTTACCCATTGCTGCACAAATTTATTTGGCGCGAGCACGCGAATAGCATTGCTTCCTGGCGCGATTTCAATCAACTCTGTTTGTAGGGGTTTAATCCAAGTGTTAAATTGCTGTGTAGATAATTCTTGTTCGAAACGACTAAGGCAAGTAGGCCAAAAATTATGCATCTGTTTTCTGCCCTCCCAAGCGTTAGTGTTGTTAATGTGTTTAAAATCAATCGTTTGCTAATCAGTAAGCTATTGGTTAATTGATACCAATCGTCAATTAACCGCCATTTTTAATCTATATATAATGATAAAACGTTAAGGCAATAATCGTACGTTAATCTTTCTATTTTAGCTGGTTTAGTCTTACTTATCCACAGGCAATTGGCTTGATTGTTAAACTAAATATAGGTTGACAGAACAGAGCACAATCGTGTTTAATAGAGGGCTTTGTTGCATATTGCTTTTGCGGAGAATTAAATGAAACGTACCTACCAACCTTCTAAAACACGTCGTGCACGTACGCATGGTTTTTTAGTGCGCATGAAAACTAAAGGTGGCCGTGCTGTTATTGCAGCTCGTCGTGCTAAAGGTCGTTCGCGCCTAGGTCTTTAAGAAAGGCCTGTAATTATTACGTTAACTGCCTGTTTTAATATTCTGGGTGATTAACGATTAATGAAAAAAATGGTCATGTTTAGTTTACCTAAACAAGCCAAGCTAATAAAAACGGATGATTTTTCATCCGTTTTTAATTTGCGTAAACGAATTGCTGCACCTTATTTAGTTATGCGCTTTAAGCCAAATCCACTAAATAGACCGCGCTTGGGTTTAATTGTGGCAAAAAGAACAGCCAAATTAGCCGTTAAGCGTAATTATATGCGGCGTGTTTTGCGAGAGTTTTTTAGATTAAATCAGCACAATTTACCGTCAATTGATTTGGTGATTCAAGTGCAAAAGACGTTTGAAAAAGCGGATTTTAATATGGTTAAGCAAGAGTTTGAGCAATTGATATTGAAGTTAATTGCAAAAAATACAGAAAAAGTAGTAATAAAAACAGATGCGTAGCAATAACTACCTCTGTAATTATAGAATGTAACCATGACACGATTTTTGATCGCATGTATTCGGTTGTATCAAGTCGCATTAAGCCCATTTTTTGGACAACAATGCCGATTCCATCCAACTTGTTCACATTATGCGATTGCCTGTATACAAAAACATGGCGCTTTAAGCGGTGTCGTTTTAACCATCAAACGTTTAGCACGTTGCCATCCTTGGCATGCTGGTGGCAGTGACCCTGTACCTTAATATTTAACAACTCTCGTTTATTATATGATTAACATTTCTAATCTTTATAACAGACGAATTAATTAACTGATCGATTATAAAAAACCTATGGATACACGCCGTTTAATTTTATTTGTCATTTTTTCTTTTTCAATCATGATGTTGTGGGATGCTTGGCAGCAAAAAAATACTCCTGCCATTGATCCTCAAGCTACTGTTCAAACATCGTCTAACGCTAATGGCGTAGCAACAGGCAATGCAACCGGTGCAGCGCAAGCCAATATAAATGATGGTAGTTTTAAATTGGCTACAGGACAGCGGGTTAAAGTTAAAACAGATTTATTTGAAGCTGAAATTGATACTGTCGGCGGTGATCTGCGTCATTTGGTGTTGAATCAGCACGCTGCGTCTGACACTAAAAATGGCCGTTTTGTATTAATGGATGATGCCTTTAAGCCTATGTTTTATGTAGCGCAATCAGGTTTGATGGGCGCTGATTTACCGAATCATAAGTCACAGTTTACAAGTTCTGACAGCGATTACAGTTTGGTTGATGGCCAAGACACACAAGAAGTACGTCTTTCTTGGACTGGCAACGGAGTTAGTGTTGATAAAATCTATATTTTTCATCGTAACAGTTATGTGATTGATGTACGTTACCAAATCAATAACGGTAGTGCAGCAGCGATTACGCCGTCTGCTTATTACCAAATCGTGCACGATAGTGAATCGAATCAAGGCTCTATGATGATGCCTACTTTCACTGGTGGCGCATATTTTACTGAAGCTGATAAATTCAAAAAAATTAAGTTTAGTGAAATGGCAAAAACCGATTTATCTAAAACCACTAAAGATGGTTGGGTCGGTTTGGTGCAACACTACTTTGCCAGTGCATGGATTCCAAGAGCAGGCGTTGAGCGTGAGTTTTATACAAAAAAATTATCCGATAATATTTATGCAGTGGGTGTTGTGACACCGAATGCAAGTATTGCCGCTGGTACGACAACTGAAATTGGCGCTCAATTATTTGCAGGGCCGCAAGTTGAAGAGGTATTAACCAAAGCTGCACCAGGCTTGGAATATACGGTAGATTATGGTTGGTTAACCATTATTGCTAAACCACTGTTTTGGGTATTATCAAAAATTCATAGCCTAGTAAATAATTGGGGTGTGGCGATTATTTTACTCACGGTATTGATCAAAGCAGTATTCTTCCCGCTTTCAGCAGCTAGCTATAAATCAATGGCGCAAATGCGCGAATTGGCACCGCGCTTACAAAGCATGAAAGAAAAGTTTGGCGACGACAAACAAAAAATGCAGCAAGCCATGCTTGAAATGTATCGCACCGAAAAAATTAATCCAATGGGTGGCTGTTTACCAATAATTGTGCAAATTCCTGTTTTTATTGCACTTTATTGGGTATTGCTCGCCTCTGTTGAATTGCGCCATGCGCCATTTTTTGGCTGGATTCAAGATCTATCCGCGACCGACCCATGGTTTATTTTGCCGATTTTAATGGGCGCGACCATGATTATTCAAACCTTTCTAAACCCAGCGCCGACTGACCCACTTCAAGCAAAAGTGATGAAAATCATGCCAGTGGTGTTTAGTGTGTTCTTCTTCTTCTTCCCTGCTGGTTTGGTGTTGTATTGGTTGGTAAACAATATATTGTCTATCGCGCAACAATGGTATGTGAACAAAACCATTCACGCGGCTGCGCTTGCCAAAAAAGGCAACATCAAAAAATAGGCGTTATTTAAATCGCCTGCTTTAATTGTCTGGTGAAACTGCATGTTAATTACCAATGACACCATTGCCGCCATTGCCACCGCGAGTGGCGCGGGCGGCATTGGCGTTGTGCGCGTTTCTGGCCCTTTAAGCCAATCCATTGCGACACAAATTCTTGGCGCATGCCCTGCCCCGCGCTATGCGGCATATTTGCCTTTTTACGATGAGCATCAACAGTTAATCGACCGCGGTATTGCGATTTACTATCAAAATCCCCATTCTTATACTGGCGAAGATGTATTGGAACTACAAGCACACGGCGGCACTGCGCTGATGCAGCTACTGTTAGCGCGTTGCATTCAATTGGGCGCGCGCCAAGCCGAACCAGGCGAATTTACCAAACGTGCTTACCTGAATGACAAAATAGATTTAGCACAAGCTGAAGCGGTTGCAGATGTGATTAATGCTTCAACGGTTGAAGCAGCACGTAGCGCAGTACGATCCTTATCAGGCGAATTTTCAAATAGCATTAATTCAGTATTAGCTAAGCTGATTAATTTGCGCATGTATGTAGAAGCTTGTTTGGATTTTCCCGAAGAAGAAATCGATTTTATTAGCCAAGGCAAAGTGGCTGAAAAATTAGCGGCAATTATTTTTGAATTAAAATCTGTATTTACAAAAGCTAAACAGGGCAGTTTGTTGCGTGAAGGTATGCACATTGTCTTGGTCGGACAACCCAATGTGGGGAAATCCAGCTTAATGAATCAATTAAGCGGCGAAGAAGTGGCAATTGTTACGCCGATTGCTGGTACAACGCGCGACTCTATAAAAAGTTTGATACAAATCAATGGTTTACCATTGCATATTATTGATACAGCAGGTTTGCGTGATACTGAAGACGAAGTAGAAAAAATCGGAATTGCTCGCACATATCAAGCGCTACAAAACGCGCAGGTCGCATTATTATTAGTAGATGCGGCTCATGGTATTGGGGAAACAGAAAAGATAGTTTTAGACCGCTTGCCGCAAGGAATTGGTAAAATTTGGGTGCATAATAAAATTGATGCGACTAAGGAGTCTGCAAAAGTCACAGAAATTGCGGGTGAGACGCATATTCACCTGTCCGCTAAAACGGGTGATGGTATTTCTTTGTTAAAACAGCATTTACTTAATATTGCGGGTTATCAGCAAAATGCTGAAGGTATTTTCATGGCGCGCACGCGACATTTGAGCGCATTAGCACAAGTAGATGACCACCTAACCACTGCGGCAGAGCAAATTAATGCGGCAGAATTAGTGGCGGAAGAATTAAAGTTAGCGCAAGAAGCGTTAAGTAGTATTACGGGCGAGTTTACGCCGGATGATTTATTGGGTGAAATATTCAGCAAATTTTGCATCGGTAAATAAATTAGAAAATAAATTTTGAACAAATAAAAAGGCGCTTAAAGCGCCTTTTTTAATACAAAAAATACATTAACTATTTAACAAAATTACCTAATAAATTGTATTTTTCCGCTAACAAATAGTAGAAAACCAAGCGCGATTTCATGCGATCTTCTTTTACTTTTGCACAGATTTCATCAATTGCTGCATCTAATACTGCATCTGAGTGTGTTAAGCCTAGTTTTTTCTTTAAGAAATTTTCACGTACAGTTTGTTTTTCGGCAGCGTCACCGCAAGAAACATTGCGAGAATCTTGTTTAGATAAAACCAAAGCATACGTTCTTGCCATGCCTTGTAAAGCTGCTTCATTGATTGTAGAAGTGTATTTTGCAAGTGTATCTTTGTGTTCTTGAATATCTGCCATCATTTTCTCCTAAACTATTTGTAAAGATTCTATCTTAAAGATTATGTCGCAAGGTTAACCGTGCTCTTTAATGATGTTGAGCGGTTAAGATATATTTAACCAGCACATCACAAACGGTTATTGTGCCCTGCTTAAAATTTAGCGTATTATCATATTCGCCACCCCTACTATAGGCGCGTCGTTTGCCGGGGTCAAGGGCTCTGCCTGTAAGCAATTGTGAAGTGTTTCACGTGAAACACTATGTATTTTTAACTGGATTAACAGGGTATGCCGTTCCCTAATCAATGAATAAAGCTTGGCATGCAACATGTTTGTGATAAGTTGAAATAGTTAACAGCATTCTACTAGTATCGTTTATAACAACCTCCTGTGGAGGGGGGCTAACTTCACAATATCAAAAATTAAAACTGCTACGTAGCTGATTTTAGATGTAATTGCATCGCTTCTGTTTGAGTGCTAATAACAAATTATTTGGCCTTTGTTAGTTGTTAAGCAAAAGCCAAGTCCAAAAATACAGCATTAAAAACGTTATTAAAAGTAGTTCTAGTTAAGTTGTTTCACGTGAAACATGCTTAAACGTACACATTGACTGACTACATCTTGCTGTTTTTAAATGACTTAACGCCCTCTTTGCAGTAAAATCTAATACTTTACACAATTCATGCAAGCTGGATTGTTAACTTATTGAAGTGTAAGTATTATTTAAATGAATTTTCCTGATATTTTTGATGTAATTGTTGTTGGTGGCGGTCATGCGGGCACCGAGGCTGCGTTAGCGGCTGCGCGTATGGGGCAAAAAACGCTGCTGTTAAGCCACAATATTGAAACTTTAGGTCAGATGTCTTGTAACCCAAGCATTGGCGGTATTGGCAAAGGCCATTTGGTAAAAGAGATTGATGCGCTTGGCGGTGTAATGGCACAGGCAACCGATATTGGCGGCATCCAGTTTCGTATTTTAAACTCATCAAAAGGCCCTGCGGTGCGTGCGACACGCGCGCAGGCTGACCGAATTTTGTACAAAGCGGCAGTGCGTCACAAATTAGAAAATCAGCCTAATTTATGGTTATTTCAACAGGCGGTTGATGACATTATTTTAGATGGTGAGCGTGCTGCGGGTGTTGTCACTCAAATTGGTTTACGTTTTAAATCTAAAAGTGTGGTGTTAACCGCTGGCACGTTTTTAGGTGGCCTAATTCATGTAGGCTTGCAAAATTACAGCGCTGGTCGCGCCGGTGACCCGCCAGCTATTTCCTTAGCAGCGCGATTGCGTGAAATTGGATTGCCAGCAGGCAGGTTAAAAACTGGTACGCCACCGCGCATAGATGGGCGTACGATTGATTATTCTGTGATGCTTGAACAGCCAGGTGATAATCCTGCGCCAGTATTTTCATTTATGGGTAATGTGGCGCAGCATCCGCAGCAAGTGCCCTGCTGGATTACGCATACCAATGAGCGCACGCATGACATTATTCGCAGTGGTTTAGACCGCTCACCGATGTACACGGGTGTAATTGAGGGTGTCGGCCCGCGCTATTGCCCAAGTGTGGAAGATAAAATTCACCGCTTTGCTGACAAAGAATCGCACCAAATATTTTTAGAGCCGGAAGGCTTAACTACTAACGAAATTTATCCAAATGGTATTTCAACCAGTTTGCCATTTGATATTCAGCTTGCCTTGGTTCGCTCAATTAAGGGTTTAGAAAGTGCGCATATTTTGCGCCCAGGTTATGCGATTGAGTACGATTATTACGATCCGCGTAGCTTGAAATCCAGCTTAGAAACAAAATCCGTACAAGGTTTATTTTTTGCCGGACAAATTAATGGTACTACTGGATATGAAGAGGCCGCTGCGCAAGGTTTGCTAGCAGGCGCAAACGCGGCCTTATACGTGCAAGGCAAAGAAAGCTGGTGCCCTGCTCGCGATGAGGCATATTTGGGTGTGTTGGTGGACGACTTAATAACTACTGGCGTAACAGAGCCGTATCGCATGTTTACTTCGCGCGCGGAATATCGTTTGCAATTGAGGGAAGATAACGCTGATATGCGCTTAACTGCCAAAGGCCGCGAATTAGGTTTGGTGGACGATGCGCGTTGGGAAGCGTTTGAGGAAAAGCTAGAAGCCGTATCGCGCGAACAAGAGCGTTTGAGAAAAACTTTTGTGCAAGTGGCAACAGATGATGTTTCACGTGAAACACAAGCTACGATTTTGGGCAAACCTTTAGAACACGAATATAGTTTATTTGAATTGTTACGCCGCCCAGAAGTGAGCTACGAAGGCATGTTGAGTTTAGGCGAATTAGGTATGGGTGAGTTTGGGCTGGGTGAATTGGACCCAGCAGTGCGTGAGCAAGTGGAAATTTCTGCTAAATATCAAGGTTATATTACGCGCCAGCAGGAAGAAATTGCCAAACAAAAAGGCAGTGAAAACATCAAATTAATGGATTTAGATTATGCGGATGTGCATGGTTTAAGTATCGAGGCGCGGCAAAAGTTAATGCAACATAAACCGGAAACGATAGGTCAAGCTGGACGTATTTCAGGCATAACGCCAGCTACCATATCTTTACTGTTGGTCTATTTAAAACGCAAATACAAAAAACAGGCTAGCCAAACTAATATTAGCAGCGATACCCACGCGGCATGAGTCAAGCCGAATTGTTGGCACAAGGTATCGCAAGCATGGGCTTGTCTCTATCAGTTGAGGCGCAAGAAAAATTGCTGGCTTACTTAAGTTTGTTGCACAAATGGAATAAAGTGTACAACCTGACAGCAGTGCGCGATCCGTTGGAAATGGTGACTTTGCATTTGTTGGATAGCTTCAGTGTGTTGCCGTATGTAAATAGCAAAAATATATTGGATGTGGGCAGTGGCGGCGGTTTGCCAGGGGTTGTGTTGGCGATATGCAAACCAGAGTTACAAGTGACCACGATTGATACGGTGCAAAAGAAGGCGATTTTTATGCGCCAAGTAAAAGGTGAGCTGGGCCTAGACAATTTAAGCGTAATACATGCGCGGGTGGAAAACTTCCAACCAAGTGAGCCATTTGAATTGGTGATATCAAGAGCGTTTTCAGAAATCGCTTTGTTTATTCAGTTAACCAAGCATTTGATTGCAGAAAATGGACAGTGGCTTGCTATGAAAGGTGTGGTGCCGGTTGGTGAATTAGAAGGCCTGTCTATGCAAGCAAACAATATTATTCCGTTGAAAGTTGCGGGTTTGGATGCGGAGCGGCATTTGGTCGTATTTAAAAACATGCCTCAAAATGCCGTGTTATAGGAAATGCAGTATTTAAGAATAGTCAAAACATAGAATACTTAAAGAATAATTCATGAAAATATTAGCGATTACCAATCAAAAAGGTGGTGTGGGTAAAACCACTACTTGCGTGAATTTGGCTGCCAGTTTAGCGGCGAATAAGCAAAAGGTGTTGCTGGTAGATTTAGACCCGCAAGGCAATGCCAGCACGGGTAGTGGTATTGATAAAGCACATCTTAAGCACAGTATTTATCATGTGCTAATTGGCGAAAAAACATTAAGAGAAGTGATTGTTAAAAGCGAAAAAGGCGGTTTTGATATTGCGCCATCTAACCGCGAATTGGCTGGTGCAGAGGTTGAGTTGGTGAATGAATTGGCGCGTGAAATGCGTTTAAAACAAGCCATTTCGGCGATTTCTGACTACGATTATGTACTGCTCGATTGCCCCCCTGCCCTCAATTTGGTCACTGTTAATGCATTAACAGCAGCTGATACGGTGATGATTCCGATGCAATGTGAATATTATGCGTTGGAAGGGTTGTCGGATTTGGTGAATACGATTAAAAAAGTACGGGCGCATTTAAACCCAAAATTAGAAATAGAGGGTTTATTACGCACCATGTTTGATAATCGCAATATGCTGGCAAATCAAGTATCGGCGCAGTTGGTCAGCCATTTTGGCGATAAGGTCTACAAAACGGTGATACCACGCAATATTCGTTTGGCCGAAGCGCCAAGCTATGGTTTGCCTGTATTGATGTATGACAAGTCTTCTAAGGGCGCTGTTGCTTATTTGGATTTGGCTAAGGAAATTATTCATAAAAATCAAAGTGTTAAAGAGTCTGCAACGCAGTTAAAGGGTGTGGTGAATGGTTAAACTAAAAGGTTTGGGACGTGGATTAGACGCGCTATTGTCAAATGATAGTGAAGAGCTCGCACGTGGCGATGCGTTGATGATGTTGAGTGTGAGCCAATTGCAGCCAGGTAAGTATCAACCACGTTCGTATATGGATGATGCCGCATTGCAAACCTTGGCTGATTCGATTCGCAATCAAGGCATTATGCAACCAATTTTGGTGCGGAACGTAGGCGCGGATCAATACGAAATTATCGCAGGTGAGCGGCGTTGGCGCGCTTCGCAATTAGCTGGTTTGTCTGAGGTGCCTGTACTAGTGCGCGAAATCGCAGATGAATCTGCCCTAGCGATGGCGCTGATTGAGAATATTCAGCGTGAAAATTTAAATCCATTAGAAGAAGCGCAAGGCATTAAGCGTTTAATTGATGAGTTTGCCATGACGCACGAGAAAGCCGCTTCTGCAGTTGGGCGATCACGCGCAGCGGTATCCAATTTGCTACGTTTATTAACATTAAGTGCTCCGGTGCAAGCCATGTTAATGCGCAATAAGTTGGATATGGGACATGCCAGAGCATTAATCGGCTTGGATGCAGCGCAACAAATTATGCTGGCAAATAAAGTTGTGCAGCAAAATTTATCGGTGCGTGATGTTGAAAATTTGGTTAAAAAATTAACTGAAACTGACAGCGTTAAAACACAGAAAACTACGGTCAATCATGACGTTTTAACTCTGCAAAACACATTAAGTGAAAAAATTGGTGCCAGCGTGAATATTTCTGCAAAAGAAAATGGCTCGGGCATGCTTAAAATTAGCTACAGCAATTTAGATCAGTTAGATGACATTATTAGTAAAATGATGCGCTAAGTGTTTCATTTTGCGTGAAACTTATTACAATACTTGCACTTACTGCTTGACTAAAAACACGTAATAATTCAAAATCGCGGACTTTGCTAATAAGTCCATTTCAATCAAACTGAAATGACAAGAAAACGGAAATGACAGAAGAGCAAAATTCAAAGTCAGGCTTAACAACAAGCAGCAATAAAGTATTTGGCAAAATGTTGCAGTGGCAATTAAGTGCGACTGCCGTAGTGGTGGTAATTGCGTTGATTGTTTCAGGTTTGCATGCGGGCATTTCTGCCTTGGCAGGTGGATTGTCAGTAACAGTCGGTGCTTTTTTCGCTTCTAAAATCGCACAACGTAGTAGTAAAGAAGCCGCAACGGTATTGGTTAATCTGCTAAAAGCAGAGGCAGTCAAAATTATCATTATTGTTGTGCTGCTATTTATTACGTTTAAGGTTTACAAGCAGTTAGTGCCATTTGCGCTGATTGCAGGTTTGGCTGCTGCTGCCCTGTTTTCTGGTGCTGCGATGAGTAAGCTGGATAAAACAGAATTAGAAATATAGAAATTTTATATTTTAAATAAGTAACTTTTAATAGGCGCCTCTTACGAGGCAATTCGGATTGATATGGCTACAGAACACGCAGAACACGTACTCACCCCATCAGAATATATTTCGCATCATTTAAGTTTTAATGCGCAATCAGTTGGCAATGGCAATTTTTGGACATTGCATATCGATACTTTGATTACGTCAGTCATATTAGGTTTGTTGGTCATGGGCTTTGTCTGGTGGGTAGCGCGTGGCGCAACTGCTGGCGTGCCGACTAAGCGCCAAGCGTTTGTTGAGCTAGTTTTTGGTTTTGTGGATGACCAAGTTAAAAATATTTTTCACGGCAACCGTCACAGCTTTATTGCCCCAACAGCGCTGACGGTTTTTTTATGGG
>JAZKDP010000033.1:0-7185 GCA_040387515.1 Pseudomonadota bacterium
TTTGGCATCTTCAATACGCCTGAAAATAATCGGGTGCGCAAATGCGGTATTGCTGCCAGCGATAAACAGGCAATTGGTATGGTCGATATCTTCGTAACACGCGGGCGGTGAATCTGCGCCTAATGTGGCTTTGTAACCTGCAACAGCCGAGCTCATACATAAACGTGAATTAGTATCGACGTTATTCGTGCCAATCAAGCCTTTAGCGAGCTTGTTAAACACATAATAATCTTCGGTTAACAGTTGGCCTGAGATATAAAATGCGACCGAATCAGGCCCATGTTTTTCGATGGTTTGCGCAAATTTTTCGGTTAAGTAATCCAGCGAAACATCCCACGAAACACGCTTGCGTGGGGCTTCACGAGTCAAGCGCATCTCTGGGTACAGCAGGCGATTATCCAGTTTGGCGGTTAAATGTAGCGTAGAGCCTTTAGTGCAAAGTCGACCAAAATTGGCGGGATGCTCTGTATCGCCTTTAACGTCAATAATCTTATCGTTGAGTGAGTGAATAATCACGCCGCAACCAACGCCGCAGTAGCAACAAGTACTTTTAGTTTGTTTGATTAAAGTGTCCAATTTACTAGTCTTTATCTACTGGCCTTTTAATTCCAAATATACAATACCGTCTTCCACTTTGGTATTAAAACAGGCGGTTTCGCCCACATCTGGCTCTTCCGCTTTGCCGTCTACTAAACTAATTTTCCAGGAATGCAACGGGCAAGCGACTTTATCGCCGTACACAATGCCTTGCGACAAAGGCCCTGCTTTATGTGGACACCTATTGTTAATCGCAAAAATGCGGTCGTCTTCTGTACGAAATACGCCGATGTCGAATTCTTTTTGCTCACTATCTTTTGTGCGCACAACGCGCGCGCCTAATTTAGGGATGTCTTCAAACGGCGCTACTTTAACCCAATTGCTCATGTTTTAACCTTTGTACTAAATAACTTTAAATATGCAAAAAACGTGGAAAATACTTAACACTCAAAAACTCACAACTTTAAGAAGTCCCTCATCAAGAAACCAAGAGTAAGTAAATTAAGAATATATTGATCATAAATGAAAAAATGGCGATCCATTGCCATTTCACTAATCTGGCGCGTGCAATCAAAGGTGTACGCGCTGGTGCCAATAATGGCTTAAGTTCGCCATGTTCTAATGCAAGCAGCATTTCTTCTGCGGTTTCAAATCGCAATTGCGGATCGCGCGCAACGGCTTTTAAAATGATATTTTCTAACCAATACGGAATATCAGGCCGGTAACGCGTGAGCGGGGTAGGTGTGCCGAACTTGGGATGCTGGAACGGCTCAATTTCGCCATAAGGATATTTGCGCGTCAACAAATGATACAGGGTAACGCCCGCGGCATAAATATCGGTTTGTGCATTTGCCACTGCGCCATCAAATAATTCCGGTGCCATAAAGCTAGGCGTGCCAGGATTTTGTGTGGCGCCAATCATCTCAGCGCCCGTACTTAATGCCACGCCCAAGTCTAAAATGCGCAAGCGCTGGTCACTGGCTTGATGAATATTCGCAGGCTTGATATCTCGATGTATGATATTCAAGCGATGCAAGGCACCAATACCGCGCATGATATCCATACCGATTTTGGCAGTGCCCGCGACGGTAAAATAATGGCCATTATCCAAACGTTGCTGCAATGTTGCGCCTTCGTGCCAGCTCATCACAAAATATAATTTGCTGCGATTTTCAAGAGAGAGGGTGAGCACCTGTGGGATATATTGCGATACTACGCGCTTGCCAAGCCACTCTTCGTTCAGCAAGCCGTTGCAACTTTCAATATCATTGGTCAGGGCTGGTTGCAGCGTTTTTAATACGAATAATTGTTTGGTGCTGGTTTGGCGTACTTTATACAGCAAGCTTGCGCGTGATTCATGCAAAATATCTTCTACTATAAAGCCATCAATGGAATCATTAATCGCCAGTTTTGGCGGTAAAGCCAAATGTTTTCCACCTGCGATACGTTCACTTAAAGTGTCTGCGCCCAGCTGTGTAATCTTGACGATCACAGCAGTTGAGTTATCGCTACTTTGCTGGCTTAGCGCCGTTTTGGTGAGGTGATTGGCAATCATCTGCACGCTGTCGAATTTTTTTAAGCCCTCATGAATGGCTTTTTCACCTAAGGTTTCCCAGACGCCATCTGTCATCAAGGCAAAAATATCGCCTACTTGCAGTGCGCCTTCGGTCAAATCTACCGATAAATGCGCATCCAAACCGACCGCGCGTTTTAACACGTGGCGCATATCTGGCCTATCCCAAACATGGTCGGTCGTCAGTTGGGTTAACACATTATCGCGCAGCAAGTAGATGCGCGTATCGCCAACGTGTGCCAAATAATAACGTTGCCCGCGCAAAATAATCAGTGACAGCGTTGTCGCCATGCCAGCTAGATCACGATTGGCATTCGCTTGTGAAATAAGCCAGCGATTTGCGGCAGTAATCACTTTATCTAATGCAGTAGATGGTTCCCAGGTATCTGGCGTGGCGAAGTAATCAGTCGAAATATTTCGAATAGTCATCTCAGACGCTTCACCGCCGCCCGCGTTACCACTTACGCCATCAGCCACCGCAATAAGTGAGCCTTTGATATTCAATTGCTCATTAATCGGCGTCACCACGCCCACGTAATCTTCATTACGCGGGCGTGGCCCCGTGAGGCTAGATTGACCTATTTCAAATTTTAGCGACATGTGGTGATAGCGTTATACAACTGAGTAATAAGTTTTGTATTTGAAGAGCATGTTTTAATTTAAGTAAATAAATGGCTAGGTTAAAAGCTAATTTAACTTAGATTATACTTTGGCTGCGGTGTTAACCGCGCTGCCCCAAGTGGTTCTCCAGCGTGTTTTTACACCACTTAAGCCAATCATGGCCAATACGGCAAGGCCTGCAAAAATCAATATGCCGATTTGGTAATTGCCAGTTGCCTGCTTAACGTAACCCAAGCTTGCCGCCAAATAAAAACCACCTACACCACCAGCCATGCCTACCAAACCTGTCATGACACCGATTTCTTTGCGGAAACGTTGCGGTACTAATTGAAATACTGCGCCGTTGCCCATACCCAATACCGCCATCACTGGAATAATGATGGCTAATGCTAATTGATAAGTTGGTTGGCCAAAACTCATGATAAATAACAAGATTGCAGCAATTGAATACATAGTGAGTAATGTGCGAATGCCGCCGATACGATCCGCAATCATACCGCCGATTGGGCGCACCAACGAACCGGCAAACACGCAAGCGGCCGTACAATAACCGGCAACCACTGGGCCCAAACTGTACAAGTCATTAAAATAAATCGTCAGTGATGAAGCCAAGCCAACAAAGCCGCCAAAAGTAACGCTGTAGAAAAACATAAACCACCAAGCGTCTTTGTCTTTTAATATCGCCATATATTGGCTTAATGATTTTGCGCTAGGCGTTTCTGGGCTATCTTTTGCGTAAATTAAATATATCGCAAAGGCAATGCCCAGTGGGATTAGCGCTAAACCAAATACACTATTCCAGCCGTATGCCACTGCCAAACTAGGTGCGAATAGGGCGGCAAATACGGTACCAGAGTTACCTGCACCCGCAATGCCTAAAGCTGTGCCTTGGTGTTCTGGCGGATACCAGCGGCTAGCTAAAGGTAGAGCGACCGCAAATGCGGCACCAGCAAAACCTAAACCAACGCCCAGTAATAATGTATGTTGAAACGTTTGCAAACCATGCAGCCAAGCAGTTAACAAACTTAAAATAACGATAATTTGTCCAATCGTACCTGCATTTTTTGGCTTAATTTGGTCGACTAAAACACCCATAAAGATGCGCAATAATGCACCTGCAAGTACCGGTGTGGCGACCATTAAACCCTTTTGTGCTGGCGTTAGATTTAAATCGGTGGCGATTTGCACTGCCAACGGGCCGAGTAAAACCCACACCATAAAACTTAAATCAAAATACAAAAATGAGGATAGTAAGGTTGGCGTGTGGCCAGCTTTCCAAAAACTGCTTTTCATTTGTTTATTCCCAATGTGATTTATTTTCAGTCACAGAAAGCACAGTATGACTACCGTGCTTTCTGTGATGAGGATTTTTAACTGTTTTAACTTAAAAAATGTTTAAACGGTAATCGTCTCGAACTCTTTATGTTCCGCACGTTTCTGTACACGCTCAGACCAAGGTTCAATCGCACCTTGCAGCGCAAATAACAAGCGTTCGTAAGCAGCTTTGCGACCTTCGCTATCTTCTAGAATGCGTTGCTTCACATATTCCAAACCAACGCGTTCAATCCAATGCACAGTTCGGTCTAAATAGCGTGCTTCTTCACGATAGATTTGGATAAAGGCACCCGAATACTCCAACACTTCATCTGATGTTTTGACCTTGCATAAGAATTGCGCCACTTCTGTTTTGATGCCGCCATTGCCGCCCACATAGATTTCCCAGCCTGAATCCACGCCGATGATACCAACGTCTTTAATGCCAGATTCAGCACAATTTCTTGGGCAACCAGAAACAGCGAATTTAACTTTATGTGGTGCCCACATATGGTCAAAAGCTTTTTCGATATCAATACCCATTTGAGTAGAATTTTGCGTGCCAAAACGGCAAAATTCAGAACCTACGCAAGTTTTAACGGTACGAATACCTTTGGCGTAAGCATAGCCAGACGGCATGTCGAGATCTTTCCACATGTCGACCAAGTCTTCTTTTTTCACGCCCAGCAAGTCAATTCGTTGGCCGCCAGTCACTTTTACCATTGGCACGGCGTATTTATCAGCCACATCTGCAATTTTGCGTAATTGGTCAGGTGTAGTCACACCGCCGTACATACGCGGAATAACCGAGTAAGTACCATCTTTTTGAATATTGGCATGCACGCGCTCGTTAATAAAGCGCGATTGCGGATCATCCACCGCTTCATGCGGCCATGTAGAAAGTAAGTAATAGTTCAGCGCTGGTCTGCAAGTTGCGCAGCCATTCGGT
Source organism: Pseudomonadota bacterium (assembly GCA_040387515.1). Classification (GTDB taxonomy): domain Bacteria; phylum Pseudomonadota; class Gammaproteobacteria; order Burkholderiales; family Methylophilaceae; genus Methylotenera_A. The sequence continues at coordinate 4,995 of JAZKDP010000033.1, forward strand.
GTGCGCCAGTTCATGCCTTTCATCGCATCTGGAATATTCAGGTATTTATTGTTACGGATTTCTGCACGAACTTCTTCGTGGTTTTTATCGGAACAACCACAAATGGCTTTGCTAGTGGATGGAGGCGCATAACCGCCACCTAAAGTTGACGCTAAAATTTGCTCAACTAAACCTACACATGAACCGCAGCTTGAACCCGCTTTAGTTTGTTTTTTTACATCATCGATGGTGAATAAGCCTTGGTCTTGAATGGCTTTGACAATAGTGCCTTTGCACACGCCATTACAACCGCACACTTCCATTTCGTTGGTCATGGCGGCGGCTTTATCTTGGCCTTGATGGCCTGAGTTGCCCAAGCTATCTTGCCCAAACATTAAGGAATCACGAATTTCATGAATCGGTTTTGCGTCACGCAGCATTTGGAAATACCACGCACCATCTGCGGTATCCCCATAAAGCACGCTGCCAATGATTTTATCATTTTTAATGACGAGTTTTTTGTAAACCCCGCCAACTGCGTCGTGCAAAACTATTTCTTCTCTGCCATCATCAACAACACCATCACCGCTAGCAAAATCCCCAGCGCTGAATAAATCGATACCCGTTACTTTTAATTTGGTGGAGGTGACAGAGCCTTTGTATGAGCCGATACCAAAGTTCGCCAAATGCGTTGCGCAAACTTTTGCCATTTCGAATAGTGGCGCTACCAAACCGTATGAAATACCGCGGTGTGCTACACATTCGCCCACTGAATAGATACGTGGATCGTAAGTTTGCATCGTATCGTTCACCACAATACCTTTGTTGCAATAAATGCCTGCGGATTCTGCTAGTGAAAAATTAGGGCGAATACCAACCGCCATCACCACTAAATCGGCAGGTAATTGTGTGCCATCATCAAAATGGATGGTGGTGACTCGGCCTGTTTTTCCATCAGAACTGTCACCAGTAAGTTCTTTGGTATTTTGATTTAATTGGAATTTAAGCCCTTTGGCTTCCAAGCTTTGTTGCAGCATTTTGCCTGCGGTTTTGTCTAGCTGCTTTTCTAACAGCCATTCATTGCGGTGAATCACTGTGACATTCATGCCTTGGATTTTTAAGCCGTTTGCCGCTTCCAATCCAAGCAAGCCGCCGCCGATAACTACTGCATGTTTGTGTGACTTGGCAGTGTCAATCATATCGTTGGTATCTTTAATATCGCGATAACCAATGACACCTTTTAAATCTGCGCCTGGAATCGGCAACATGAATGGTTTAGAACCAGTAGCCAATAATAGGCGATCGTATTCGGCGCTAGTGCCATCTTCGGCATAAACAACACGGTTTTTACGGTCGATTTTATTGATACGCGCACTGGTATAGAGCGTGATGTTATTTTCGGCATACCATTCACGCGTATTCAAAATAATGTCGTTAATGGTTTGCTCGTTCGCCAGCACTGGCGATAGCATGATGCGGTTGTAATTGGGGTATGGCTCATCACCAAACACGGTTATATCGTAAATATGCGGTGCGATTTTTAGCAATTCTTCTACCACGCGCATACCTGCCATGCCGTTGCCCACTACTACTAATTTCATTTTTTGCATAATATGTACTTCAAAGTTGTTGATACAAAGTTTTTGATCTGTTGCCCATATATTGGCAATTAATGTGCCACTATTTCTTGCGTTTAAACAAAAGTTTTTTACGTTTAAATACATTGGCTTGCTGAATTTTTGGTGCAAATACCTCTAAATTGACGCACCAAAACAGCGAGCGCACCATTTTAGTGACCCAAAATAGTGCGCGCGTTATAAATGTAGGTGACGCGATATCGCTAGAACGTATACATAGCGGTTAACCAGAGCTTTTCAGTATCTCGAATACGGTTACGATTGCCCGCAACATTGTTTGCAACATTTGCGCCAGCTGCGTAATGATCATCTTCACTATATTTGCCGTATTCAAATTTAGTCATGATGTTTTTAGTCCAATTGTAGGTAGCCGCTACGTTCCATTCTGTACCGTATTTATTGCCGTTGCTTGCTGCACCGCCGCCAACCGTGTTGAAGTCTTCATCTGATTTAAGCACGTGGTAATCAGCAAAGAATAAAATATCGGCATATTTATAAGTGGCGGTAACAAATGTATCTTTAATACCTTGTCTAGGTGTGACCAGGAATTTATCAACCCAGCCCTGGAATAGGTG
>JAZKDP010000033.1:7285-36158 GCA_040387515.1 Pseudomonadota bacterium
TTGGATTGGTCTGCCAGCGCATTATTCACGCCACTATTATTAAGCGCGCCTGCACCAAACCAAGCATTGCCAAAACCTAGATCATCCATATTGGATAAATAACCATAACCGACGATTGTTTCGGTTGGCGAGATTAAGTATTTAACATTAGCAATTTCTAAATCGCCATCACGCTGTTTGGTGGTGATTTGAGTCACTTGCTCAAAGTGCGCTAAATACACTTCGGTATCAGGCAGTGATTTGTTTAATACTGAAACACCATCAAATACCTGCATCACTTGCCTAAAAGCAATGTCGCCGATAAAACGCACATTATCTAAGTTGACTTGCTGGCGACCCAAACGGAGACGCGTATTTTTAATACCTGTCCAATCCACATATAGTTGATTGATATCAAAGTGGTTAGGGTCAACGATAATCGCATAACCAGCCTTATCCACTTCTGTCACGTTGCCTTTGCGGTCATTAAAGTTGTCCATCAATTTAGTTACGCCGATTAATTGCCCCGCAAAACTAAAGTTGTGAAATGGCGCAGTTTGCCAGCCAACTAAACTGCGTAAAGTTAAGCCTTCTGCATCTTTCAGTTCGTCGTTTGCCACTGGTGCGACCGCTAAACCATCTTGATCTACATGCTCATAACGTAACCTGAAACTGGTTAAATTTTTGCCGTCTTTGATTGAGTCCATAAACGTATATTCGTCTACTTCTTCTGTTGCGTCCTCTGCATGTGCTGCACTGGCAAAGCCAGTTAAGGCTAAACATAAATTAAATGTGAGTAAATTCAGTTTAAATAGATTAGATTTTTTCATCATGGTTATCTTTATAAGTAAGTGATTAATGAAGGTAATTAAAAGTCGTATAAGTAAAATTAAGCCGCTTTTTTGGCATGGCGTTCGTATAAAAACTTCAGTACTTCAGAACGTAAATGGTTGTATTGCGTGTTTTCAGCCAGCTCAAGTCGTTTGCGCGGATAAGGTAATTTCACATCAAGAATCTCGCCGATGGTTGCGCTTGGGCCATTGGTCATCATCACGATACGGTCTGATAGCAACACGGCTTCATCCACATCGTGTGTCACCATCACTGCCGTTGCGCCAGATTTCTGCATAATTTTCATCAGTTCATCCTGCAAACCAGCGCGGGTTAATGCATCCAGCGCGCCAAATGGCTCATCCAGCAATAACACTTTGGGCTCCATTGCTAAAGCTCTGGCGATGCCTACCCTTTGCTTCATACCGCCAGATATTTCATTAGGGCGTTTTTCAATCGCATGACTTAAGCCAACCAAATCCAGCGCGGCATAAGTCCGCGCTTCTTGCTGCACTTTCGATTCACTGCCAAATACGCGCTCAACCGCCAAAAATACATTTTCAAAACAGCTTAACCAAGGCAATAAAGAGTGGTTTTGAAATACAACCGCACGTTCTGGCCCAGGTGCTGCTATTTCACGTCCGGCACAAAATAAATTACCGCTGGTGGGTTGTAATAGACCCGCAATCAAATTCAGCACGGTTGATTTCCCGCAACCAGAGTGGCCGATAATCGATACGAACTCACCTTGTGTGATACTTAAGTTAATGTTTTTTAACGCTTCGAATTCACCTTTTTTGGTCACAAAACGCATGCCGACATCTTCAATATGCACATAGCGTTCCGTGATTTTATTGGCAGCTTTACCAGTTTTTTCGATTGGAATATTTTGGTTTGAAATCTTAGACATTTATTTGTCCCTTATTCGTAATTAAAACGGTTAGCGATTGCAGACAGGATTTGTTCCAGCAATAAGCCGACAATGCCCACAACAAAGATCGCGATAATGATGTGTTCATAATTGGAAGCGTTGTATTCATCCCACAACCAGAAACCAATGCCTGCGCCGCCGTTAAGCATCTCTGCCGCTACAATCACCAACCAGGCAATGCCTATTGAAAGGCGTACACCTGTCATCATGTAAGGCAATACATAGGGGAAGGAAATCTTGGTGATGATTTTCCACTCGCTTAAATTCAGCACTTTGGCGACGTTCATATAGTCTTGCGGCACTTTGCTGACACCAACTGCTGTGTTGATTACCATTGGCCAAATGCTGGATATAAAGATCACCCAGATTGCGGCTGGGCCAGCGGCTTTAAGCACCAACAAACCCAACGGCAACCATGCAAGTGGTGAAACAGGGCGTAGCAGGCCGATAACTGGCGCTGTCATACGTGACATAAACTCATAGCGGCCAATAATAAAACCTAGCGGAATGCCCACCAACGCTGCCAAGCCAAAGCCTAAACCGACTCGTTGCAGGGAAGATAAGATGTTCCAGCCAATACCTTGGTCATCCGGACTGTTTTGGTGAAAAGGATGGGCAAACAATTCCACCGCAGAATGCCAGGTGCTGACCGGACCAGGCATCACAGGTTGCAGATGCGAGATTAATGTCCAAACCGCTAGAAATAACAAAATACCAAAGACGGGCGGAATAATGGTTTTAAAAAACTCCATTGTTTTAATCTGCGCTGGAGTTTTAACTTTAGCCATACGTGCTGATTTTTCCGTGGCTTTACTATTTAACATTTTCATGTGCGTGTTATCTTCATTCGCCGCGACAAGGCTATCTATCGCGGATTCCTTGGCGATTTCACTTGTCACCAGCTTTAAGCTATCTTTATTGATGTTGACTGCGCTCATGTTGCGCTCCTTTTTTGCATTGAAATGTTTGCAGCTTTTGTTTGCTTCACCCGAAAATTGCAGGGGATACTGACAAGATTCGGGTGATGCCCACAAGGGTTAATTAAAATCAGGCTATAGTTTTAAGTTAAGCTTTAATTTTAAAACCCGCTGCATAAGCGGCTGGATTCTTACCATCCCACACCACGCCGTCCATCAGTTTGCTGCTGCGCATCACATCTTTTGGAATGCTTGCGCCGACTAAACTCGCTGCTTCAGAGTAAAGTTTTATTTCATTTACTTTGGTTGCAACGCCTAGATAATCCGGATCAGTCTTCAGCATGCCCCAGCGTTTATGCTGCGTTAAGAACCACATGCCGTCAGACAGATAAGGGAAGTTCACTGCGCCATCGCTGTAAAACTTCATGTAATTAGGATCTTTGTATTTTCTGCCATTACCATTGTCGTAATCACCCATAAAACGGCCGGCAATCACTTCTTCTGCGGTATTCACATAAGCTTTACCAGAAATAAGTTTGGCTACTTTTGCGCGGTTTTCCATCGCATCGATGTACTTACAAGCATCTAAGATAGCGGCAATCATGGCGCGGGTTGTGTTGGGGTTTTTCGCTACGAATTCAGCGGTGGTGCCCAATACTTTTTCTGGATGGTCGGTCCAGATATCTTGTGAAGTCGTCACAGTAAAACCAAGCTTGTCGTAAATCGCACGCGCATTCCAAGGTTCACCTACACAGAAGCCATCCATATTGCCGATACGCATATTGGCAACCATTTGCGGCGGCGGAACGACGATATTTTTGATGTCTTTAACTGGATCAATGCCGTTTGCCGCCAGCCAGTAGTTCAGCCACATCGCGTGAGTGCCGGTAGGAAAGGTTTGTGCAAAGGTAAAATCGCGGTTTTCGTTGGCCATCACACGTTTCAGTGATTTACCGTCTTTTACGCCTTTATCTTTTAATTGGTTAGATAAGGTAATCGCCTGACCATTGTTGTTTAAGCTCATCAACACTTTCATGTCTTTTTGCTGACCACCAATACCAAGCTGTACGCCATAAACCAAGCCATATAACACATGCGATGCGTGCAGTTCGCCATTCACCGTTTTATCGCGAATCGCCGCCCATGAAGCTTGTTTGGCCGGAACAATTTTAATGCCATATTTTTTGTCAAAACCCATTTCGGCAGCCACCACAATCGGTGCGCAATCGGTTAAAGGAATAAAACCGATTTTGACTTCGGTAATTTCTGGTGCATCGCTACCTGCGGCATAAGCCATGTTTTTAATGCCTGCTGGTACGATATTCATCATAGCCGCTGCTCCAAATGCACCTGCGATGGTGTGTTTAAAAAACTGCCGACGGTCAGCATCAACGCTATTCATATTGCTGCTATTGTCATTAGTAGCGATGACTTTCATTTTGTCTTGATTGTCCACATTCATTCCTTTGTTTAAAAATTTGAAACTTAACGCTTTTAAAATTAAAGTTTCGCCCAATAAAAAAGACGCCTTAACAATGAGATTTAAATCCCATTACTAAGACGTCTTTGTCTTGTTCTATCACTGATGCCAACTTTGGCATCATTTTTAATGTCGCATCACCCATCGTTGGGTAATGCGCGGTTACTACATAATTTAATACAAACTGATGTTACAAATTGCGATTCACTTGTTACTAGATAATCAACATTTTGGCCGCTTCATTCAATTGGTGCGATAAATCTGCCAATTTCATATTCTTCTTCATTGCCATACTGCGCAACAGGCTATAAGCCTCATCTTCATCAATCATGCGCTGTTTCATCAGCAAACCTTTTGCGCGCTCAATCGTTTTGCGCTCATCCAGCTTGGTGTTCGCAATATTCAATTCAGTGCGTAAATTCTTAAACTCTTCAAACCTTGCTATCGCAGCATCTATCACAGGTGTCAGCCTTTCACTTGAAATGTCGCCTACTACATAAGCACTCACTCCAGCTTGTGTAGCAGCCTTGATTTTTTCCTTATCCCCATCGTGTGTAAACATCACTACGGGTCGCGCATCATGCATACTCATCACACAAATGTTCTCTAGCGTGTCACGCGTTGGTGAATCGGTATCGATAATGACAATGTCTGGTTTAATTTCACAACATTTCGCCTCTAGATTGATGGTATCTTCAACATGCGCAATGACTTCAAACCCATTATCAATCAAAGATTGTTTTAATGGTTTGCTACGCATTAAGTCATTATCAACAATCATCACCTTTAACATGATTGATACATAGCAAAGGCTGTGCCAGATAATTGAATGATTATAAATATATGAATTTAAACAACAAATACAAATAATCTTACGTGGTGACTACTTGAATTGGCTTGAATGATATGCACAAATAAGGTGCGAACGCACCGAAGCGAGTGATATAAGATAGTGCAGGTAGGCAGAATGATATTTATAAAACAGAATCAAAACAATTTAGATATTAAGTATTGTTGAAACTTAAGACTAGTCAAACTTAAAATATAAGGTAGTTGAAAATACATGATTCATGGCATCTTCATTGCGTCGGCGAATGTATTGATTCAAATATCCCGTTTCCATTGACACGCTTGGGCTAATCACCCATGCCAAGCCGGCAAATAAACGGTTTTGGTCAAAACCACTGCGTGCACCGTAATCGGTATCATTTAAATTGTGGTGATATTCTTCAGAGATGAGCGTGCTTAAATTAGCATGATTTTCAAACGGAATATTCAGCATCAACCGCTGACGAATCTTATGGCCGGTATCATTTGTGCCTTCAAACGTGCGTTGTTCTAAGCGCGTAAAACTGCGCAAACGCATGCCGTAAATCGGTGCAAACTCGTGTGCAAATTGTTGCCAATATCGATGTTCACGCTGGGTAAGTGGATTGTCGGTAAAGGTTCTGACATAGGCGTAACCAAGCCAAACACTATTCATTTTATCAAGCTGATAATACAGCGCAGGGCGGATAATCAGTTGATCGCGCTCACGCGATTCTTCGCGATAGCGCGGTTGCAACTCCATGTACCAGCGTAGGTGATCAATGCCAGTTGCACCGTTAGCTTGCAAATTAAGCCAAGCACGGCCGTCTTCCTCTACAGCATTTGCTAGATTGAATGTGGCAATGAGTAATAAAGCCGCAATCAAACGGCAAGTAATTGTATGCATGTATTTAATTTTCAGTAGCAATGACTGAAGCGCCATTCGCATGACGTTTCATTAGGTTTTTAAATCCAGCCAATTTTACTCGGTGGGTTTATAGGGAAGGGCAAATTTTTGCACAATAATGCTCAATTCTCCATCATCTTTTTGGTTGATTAATAGTCTAGAAAATATTAAGCCAATTGTAATTTTGCCAAGCGTGCGTATAGACCACCTTGTTCTTTTAGCGCTGTCGGGCTGCCAGTTTCCACAATACGACCATTCTCTAACACAATAATGCGGTCTGCTTTTTGCACTGTGCTTAAACGGTGCGCAATCATTAAGGTGGTGCGGCCTTGCATGGCAGCATTTAAACCTTGCTGCACTAAAATCTCACTTTCCGCGTCCAGCGCGCTAGTGGCTTCGTCTAATAATAGAATCGGCGCATCTTTCAATATGGCGCGTGCAATGGCAATACGTTGACGCTGGCCGCCAGATAAACGCGTACCGCGCTCACCCAAAAATGTTTGATAAGCGTCTGGCAATTTCTGGATAAATTCGTCTACTTGTGCCGCCTTGGCAGCAGCCAGCACTTCTGCGTCAGTTGCACTGGGTTTACCGTAACGAATATTTTCTAGCGCATTGGCAGAAAAAATCACCGCGTCCTGCGGCACGATGGCAATATTGCCACGCAAATTAGTTAAACCCAGCGAATTAACTGCTTGGCCGTTAATGGTAATTTCACCCGATGTTGGCTCATAAAAACGCAGTAAACATTGGAATAAAGTGGTTTTTCCAGCGCCAGATGGGCCGACTAACGCCACTGTTTCACCTGCGGCAATGGTTAAGTTAATGCCATCTAATGCCGCAATTTGTGGGCGCGATGGATAATGGAAAATCACATTTTTAAATTCGATTTTTGCCTGCGTTGGGTTGATTAAGGTTTGTGCGTTATCAGGTTCTGTAATCGCGGCATCGGCGTGTAATAATTCTAACAATCGCTCTGTCGCGCCAGCTGCGCGCATCACTTCTCCCCACACTTCCGCCATTGTGCCCACTGCGCCGGCCACCATTAATGCATAGAGTACGAATGAAGCCAGTTCGCCGCCAGTCATGCTGCCAGCGCTCACTTGTCTTGCGCCAATCCATAGCACAAAAATAATCGTGCCCAATATCGCGGTGACCATTAAAAGCGTTAATCCAGCGCGTACTTTTACGCGTTTTAATGCGGTATTAAAACTGATATTTGCGCTATTCGTGAAGCGTGAAATTTCGGCTTGTTCCTGCGTGTACGACTGCACAGTCGGCATAGCATTCAATATTTCACCTGCCATCGCAGAGCTGTCTGCAATACGATCTTGCGATTCGCGTGACAGTTTTTTAACTTTGCGGCCAATCAAGATAATCGGCAAAATCAGCAACAACATTAAGCCAATATTCAGTGAAAATAAGTAAAAATTGGTGACAGCCAGCATGATCATGCCGCCAGTAAATTGAAATAAACTGCGTAGCCCCATAGAAATTGAGCTGCCAACTACCGTTTGAATCAGTGTAGTGTCGCCAGTTAAGCGTGATAGCACTTCGCCCGTTTGCGTGGTTTCAAAAAACTGTGGGCTTTGCGTCATCACACGACCATAAACCGCACTGCGTAAATCGGCGGTGACACGTTCACCCACCCAAGAAATATTGTAATAGCGCATGGAAATCATCAGCGCCCAGAATCCCGCCAGCACAAACATTACCAAAAAATGGCCGTTTAAACTTAAGCCACCTAACAAGCCTGTGCTTGGTTTTGCAGCAGCTGTATTGTTAATAAAACCAAAATCAATTAAATCTCGAAAAGCGAGCGGCACTAACAATAAAGTGGCTGAGCCTAAACACAGCAGCAAAAATGCAAAAAAAACGCGTGCGCGGTAAGGCTTTAAAAAAGGCCATAAGTTAGCCAATGGCGACAGTTTTTTGGAGGCGGCTTTAGTTAAGTTGTTGTTTGAGCTAGCTTGCATAATTTGTTTGTGTTTTATACTTAGGTTCTTTAGACCGTTAAGTTTAGCATCCGTAAGGAATGGCATGCACTTTGATTGCATAACATTGAGTAACTGGGCTTTGATGACAGGGCATCTATGGCAGGACTAGGTTTGCATCGCGAGTGTGATTTATACTAAGCGACATTATTAACCCAGCAACCTTATTAAGAATTGATGCCACCAATCATGCCTAAAAACTTCAAACTCATTCTCTGGATATTAGTTGGATTATTGGGTACTTTTGCACTGAGCACGATTGCCTTACATCGCGGTGAAAGCATTAATGCGCTGTGGTTAATTACGGCAGCAATCTGTATTTATGCCATCGCTTATCGATTTTATGCCGCATGGATTGCAGCAAAAGTATTGACGATAGACGAAACGCGCGCGACACCCGCCGAAAGATTGGACGATGGGCGTGATTTTGTTCCAACGAATAAATGGGTGGTTTTTGGACACCACTTTGCTGCGATTGCCGGTCCTGGGCCATTGATTGGCCCAACCTTAGCGGCACAGTTTGGTTATTTGCCTGGCACATTATGGATTTTAATCGGCGCGGTGCTAGGTGGCGCGGTGCAAGATATGGTGACGCTGTTTTTCTCTACCCGACGCAATGGCAAAAGTTTAGGCCAAATGGCGCGCGATGAGATTGGTGTTATCGGCGGCACAGCTGCTTTGCTTGCTACCTTCATCATTATGATTATCTTAATCGCTGTGCTGGGCTTGGTGGTAGTGAATGCCATGAAACACAGCCCATGGGCTACTTCTACCATTGCCGCGACTATTCCAATTGCCATGTTCATTGGAATCTACATGCGCAATATTCGCCCAGGGCGAGTGTTAGAAGCCTCTGCTATTGGAGTTGTATTGCTACTGTTATCGGTATATGCGGGCGGCTGGATAAATCACCATGAAACTCTACGCGTATTTTTCGACCATGATGGCTTGCCGTTGGCTTATGCCATTATCGTGTACGGGTTTGCAGCGGCGGTGTTGCCAGTTTGGCTTTTACTCGCACCGCGTGATTATTTATCTACCTACATTAAGCTAGGTACGGTGATTTTATTAGCCGTGGCGATTATTATTTTACGGCCTGAAATTCACATGCCTGCTGTCACCCAATTTACCGATGGCACAGGGCCTATTTTTGGCGGCAAGTTATTTCCGTTTGTGTTTATTACGATTGCCTGTGGGGCGATTTCAGGTTTTCATGCATTAATTGCTTCTGGCACAACGCCTAAGCTGTTAGAGAATGAGCGCGATATTCGTATGATTGGTTACGGCGCCATGTTGCTAGAAAGCTTTGTTGCCATTATGGCGATGATAGCGGCAACGGTATTAGAGCCGGGCGTGTTTTTTGCCATCAATAGCCCAGCAGGCGTGGTAGGTAAAGATGCAATTGATGCGGTAGCCAAAATTAATAGCTGGGGTTTTGCCGTGACGGTTGAGCAAATGGATCAGCTTGCCAAAGACATGGGCGAAAGTAGTTTATTTGCGCGCACAGGTGGTGCGCCAAGTTTGGCAGTCGGCATGGCGAGTATTTTTGGTAGCGCGTTCGGCAAAAGTATGCTGGCATTGTGGTATCACTTTGCCATTATGTTCGAGGCGATTTTTATTTTAACCACGCTAGATGCAGGTACGCGCGTTGGTCGCTTTATGCTGCAAGATATGCTGGGCAATTTTAATAAAAAATTGGGCGAAACTTCTTATATGCCATCGGTGATATTCACCAGCAGTTTGGTGGTGGCGGGCTGGGGTTATTTTTTATATATCGGCGTGATTGACCCGAATGGCGGCGTGAATATTCTGTGGCCTTTGTTTGGTATTTCTAATCAAATGCTAGCCGCGATTGCGCTGTGCGTAGCGACGGGTATTTTGGTTAAATCAGGGAGATTAAAATTTGCTTGGGTAACGGGTTTGCCATTGGCTTGGTTGGTCATCATTACCAGCACAGCGGCCTATCAAAAAATATTTTCGGATGACGTGAGAATCGGTTTTTTTGCGGCGGCAAATGATTTAAGTAGCAAGCTGGCCAGCGGGTTGTTGACTGCAGATAAAGCCGCTGTTGCACCGCAGCTTATTTTCAATCAACAATTAGATGCCTATCTGACGTTATTTTTTGTGGTGATGCTATGGGTTGTTATTATTGATACTGTAGTGGTGTGTGTGCGTCATTTGTCAGGCAAACCAGTTTTGCCAAGTACAGAAGTGCCGCATATCGAAACGCAATTGGATAATAATTGGGTAAGAGATTAGCTTTTTAATCTAGAGGCAAACGAGCATGTTTAAAAAACTACGTCATTTTTGGCATTTAATCAGGCAATTGTCGGGTGATGATGCTTATGAACAATATGCAAAACATCATGCGGATTTTCATGCTTGCAGTGTAGATGCGCCGCCCTTATTAACGCGCAAAGATTTTTACAAAATATGGCAAGACAGCAAGTGGAAAGGCATGAAACGTTGCTGTTAAGTTTGTCGCAATAAGTCAGGCACATTTAAATCATGGCACGAATGTACGCATGGGCAAATCATCAAACATTTAAAACTGAACAGTGACGATGTCGCCAAGCATCAATCAAAACAACATAACAAACTTTACCGATAAGCTATATGTAACCAAGCCGTATTTAAACAACATCCAAACTTACATACCTTTATAAATGTTATCGATTTGCATTTCATCATCTGTTTCTGATTGATGATTCACGTCGGATTCGGTTACATCGACATCTAAATATTTTCTGTCAGTTTGAGTCGGTTGATACTCTGCAATGACATAATCGAACTCGGGCTCTTTTTTAAATAAACGCGCAAATAATTTTTTCATGATATTTCGTTTCAAAACTTAAATTGGTTGGTGCTGCTATCTATGCAGCAATCACCATGCCAAATTTTGAAACAAAATGGTTTGTTTAATATATTGATTTTATTGAATAAATTATTTTCACAATAATGTCGCTTGTTAAGCGATGTTGTAATTTAACGAACAACGTTTAATTTTCGTCAAATGCAATGCTCAATCAAATTGCCGAGCATTGGCTTTAACCCACATCCAAATGCCAATTAAAATCATCGGCAAACTCAGCCACTGGCCCATGCTTAAACCAAGTTGCAGTAAGCCTAAATAATCATCTGGTTGGCGCGTAAATTCGACTAAAAATCTAAAGCTGCCATAGCCAATCAGAAACAGCGCAGAAACCGCACCAATTGGACGTTGTTTGCGCGAAAACCACCATAAAATACAGAATAAAGCCACGCCTTCTAAAGCAAATTCATACAGTTGAGAAGGATGGCGGGCAATCATGTCGACTTGCGGAAAAATCATGCCGTAATTAGCGTTGGTTGCTCTGCCCCATAACTCGCCGTTAATAAAGTTGCCCATGCGTCCAGCACCTAATCCAATGGGTACAAGCGGTGCGACAAAATCCATAATTTTTAACCAAGGCTGTGGATATTTTCGAGTAAAAAAGAACATGGCCACCAGCACGCCTAGAAAGCCACCGTGAAAGCTCATGCCACCTTGCCATATTTTTAAAATATCCAATGGATGTTCTACAAAGCTAGAAAATTGATAAAACAGCACATAACCTATTCTGCCGCCAAGTATCACACCCAACGCGCCATAAAATAATGCGTCGTCAATCATTTGATTGGTCCAGTTAAACCAAGGTTTGTGTTTCACTTGGTAACGCCCTAAACCTAAAAAGGCCAAAAACCCAATTAGGTACATTAAGCCGTACCAGTGAATGCCGAAACTATCGGTGAAATGTAGGGCTACGGGGTCGAATGTGGGGTGCGTAAATATCATGAGAACCTAGATGTTTATAAGTATTAAGTACGTAATTTGAGGGATTATGTTAATTTAAGTTTTATGTTATGGTTTTAAGCATGATTGTAATAATAAAACCGTGAAGAAAGCTTAAGTGTATGGCACAGGGTTCAAAAAAACCGCAACTGTCAACGCAGACAAATAGTGTAACCTTTAGTGCAGGACTTCTAGCGGATTTTATTCCATTACTCACGGCAATTTTTCAAGATTCGCCTGATTGTGTCGCCATTTATGCCAATGATGCAAGCATCATTTATGCAAATGCAAGCCTTGAGAGTACTTGGGGATACCCTTTGCAACAAGCGCAAAATTCCCAACAGACTATTTCAGAGGGCTTTAAGCCATACCGCAATGCGCTCGATAGTGTATTAGCCACAGGCCAACCAACGACATTTCTATTGGATTGCAATTCTTGCCATATGCGACGGCATATCCACGATTTAGTTTCGATGACCGCAATTAGAAACCAAGATCAAGTTATTTTGGGTGTGATTGCTATTGGTCGAAGCTTGGATGATTATCGACACACACAATACCAAATGTTAGCGCAAAAAGAGCGTTATCAACGCGCGCTGATTGATAACTTTCCTTTTATGGTGTGGTTAAAAGATGTTGATAGTCGGTTTCTGGCCATTAATAATGCATACGCACAACTGATCGGTGTGACTTATCCTGAAGAAGCACTTGGTAAAACCGATTATGACTACTTTCCCAAAGCTGCCGCTGATGGCTACGTGGCTTTTGATCGTGAAGTCTTGCTGTCAGGCGAATCTAAAGTCGTGGTCGAATCCATTCATCATGAATCAGGCGATATGCATTGGGCAGAAGTCTATAAATCTCCCGTATTGATTGATGATGTGGTGGTGGGCACGGTGGGTTTTGCGCGTGACTTATCCGATTTAAAAAAATTACAGGATGACATATCAAAAACCAAGTCAGATTATATGACCTTGGTCGAAAGTTTGCCGCTGACGATTTCACGCTACGATTTGAATTTTAAATGCATTTTTATGAATTCTTATTGTGAACGTATTACTGGTGTGCCAATTGAATATATGTTGGGAAAGACGCCATCAGAATTTTGGCATTTACACCAGTTAAGTCTGACGGCAAAAGATGCAGAAGCTTATATGGCGCAGGTGATAGCAACCGCTGAGCCACATGTTTTTGAGTTGCACGGCTATGCTGAAGACAAGGATTTTACTTATCTCATGCGTATTCTGCCTGAATTGGATGCAGATAAAAATGTAATCGGCGTGATGATATTGGGGAGTGATATTACTGAAATTAGTGAGTATCGCGAGCAACTTGAACATATGGCACATCATGACGCGCTAACCAGCTTGCCTAATCGTGCCATGTTTAATAAGCGCATTGCCTCTGCAATCAGTAGCGCGAGACGCCAAAAGCATCTATTGGGTATTTTTGTGATTGATTTAGATCATTTTAAATCGATTAACGATACTTTGGGGCATGTGATTGGCGATGCATTATTAATTGATGTCGCTACACGAATTCTGAATACATTGCGTGCCGGTGATTCGGTCGCGCGTTTGGGTGGCGATGAGTTCGCCATCATGATTCAAGATGTGAATAAAGCCGAAGATTTAGCGGTGCTTTCCGCCAAAATCTTACAAATATTGGCATTGCCATTTTATGTGGCAGAGCAGGAGTTATATGTCACAGCGAGTATTGGTATCGCGGTGTACCCGCAAGATTCACAACATGTTGATGATTTGCTTAAATATGCCGATGTAGCAATGTATGCCGCTAAAAAACAAGGCCGCAATAATTATCAATTTTTTGTACAAGAACTGAACCAATTGATGTCGCAACGTTTTCAATTGCAAACGGAGCTCATGCATGCCATTGAAAAAAGAGAGTTTTATTTGCATTATCAGCCGCTGGTGCGTTTGGATACAGAAGAAATTATTGGTGTAGAGGCGTTAATGCGATGGAAAAATGGCGTGTTGGGTGAGCTGAGTCCAGCCGAGTTTATTCCGCTAGCAGAAGAGCTAGGCGTGATTACAGAAATTGGCCGTTGGGTAATGATGCAAGCGTTTAAAGATGCGGCAACCGTGAATTCACAGCGCGAAAAGCCACTTATGTTTGCCATTAACTTATCCGCGCGCCAGTTTTTGCGTTATGACATTTTTGCGGCGATTAAATATTGTTTAGGCGTGACGGGTTGCAAACCAGAATGGGTAACGTTGGAAATTACGGAAAGTTTATTGTTGAACGATTCTAAACAAGTGCTGAATATATTAAGTAATTTAGTCGATTTAGGCGTCAAAATTGCCATAGATGATTTTGGTACAGGTTACTCTTCACTTTCGTACTTGAATAAATTTCCCATCAGCGAAGTAAAAATTGATCGCAGTTTTGTGCGTGAAATTACTACCGTTGAAAATGATGCTAAATTAGTGAAAGCCGTTATTGGTATGGCGATTAGTTTGGGTAAAGAACTTGTTGCAGAAGGCGTAGAAACGCAAGCACAGGCAGATTTGCTGAAAAGTTGGGGCTGTCATATTGGACAAGGCTATTTTTTTAGTAAACCACTTGGCTTTGAACAGCTTTTGCTACGTTTACAATAAATAAGCTTAATTACACATAATTTAAGCATTACATGTAAAAACCTGCTTACTCTAGGCACTGCATCAGCTAAAATAGCGTATTAAGTATTATTTTAGGAATTGCAATCATGCCAGTTTATCGTTCTCGCACCACAACACACGGTCGCAATATGGCTGGAGCACGCGCTTTATGGCGTGCTACAGGTATGAAGGATGGCGATTTTGATAAGCCAATCATCGCTATTTCCAATTCATTTACGCAATTTGTACCAGGCCATGTGCATTTAAAAGATTTAGGCCAATTGGTCGCGCGCGAAATTGAGCGAGCGGGTGGTGTGGCGAAAGAATTTAACACCATTGCAGTGGACGATGGAATTGCCATGGGCCACGGCGGCATGTTGTATAGCTTGCCTTCACGCGATTTGATCGCTGATAGCGTTGAATATATGGTGAATGCGCATTGTGCTGATGCGCTAGTGTGTATTTCGAATTGCGACAAAATCACTCCTGGCATGTTAATGGCGGCATTGCGCTTGAATATTCCTGTGGTGTTTGTATCTGGCGGGCCAATGGAAGCGGGCAAAGTAAATTGGAATGGCACTACGCACAAGCTAGATTTAGTGGATGCAATGGTTGCAGCGGCTGATAGCAAGGTTTCAGATGCGGAATCTGACGCGATTGAGCGCTCTGCCTGCCCAACCTGTGGCTCGTGTTCTGGTATGTTTACTGCTAACTCAATGAACTGTCTAACCGAGGCACTTGGCTTAAGCCTACCAGGTAATGGTTCAACTTTAGCCACACATGGCGCACGTAAAGAATTGTTCTTAAAAGCGGGTCGTTTGATCGTTGAATTGGCAAAACGCCATTACGAGCAAGATGATTACAGCGTATTGCCACGTAGCATCGCCAATATGAAAGCGTTTGAAAACGCCATGAGTTTGGATGTGTCTATGGGCGGCTCAACTAATACAGTATTGCATTTGCTGGCAGCAGCACATGAAGCAGGGCTTGATTTCACGATGAGTGATATTGACCGCATTTCTCGTAAAGTACCGTGCTTAAGTAAAGTAGCCCCAGCAACTGCCAAATACCATATGGAAGATGTGCACCGCGCTGGCGGCGTAATGGGTATTTTGGGTGAGCTAGACCGTGCAGGTGTCATCCATCGTGATACGCCAACCGTTCATAGTAAAACAATGGGTGATGCTTTGGACAAATGGGACATCAAAGTGACGCAGGATGAAGACGTTAAAAAATTCTTCCGCGCGGCACCAGGTGGTATTTCTACCACGATTGCTTTCAGCCAAAGCATGTTGTATCCCACGCTAGATGATGACCGTGCTGAAGGATGTATTCGTGATAAAGCGCATGCTTATTCGTTAGATGGTGGTTTGGCAGTGTTGTACGGCAATATTGCTTTAGATGGCTGTATCGTGAAAACTGCTGGTGTTGATGACAGTATTTTGAAATTCACTGGTCGTGCGCGCATTTTTGAATCTCAAGACGCGACAGTAGAAGCGATTTTGGCAGACCAGATTGTCGCGGGTGATGTGGTGGTGATTCGCTACGAAGGTCCGCGTGGCGGGCCTGGTATGCAAGAAATGCTCTATCCGACTTCTTATTTGAAATCGAAAGATTTAGGCAAAGTTTGTGCATTATTAACCGATGGTCGTTTTTCAGGTGGTACGTCAGGCTTAAGTATCGGCCATGCTTCACCAGAAGCGGCCGAAGGCGGCGCAATCGGTTTGGTTGAAGAGGGCGATACGATTGAAATCGATATTCCAAATCGTACTATTCATTTAGCCATTACCGATGAAGAGATGGCACACCGTCGTGCGCATATGGAAGCCAAAGGCAAGGCTGCATGGAAACCCGTTAATCGTACCCGTGAAGTATCGCTGGCATTGCGTGCCTACGCGGCGATGACAACCAGCGCTGCACGCGGCGCAGTGCGTGATGTAACGCAAATCGAACATTTGTAGAATAGGACAAAATAGTGACCGACCAGTTAATTGACCATGATTTTGCATTGAAGCCTGAGCTTAAGTTCAGTGAGGACAGTCATGGTTTGCAGTTCATTGAAATAGACAACAACCTTGCTACGGCAAAAATTGCGTTACAAGGCGCGCATGTGATGCAGTGGCAACCAAAAAACGTAGCAGAGCCTGTGTTATGGTTATCTAGCAATGCGCGATATGTGCAAGGCCGTTCAATCCGTGGTGGTGTGCCTATTTGCTGGCCGTGGTTTGGCGCGCATCCAACCGATAGCAGTTATTGCCCACATGGTTTTGCGCGTGTGATGCCGTGGCACTTAATTGATGCAGATACGCTGCAAAACGGCGCGACTCGATTGGTCTTACAAATTTTGGATACGCCAGTGGGTAAAAAACAGCTGTCATATCCGTACACGCTTACGTTAACTATTACGATTGGCGAAACGCTTAAACTGGATTTATCAACGACCAATCACGGCTCGCACCCTTTTATGATTGGTGAGGCTTTTCATACTTACTTTAATGTAAGTGATGTTGCTAATATAAAATTGACCGGCTTGGAAGACAGTCTGTATGCCGATAAAGTGCAAAACTACGAGCGTAGCGTACAGCACGGCAGCATTAAATTTAATAGTGAGTTTGATCGCGTTTATTTAAATACAGCAAGTGATTGTGTGATTGAGGATGAAGGCTTGAATCGTAAGATTCATGTGGCTAAATCGGGCAGTAATGCGACGGTGGTTTGGACGCCTTGGGATGATAAAGCGCACCAAATGAATGACATGGGAACGCCTGACGAATGGCGCAACATGATTTGTATTGAAACCGCAAACGCCATGGAAAATAGTATTGTGGTTAATCCTAATCAAACACATACTTTAACTGCCGAATACAGCATAGAAGACCTTTAGCGTTAAGGAATTAGAATGGCTAATCGCCTTAACCAAGAAACTAGCCCATATTTATTACAGCATGCGGATAATCCCGTGGAATGGTATCCGTGGGGTGAGCAAGCGCTCACATTGGCGCGCGAGTTAGATAAGCCAATCTTGCTTTCAATTGGTTATTCTGCCTGCCATTGGTGCCATGTGATGGCGCATGAATCGTTTGAAGATAATGAAGTGGCGGCAATCATGAATGCCCACTTTATTAATATCAAAGTAGATCGTGAAGAGCGACCTGATATTGATCAAATCTATCAAACTGCGCACAGTATGTTGTCCAATCGCAGTGGCGGTTGGCCGCTCACGGTTTTCTTAACCCCGAAGCAAGAGCCATATTTTACAGGCACCTATTTCCCCAAAACATCGCGTTACCAGCTACCTGGTTTTGCCGATTTAATACCGCGTGTGGCACAGTTTTATTATGAACGCAAAGACGATTTGACCGTACAAAACGGTCAATTGGCAGACGCATTAAAACGGTCGATTCCAGCCCCAAGTAGCGTATTAAGTGCCAGTGAGTCGACCTTAAAATTAGCGTTTACTTCACTCGAACGTAGTTTTGATTTTGAGCACGGTGGTTTTGGCAGCGCGCCAAAATTTCCTAATCCCGCCGATATTACTTTATTACTGCATGAATCAAACTCAGGCAATCAGCAAGCAGAAGCGATGGCCTTGCAAATGCTATCAGCGATGGCAAACGGCGGCATTTATGATCAACTAGGTGGCGGATTTTGCCGCTATTCGGTTGATGCACGATGGAATATTCCGCATTTTGAGAAAATGCTTTACGACAACGGCCAGTTGCTATTTTTATACGTGGATGGCTGGCAAATCAGTAAAAATCCAGATTACCAGCAAGTAATAGCAGAAACAATTAATTGGTTAACCCGCGAAATGCGTGATTCGCAAGGTGCGTTTTACTCCTCTTTGGATGCCGATTCAAAAGATGAAAGCGGCCATTCTGAAGAAGGGGCATTTTATGTTTGGCAGCCCGATGAAGTAAAAGCCTTGCTGACACCAGAAGAGTTTATTGTGGCTAGCCGCTGTTTAGGTTTTGACCGCGCGCCAAACTTTGAAGATCCTCATTCTCAAATTCAAGCTTGGCATCCTTATTTAGTGCAAGCGCCACAAGATGACGAGATCAATCTGTTAATCAGTGCGCAAACCAAATTATTTCAGGCGCGCAAAAAACGCCATCATCCTGGTCGTGATGACAAAATATTAACCAGCTGGAACGCATTGGCGATTAAGGGCTTAGCTAGAGCTGGTCGTGTTTTTAATCGACCAGATTGGATAAAACTGGCGCAAGATGCAGTGGATTTTATTTATCAGAATTTGTGGGTGAATGATGCGTTGTTGGCTACCTGCAAAGATGATGGAAATGGCAATTATCATGCACATTTAAATGCTTATTTAGATGACTATGCTTATTTGCTGGATGCGCAGATTGAGTTACTACAAGCAGATTATCGCAGTAAAGATTTAGCGTTTGCAGAAGATTTAGCCGAAGCATTATTAGCAGATTTTGAAAGTGAAGACGGCGGTTTTTATTTTACTAGCCATCATCATGAGACGCTGATTCATCGCCCTAAACAAGGCTATGACAACGCCACGCCCAATGGCAATGGTATTGCTGCAGTCGCTCTGCAAAAACTAGGACATATTCTAGGTGAGCCGCGATATTTACAGGCGAGCGAGCGTACACTAAAAGCGCTTGATAGCAGTATGGCGAGTAATCCAGCTGCTTGTGCCAGCTTATGCCATGCTTTACGTGAATTTTTAACGCCGCCGACTTTAGTGATTATGAGGGGTGACGCGCGTAAAATGCAGCTTTGGCATGAGGCAATCAATCAAACCTACTATCCACATCACTTGTTCTTTTATTTTGATGAAACATGGAATAAAAAAACGTTCGATTTACCACCAAGTTTGCAAAGAGCAGTTACAAGTGACGTCAACGCATGGGTATGCAAAGGCGTTGTTTGTTCTCCGAGCATAAATGACTTGCAGCATTTGTTAGAAAATTTATAGTCCAAGTTGCCATAAAACCCTATAAGAGCTATTGTAGATTTTTAAATTATAGGTATTATGCAATTTGCAAAAAATTGCAGGATTAATATAAAAATTATCATAGTAATTCAAGGAGATAGTATGAAAGTTTTATTATCAACAGTTGCGGTAACCGCCATGTTATTAGCGGGTCAAGTAAATGCAGCAAGTGCTGATGCTGCAAAAGCATTAGCGCAAAAAAGCGGCTGTTTAGCATGTCACAGTATCGATAAAAAAGTATTAGGCCCATCTTATAAAGATGTTGCTGCGAAATACAAAGGCGATAAAACAGCTGAAGCAAAAATGATAGCAAAAGTAAAAGCGGGTGGTAGTGGCGTTTGGGGTCCTATGCCTATGCCGGCTAATAGCCCACAAGTAAAAGATGACGATATTAAAACGATTGTTCAGTGGATTTTATCCATGTAGTTATATAAATGTAATGTTGGTTAGTTACTAATAAAAAAGCCAGCTTAAAGCTGGCTTTTTTATTGTTTAAAAATATTTAACTTGGGTTGAATTTAGCTTTGATTCAACTTGCTATGTCTAATCGAATACGCGAAATAAAAGACAATACCAATTAAAATCCAGCAACCAAAACGTATCCAAGTGGATGCGGGCAAAAAGTACATTAATGCACCGCAAGATAATATGCCCAACACGGGAATAACAGGGTTCCAAGGATTTTTAAATGGGCGCGGTAAATCCGGTTGGCGTATGCGCAGCACGATGACGCCGACACAAACCATGATAAAAGCAGCCAGTGTGCCGATATTCACTGTTTCGGCCAACTCACCTAAAGGAAGAAAGCCAGCAACTAAAGACACCACAGCACCACACATTAAAATGATGCGTGTGGGCGTTTGTCTGTCGGGATTCACTATTGAGAAGATGGGCGATATTAAACCATCTCGACTCATCGCAAATAAAATACGTGTAAGACCATACAGTAATACTAATAGTACGGTGATCAAACCAGCCAAAACACCAGTGGCGACCAATGTGGAGGACCATGTATAGCCAAGCTTAAATAATGCGTAGGCTACGGGAGAGGGTGTATTGAGCTCTGTGTAGTGCACCACACCAGTGAGTATGGCCGATACAATTATGTAGATAATGGTACAAAATGCCAAAGATGCTAATAAACCAATAGGTAAATCTCGTTGTGGATTTTTGGCTTCTTCTGCCGCAGTAGATACGGCATCAAAGCCAAAGTAAGCAAAAAATACTAAAGAAGCACCTGCAAAAACGCCAATATTTTTGCCGTTTTCTAAGGTACTAAACCAGCCAAACGGGGTAAAAGGGTGCCAATTATCCGCGCTAATATGTGCACTTGCCAATGCTATAAAAATGGCAATCGTACTTAATTTGATGACAACAATAATATTGTTAAAGCGCGCACTTTCTTTTACGCCAATAATTAATAATATTGTTAATAGCCAAATAATGGCAAAAGCAGGCAGATTAATAATACCGCCTAACATGGGTGCTTTGGTTAATGTTTCGGGCAAATACACATTAAAGTTGGCCAGTGTATTAATAAAATAGCCTGACCATCCATTTGCGACGGCTGCTGCTCCCACACCGTATTCCAGCAACAAAATCCAACCCATTACCCAAGCGATTAATTCACCAAATGCTACGTAACTATAACCATATGCACTGCCGGAACCGCCCACTGAAGCAGCTAGCTCTGCATATGCAAGAGCTGCGAAGGCGCTGGCAATACCTGCAAATATAAATGATAGGATAACTGCGGGGCCAGACTGTGTGGCTGCGGCTAGGCCAGTTAGTACAAAAATCCCAGTACCAATTGCGCAACCGATGCCTAATAATGCTAAATCAAATGCACTTAAACATTTTTTGAGGCCGCTATTGGTATGGTTTTCAACTGCTTTTGTCCGCAATAATTGTTTTAGCATGCGCTTTTATCCTTTTGGTTGCAGTGTACAACAATTGTAAGCGTTTATAGCCAATCTCTATCAATCAGAAAATCAGTGTATAGCATCGATTCGGCGCTGTCATTTTCTGGCTTCCAATCGTACCGCCATTTGACGATTGGCGGCATCGACATCAGTATGGATTCGGTGCGACCATTTGATTGCAAACCAAATAATGTGCCGCGGTCATGTACCAAGTTAAATTCTACATAGCGACCGCGGCGGTAAGCTTGAAAGTCGCGTTCTTTTTCAGTGTATGCAATATCTTTACGGCGTTGCAATATAGGCAAATAAGCTTGTAAAAAACTATCGCCTACCGCACGTTGTAGTGCAAAACTTTGCTCAAAACCTAATGCATTAAAGTCATCAAAGAAAATACCACCGATGCCACGCGGTTCTTTGCGATGTTTTAGGTAGAAGTATTCGTCGCATTGTTTTTTGAATTGTGGATAGTAATCTGGATTAAATGCATCTAATGCGGTTTTGTTGGTGCGATGAAAATGCATGCAATCTTCTTCAAAGCCGTAGTAAGGCGTTAAATCCATTCCACCACCAAACCACCAAACATCTTCAGATGTCTTTGCTGGTACAGTTGCGTTGGCTTCGCTTTTTGGTGCTCTAGCAACAAAAAAGCGGACATTCATGTGAACAGTCGGCACGTACGGATTGCGTGGATGCAGTACTAAGGAAACACCCATGGCTTCCCACGTGCGGCCGGCCATTTCCGGGTGGGCGATAGTTGCAGCGGGAGGTAGTTTATTGCCTAGCACATGTGAAAAACCAACGCCTGCGCGTTCGAATACATTCCCACCTTCTAATAAGCAGCTAGTACCGCCGCCGCCTTCTGGCCGATTCCAACTATCATGCAAAAAAGTTTTACCATCAACTAATTCAAGCGCTTCAACAATTTGATTTTGCAGATTTTGTAGGTAATGCAATACAGTATCGGCGTTTGATTGATTGCTCAAAATAAATAACCTTACTTAACCCTTAATCGCACGGTAACCAATATCTGAGCGGTATTGTGCACCATCGAATTTGATATCTTCTATAATGTTATAGACTTGTTGTTGGGCAAATTTCACTGTCTCACCCAACGCGGTCACACATAAAACTCGACCGCCGCTGGTGAAAACTTTGCCATCAACTAATTGAGTGCCAGCGTGGAATACATGCGCGTCTTCTAGATTATGCGGCAAACCAGTAATTACATCGTTCAATCTAGGTGTGTCAGGGTAGTTATGAGATGCCATCACCACGCCTAGCGCTGTACGCCTGTCCCATTCCGCTTCTGCTAAATTCAGTGTGCCATTCGCAGCATGTTCTGCCAATGTCACGAAATCACTTTTTAAACGTAACATAATGGGTTGTGTTTCAGGGTCACCCATGCGGCAATTAAACTCTAAAGTTTTTAAATTCCCATTAGGCGAAATCATCAAGCCAGCATATAAAAAGCCTGTATAAGGAATACCATCTTTCGCCATGCCTTCAATTGTAGGACGAATAATTTCACGCATCACTTTTGCGTGAATTTCTGGCGTCACGACTGGCGCGGGTGAGTAAGCGCCCATGCCGCCAGTGTTAGGGCCAAGATCAGCATCTAGTAAACGTTTATGATCTTGGCTGGTTGCCAAAGGCAAAATGTTATTGCCATCCACCATCACAATAAAACTGGCTTCTTCACCAGTTAAAAATTCTTCAATCACCACGCGCGCGCCAGCATCACCAAGTTTGTTATCAGACAGCATGGAATCAATTGCGGCATGTGCTTCGTCGTCGGTCATCGCGACTACTACACCTTTGCCCGCGGCTAAACCATCCGCTTTAATAACGATTGGCGCGCCTTGTTGCGTAACATAATCATGTGCGAGTTTTGCATCAGTAAACGTGGCGTAAGCAGCGGTAGGAATATTGTGGCGCACCATGAAAGCTTTAGCGAAATCTTTAGAGGACTCCAGTTGTGCAGCTGCTTTAGTCGGGCCAAAAATCTTTAAACCATTTGCACGGAATGTGTCTACCACGCCTTGCGACAATGGCGCTTCTGGGCCTACCACAGTCAGATTGATTTGCTCTTTCTGTGCAAATTCAAGTAAGTCCTGAACGCTAGAAATCGGCACATTGACCATATCAGGATTCAGTGCAGTGCCAGCATTGCCTGGCGCGACAAAAATACGGCTAACGCTTTTATTTTGGGCTATTTTCCAAGCAAGCGCGTGTTCGCGTCCGCCACTACCAATCACTAAAACTTTCATGCTGAATTATCCTTTAGCGATTGCTATTAATGTCTAAAATGTCTGATACCAGTCATCACCATGACTAATCCATGTTCGTCTGCAGCGGCAATCACTTCCTCATCGCGCATACTGCCGCCTGGGTGAATCACACAGCTGGCGCCTGCTTCGGCTAGTACATCAATACCATCACGGAACGGGAAGAATGCATCAGACGCAACGACTGAATCTTTAAGCGTTAAGCCGGCATTTTGTGCTTTAATCGCGGCGATTTTTGTACTATCGACGCGGCTCATTTGCCCAGCACCAACGCCCAATGTCATGCCATTGCCGCAAAATACAATCGCATTGGATTTAACATATTTGGCCACATTCCATGCAAATAGCATATCTGCCAATTGCTGTGGTGTTGGTTGTATTTTTGAAACCACTTTTAAGTCTGACTCACTGATTTCGTGGTTATCTGCAGTTTGAATCAAGATGCCAGAACCGACACGTTTGATGTCGTGTGAATTGCGACCTTGCTCCCACGCGCTGGCTTTTATATTTAAGTCGCCGCCTTTTGGCAAATCAATTTTTAAAACGCGAACATTGGCTTTTGCAGCAAAAACCGCTAATGCGTCTGCTGTGAAATCTGGTGCGATTAATACTTCTACAAATTGTTTAGAAACAGCTTCGGCTGCTGCTTTATCTAATGTGCTATTAAAAGCGATAATGCCGCCAAACGCAGAACTAGGATCGGTTTGGAAAGCTTTTGAGTAAGCTTCAAGTGCATCTTTACCCACTGCAACACCGCACGGGTTGGCGTGTTTCACAATGACACAAGTTGCTGAAGCACCAACAGTGCTGTTATTAATAGGCGTGAAAGACTTAACCGCTTCCCAAGCCGCATCTGCATCAGCGATATTGTTATAGCTTAGTTCTTTGCCTTGCAACTGTTGCGCAGTTACTAGCGAACCAGGTGCTGGATATAAATCGCGGTAAAAGGCCGCTTCTTGGTGTGGGTTTTCGCCGTAGCGCAAATCTTGCAATTTGACAAAACGCCCATTGGTTTGCGCAGGGAAAGCACTGCGTGTGCGATCTGATTTAAATGAGGATAGATAATCACTAATCGCGCCATCGTAATTGCTGATGCGGTTAAAAGCTGCGATAGATAAAGTAAAGTTCGTGGCTTGGCTGATATTGCCGCTTGAACTTTGCAACTCATTGATGACGTCTGCATATTGGCTTGCGTCAGTCAGCACAGAAACATCTTTCCAGTTTTTAGCAGCAGAACGCACCATGGCTGGGCCACCAATATCAATATTTTCAATCGCATCTTCTAAGGTGCAATCTGGGTTGGCAACCGTCGCTTCAAATGGATATAAATTCACCACGACCATATCAATATTAGGAATATCCGTGGTTTGCATTGCGGCAACATGTTCTGGCAAATCACGACGACCTAAAATGCCGCCATGTATTTTTGGGTGTAGCGTTTTAACACGGCCATCCAGCATTTCGGGGAAACCTGTGTAATCGCTGACTTCTGTAACGGGAATATTGTTATCGCGGAATAATTTTGCAGTACCGCCAGTAGATAAAACTTCTACTTGCAGTTTAGTTAATGCCAGTGCTAATTCTAAAATGCCTTGTTTGTCTGAAACACTGATGAGTGCGCGTTTGATAGTTGCCATAAGATTGAGTTGAGGGTGTTAAGAATAAAATTAAAAAGGATATTAGCTTAAGCCGTATTGCGCCATTTTTTTGCGCAGCGTATTGCGGTTTAAACCAAGGGTTTCAGCCGCTTTTGATTGATTGCCACCGACTTTATTCAGTATAAATTCCAACATAGGTTTTTCTACGCAACCCAAAACCATATCGTAAATGGCGTGAGGCGGTTGCCCATCAAGCTGTCTAAAGTAATCTTCTAATGATTCTTCAATAGCGTCTGAAAGTTTGCTAGGATTTTTCATATATTATTTTTCTCCACTATCACTTAAGCAGCCAGCGCTTCGGAACCTTCCGTTGCGGTATCGACATAGACTAGGCGTTCATTTTTGCTTTTCAGTTCTGCAAAAAAATCATTAATCGCATTCAATTGCAAATCGATGGTTTGCAACGTGTTCATGTTATGTCTAAAGCTAGCAGAGCCCGCCAAGCCTTTGGTATACCAAGAAATATGTTTTCGCGCGACGCGCATGCCTGCTAAATCACCATAAAAACTGTATAAATCGTGAAGATGTTCCAACATCACGGTGTGAATTTCTTCAACTGTTGGCGGCAACATATGCTCGCCTGTTTTTAAAAAGTATTCAATTTCGCGGAAAATCCAAGGTCTGCCTTGTGCAGCACGGCCAATCATCACGGCATCAGCGCCTGTGTAATCTAAAACGTGCTTGGCTTTTTCTGGGGTGGTGATATCGCCATTGGCGATAAGTGGGATGCTTATGGCTTGTTTAACCGCGGCAATCGTATCGTATTCCGCATCGCCCATATACAAACAGGCGCGCGTACGACCATGCATGGCAAGCGCTTGCACGCCAATATCTTGCGCCATTTTTGCAATCTCAATCGCATTGCGATTATTTTTATCCCAACCAGTGCGAATTTTAAGCGTAACAGGCACATTAACTGCGCCCACAACCGCTTTCAGAATCTGCGCAACAAGCGGCTCATCTTTTAATAATGCGCTACCAGCCATCACATTACAGATTTTTTTAGCTGGGCAACCCATGTTGATGTCGATAATTTGTGCACCGTTATCCACATTATGTTTAGCGGCTTCCGCCATCATTTTTGGGTCTGCACCTGCAATTTGCACTGAAATCGGATCAACTTCACCTTCATGATTCGCACGGCGCAACGTTTTTTCACTACCGTACAGCAATGAATTTGAAGTCACCATTTCTGAAACGGCCAAGCCCGCGCCTAACTTTTTGCATAACTGGCGAAAAGGCCTATCCGTTACGCCAGCCATAGGGGCGACGACTAGATTGTTTTTCAAAATATGATTGCCGATTTGCATGAAGTGACTAATTCCCGAGAAGCTGCCTATTTTAAACGCAAACAAGTTTACTTAACAGTATTTAAATGCTTATTTTTTGTACAAAATGACGTACAAGAGCTTAATGATTGGGTTTGGTGAGTTGTTCTAAATTACTCAGCCATGCAATAGCGTATTCGCGGGCATTATGTTGTTTTTGGTCGCCACACATTTCTAGGCTAGGTTTTAAGCTACCACAAAAATCAGGACGTTCGGGCTTATTAAAAATTGCACATTTAAAGTCGCTAAGTAAATGGATACAAGCTACGCCAGCAGGTTTGCCATTGGGCATGCCAGGTAAAGGACTGTTAATGGATGGCGCGATACAGCATGCGCCGCAGTTTGGTCTACATTCCATAAAAATCTACGCTACTTGTATATTAAGCAACATCGACCCATGCAAAACCAATGCGGCTCACGCCAGCTTTTATATCTTGCATCGCTTTATTGACTAGAACAGGTGCGCCTTTTGCACCTAACTCTACTTGGCGATTCGGCTTGAGTTTGGGCAAGCTAAATACTTTGATGTTTGGATAGTCAGTTAGTATTTGTTGCATTAAATCAATCAGTCGGCTTTCAACGCCATCTGCAATAATAATCGATTGTTCTAGGTATTCAGTTTTGTGAAATAAATGGCTGTAATGTGTATCAAGCACCCATTCCATCATTGGATGTGCCATTTGCGGAAAGCCAGGCAAGAAATAGTGATTCTGAATAGCAAATCCAGCCACGCGATTCACAGGATTAGGAATCAAATCCGCCCCTGCCGGAAACTCTGCCATCAACACCCGCTTGGGATAAGCACCTTCACCAAATTGCGCTTCGATCTCCGCAACAGCCGCTTTATGTCGCTCAAGCGGCACACTTAAAGCGACTGCCGCGGCTTGTCGCGTGTAATCGTCAGGCGTAGCACCAATGCCGCCAAAGCTAAATACAATATCGCTAGTGTTAAAACTACGCTTAAAACTAGCCACTAAATGCTCAGGCTCATCTGCCAAATATTCCGCCCAAGAAAGCGTTAAACCACGCGATTTCAGTATTTGAATCGCTTGGCTAAGATGTTTGTCTTCTCGTTTACCAGAGAGGATTTCGTCGCCGATGATATAAACACCAATATTTAAATCAGACATTTAATGCGCACTTTCCCAATTGCTTCCTACGCCAACTTCAGCCAATAAAGGCACATCCAGTTTGGCTACGCTTTGCATGAGTTTTGGCAGTGTGGATTTGATTAACTCCAATTCATTATCCGGCACTTCTAATACCAGCTCATCGTGTACTTGCATGATTAATTTCGATTTTAAATGATTACCGCTTAATTTTTCTTCGCGTAGCCATTTATCTACCGCAATCATGGCGAGTTTAATCAAGTCTGCTGCGGTGCCCTGCATAGGGGCGTTGATGGCGGCGCGTTCGGCACCGGCGCGTCTTTGGCCGTTTGCGCTATTGATTTCTGGCACCCATAATCGGCGGCCGAAGTAGGTTTCTACATAGCCTTTTTCTTTGGCGATTTCGCGGGTGTTTTGCATGTATTCGCGCACGCCTGGATAGCGGGCGAAATAGCGTTCAATGTAGCTGGCGGCGGCGCTGCGTTCAATATTCAGGTTTTGCGCCAAGCCAAACGCGCTCATGCCGTAAATTAGGCCGAAGTTAATCACTTTTGCGTAGCGGCGCTGTTCGCTATCGACTGCATCACGTTCTACGCCAAAAATCTCTGCGGCGGTGGCGCGGTGGATATCTTCATTATTAGCAAACGCTTGCAACATGCCTTCATCTTGTGAAAGATGCGCCATGATGCGCAACTCAATCTGTGAATAGTCAGCGGAAACGATATGGCTGCCAGGCGGTGCGATAAACGCTTCGCGAATTCTTCTGCCTTCAGCCGTGCGCACAGGAATGTTTTGCAGATTAGGGTCTGAACTGGCTAGCCGGCCAGTAATCGCCACCGCTTGATTGTAGCTGGTATGCACACGTCCGGTCTGCGCGTTAATCATTTTGGGCAATTTATCGGTGTAAGTGGATTTTAGTTTTGCTAAACCGCGATATTCCAATAAAACCTTAGGTAGCGGATGATCAAGCGCTAATTCCTGCAACACATCTTCATCAGTAGAGGGCGCGCCAGAAGGGGTTTTTTTAGTCGGCTTAATGCCCAATTTGCCGAATAAAATCTCTTGTAATTGCTTGGGCGACGCTAGGTTAAAAGGTTGCTCTGCCAGCGCGTAAGCTTGGTTTTCCAGCGCTATTAATTTCAAGCCAATTTCGTTGCTTTGCTTATTCAGCATGTTGTTATCAATCAACACGCCATTGCGTTCAATGGTGAACAGGATATTAGAAACGGGCAATTCAATCTGGCTGTAAATGTAGTCCAGCTTGCTATCTGCCGCAATGAGCGGGTACATCGCCTCATGCAATTGCAATGTGATATCGGCATCTTCCGCC
>JAZKDP010000033.1:36168-44545 GCA_040387515.1 Pseudomonadota bacterium
TCCGCCGCGTATTCGCTGGCGGTTTCCACCGTCACTTGGTTAAAGCCAACTTGCTTCGCGCCTTTGCCAGCTACGTCATTAAATGTAATGGTTTTAACGTCCAAATGGCGCATTGCAAGGTCATCCATGCCATGTGATTTGTGCGATTCAAATACGTAAGATTCCAACAAAGTATCGTGTTGGATGCCATTTAATTGGATACCGTGATTGGCTAAAACATGCTGGTCATATTTTAAGTTTTGTCCTATTTTTTTGATTTTTTCATCTTCTAAAATCGGCTTTACCTTGGCTAAAGTTTCTGCAAAATTTAACTGGTCTGGCGCGTCAAAATAATCATGTTTTAATGGTAAATAAGCGCCACTGCCAGCTTCAACACTAAATGACATGCCAACGATTTTCGCGGTCATTGGATCTAACGAAGTGGTTTCGGTATCAAAACAGAATAAGGCTGATTGGCTGACTTTATCTAGCCAAGCGTCTAACTGTGCATTGGTTAAAATGGTTTCGTATTGGCGGCTGGTGTTGGTTTTATAGTCAACTGTGGCTTGTACGGTATGCTCTGGATTTTTCGTTTCGCCTAGGTTTGTTTTACTGAGATTGGCAGTAGATGAAGTATCGCCAAATAAATCGCCAGATTGCGATGAGGCAGTGGTTTTTTTCTCACTTGGTTGCCCCAGTTCACGCTGCCAAGTTTTAAATTCAAAACGATCATAAATCTCAGAAAGTTTGGCGGTATCTTGCGTTTGTAATTGCAAAGGTTCAAAGCTTTGCGGCATGCCCTCAAAATCGCCTAAGTCACATTTAATCGTAATCAGCTCACGGCCAGTGGGCAACCAATCCAAGGCTTTGCGTAGATTTTCGCCGACCACGCCAGTAAGTTTATCTGCATTGGCGATAATATTGTCTAGCGTGCCATATTGTTGTAACCATTTAACTGCGGTTTTAGGGCCAACTTTTTCTACGCCGGGCACGTTATCTACCGTGTCGCCAATCAAAGTCAGGTAGTCAACAATCAGCTCAGGCTTTAAACCAAATTTCGCTTCAACGCCTGCAATATCCAATACTTCATCGCCTCTTCTAAACGCATTTGGCATGGTGTTAATGACAATGACATGCTCATTCACCAGTTGCGACATGTCTTTGTCGCCGGTCGAAATAATCACGCGCACGCCTTGCGCTTCAGCTTGTTTGGCTAGTGCGCCAATTACATCGTCCGCTTCTACGCCATCGACCATTAACAGCGGCCAGCCCATGGCTATAATTGCGTTATGCAAAGGTTCAACTTGGCTACGCAAATCATCTGGCATGCTGGGGCGATTGGCTTTATATTCGGGGTAAATATCATCGCGAAAGGTTTTGCCTTTGGCGTCAAAGATACACGCGCTATAATCAGCAGGGTAATCTTTGTGCAATTTGCGTAACATACTGAGTACGCCGCGAATCGCGCCAGTGGGTTCATTTTTACTATTGCGCAAATCTGGCAAGGCATGAAAGGCGCGATAAAGGTAAGAAGAGCCGTCTACAAGTAAGAGCGTTTTCATAGTGTATAAATGCTATATTTAAATAATTAACGAATAGTAATTGAGTTAACGAATGATAAAAAAATTACCAAAAACGAACGATTCAGAATTGCTGAATGGCGCGAGCGGTGAAACTGAATCGTGGCATGCTTTTGAGATTATGGCAGAATTTGTGTCTGCCACCGAAAAGTTAAAAGAAATCACGCCTGCCGTTTCTATTTTTGGTAGCGCGCGTACAAAGCCAGATCATCCTTATTACAAACTGACGCAAGAAATCGCGCGCGCGTTGTCTGACGCCGGGTTTAGTGTCATTTCTGGCGGTGGGCCTGGCATTATGGAGGCAGCCAACAAAGGTGCGTTTGCAGGCGTTGGGCCAAGCGTTGGCTTAAATATCGAGCTGCCGTTTGAACAGCAGGGCAATGGCTTTCAGGATATTGATATCAGCTTTAAATATTTCTTTATGCGCAAGGTGATGTTTGTTAAATATGCTGGCGCTTACGTGGTGATGCCTGGCGGATTCGGCACCTTGGATGAATTAATGGAAGCGATTACGCTGGTGCAAACAGGTAAATCGCGCAAAATACCGATTATTCTGGTGTGTAAAGATTTTTGGGCGGGCTTACTGGATTGGCTGAAAAATACCTTGGTGCATGAAGGCATGGCTTCAGCGCAGGATATGGATCTGATTCAATTGATTGATGATCCTAAAGAAATTGTGGAGGCAATCTTTAAACACTACGAGTTAACAGGTTTCGAACTTACCCCTGCCGAGCGTAGAATGCAATTGTATTTATAAGGTTGTTTATTTGTCAGCACGTTAAGTTTTTACGCAGGCTTTTTGTTAGAATGGTTGAATATAATTTGATGGTGAGTATGTGATGAAAATATTAAAAATAATCACAGTGTTAGCGGCTATTTTACCTACGCTAATGTTGACGAATGTGAGTTTGGCAGCGCAGCCAGATAATCTTGAGCCGCTAGAACAAGTACAACCGCCACCTAAAGTAGTGGATGGTGAAGCAATGGATGACCCTGCGATTGAGCCGCAAATTACGATTCGCAAAAAAGGCTCTGAAACGATTGAGGAATATCGTATTGGCGGTGAAATGTACATGATGAAGGTAACGCCAGCGCATGGTGTGCCTTATTATCTGCACAAAGAAGATTCAAATGGCGCATGGGTAAATGTTGGACCGAATGCACCTTTAAGTGTGCCGAAGTGGATTATCTTCAGATTTTAAGATTTCTAATTTCATTTCTCAAGAGGGCATCGCCCTCTTAATTTTTTGAGCAGCTATTTTAGTTAATTAATATGTCAGTTTTTACCACCTTAACGCTTGAAGAAGTACGTGATTGGTTGCGCGATTTTGCCATTGGTGACATCGTTGAGTTGAAAGGCATTGCTGCTGGCATCACCAATACCAATTATTTTGTAATAACGACAAATGCGCGTTACGTACTGACTATCTTTGAAAAAAATGATTTAGATGAGTTGCCCTATTTCGTCGATTTAATGGCTTATTTGGCAAAGCATGATGTGCCTTGCCCAGCACCTATCGCGGATAAAAACGGTATCGCTTTGCGTGCACTAAAAGGTAAGCCAGCGCTTATGGTCAGTTGCCTGCAAGGGCGCGATGTAGAAACGCCTAACTTAGCGCAGTGCATTGCTGTTGCGCAAACGCTTGCACATATGCATGTAGCGGGTGGTGGTTTTCAAGCGATATCACATAACCAGCGAGGCGCAAGTTGGCGCAATCAAACGGCGCAGCAAGTGCTACCAAAGTTAGCTGCTGATGAAGCCGATTTACTCAAAAATGAATTGGCTTATCAGACGGGTTTAGATTTAAACGATTGTCCACATGGCGTCATTCATGGCGATTTATTCCGCGATAATGTGTTGTTTGATGGCGATAAGTTGGGCGGCTTTATTGATTTCTACTACGCTTGCCATGATGTGTTGGCTTACGATGTGGCGATTGCCGTCAATGAGTGGTGCATTCAAGCAAATGGCCGATTTGATGATGAAAAGTTGAATGCTTTTCTAACGGCGTATCAACAAGTACGGCCATTTACTGATGCCGAATTGCAGCATTGGCCAGCATTGTTACGCCGTGCGGCATTGCGGTTTTGGTTATCTCGCTTGTATGATTTTCATTATCCAGTTGCTGGTGAACTTACCCATGCTAAGAACCCCGACCACTTTAAAGCGATTTTAGAAAATCGTATTGAAATGGCATCCGAATTAGACGATTTATTATCAAATCCTGTACTACAACTGACGAGAAAGTTAAAGAAAGTTTAAATAATGGCAATTTTAGAATCACGCACTAAAACAGGCATTAGTTGGGTAAAAGAAGCGGTGGCTTTGTTTAAAACCAACCCTAGCAGATGGATGTTGCTAGGATTGAGTTATGTCGCGGTTTTTATGATGATTCCATCCATTCCAGGCCTACAGTTATTTAGCTTTGTAGTGATATTAATGTGGCCAGTTTTCTTAGTGTTTGCCATTAGTTTGTATCGCAATGCTGATACGCAACAGCCGCAAAGTTTAAATGCGGTGTTTAATGCGATTCAGCCAAAAATAAAAGCGTTAATTGGCTTAGGTGCATTTTGCCTGCTATATGGTGTTTTAGTGGGCTTGCTGCTAAATAGTGATATTCAAGGTGTACTTAAACTATCACAAGTTAAAGGCGTGATGACCGAATCGCAAGCCGCATTAGTCATGGAGAAAACGCTGCCTTTAATATTAAAAGTATTGCTGCTATCGGCGCCGTTATTGATGGCAACCTGGTTTTCACCCATGTTAATAGCCTTCAATAATTATGGTGTGATAAAAGCCATTAAATCTAGTATTGCTGGGTCGATTCAATACATGGTGGCATTGGGCGCTGCATGGTTATTGTTAACCGCTGGCATTGTGTTATTGATGATTCCTGCGGGCATGTTGGTTGCAGTGGTCAGTTTAGTGCAGGCAAGCTTCGGTGAGTTGCTGGCTTCGCTATTGGTTTTTGGCGTATTGTTATTAGCGACCACCTTAATGCTGGCGTTTCAATATGTCAGTTATCGCGATGTATTTCGTGCCGCGCCAGTTGATCAAATATAAATGGCTGCTAAATTTTCTCCAATTTAGCATATTCCATCGCCAGCATTTTTAAGCCTTCGCGACCGAAATTGATTTTAATCACTAAATTCGCCGCATTGCCTTCATAACTCACCACTACACCTTCGCCAAATTTATTATGGCGTACGCCTTGGCCAATTTTGTAGGGATAAACATTGGCGTTTTGCGCAGAAGCTTGCAGCGGTTTTTGGCTGTAACTCTCACCGTAATTACTACCGGATTTTGCCATCGGCTTGCTGTTAAGTCGTTTTAATAACGCTTCTGGTATTTCATCTAAAAAGCGTGAAGGAATACCGTAACGCACTTGCCCATGCAACATGCGGCTTTGCGCATGGCTTAAATATAAACGCTGGCGCGCGCGCGTTACAGCAACATACATCAAGCGGCGTTCTTCTTCTAAGCCATTGTTTTCACTTAAGCTATTTTCATGTGGGCAAAGGCCTTCTTCTAATCCGCTAATAAAAACGGCTTTAAATTCTAAACCTTTAGATGCATGTACCGTCATTAATTGCAGCGCATCATAGCCAATAGTCGCTTGATGATCGCCAGCTTCTAAACTTGCATGCGTTAAAAACTGCGTCATTAAATCTTGTTCGGTATCACCGTCTACATTGTTATGGTTGCCAAACGCTTGATTGGTAAATGACACCGCTGCTGTGACCAATTCTTCCAAGTTTTCAATGCGGTCTTCACTGTCTTTGTCGTTTTGATAATGTGCTTTTAAGCCAGAAAAGGTGGTGGCCAATTCAGCCACTTCTGCTAATGTAATGCCGTAAGCTTGGTCTGTCAT
Source organism: Pseudomonadota bacterium (assembly GCA_040387515.1). Taxonomy (GTDB): domain Bacteria; phylum Pseudomonadota; class Gammaproteobacteria; order Burkholderiales; family Methylophilaceae; genus Methylotenera_A. Next base: position 41,600 of record JAZKDP010000033.1, read on the forward strand.
TTCCCGGATTAACGCGACAAAGCCTTCAATTCCTTTACCGCCGGCACGACCATTTCCTACTTTATTAACTGCGGCTTGCCATAAGCTGCACTCATTTTGGCGCGCGCCTTCTTGCAATTGCTCAAGGCTGCGTGCACCAATACCGCGGGCAGGAAAGTTAATCACGCGCAACAATGCAGTATCGTCATTGGCATTGGCCATTAAACGCATATAAGCCAATGCGTGTTTCACTTCGGCGCGTTCGAAAAAGCGCAGGCCGCCATAAACACGATAGGGCAGGTTGGCAGAAAATAATGCATGTTCCAGCACGCGTGACTGCGCATTGCTGCGATACAGCAATGCCATATCAGCTAGCGGTGTGCCTTCACTTTGCAACATTTTCACTTCATCGACAATAAACTGCGCTTCATCATTATCGTTGTAAGCTTCGTAGACTCTAACGGGTTCGCCTGCACCTGCGCTTGTCCACAAGTTTTTGCCCAGACGATTTTTGTTGTGCGAGATAATCGCATTGGCGGCATCCAAAATATTGCTGTGGCTGCGATAATTTTCTTCTAACTTAACGATATTTTGCACATTAAAATCTGTCTCAAAATCGCGCATATTGCCTACGCGTGCGCCGCGAAAACCATAAATAGATTGGTCATCATCACCGACGGCAAACAGGCAATTTTCTTTGCCGGCTAATAGTTTAAGCCATTGATATTGCAGTTTATTGGTATCTTGAAACTCATCCACCAGAATGTATTGAAAGCGACTTTGATAGTGATTGCGAATGCGCTCATCACGACTTAGTAATTCGTAGCAACGCAATAATAGTTCAGCAAAATCCGCCACACCTTCGCGGTTACATTGCTTGTCATATTCCTCATAAATTTCACGCATTTTTTGGCTGTGGCCATCGTAAGCATCCACTTTATTGGCGCGCAAACCTTCTTCTTTACAGCTATTGATATAGCCTTGCACTTGCTTTGGCGCATATTTTTCATCGTCAATTTGCATTAACTTCATCAAGCGTTTAATGCTAGATAACTGATCGGCCGTGTCTAAAATTTGAAAGGTAGAAGGCAACCCCGCTTCGCGATGATGCGCGCGCAATAAACGATTGCATAAACCATGAAAAGTGCCAGCCCACATGCCGCGCGTATTAATTGGTAGCATGGCGGTCAAGCGCGTCAGCATCTCTTTGGCGGCTTTATTGGTAAAAGTTACCGCCATTAAACCCATTGGCGAAATCTGGCCTGTTTGAATCAACCAAGCGATGCGAGTGGTTAATACGCGCGTCTTGCCACTACCTGCGCCAGCTAATATGAGTGCTGATTGATGTGGCAAAGTGACAGCTTCAAGCTGCTTGTTATTGAGACCAGTGAGAAGAGATTCTTGAGTATGCATGCCGATATTATCGCATGTGAGGCAAATAAAGAGGCGATGAGAAATTGATAAAAAAATAAACGATAGACTGAACTAACCAAGATTTAAGGCATCTGAAACTACATGAAAGCTAAGTTGATGCTTAGTTTTCTTTCCGCTTCTTTCCTCCCTGAGCGGAAGCCTTAGACGATGAGGCCTTTTAACCCCGATTTATTCCCCTTAATCGGGGTTTTTTTTAGCTTGCGTTAGTTTGTAACTAACCTTTTCAAAGTGTAAACAAGTTGTAAATAGATGGCAAGCGCTTTGTTTGATGATTTCTAGCACTTTATTTGATGATTTAAAGTGCCCTGAGTAAAATTAAAGCATCAAAGCTGCCAGTTAATAGGCGTTTGGCCTTGCTGGATTAAATATTGGTTTATTTGAGAGAATTGACGATTGCCAAAAAACCCGCGATGCGCGGATAGCGGTGATGGATGCACAGACTTAAGTACCAGATGCTTTTTGTCATCGATAAAAGCGCCTTTTTTCTGCGCGTAACTGCCCCATAAAACAAACACCAAACCGTCACGATGCGCATTTAATGCGGCAATCGCCGCATCTGTAAATGCCTCCCAACCTTTGCCCTGATGCGCGCCAGCCTTGGCCTGTTCTACCGTTAATGTCGCGTTTAATAGCAATACGCCTTGGTCTGCCCAAGGGGTTAAATCACCGTTGCGGCTCATCTTTATATTTAAATCAGTCGCAATTTCTTTATAAATATTCAGTAAAGACGGCGGTAGTGCAACGCCTTTCGGCACAGAAAAGCTTAAGCCATGCGCTTGGCTGTCGCCATGATAAGGATCTTGCCCAATAATCACTACGCGCACTTGCTCAAAAGGCGTGTGATTAAAAGCATTAAAAATCAAAGGGCTAGGTGGGTAAATCACCTTGCCAGCCGCTTTTTCCTCTTTCAAAAAATGTCGCAACGCCTGCATATAAGGCTTTTCGAGCTCATCGCCAATGACTGCTTGCCATGAAAGGTCAAGTTGACCGGGTTTCTGTTGCGTCATAAAAAATTAAGCTAAAAAGAAAGGCAAATATATTATATAAGCAAGGGTAGATACTTTATGAGTATTATCTTTGTGGGGATGCTGGATCGTTATCATTTATTGAGACTTGAGACCAGTGACCGGATAGAAGTCTCGTAGATTCTGTTGTAAATTTATCACGGTAAATTGAGTCTGTAAAACGTAAGGTAAATTGATTATTATTTTTCTTCCAAGACTCTCTTGTTGTGCCTCCCCAACTAATTTGAGGGTATTCACTCTGCTCAACATACTGTGCTATTGAGCGAAGGCAATGCAGTACAGTTGCATCCGTTGTACTACATGTAATGCTGTAGTGATATTTTAAGTGATTATCTGACATAGAAAATTCTACCGTAAAATGTTCATCCTAATTGACGGGTTGCTTTACGTCAAATGACAATTAGTAATAAAAAACCTCGCCGAAGCGAGGTTTTATTTTTGAATGCTAGTTACGGCATTCCAGCTTCAATTCGATGGTGAGGCTAGGCGGTGAAATCATTTTTGACGC
>JAZKDP010000034.1:0-16821 GCA_040387515.1 Pseudomonadota bacterium
GGTAGCAACGTCAAAATAGATTTTAAAGATAATAGTTATATTAAAGAAATCAGCCGAGCCAGAACATTTGGCTTTATGCATGAAGTGGAATACTTGCGTGCCAATGGATTAGCGCGTGGCGGCAGTTTGGATAATGCGATTGTGTTAGATGAGTATCGTATTTTAAATACCGATGGCCTACGTTATGAAGATGAGTTTGCCAAACATAAAGTGTTAGATGCAATTGGCGATTTATATATGTTAGGTCATCCATTATTAGGCGCATTTACCGCATTTAAATCAGGGCATGCCTTGAACAATGCCTTGTTAATCGCATTATTGGCTGATACCGATGCTTGGGAATTTGCGACTTTTGATAACATTGACGAAGCGCCCAAAGGTTTTCAAGAGCAAACTGCTTTTTTTACGCCAAATCTTATGCCGCATTTTAGTTAAATTAAATTATCCTTAAGCCATGGTTATTATTCGCTTAACGATTATTTTAGTTTTCCTCGCAAGTTTAGTGTTATTGGCGATGTATCTGGTTACCCGTAATCAGCGTTATTTAACACTTTTAAAACAAATCCTCACCTATACAGGCTGGATGCTAGTCGTTGTTGTTTTGCTTTACTTAATAGCTAGGGTTATCCGACTTTAGTATGTCTAATACAGGTTCGGTTAATATGCGCACTCTTCATTACGTTAAAACCATTATCGTCACGTTGGTAATGTCTGCAAGCACCAGCTTTGCCGCCAGTGGTGATGAAGAATTTTTACTTGCACGCACTGCATACACCCAAAAAAACGCCATCGCACTGTCGGAATATACACAGCAATTGCAAAGCCAACATTACTTGCTTGCGCCATATACCGAATATTGGCTCATATTACTGAGCCTAAATGAGGTCGATAATAAAACCGTAGTCGATTTTATCAATGCTTACAGCGATTATCCGTTTGCAGACAAGCTGCGTGGCGAATATTTAAAAAAACTAGCTAAAGAGCAAGACTGGTCTGCATTCGCAGCGGAATCACCTAATTATAAACAAGAGGATGCAGCTGTCGCTTGTTATGCGGCAGAGGCCAATGCGGTATTGGGTGATGCCAAATCGCTAGAGGCAGCTAAAACGCTATGGATGCAGGCCAAAGAGCAACCTAGTAGTTGTAACAGCTTATTTGACCGCATGCAGGCGGCTAATGTATTGGGCGAAGACGATATTTGGGCAAGGTTTCGCTTAGCATTAACCGATAATCGCATCAGTCTTGCTAAAGGCATTCTTCAACGTAGCAAAACGTTTGAAGCAAGCCAAGCCAAGTTAATTGATAAAATATACGCGAATCCCAGCGCGGCATTGACTAAAAAAACCATTAGTTTTAGAACCAGATTAGGCCGCGAGCTTAATTTGATGGCATTGAATCGCGTGGCAAGAACCAGCTCGCAACAAGCCTTAAGTTTATTTAACAATATTGAAAGTGCAATTCAAGCCGATGATAAAAAATTCTTTTATGGTCGATTAGCCTTACACGCCGCACAAAGACATGAGCCGCAAGCGTTAGAGTGGTTTAAGCTGGCAGGTGATAGTCTAAATAAAGACCAGATTGCTTGGTATGCACGTGCCGCCTTGCGTGATAAAAATTGGCAAAACCTACTCGCAGTTATCGCGAAAATGGATGCAACCCAATCCGAAGAAGCTGTTTGGCGTTATTGGAAAGCGCGTGCATTAAGAACGCAAAATCAATTATTAGAAGCCAATACTTTGTTTGCCAAGCTATCTACAGAGCGCCATTATTACGGCTGGCTGGCACAAGATGAGCTTGAAGGCTTTGTTACTGCGCCGTTAAATATATACAAAACAACAGAAGATGATGTGCAAGCAATTGCTACACTGCCTGCTATTCAGCGCGCGCTGGCATTACAACGCCTAGAGTTTGTGTGGGAAGCGAAAGCTGAATGGGCGATGGCAACTAACGGGTTTGACGACACACAATTATTAGCCGCTGCAGAATTTGCATCACGGCAAAAATGGCACGATTTAGCCATTGTCACTGCCGATAAAACCACAGAATTGCACGATTTTGCGCTACGTTACCCAACGCCATATCGTAATTTAATAAAATCTGCCGCAGGTGAACAAGAGATTGATGAGGCTTGGGTATACGGCATAACGCGTCAAGAAAGTCGTTTTATGGTTGCAGCAAAATCAGGCGTAGGAGCCGCAGGATTGATGCAGTTGATGCCAGCTACCGCAAAATGGATTGCGGGAAAAGCTGGAGTTGAAAATTATCATAATGGCATGATTCACGAAATGGATACGAATATTGCATTAGGTACATATTACATGCGCTATACGCTGGATTTAATGAACGGTCAGTCTGTGATGGCAACAGCTGCCTATAATGCAGGGCCAAGTCGTGCAAAAAAATGGCAGGCAGATGTGCCGTTGGAAGGCGCCATTTATGCAGAGACGATCCCATTTAGCGAGACACGCACTTACGTACAAAGAGTGATGGCAAATGCACATTTATATGCACATCAGTTAGGTTTAAAGCCCATGACTTTAAAACAAAGATTAGGCGTAATCCCGAGTAATACGGGGTTAATAAGCGATAATTTTGGTATTAATAGCGCTACTGTTAGCAATGTGGGCGCTGAAAATTTAAATCAAAACAATCAAAGTCAGGGTAGTATTGGGACTACTCAATCTGTTGATGAGTGATTTTAAGCAGATTATTTAAAAGTGCGATTAAGCGCTGAAGTTAAGGGCAGTAGTTAAAGGTATGTATGACAATTAAATCAGTATGTGTGTTAGGTGGAGCGGGTTTTGTTGGCAGTAGTGTTGTTGCTAAATTAGATGCTGCAGGTTACCAGGTGAAAGTATTAGCGCGTCGACGCGAGGCTGCTAGACATTTGATTTTGCTACCGAATGTGCAAGTGGTGGAATGCGATGTGATGAATAATCATGCACTGAAACTAGCGCTAACTGGCACCGATGCAGTGATTAACTTAATCGGCATTTTGCATGAAAATAGTCAGAATACCTTTGAAGAAAATCATCATCAATTGCCGCGTCGCATTGCACAATTATGCGAAAACTTGGATATTTACCGCTTTATTCACATGAGTGCATTGCAAGCCAGTACCCATGCGCCTAGTCAGTATTTAATCAGCAAAGCCAAGGGTGAAAGTGCGATTAAGGATTTCAATAAAAAACTGGACATCACCATTTTCAAGCCTTCAGTTATTTTTGGGCGCAATGATTGTTTTTTAAATCTATTTGCTAGTTTAGTTAAATATTTGCCAGTTATTGCTCTAGCAAAACCACAGGCAAAATTTCAACCAATTTGGGTGGAAGATGTCGCCAGTTGTTTTGTGAACGCCTTAGAAAATACGGCGACTTATGATAAAACCTATGAGCTTGGTGGGCCGACTGTCTATACATTGCGTGAATTAGTGCAAAAAGTAATGGATATTTTAGGTAAGCAACGTCCCATTATTGGCTTAAACGATAGCCTATCGATGGTGCAAGCATTTGTGATGGAGTTGCTGCCGATTAAGTTGATGACACGCGACAATGTGAAGTCAATGGCGCTAGATAACGTCACGCATCACCCGATAGCGCCAGAGTTGAATGTGAGCCCAATACAATTGGATGCCGTTGTACTAGAGTATTTAACCAATGACACACCACGTGGTGCTTACGATGGTTTCCGCAGTGCGGCAGGGCGAGCTATCAATGCTAGAAGATAAGCGTTTTGGTGTGCGAAAATAGGCGCGCAGAAAATTTGAATAATGTCTGAAATGCAAGTCTACATAGTTGGTGGTGCAGTGCGTGATGAGCTATTGGGCTTGCCAGTAAAAGATAAAGATTATGTCGTGGTTGGCAGCACCGCCGAGCAAATGATAGCGGCAGGCTACAGGCCAGTCGGTAAAGATTTTCCCGTTTTTTTACATCCCAGCACACATGAAGAATATGCGTTGGCGCGCACAGAGCGCAAAACGGCAGTTGGCTATAAAGGCTTCGCTGTACATGCTTCCCCTGAAGTCACATTAGAAGAAGATTTAGCCCGTCGTGACTTAACCATTAATGCGATTGCCAAATCCGTAAATACGAAAAATGACCAAGAGCAGTTGATTGATCCATTTAACGGCTTGGCAGATATCAAATCTAAAACTCTGCGCCATGTAAGTGATGCCTTTACAGAAGACCCTGTGCGCATTTTACGTGCTGCACGTTTTGCCGCACGCTTTGCCGATTTCACCGTAGCACCCCAAACAAATAAGCTGATGCAACAAATGGTAGCCGCAGGCGAAGTGGATGCGCTGGTGCCAGAGCGTGTTTGGCAAGAGTTAGCAAAAGGTTTGATGGAGCAAAACCCCAGCCGCATGTTTGAGGTGCTGCGTGACTGCGGTGCGCTACAAAAAATTCTACCAGAGCTAGACAGACTTTGGGGTGTGCCGCAACCACCGCAACATCATCCTGAAATTGATACCGGTGTGCACGTGATGATGGTGATTGATTATGCTGCCAAACAAAACTTCAGCTTGCCTATCCGCTTTGCCGCTTTAATGCACGATATTGGTAAAGGCACTACGCCGAAAGATGTTTTGCCGCGCCATATTGGGCATGAGATTCGCAGTGTGGATTTGCTAAAAGATGTTTGCAAGCGTTTAAAAGTGCCAAATGACTGCAAAGAGTCGGCGCATATAGTTGCCAAGTTTCATGGCAAATTGCACCAAGCCAGCAAAATGCGCGCAGATACATTGCTTGAATTTTTAATAGAATTAGATGCGATTCGCCAACCAGCTAGATTCGCCGGTTTTTTAAAAGCCTGCGAAGCCGATTCGCGTGGTAGGACAGGTTTGGAAAATTGTGATTTACCAGAAGCAGAGCTACTTAAAAAAGTCTTAGAAGCAGCATTGAGTGTTGATGCTGGTGCGATTGCACAAGGTTTTAGTGAGCCTGAAAAGATTAAGGCGGCAGTGTTTCAAGCAAGACTGAAAGCTGTTCAACAAATTATTTGAATGAATCATCAATCGTATTCCGTCTGAATCTTTACATTTATTTACCTAGTCAGACGAGGCTTACAAGCTTATCAGCGTCATCCCGATAAAACCTCCGCCGTTATACCTACACAATGTATTAACTACTGGTAATTTTAATTAGAAGCTCAATTGCATTGATTTTTGGCAATATAAATTATAAAGATAAAGAGGTTTTATTATGAAAAAACATTTTGTTGCATTTAGCGCGCTAGTTGCTATATCTACTATAGGGATACCTACAGCTCAAGCAGATGTAGGTGTGTCGGTTAGTATTGGTCAGCCGGGTTTTTATGGACAGCTTGATATCGGTGATTATTACCCAAGGCCACAGCTAATATATGCGGAACCTAGAGTGATTTATGTAGAGCCAGCTTATCATTATGCACAACCTATTTATTTAAGAGTGCCGCCTGGTCATGCAAAACGCTGGTCAAATTACTGCGGCAGATACAACGCATGTGGTAGGCCAGTTTATTTTGTGCAAGACACATGGTATCAAAGTGTTTATGCCCCTAGATATCAAGAGTATCGTCAACGCGGCGATGACGGAAGGCGCTATGACCGCGAATATTGGAGCAAAAATGATGATAGACGGGAACATTATGACGGACATGATGGCCGTTCGAATGATGGGTCGGGGAATGGAAATCATCAAGGTAATGGGCCAGATAAGCATAAAGGCCAAGGTAATAACAAAGGCAAAAACGACAAAGGTGGAAACGGCAGAGGCAATGACCGTCACTAAGTCAATATAAAATTGCTTTGAAATGTTTGGAAAGAGATTGCTTTTTATTGAAATTACTAAGAAAAAAGGAAAGGCTGTTTTAGCCTTTCCTTTTTTGCATTTATGCAGGAATTAATAGGTCTGTTATGTAGTAGATTTGCAAACGACTACAGCAAGCTTAGATGTTGTTGCACAAACTCCGTTGGTTTCCGCTTAAACCCACTCTTAGCATATTGATGCCAACGGCCAATCACATAACACACCATTAAATTAGCCTGCGCTTCAGCATCACCTTTAACGCCTGTGGTGGTTTCTGCGATGCGGATGCTTTGTTTTAGGCTAGCTTCGACTCTGTCATAAAGCTGGTTTATGCGCGTTTGTAGCCATTCCTCTTCGTTTACTAATGCGTCGCCAATCAACACGCGTGTCATACCAGGATTTTTTTCGGCGAACTTTAATAGCATAGTGATGATTGCCTGCACCTGCTTTGTACCGTCAGTTTCGTCTGTCGTAATTTTATTAATTACACCAAAAATAGAGGCTTCGATGAATTCAATTAAGTTTTCAAACATTTGTGCTTTGTTGGCAAAGTGGCGATAAAGCGCGGCTTCGCTTACATCTAGTTTGGCAGCTAAGCTGGCAGTGGTGATTTTCTCTCGCTTAGGATTCTCCAGCATTTTGGCGAGTGTTTCTAATATCTGGTGTTTACGGTCTGATGCCATATTGTTTCCCCTTATTTATTATTTTAATTGACGTTATTATTATATATCAGTGTAAGTAAGCGCTAACACTGAGTTGATTCTGTAATCGACAAAGTTAGGTTTTTGTAGTTTTTTAGTCACCCAAATCGTTTTCATGCCTAATCGTTTAGCTGTCATTAAAGCGGGCAGATTATCCTCTAGCATGATGCAATTTTTTGGATGGGTTTTTAAGGTTTTTAATAGCAATTGAAAGCCACGTATTGATGGCTTGGCATGAAATTTTGTGGATTCCACACTAAAGACTAATTCAAAACAATCGGCAATGCCCATCAATGTAAGCACACGCATAGCATATTCGCGCGGCGCATTGGTGAACACGCATTTGCGCCCTTTTAGGTTCTGCAACAAATGGCACAGCTGTTTGACTTGAATCACCATATTCGGCAAATCCATAAACGCGTGCGTAGTTTTTAAAAAGTGCTGCGCGTTAACATCATGATGGCGCATTAAACCTTTAAGCGTTGCGCCATAAACCTGCCAATAGTGCTGACGCAATTGATGCGCGGCGATTTCATCTAAGTCCAGTTCATCCATGATGTATTGCGTCATAGCGCGATTCATCACTGGAAAAATGTGCGCAGAAGCGTTGTGTAAGGTATCGTCTAAATCAAAAATCCAAACTCGGCCCATAAATTATTTTCTGACACCAAGTTTGGATAAACTAGTTACTTCGCTTTAATCAGCGTACCAACGCCTTCATCGGTTAGCACTTCCAGTAACAGCGCATGCTCTACACGGCCATCAATAATATGTACGGCTTTTACGCCGCTTCTGGCTGCATCCAAGGCGGAGCTGATTTTCGGCAACATGCCGCCAGATAATGTACCGTCTGCGACCAAATCATCAATCTGTTTTGGGGTTAAGCCTGTCAGTAATGTGCCAGATTTATCCAACACGCCAGGTGTGTTGGTGAGCAAAATTAATTTTTCAGCGCCCAAAATTTCGGCTAATTTACCTGCAACTACGTCCGCATTAATATTGAATGTATCGCCATTCTCGCCTACGCCAATTGGCGCAACGACTGGGATAAAATCGCCAGAATCTAAAAAGTTGATAATACTCGGATCAATCGCGCTAATTTCGCCCACTTGGCCAATATCAATCATCTTGCTGGCATCATCTTTATCCGCCATCATCAGTTTATGCGCATGGATAAAATTGCCATCTTGCCCAGTTAAGCCTACCGCTTTACCGCCGTGACGATTAATCAAATTAACGATTTCTTTATTCACTTGGCCGCCCAGAACCATTTCTACCACATCCATGGTTTCTTCATCGGTTACGCGCATGCCTTGAATGAACTCGCCTTTTTTGCCCAATCTATCCAGCATTTCATTAATTTGCGGGCCGCCGCCGTGTACAACGACTGGATTCATACCCACTAATTTAAGCAATACAACATCTTGCGCAAAGCATTCTTTTAAATGCGCGTCAGTCATGGCGTTTCCGCCGTATTTAATCACAATCGTTTTATCAAAAAAGCGTTTAATGTACGGCAGTGCTTCCGCCAGAATTTTCGCTTTTTGAGCGGGTGCAATGGTGTTTTGTGTGTCATTTTGCATATTGTTTTGCATACTAATTCTCTGGAATTAAATTTTGGTTCATTGTATCTAAAAAAGTGAGTTTTAATTAAATAGATTACCAAAATTAATAGCAAAATAATGCCATTAAAGTGACTTAACAAATGCTTTTGATTTTCGTTGAAAGTTGTAGAGCTTTTGCTTTTCCTGTGGCAGCTTTTCAATTGCTTGTTCAATGAATCCTCGCTCTAAAAACCAATGCTCTGTGCGCGTGGTTAAGCAAAAAAGTTTTTTAAAGCCATTTTGTTTCGCCTGCGCTTGGCAATAATTGAACAATCTATCGCCACGACCATTGCCGCGATATGCAGTGTCAATCGCCAAGCAGGCGAATTCAGCCATGCGTTCAGCGGCAAAAGGATAAAGTGCCGCACAGCCAATAGTGCGGTTATCGTGTTCCATCACATAAAAATGGTCAATCTCCATCTCAATGCGTTCGCGTCCACGACGCACTAAAATGCCTTCATTTTCAAGAGGCTCTATCAGTTTCAATATGCCGCCAACATCGTCGATATTGGCTTGGCGCATGGTTTCTAAACCTTCTTCTGTCACCATTGTGCCAATACCGCTGTGCGTGAATAGCTCTTGAATAATCGCGCCATCAATGTGCCGAGAAATCAAATGTGTGCGAGCCACACCATGTTCGCAAGCGCGCACTGCGGCTGGAAGGTAATAATCCACATCTTCAGAAAAGTGAATAGGCGCTTCATTGTTTTGTACATTGCGTAATAAGTTTTTGGCTTTATCCGCTGTCATTTCGCGCAGCAAATCACCGCGCAAATTGCGCACGCCATCACTGTCCATTAAGAAAATCAGTTTGTCTGCATCCAGCGCAATCGCAGCACTTACCGCGACATCTTCCAAACTTAAGTTAAAGGCTTCCCCGGTTGGCGAATAACCAAGCGGTGATAGCAATACTAGTTCGTTGTCATCCAGTCGTTTTTGTATGCCAATTGCATCTACTTTGCGCACTTCGCCGGTGTGTTGCAAATCAACACCATCCCGCACGCCAAGCGGTTTTGCTGTGACAAAATTACCACTCGCCACCCGAATGTCTGCACCAGCCATCGGCGAATTGGCAATACCCATTGAAAGTAGCGCTTCAATCTCCACCCGCACTGCGCCATTGGCTTCTTTTACCGCTTCCATCGCCGCATCATCGGTCACACGTAAACCATCATGAAAAGCTGGCGTCAGTTTGTCGCGTTTTAAACGTTGTTCAATTTGTGGACGTACGCCATGCACCAATACTAGCCTTACCTCTAGGCTGGCAAGTAGGTTTAAATCGTGCGATAAAGCGATAAATTGCGCTTCGCTGACTACTTCACCACCAAATGCAATCACAAATGTCCGGCCGCCAAACGCGTGAATGTAGGGCGTTGCGGAACGAAACCAGTTTACAAAATTCTGCTGCACAAAGTCTTCCGCTGATGCGTGAGAAGCGGATTGGTTAAGAGTAGATAAGTAAGGTTGGTGCGGTTCGTCCACTTGCAGCGATAAATTGCTTTCTTCTTCGCTTAAGGCATAGAGGTTTGCAGGTGTTGTATCGAGTGCAGCAGAAATTTTGCGCAGTAAAGTTTCAGAAACACCTAATTCTCCACGTTCTATACGTGACAAATTACCAGCATCTGCGCCTACTTGGCTGGCAAGTTGCTGTAGCGTTAAATTGTTTGATTGACGTTTTTGCCGAATAAATTTGCCAAGAGAGGCCATTTCGAATCCATTAATTGTAATATTTACAATATTTTAAATAATATTTGTAATTAATACAATTAAATTTATGCTATTTTAATAATCGCCCCACAAAGTTTGCATGCTGGCCATAGCGGTTAGTGCGGCGGTCTCGGTACGTAAGATACGCGGGCCTAAAATGATGGATTGAAAGCCTTGCGATGTGGCGGCATTAATTTCGTTTTGGCTTAAGCCGCCTTCTGCGCCTATTAATAATTGAATTTCGCCAGCAGGTTTGGTTAATACAGCGATTTTTAACGCGCCAATAGGGTTAAGTAAAATGCGCGTTGCATTTTCCTGCGGGTTTTCTGCCAGCCAGTTCGATAAATTTACTGGCGGCAATATTTTTGGTACAAACGCGCGACCTGATTGTTCGCAAGCGGAAGTGACGATGTTTTGCCAATGTTCTAGCCGTTTTTGTGCGCGTTCTTGGTTAAGTTTTACCACGCTGCGTTCGGTGGATATCGGCTGAATCGCTTTTACGCCTAACTCTACGGCTTTTTGAATGGTGTAATCCATGCGATCGCCGCTGGATATGCCTTGTAGCAATGTGATATTAAGTGGTGATTCATTTTCAATCACTTGGCTAGCCAGCACTTTGGCAATCACCTCACTTTTTTTGATACTGATTAACTCACAGCTGTAGTCTATTCCATCGCCATTGAATAACTTGAGCTTGTCGCCGATATTCAGTCGTAAGGCGCGCGTGGCATGTGTTGCGGCGCTGATGGATAATGGAATCAATGCGCCGATATTGAGTTTTTCTGCGCTATAAAAACGGGTATTAGACATGATTGCGTTAATTGAAAGTGTTAAGATTAAATTATAAGTTAATTAAGGAGTAAAGCATGGCAAGTTTAAACTCGCCCGTGTGCGATTTTGGTTGGAAAGCCCCCGATTTTAGTTTGCCCGCTGTTAATTACAGGGGCACTGAAGGCAACTTGGTCTCCCGCGATATGATCATGGGCAAAAATGGCTTGCTGGTGATGTTCATTTGCAACCATTGTCCTTATGTAAAAACCATTAAAACCAGGCTGGTCGTCACTTGCCTTGAGCTTGAACAATACGGCATCAATAGCATCGCCATTCAAAGTAATGACACAGTGAAATATCCAGACGATAATTTTGAGCGCATGGAAGAAGAAGCAACTCATAACCGATTTAGTTTTCCATACGTGTTAGATGAGACGCAAGAAGTCGCTAAAGTATATGGCGCAGTGTGTACGCCAGACTTTTTTGGTTTTAATGCCAAGGGTGAGTTGCAATATCGTGGCCGTTTTGATGCCGCTGCCCGTAACCCAGAACCGCCAGCAGATAATACGCGTGATTTATTTGATGCCATGAGGCTGATTGCGGAAACGGGCAAAGGTCCGACTGAGCAGATTGCAAGTATTGGGTGCAGTATTAAATGGAAAGCATAATGAACAGCACAAGCAAAAAACAGAAATAAGAATAAGGGATTTGTTTTGACTAGGCTGCTACTCATTTTTTTAATGTTTTGGAATAGTGTTGCCGTTTCTGGTATTTACAAATGGATTGATGCTGATGGAAAAGTGCATTATTCGGACAAAAAAATACCGCAAACAAATGCAAATGAAGTGAAACTAGCGCCATCGGTAAGCGATGAAGAAATTGCGCATAGTCAGCAAAAGCTAAATGATTTGAAACAGCAATTAGAAAAATCAAAAAAAGAGAGTGTGCAAAAGCAAGAGAAAGAAAAGGCAGAGGCAATCAATTTCGCCAAACAAAAAAAGAAATGTTTGGATGTCAGTAATGAGGTTGAGCATATTAAATATTCCCGCGGGGTCTATTATAAAGATGCCAATAACAACAAAATTTTCATAGACGAACAAAAGAGGCAAGAAGTGACTGGTCGCTATCAAAAGTACTACAACGAAAATTGCAGATAATGAAATGTTGACTGTATTTTTAGATGCGAATTCTTAAATTACGTTGGTTTTACATCATCAATTATCAAAAATATTACTAGAGGTTTGAATTAACATGGCAGTAACTAAAAAACTTAAATGGGGAATTCTTGGCGCGGCGCGGGTGAATGAGCGTTTATTGCCTGCGATTATAGAAGCGCCGAATTCAGAACTGGTTGCTATTGCCAGCCGTCGCGCAGGCGCTGCCAAAGCTGTTTTAGAAAAATATGCGCCGCAAGGTTTTATTGAAACGCATCCTGATGTGCAGTCCTATGACGACATGGATGCATTAATCAACGACCCAAATGTAGAGGCGATTTATTGCCCGATGGCGAATGAAGAGCATGCGAAATGGGCGATTAAAGCCATTAATGCGGGTAAACATATCTTAATTGAAAAGCCCATTGCAACCACGTTAAAAGACATGGAGGCGATTGAAGCTGCAGCGATTAAAAATAAAGTCAAAGTCATGGAGGGCTTTATGTATCGCTTCCATCCACAACACAAGCGCGTGCAGGAAATCATCGACTCTGGGTTGATTGGTGATGTGTTATCAGCACGCGCCAGCTTTTCATTTTTGATGAAGCAAGCGCGTATGTACCGCATTAACCGCAATATGGCGAATGGCGGCGGCGCGATGTGGGATATTGGGCCTTATGCGATTCACAGTTTGCGTTGGTGCTTTCAAGAAAATGGCAAGCCAGCAGAGCCAGTTTCTATCACTGCGCATGCCAAATTGAACGAACATGGCGCAGATATTGTGACAAGTGGAATATTGGATTTTGGGCCAGACAGCGAAGGTCGCGCCCGTTTTGGCCATTTTGATGTAAGTTTTGAGCGTAGCCGAAAATCAGAATATGAAATCATCGGCACCAAAGGCTGGGTAAAATGTCACGCCGCCTGGGTATTTCAAAACGATGTGCCAGTTATCAGTTGGGCGTTGGAGGACGGCAAATATGCAGAAGAACGTTTTGCGCCAAGCAATCACTTTAATTTAGAAATTGAGCATTTTAGTGATTGTGTGCTGAATGATAAGGTGCCGCATTTGACCTTTGAAGATGCAAAGGCGAATTGTCGGGCGATTGAAAAAGTCCTGCAGTCAGTTGCTAAAAGTAGTGATTAAAATAAAAAAACGGGGCGCGCAGCCCCGTTATCAATCGTTACCTAAACAATACCCCTAGTTGAATTTTTTTAGGTAAAACTGAGAAATCAAACGTACTAGTGCTATTAAGGCGCTACGACAATATCGTTTTTAACACCAGTTACGCCTTTAACATTCTTAGCAAGCACCGCTGCTTGATCCGCTTCAGCTTGGGTTTTTGCAGTACCAGATAACTGCACTAAACCACTGCTATCAGTTTCAACTTTAATGTTGGTAGCGCTCACTGCTTTGTTTTTAGCGAATTCGGCTTTTACTTTAGTAGTAATTACAGCGTCACCCACTTTAGTTTTAACAGAATCGCCTTCTGCAGCAAATGCAGCTAAAGGTAATGCTAAAGCACCAACAACTAGAAGAGTTTTAAGATTTGCTTTCATGGTGTATTTCCTTTTCATAATAAAAATAGATATGTGTAGAACACAGCGCTATTTTTAAGTATTTGAAAAAAATATCTAATAAGCCAATGACTGATATTGCTGTAGGACGTGTCTGTCCAGTTCTTACAGGGAAATATCTGCTTCAATATCTTACTGCTTGCTTTGAGTTGACCTCATAGGAACTGGTTTTATTGACAATAGTGTCAAAATGATGACATGAAATACTGGGGAGGTTAACTTAACATTGTGATTTTAATGAATATTTTTTAAATTTTTAATTGGCATTCAATTTGCAAAGGCTTAAGTACTTTAAGTTTATTGATAAAATTGGATATTAAAAAATGTTTAAAAAAGTGATGATGTTCGTATTGCTAAATGTGTTTTTAGCTATGCCAGTGGCGGTTTTAGCGGGGGTTGGCGATGCAGCGCAAATCAGGTCAGCGGCCAAAGTCGCTAATGCCGTCAAAATTGCTGACGCTATGCCAGTCATCAGGCTTACTTCTAATGACATTGTGCAAATGCAAGAAACAGGTGCGAGAAATACTATCAATAAAAATGCGGTATCGGAACAGTCGGCTACAGAGCTATCTAAAGTTCCATCACAAGTATGGTTAATATTAACGGCGCTGTTTTGCTTTGTAATGCGCTCAAGCCGCCGAGTGGTTTAACCAATTATTTACATTCATCGCTATTTAATTATCTATCCGTTATAGGCTAGTGGGTTTATGCCTAGAACTTATATCTAAAACTTGTATTAAATGGCGCTGTTGGGCGCTTAGCTTTTTTATTTTAACTTTCCAGATTAAGTTTAAAATTAAAGTCCTACCAAAATAATACACTGCATTCAATAGCGGTTTAGCTACAAAATAATGTGCAAATATACTGTATTAATTCTGAATTATCCTTGCTTGAAACTTGCCGAAAATGCCTAATTAGGGAATAATTACCCCTTTACAAAAAGTGTCTTATAAACAAGCTTTAAAACAAGCTTTTTTACAGTTTCTATTAGGTTTTTCGTTAGTTTAAATATTAATAAAAGCCTGTTCAGTTTAGCTAAAATTAGGGAGAAAATCATGGCAACGCGTAAAGATTTAGCCAACGCAATTCGTGCGTTATCGATGGATGCAGTGCAAAAAGCCAATTCAGGTCACCCAGGTGCACCTATGGGCATGGCAGAGATTGCTGAAGAATTATGGAACAACCATTTAAGCCATAACCCAAAAAATCCATCATGGGCTAATCGCGATCGTTTCGTGCTTTCTAACGGTCACGGCTCTATGTTGATCTATTCATTGCTACACCTTACAGGTTACGCATTGCCAATGGACGAACTTAAAACATTCCGTCAATTGCATTCAAAATGTGCTGGTCACCCAGAATATGGCTACGCGCCAGGCATTGAAACAACAACTGGTCCATTAGGCCAAGGTATTGCAAACGGTGTTGGTTTTGCGATGGCTGAAAAATTAATGGCGCATCAATTTAACAAACCAGGCCACGACATCGTTGACCATAGCACATACGTGTTCTTAGGTGACGGCTGTATGATGGAAGGCGTTTCTCACGAAGCTTGTGCACTTGCTGGTACTTGGGGCTTGGGCAAATTAACAGCGTTCTGGGATGACAACGGTATTTCTATCGATGGTCATATCGAAGGTTGGTACACAGACGACACTGCAAAACGTTTTGAATCATACGGCTGGCACGTTCAGTCAGTAGATGGTCATGATGTTGCTGCTATCGGTGCTGCAATTGCTGCAGCTAAAAAAGTAACAGACAAACCATCATTGATTTGCTGTAAAACAGTAATTGGTATGGGCTCACCAAACAAATCTGGTTCACATGATTGCCACGGTTCTGCATTAGGTTTAGACGAAGTTGCTGCAACACGCGCTAACATCGGTTGGGCTCATGAGCCATTTGTGATTCCAGCAGACGTTTACGCTGGTTGGGATGCAACTGCTAAAGGCGCTGCTGCTGAATCATCATGGAATGACAAATTTGCAGCTTATGCTAAAGCATATCCAGCTGAGGCGGCAGAATTCACACGTCGCATGTCTGGCACATTGCCAGCAAACTGGAAAGAAGCAACTGATGCGATTATCGCAGCAACAAACGAAAAAGCGGAAGGTGTTGCAACACGTAAAGCATCACAAAACGTTATCGGTGCATTAGCACCATTATTGCCTGAGTTCTTAGGCGGTTCTGCTGACTTAACTGGTTCAAACTTAACTTCAACAGGTAGCTTTGTACACGTTGATGCGAAAAAACCAGGTAACTATATCTCTTACGGTGTTCGTGAGTTCGGTATGTTTGCGATTATGAACGGTATGGCATTGCACGGTGGTTTAATCCCATTCGGCGGTACATTCCATATGTTCTCTGACTATGCAAAAAGCGCATTGCGTATGGCTGCATTGATGAAACAACGTACTATCGCTGTGTTAACACATGACTCAATCGGTCAAGGTGAAGATGGTCCAACACATCAACCAATTGAAAATACTGCTGGTTTACGTTTGATTCCAAATATGGATGTATGGCGTCCAGGTAGTTCAACTGAAACTGCAGTAGCTTGGGTGGCTGCGGTTGAGCGTTTAACTGGTCCTTCAAGCTTGGTGTTGAGCCGTCAAAACGTAGCAGGCGTGAAACACGATTCAGCGCAATTTGCGGGCATGCGTAAAGGTGCTTATGTATTCTCTGATGTTGCTGGTGCGCAAGTGATTCTTATTGCTAACGGCTCTGAGTTTGAATTGGCTGTTAAAGCAGCTGCTGAATTGAATGCAGCGGGTACTAAAGTGCGCGTGGTTTCAATGCCATCAACAAACGTATTTGATCGTCAAGATCAAGCTTACAAAGACAGCGTTTTAACACCAGGCGTTAAACGCGTGGCAGTTGAAGCTGGTGTAACAGATTTCTGGCGTAAATATGTTGGTTTAGAAGGCGCTGTTGTCGGTATCGATACATTTGGCGAATCAGCACCTGGCGGCGTATTGATGAAGCACTTTGGCTTCACAGTAGAAAATGTTGTTGCTGTTGTTAAGTCAGTGTTGTAATTATTGAGTAGTTAGTATTGAAAAGAGCCTCCCTTTAGAGGCTCTTTTTATTTATAAAAGCTAGACTTATATTATTTAAAAGCACATTGTTTAAATGTTAAAAAGTTTAAGTAAAGGCAAGTTTTGAAAGGGTGATGTATGGCAATTCGTGTAGCAATTAATGGTTATGGACGTATCGGTCGCAATGTATTGTGTGCAGTTTATGAGCAAAAGCGTAAAGACATTCAAATTGTGGCGATTAATGGCTCAGGTAGCCCCGAATGTAATGCGCATCTAACCAAATACGATACCGTACATGGCAGATTGGCTGCAACAGTCAGTCATGAGCAAGATGTAGCTGGGCATCATTACCTGATTGTGAATAACGACAAAATTCATATGTTCAACGAAAGAGATCCCGCTAAGTTACCTTGGGATGCGTTGA
The DNA here is from genome assembly GCA_040387515.1 of Pseudomonadota bacterium. Taxonomy (GTDB): domain Bacteria; phylum Pseudomonadota; class Gammaproteobacteria; order Burkholderiales; family Methylophilaceae; genus Methylotenera_A. The sequence goes on from JAZKDP010000034.1 coordinate 16,761, forward strand.
ATATTGATGTGGTGCTGGAATGTACAGGCGCGTTTCGTACCAAAGAAAAATGCCAACCACA
>JAZKDP010000035.1:0-19814 GCA_040387515.1 Pseudomonadota bacterium
TCAAATAGGCTGGCATTTTAACTTGTTAATAAGGCGTGGCCCGCGCTGCCAGCGGGTAGATAGCTTGAGCGTACGAGCAATTGTGCGCCTAGATGAATGACTGTCAACTTTAGCAATAAAGTCTACAAAACCCGGCTTATCGGCCAGCTTCACTTCTAATTTGTATTAACTTTATTAAGTACAAAAAAACCGCGTATTTACGCGGTTTTTTTGATGTGATTAAATAAACTTAAAGTATTTAAGCTTGAGTTCTGCGACGTGCTCCAATAAAGCCTAAAACAGCAGAGCCAAATAACCATGCTGCTGCTGGCAATGGCACCTCTGATCCTGGGTTTGGATTTCCGATGTCTTCGCCGTCAGTAGCCAGTACAGATTTAGCGAGCGTTACTAACCACCCTTCATCGTTTTGGTCGATTAGAATTCTAACCAGTAAGCCAGCGGCTATTTCGTCTGTCCAGCTTGCGCCAAGATTAAAGGTTGTAAAGGAATAAACGTCGTTTGCGCCATCTAATACACCAATTAAACTCCAGCTAGCTGTGCTTGTTTCCCAGCCGTAGATCTCGTCTATTTCATCATCGAATGAGGGGTTAGATGATGGATTGTCTACATCGTAAGCGCTAATGCTTAAAGATGCTGTGGTGTAAGGCGTTACAATTGCGTTGTGTGTCCATTGCCAATCTTCACCAGCTTCACGATAGTAAGGACTGGCTGTTGTGGCAATGCTATTGGGTGCAAAGTAATTTGGTGAGACATTTCCTACGCCAGAGTTTGAGTCTATTGTGTCGACTACGCCAGCGGATGCGTTAAAAGAACACAGCGCGACGCTTAGTAACATGCTCGATAAAACTGAACTTTTCATATTCATTTTAATTCTCCCTTATTTGACTAATTTACAATCACAGCGTAAGGCTTAGCAAGCGGTGATTCAATCCCTCATTTAGGGGTGATTAAGTTAAATATTTGCACTAGATTTAGCTAACGTTCAAGACGAATTTAGTCATGTTGTTTGCAATCATTTATATACTGGCTTGTTGTAATAATTTACATTCATTTAATTTGATATCTTGTTGATTATTAAGGGTATTGTTTTTATGATAAAAATGCGCTAAGTCTTTGTCTTATAAAGAAAAAATAGTGAAAAAGTGCTTGCTAAGTGCTTTTTTTTTATCTATAGTGCAATTTAGTGGTGAAAAGTGGAGTTTAGTGGAGAATTTGGCTGGCTTTAAGAGTCGCTTAGTTTTTTACTGAATAGACTTAACAAAAATACGCACACGATAAACGCATTTAAAGCTAAGTGCGCATTTGAAAATAATTATTAAGGGATGTTCATTTCAATCATGTTTCGCGGTGCAACACATTTAAGTATGGATGCTAAGTACAGGCTTGCAGTGCCTGCTAAGCATCGTGATGCATTGTTGACGCAAAGTGCGGGAAGTTTGATATTGACCGCGCATCCACATCGTTGTTTATTGTTGTATCCCCAACCAGCTTGGGCGCCAATTGAAGCCAAGATTAATAGCCTGTCCAGTTTTAATCCACAAACCAGTGTTTATCAGCGCATGATGGTGGGTCAGGCGGAAGATATTACATTGGATGGTACGGGTCGCTTACTGGTTTCGCCAGTATTGCGTGGTTTTGCAAATTTAGATAAAGATGTGATGTTTGTTGGTCAAGGCAGCCATTTTGAGATATGGAATATGGATGCTTGGAACAAACAGTTGGAAACTTTAATAACGGGTGATGGTTTTGAAATGCCAGCAGAATTAGAGGGTTTTTCGCTATGATGATGGGCGCAAAATCTGCGCCGACAACAAATGAAAAGTCAGCCTCAGTGTCAGCATCCAATATGACTCCCGCATTAAATTCTACCGCTAAATCGCCATCGGCTGCACATATCACAGTATTGTTGAATGAGGCGGTGGATGCGCTTAGTGTTAAATCAAATGGTATTTACATTGATGGTACTTTTGGGCGCGGTGGTCACAGCCGTCTCATTATGTCTAAATTAGGTGCTGATGGTCAGTTGTTCGCAATAGACCGGGATTTGGCGGCATTGGCAGAGGGTCAATCTATCAACGATGCACGATTTAATATTGAGCATCGGCATTTTTCAGAAATCAATCAATTAGCAATCAGCAACAATCTCACAAAAGTAGATGGCATCTTGCTGGATTTAGGTATTTCATCGCCGCAAATCGATGAAGGTGAGCGGGGTTTTAGTTTTAGGTTTGATGCGCCGCTGGATATGCGTATGGACCAAACGCGTGGCAAAACAGCGGCAGAGCTGTTGTCCACAATTTCAGAGCAACAGTTAGGGAAAGTGATAAAAGACTATGGTGAAGAACGGTTTGCTAAGCAGGTTGCAAGGGCGATTATTAAGGAGCGCACAGACGGGCGCGCCATCACCACTACAGGACAGCTTGCCAAGATCGTGGCAAGTGCAATCCCCAAGATCGAACCGGGGCAGAACCCTGCAACGCGCACCTTTCAAGCTTTACGGATTTACGTCAATTCGGAGCTTGAGGAGTTATCGCTAATTTTGCCGCAATGTCTGAACTTATTGGCTGAGGGCGGGCGTTTGGTGGTGATCAGCTTTCATTCACTAGAGGACAGAATCGTTAAGCAGTTTATTCAGGGGGAACAAAACCGCGATGATTTGCCTGCTAATTTTCCGGTTAAAGCGAAAGATCTGCCGCAACCAAGATTAATGGCTATTGGTAAAGCGATTAAACCAAGTGTTGGTGAAGTGAAAGCGAATCCGCGTAGTAGAAGTGCAGTAATGCGTGTAGCAGAAAGAACGGCGACAGCTTGATAGGCTGTTTCTATAAACAATAGAAACCATGACTCGATTAAATTTTTTTTTATTTTTTGTGTTAATTGCCGTGAGCTTGGGTGTGATCACATCGCAGCATAAGTCGCGCAAATTGTATTTTGAGCTTGAGCAGCAACAAAACTTGATACAGAAATATGAAACGGAATTTGGTCAGTTGCAATTGGAACAAAGCACTTGGGCGATGCATTCGCGCATTGAAGAGTTGGCGGCTAAGAAATTAAAAATGCAAGTGCCTGATGCAAAGCGTATTCAAGTGATCGCAAAAGAAGAAGTGACTTTGGAAGTCATTCGGTAACAGTAATCCGTTAGAAGTGATTTGTTAAGAATTTAGAGAAAAATGGCCTATAACCCAATACAGCACCATATAGTAAAGCTGCCATCATGGCGGCGCAGGCTATTGCTGATTTGCATATTGTTGGGTTTTGGCGGCTTGTTTGCACGCGGTATTTATTTACAAAGCTTGCATAAAGAATTTTTACAACAAAAAGGCGATGCACGTTATAGCCGCACACTGGCGTTGCAAGCGCATCGCGGAAAAATCACTGATAGAAATGGCGAGTTACTAGCGATTAGTAGCCCAGTTGAATCTGTTTGGGCAAGTCCGCCAGATGTGAAAATCACTGCTGCGCAAAAAATAAAACTTGCGCAATTATTGGGTATTAAAAATAAAGAAATCGATAAAAAATTTGCCAATTTACAGCGCGGATTTGTCTATATAAAACGCAGAGTTTCACCAGATTTAGCGGCAAAAGTCATGAGCTTGGGCATCCCCGGTGTTTTTCTGCAACGCGAATACAAACGCTTTTATCCTGCTGGCGATGTGACTGCGCATCTGGTTGGATTTACCGATATTAATGATAAAGGCCAAGAAGGTTTTGAGTTGGCGAAAAATGCGCTGTTGTCCGGTAAAGCGGGTAGTCGCAAGGTGATTAAAGATAGACAGGGTCGCATTGTAGAAGACTTGGAAGACGTAAAAGTGCCGCAGGATGGGCATGATTTGGTGCTAAGTATTGATAGGCGCATTCAATATTTAACTTATAGAGAGTTAGCGCGCGCAGTCGATTTGTACAAAGCCAAAGCGGGCGCGGCGGTGGTGCTGGATGCTAAAACAGGTGAGGTGTTGGCAATGGTTAACTTACCTACCTATAACCCGAATAATCCGGTGAATATCCAAGGTAAAACGCGCAATCGTGTGATTACCGATGTGTTTGAGCCTGGCTCAACTTTAAAATCAATCGCTGTTTCAGCGGCGATGGAATTTGGTGATTTCAAGCCAGATACGCCGATTCAGACTGCACCAGGCTATATGAAAATTGGCCCGGCAACGATTCATGATACGCATGATTATGGTGTGCTGACGGTGGCTGGCGTGATACAGAAATCATCCAACGTTGGTGCCTCCAAAATGGTATTAAGTTTAAAGCGCGAAGAACTTTGGAGCGTGTTTAATCAGCTGGGTTTTGGCTCACGCATGGATATTGGTTTTCCAGGCCAAGCATCAGGTCGTTTGCGTCCTTATAAATCCTGGCGTCCGATTGAGCAAGCCACGATGTCTTATGGGCATGGTATCAGTGTGACTTTGTTACAGCTTGCACGCGCCTATACCGTTTTTGCAAATGAAGGCGAGTTAATGCCAGTTTCATTGTTAAAAATCAAAGACGCTCCAGTGGGGCATCAGGTATTTTCGGCACAAGTAGCCAATGATATGAAAACTATGATGGAACAAGTTGTATTGCCTGGCGGCACCGCTTTAAAAGCGCAAGTGGCAGGTTATCGCGTAGGCGGAAAAACAGGTACGGCACATAAATTAGGGCCAACTGGTTACGAAAAAGATAAATATGTAGGTTCATTTGTTGGCTTGGCGCCAGCATCTAATCCGCGTTTGATTATGGCGGTGATGATAGATGAGCCAACAACAGGAAAATACTACGGCGGCACAGTCGCCGCGCCTGTATTCAGCGCAGTGATGTCAGATGCGTTGCGCATGCTGGCTGTGCCGCAAGATGCACCTAATAATAATGTCGTCATCCCACCTGATGTTGAAGATGTAAAAGAGGTGATATGACAAAGCCCGTGCAAAATTATAGGATTAAAAACGCGATTAAAAATCTGACTGCAGATAGCCGTCAGGTGACGTCTGGCAGTTTGTTTTTAGCGTATCCGGGTGATAAAAGTGATGGCCGCACCTATATTCCCGAAGCTATTAAAAATGGCGCAAGCGCGGTGTTGTGGGATTCGACTGATTTTGACTGGAATCCAGAATGGGAAATTGAAAATATCGGTATTGCCAGTTTGCGTTTACAGGCAGGCAATATTGCCGACCAATATTATAAAAAACCATCAGAAAAATTATGGACGATTGGTGTAACTGGTACCAATGGCAAAACTTCAATCACGCAATGGTTAAGCCAATGCTTTAATTATTTAGGCCGCAAAATAGCTGTAGTTGGTACGCTAGGTAACGGCTTTGTCGATGCGCTAAGTGAAACGCAAAATACCACGCCAGATGCGATTTTATTGCAAAGTATGTTGGCTGATTATTTAAATCAGGGCGCTGAAGTAGCGACATTAGAGGTGTCATCGCATGGTTTGCATCAAGGTCGCGTCAATGGTGTGCATTTTGATGTGGCGGTGTTGAGCAATTTGTCGCGCGATCATTTGGATTATCACGGCACGTTAGCAGAATATGCCGCTGCAAAACGCCGCTTATTTGATTTTGCTGATTTGAAAATGTCGGTGCTGAATTGCGATGATGATTTTGGCCGCGAGATTGAAGAAGACTTAAAACAGGCCGTTGCACCAGTGATTACTTATGGTATTGAGCATGGCGATGTGCGTGCGACGCAATTGCATTTTGAAAATACACACTTCACTTTTGTAGCACTTACTCCACAAGGCGAGGCGACAGTTAGAGCCAATTTGATTGGCCGTTTTAATGTGTATAACGTGCTGGCAGTGTTGACCACTTTATTGGTATCAAAAGTGAGTTTAACAGATGCAGTCGACGCAATTGCGCATATTCAATCCGCCGCAGGACGTATGCAATTGCTGGGCGGTGGTGTCCTGCCACTGGTTGTGGTCGATTATGCGCATACACCTGATGCGCTGGAAAAAGTATTAACTACATTAAAAGAGCAAAAATCAGTAAGTGCAAAATTAGTGTGTGTATTTGGTTGTGGTGGTAATCGCGATGCCGGAAAACGTGAATTGATGGGCAAGATTGCCTGTGATTTGGCGGACGCGGTGGTGGTGACTTCTGACAATCCAAGGCATGAGAGTAAACGCAAAATCATCAATGAAATCTTGCAAGGTACGCAGGGTAATTATTTGATTGAACAAGATCGTGCAAAAGCGATTTCAGTTGGCATATTTGCTGCAAAAGCAGGCGATATCGTATTAATTGCAGGCAAAGGCCATGAGCAGTATCAAGAAGTTAAAGGCGTCAAACATTATTTTAACGACGTGGAGCAGGCAGAAAAAGTGTTGAAAGCGTACGCGGAGTCGCTGTCATGATGAAGCTATCAACCATTGCAAAAGCAGTGAATGGCACACTCTTGGGTAAAGATGTTGAAGTGCAAAGTGTGGGTACAGATAGCCGCGCGATTGTGAATGGTCAGCTTTTTGTAGCCATTAAGGGTGATAACTTTAATGGCAATACTTATGCGGCAGATGCCATCAAGCAAGGCGCGGCGGCAGTGCTGGTATCAGACGCACACGCAACCACTTCTCCTGCCATTTTGGTTGATGACACACGTTTGGCGCTGGGGAAGTTAGCACAGTATTGGCGCAATCAATTTGCGTTGCCGTTAATCGCAATTACCGGCAGCAATGGTAAAACTACCACCAAAGAAATGTTAAGCGCTATTTTGAGCGTGGCAGCAAAAGATGCGCAAAGCGTACATGCCACAGTGGGCAATTTAAATAATGATATCGGCATGCCGTTAACTTTGCTGAAATTAAGCAACAAACATGCTTTTGCTGTGATTGAAATGGGCATGAATCATTTGGGCGAAATTGATTACCTAACGCGTATTGCGCAGCCAACGGTGGCACTCGTTATCAATGCAGGCACTGCGCACATTGGCGAGTTGGGTTCGCGTGACAATATTGCCAAGGCCAAAGGCGAGATTTTTAATGGTTTAAGTGCAGATGGCGTGGCGGTGCTGAATGCTGATGATGCATTTTTTGCGTACTGGCAATCATTAAATACAGGTAAAAAAATCGTTACATTTGGGCTGAATAACGCGGCGGATGTCACAGCTGTTTATCAGGAAATCGATGGCTTAAGTCATGTGCAACTGACTACGCCAACTGGCGTGGTTAATTTTAATCTGAATGTATTGGGCAAGCACAACATCAGTAACGCGCTTGCTGCCAGTGCAGTTGCGGTTGCACTGGGCGTGAGCAATCAGGATATCGCAAACGGTTTGCAAAACATGCAAGCCGTACATAGCCGCCTGCAACGCAAGCAAGGTTTGAATGATGCGCTGTTGATTGATGACACTTATAACGCCAATCCTGATTCCATGAAAGCTGCAATTGATGTGCTGACTGCGATGGATACGCACCGCGTTTTTGTGATGGGCGATATGGGCGAGTTGGGTACGGAAGCTGCAAAAATGCATGCTCAAATTGGTTTATATGCCAAACAAAAAGGCGTTGCCAAGTTATTGGCATTTGGTGAGTTAAGTGCGAATGCTGCAAGCAGTTTTGGTGATGGTGCACAGCATTTTTCAGCACTAGAAGATGTGATCGCACAAGCAAAAAACCTGATGCAAAAAAATGTAACGGTTTTGGTAAAAGGCTCACGTTTCATGAAAATGGAACGTGTGGTGAATGCACTGACTAATCAAACAAAAACACAACAAGAAAGTTGTATGGAGGACGCATCATGTTATTAGAACTTGCTCGTTGGTTAGCACACGATATTCGCGGTTTTAATGTGTTTAATTACATTACATTGCGTGCGGTTTTGGCGACTTTAACTGCCTTAATCATCTCATTTTTAGTTGGCCCGATCATGATTCGTAAACTTACCCAGTACAAAGTGGGGCAAGCTGTGCGTGATGATGGTCCACAAACACATTTAGTAAAAGCAGGTACGCCGACCATGGGCGGCGCGCTGATTTTGGTGGCGATTGGCATTTCGACCATATTGTGGGGCGATTTGCACAATAAATATATTTGGGTGGTATTGGTGACTACTTTAGGTTTTGGCGCAGTTGGCTGGGTAGATGATTACCGTAAAGTGGTTTACAAAAACCCGAAAGGCTTGTCGGCCAAAGCCAAGTATTTTTGGCAAAGTGTGATTGGGCTTGGTGTGGCGATATTTTTATATCAAACATCTGCGAGCCCAGCCGAAACGACTTTAATCGTGCCGTTCTTCAAAACTTTAGTGCTGCCTTTAGGTGCGGTGGGTTTTATTTTGCTGACTTATTTGGTCATTGTTGGCTCAAGCAATGCGGTGAATCTGACTGACGGGTTAGATGGATTGGCTATTATGCCAACCGTGATGGTGGGCAGTGCGCTGGCGATATTTGCTTATATGGCGGGTCATTTGTATTTCTCAAAATATTTGGGTATTCCTTATGTGGCAGGTGCTGGCGAATTGATGGTGTTTTGCGCTGCCATGGCCGGCGCGGGTTTAGGTTTTTTATGGTTTAACGCTTACCCAGCTGAAGTGTTTATGGGCGATGTAGGCGCTCTGGCATTAGGTGCTGCGCTTGGGGTTGTGGCAGTGATTGTGCGCCAAGAAATCGTGTTGTTTATTATGGGTGGTGTGTTCGTGGTAGAGACGTTTTCAGTGGCGCTGCAAGTCCTGTATTTCAAATATACCAAGTTCAGAACAGGCGTGGGGCAACGTATCTTTTTGATGGCGCCGCTACATCATCATTATGAACAAAAAGGCTGGAAAGAAACGCAGGTAGTGGTGCGGTTTTGGATTATCACCATGATGTTGGTATTGGTTGGATTATCCACTTTAAAACTCAGATGATTAAAACAGAATGAAAATAACATTAAAAGACAAAAAAGTATTGGTGTTAGGCCTAGGTGATACCGGCCTATCTGCCTTGCATTGGCTTGATCGCCAAGGTGCAATTTTGTCTGCGGCCGATTCTCGCGTTAATCCACCAAGTGTGGATGATGTGATTAAACGTATGCCACAAGTGCTTATTCATACAGGGCCATTTGATTCGGCTGTATTGCAGCAAGCCGATTTAATTGTGATTAGTCCTGGTGTGGCAATCAGTGAGCCAGCGGTGCAAGCGGCCATTGCGCACGGTGTGCCAGTAATTGGCGATGTGGAGCTGTTTGCGCAGTATCGTCCAAAACATGCAAAAGTCATCGCGATAACAGGCTCCAATGGCAAAACAACGGTAACTACATTAGTCGGCGAAATCTGCAAAGAAGCGGGCTTGAAAACTATCGTGGCGGGTAATATCGGTCTGCCGGTATTAGATGCGCTGATGATGCAAACACCTGATGTGTATGTGCTAGAGCTATCTAGTTTTCAACTAGAAACGACGCATCATTTAAAGTGTGACAGTGCAACTGTGCTGAATATTAGCGAAGACCACATGGACCGATATGCGGATATTGATGCATACATTGCCGCCAAGGTGCGTATTTTAGCCCATGCAAAAACGGCCATTTTAAATCGTGATGATCCAGCAAGCTTAAGTCTTCAGACTAATATGATGCAGCAAGCTAAGCACGTAGTGACATTTGGCTTGAATGCGGCGCCGACTATAGAGGATTTTGGCTTGATTGAATGCGATGGCGAATCGTGTTTAACCAGCGGTCAGCGCAAAGTTTTGCATGCAAATCAGCTAAAAATCAGCGGCTTACATAACGTGGCCAATGCACTTGCGGCTGTGGCACTGTGTAGCGCTATCGGTATTGAGAAAACAGTAATTGTAAGCGCATTACGGCATTTTAAAGGATTGCCACATCGCGTGGAATTGGTTGCCACGATTGACGATGTTGATTTTTATGATGATTCAAAAGGCACGAATGTGGGGGCAACTTGCGCCGCTATTGCTGGCATGGTTAAACAAGGCAAACCGCAAAAAGTGGTGTTGATTGCTGGTGGCGATGGTAAAGGCCAGGATTTTGCGCCGTTATTGCCCGCTGTAAAAACTAACGGGCGCGCGGTGGTTTTAATCGGACGTGACGCCGCATTGATTGAAGCGGTTTTATTGCCGTCCGAAATACCGATGTACCATGCTGTCGACTTACCAGAAGCAGTGAATATTGCACAAAAAGTAGCATTAAGTGGTGATGCCGTATTGTTGTCGCCTGCTTGTGCCAGTTTTGATATGTTTAAAAATTATGTGCATCGCGCAGAAGTGTTTGTAGAAGCGGTGCACCGCCTGCAACAAACAACAGCGCAAAAGGCTGGCAGCATGCTAGGAGCTTCAATATGCTAGCCCCGGTAATGCAAAGCCGTGAGCGCATTAATGCCGCTAGCTACGACCAAATGTTGTTGTGGGTCACCTTGATATTGCTCGGTTTAGGGCTGGTAATGGTGTATTCGGCTTCTATTGCTATTGCAGAAGCCGATAAAGCGGTCGGCCATCAAAGCACTTATTACCTGATTCGTCAGGCGATTTTTATCGTCATAGGCCTGTTTGCGGCATTTGTCACATTTCAAATCCCCGTGGCAGGTTGGCAAAAAATGGCACCGTATCTATTCCTACTGGGATTATTTTTATTGGTGCTAGTGCTCATTCCGGGTGTTGGGCGTAACGTCAATGGTAGTCAGCGCTGGTTATCTTTGTTTGTCATTAACCTGCAGCCATCAGAGCTTATGAAGCTATTCGCCGCAATGTATGTGGCCGATTACGCCGTACGTAAAGCACCGCAGATGGACAGCATAGTTAAGGGATTCTTACCGATGGTAGCGGTGATGGTGCTAGTAGGATTCTTACTGCTGCGCGAACCGGATTTCGGTGCATTTGCAGTGATTGCAGCTATATCAATTTCCATACTTTGGCTGGGCGGCATTAACGTCAAGATTTTTGTGGCTTTGCTGGCATTGTTGCCTGTAGCTATTTATGTGCTGATTGTTAGCTCACCTTACCGTATGCAGCGTGTGATTGGTTTTATGGATCCATGGGCAGATCCTTACGGTAAAGGTTACCAGCTTTCACATGCACTTATCGCGTTTGGTCGCGGCGAATGGTTTGGCGTAGGTTTGGGCGCCAGTGTAGAAAAATTATTGTATTTGCCAGAAGCGCATACCGACTTTTTATTAGCTGTGATTGCAGAAGAATTGGGCTTTGTGGGTGTGTTAACTGTGTTGGGATTGTTTTGCTGGATCGTGATTCGCGCTTTTGGTATTGGCAAAGAAGCGGTTGCTAATGAGCGTTATTTTGCTGCTTTGTTGGCGCAAGGGTTAGGTGTATGGATGGGTGTGCAAGGCATTATTAATATTGGCGTAAACATGGGCGTGTTGCCTACCAAAGGCCTAACACTGCCTTTGCTTTCGTTTGGCGGCAGCGGCATTTTGGCCAATTGCATCGCCATGGCGGTGTTGTTGCGTATTGATTTTGAGAATCGTCGGTTACAGAAAGGCTTGCCAGCATGATGCTTGCTTATCCAGTGACTGAGTTTGGTAAATTCACCATCTTGATTATGGCGGGTGGTACGGGTGGTCACGTATATCCAGCCATGGCGGTTGCCGATTATTTAAAAGAACATGGCTGGAACGTGGTGTGGTTGTGCACTGAAGGTGGCATGGAAAATAGATTAATCGAAGGTAAAAATTACAGTAAAGCAACCATCACCATGCGTGGGGTACGCGGTAAAGGCTTGTTGAACTGGCTATTGTTGCCACTTAAATTAGCCACAGCTTTTAAACAAAGCTTTACAGCCATTCGCCTGCATCAGCCAGATGTTGTGTTAGGTATGGGTGGTTTTGCAGCATTTCCTGGCGGCGTAATGGCGAAATTATTAGGTAAGTCATTAGTGATTCATGAGCAAAATTCGATTGCTGGATTAACCAATAAAACCTTGAGTTTGATTGCAGATAAAACTTTGGCGGCTTTTCCTTCGGCGTTTGCCAAAGAAACAATTTTTAGAGATGAAGCGATTTTGGTTGGTAATCCTGTGCGCAAGGATATTACGCAATTGCCATTTCCTGCACAACGTTATGCATCACGCACGGGTAAATTGAAATTGCTGGTAGTGGGAGGAAGTTTGGGAGCAACAGCGTTAAATGATGTGCTGCCAAAAGCCATTGCAACGCTGCCAGAAAGCAGTCGTCCAGAAGTGATTCATCAAGCGGGTGAAAAACATATTGCCGCCTTGCAGGCTAACTATCAAGCCGCAGGTGTAACGGCAAATACAAAAGCATTTATACATAATATGGCAGAGCTATATGCATGGGCCGATGTGGTGATTTGCCGCTCAGGCGCGTTAACAGTTGCTGAATTATCTTGTGTTGGCGTCGCCAGTGTTTTGGTGCCTTTTCCGCACGCGGTGGATGATCACCAGACGTACAACGCCAAATACTTAAGTGATGCTGGTGCGGCAAAATTAATACAACAGGCTGAATTTAGCGTGGCAAAAGCGAGCGAATTGCTCAGCAGCTTAACGCGAGAAATTTGCTTGGAAATGGCGATTAAAGCAAAAAAACTAGCCAAGCCAGAGGCAACAGAAGTGGTTGCCAATATTTGCATGGAGGCAACGCTTTAAGCGTCATTCAATATGAAACATAAAGTAAAAAATATACATTTTGTTGGCATCGGTGGTGCCGGCATGAGCGGTATTGCTGAGGTACTGATTAATCTGGACTTTAAAGTGTCAGGTTCAGATCTGGCGAATAATGCAACCACTAAGCGGCTGACACAGTTTGGCGCAACAGTGCATCTTGGGCATGCGGCAGAAAATGTGAGTAATGCTGATGTGGTGGTGGTGTCTTCTGCAGTGAATGAGGCGAATCCTGAAGTGATCGCTGCACGCGCAAGAAATATCCCCGTGGTTCCACGCGCATTAATGTTGGCAGAGCTGATGCGCTTTCGACAAGGAATTGCTGTTGCAGGCACGCACGGTAAGACCACCACAACCAGCTTAATTGCCAGCATTTTGAATGAAGCTGGCATGGATCCTACCTTTGTTATTGGCGGCAAGTTAGAAGCGGCCAGTGCCAATGCGCGCTTGGGTACAGGCGAATATATTGTGGCCGAAGCAGATGAATCGGATGCTTCATTTCTGCATTTAACACCTGTGATGGCGGTAGTTACCAATATCGACCAAGACCACATGGATACGTATGAACATAGCTTTGAAAAATTAAAAAGCGCGTTCGTGGAATTTTTGCAGCAATTGCCGTTTTGGGGCATGGCCGTGATATGTATTGATGACGCTAATATTCGCGAAATTTTACCGCGCGTGACCAAGCCGGTAATGACGTATGGCTTTAGTGAAGATGCGCGCATCCGCGCAACAAACGTGCGTGCCGATAATGGCCAAATGCATTTCACGGTTGAGCGTATCAATGGCATCACTACTACGTTTGACGTGACGCTTAACTTACCAGGTAATCACTATGTATTAAATGCGTTGGCAGCGATTGCGATTGCCAGTGAGTTAAATGTCAGTGATGCCGCAATGATTAAAGCATTGGCCGAGTTTAAAGGCGTGGGTCGCCGTTTTGAGCGTTATGGTGAAGTCGCTGTGAAACAAACAGAAGAAAAAACAGGCGGCACGTTTACCTTGATTGATGATTACGGCCACCACCCGGTTGAGATGCAAGCAGTGATTGCCGCCGCACGCGGTGCTTTCCCTGATCGTCGTTTAGTCATGGCCTTTCAACCACATCGCTACACACGTACACGTGATTGTTTTGAGGATTTTGTACGTGTACTTTCTACAGTTGATGCAGTATTACTGACAGAAGTGTATTCAGCAGGCGAGGCGCCGATTGTCGCCGCTGATACGCGCAGTTTAATTCGTTCTATTCGTTTGGCAGGCAAAGTCGAGCCGCAGTTTGTAGAAACGACAGACGAATTACCAGCCGCAATTTTAAATGCGGTACAAGCCGACGATGTGGTGATTGTGATGGGTGCTGGCTCAATTGGCCAAGTGGCGAGCAAGACCAAAGATTTAGCAATGAATCCGCTAGAAAGCTTATCAAGTTAATGATGCAAACTGAGACGAAAATGCAGTCGCAATTGCTCGAAAATGAGCCATTGGCACGCTATACCAGTTGGCGTGTCGGTGGACGCGCTGATCGTGTATTTATCGCTGAGAATTTAAGTGAGTTACAGGTGTTTTTGCAAAGTTTAGACCATGCGGAACCGATTGTTTTTATGGGTTTGGGCAGTAACTTATTGGTGCGTGATGGCGGCGTGCGTGGCACGGTGGTAGTGATGCATCAGGCGCTGAGTGATTTGAGAATGGATGGGCAATATATCTATGCCGAAGCGGGTGTGACCTGTGGAAAACTGGCCAGATTTAGTGCAAATAACGCAAAAGATGGCGCTGAGTTTATGGCGGGCATCCCTGGTACGGTAGGCGGCGCATTGGCAATGAATGCCGGTTGCTACGGCAGCGAAACTTGGAGCATCGTGCATCAGGCATTAACGATTGATAGAGCAGGCATGACGCATGTTCGTAATGTTACTGAGTTTATCGCTAGCTATCGGCATGTGGAAATGCCAGTGCGGGATGAGTGGTTTTTGGGAGCATGGTTTAAGTTGGATGTGGGTGATACAAATTATTCGCTTAAAAAGATTAAAAATTTATTGGCAACACGTTTGGCTAGTCAGCCGCTTAATTTGCCCAGTGCAGGTTCTACTTTTAGAAATCCGCAGGGCGATTTTGCGGCAAGGTTAATCGAGGCCAGTGGCCTAAAAGGCTATCAAATTGGTGGCGCACAAATATCGCCAAAACATGCCAATTTTATTGTGAATGTAGGTGAATGTACTGCGTTGGATATTGAGTTGTTAATTAAACACATGAAAGACGTGGTTTTAGAAAAGCAGGGTGTAGTGCTGCAACAAGAGGTGAGAGTGATTGGTGAATATGCGTGATGAAATGAAAAAATTTGGCAAAGTAGCCGTGCTGTTTGGCGGCAAATCGGGCGAGCGTGAAGTGTCGATTAAAAGCGGCTCTGCTGTACTGGCGGCATTAAAACGTCAGGGTGTGAATGCGGTAGCGTTTGACCCTGCGACTGAAGCACTCAGTGAGCTAAGTAGATTTGACCGTGTATTTATTTCCTTACATGGTCGCTTTGGTGAGGATGGCACCATACAAGGCGCGCTGGAATTAATGGATATTCCGTTTACAGGTAGCGGTGTGATGTCGTCTAGCTTGGGAATGGATAAATGGCGTACAAAATTATTGTGGCGTGCTGTGGGCATTGCAACACCAGATTTTGAACTAGTAAATGCGAGCAGCAATTTTGCGGCAATTGAGCAGAAATTGGGCTTGCCGATGTTTGTTAAGCCTGCCAATGAAGGTTCCAGTATCGGTATTAGTAAAGTTAAACAAGCTGGTGGATTAAAAGCCGCTTATGAATTGGCTGCTGAAGCAGATCCGCTGGTGATTGCAGAGCAGTTTGTAGGTGGTGGTGAATACACAGTGGGTATTTTAGGTGATCAAGTCTTACCAATTATCAAAATAGTACCGAAAAATGAATTTTATGATTTTGAAGCTAAATATCTGCGCGATGACACGGAGTATCGTTGCCCAAGCGGATTAAGCGCAGAAAAAGAAGCCTTAATACAAGAGGAAGCCTTGCAAGCTTTTCGCGCCATCGGTTGCAGCGGTTGGGGACGAGTGGATTTTTTAATGGATGAAGCGGGAAACCACTATTTTTTAGAAGTGAACACCAGCCCTGGTATGACGGATCATAGTTTGGTACCAATGGCGGCTAAAGCGGCGGGTATTTCTTTTGATGATTTAGTGGTGCAAATTTTAGCGATGACACTGGACGGAAAAAATGTGGGATAAACCCCGCCTACTGAATTGGTTAGCCAATTTACTGTACGCCATGTCGGTGGTGTTAATGCTGTACGCCTTGGTGTTTGTGGTGGTGCATTTGCCGATTTTTCCATTGCGTGAGGTGAAGGTTAATGGGCAACTAGCGCATGTGAATCGCGAACAGATCAAGTTGATTGTGGCTAAACATTTAAAAGGTAATTTTTTCACCTTAGATTTAGTTAAAACCCGCGATGCATTTCAGAAGCTACCTTGGGCACGTGATGTAAGCGTGCGCCGTCGCTGGCCAGATCAGCTGGAAGTTTCAATTGAAGAACATCAGGCATTAGCGCGCTGGGGCAATATTGCGCTGGTGAATACGCATGGTGAATTGTTCCAGGCCGCAACAGATGCGGAATTGCCTGTGTTTTACGGGCCAGGAGATGGCGTGCTGGAAGTGACTAAAAGCTACGGAAACTATAGCCAAATTTTAAATAAAGCCGATATCAAAATCGCGCAAGTGACTTTATCGCCACGCCGTTCGTGGGAAATTAAAACCGACAAAGGCCTAACGATTGCACTTGGTCGCATAGAAATGGATGCGCGCTTGAATAAATTTACAGGTGCGTATCAATCGACATTAAGTCGATTAAATCTAAAAGTGACTTATGCGGATTTGCGCTATCCGAATGGTTTTGCAGTAAGAAAACCAGTTGGGTTAAGTGCTTTATTAAATAAACAATTGCCAGTTAAAACAACGCCTGTGGCACCTGTTCCAGCAGCAAAGGCGACATAAGCTAAACAATTTAGCTTAGGAAACAAAATGAAAAAAGGGAGTAAATAATGAGCAAGGTTCGTGAAGATAAAAACCTAATTGTAGGGTTAGATATCGGCACATCTAAGATTGTGACCATAGTCGCCGAACTGTTGCCAGAAGGCACTTTAAAGGTGATTGGTCTTGGTCAGCATGTGTCGCGTGGCCTAAAAAAAGGCGTAGTGATTAATATAGATTCCACCATGCAGGCGATTCAACGCTCGATAGAAGAAGCGGAATTGATGGCAGATTGCAAAATCAATGCGGTATTTACTGGCATTGCGGGCAGCCATATCAAGAGCCTGAATTCGCATGGTATGGTCAAAATTAAAGATGCTGAAGTGTCGCAAATGGATATTGACCGCGTGGTTGAAACCGCACGTGCGATAGCTTTGCCGGCTGATCAGCAAATACTGCATATCTTGACGCAAGAGTTCATTATTGATGGCCAAGACGACGTGCGCGATCCACTCGGCATGAGCGGCATGAAGTTAGAAGCAAAAGTGCATATCGTTACTGGCGCTGTAGCGGCCGCGCAAAATATCGTGAAGTGCATCAAGCGTTGCGGCTTAGAAGTGAGCGATTTGATTCTGCAACCATTGGCATCCAGCGTTGCTGTGTTAACCGATGATGAAAAAGATCTAGGCGTTTGCTTAGTGGATATTGGTGGCGGTACGACAGATATCGCGGTATTCAAAAATGGCTCTATACGTCACACAGCGGTAGTACCAATTGCTGGCGACCAAATCACCAATGACGTTGCCGTGGCTTTCCGCACACCGACCCAATCGGCAGAGGATATTAAGGTGAAATATGGTTGTGCGTTACGCCAATTGGCCGATGCACGCGAAATCGTCGAAGTGCCAGGCGTAGATGGTCGCGAAGCGCGTCAATTATCGGTACAAACCTTGGCAGAGGTGATTGAGCCGCGTGTGGTGGAACTGTATGAGTTTGTATTGCAAGAATTACGCCGCAGCGGCATGGAAGAAATGATTGCTTCTGGCATTGTGATTACCGGCGGATCATCCATGATGCGCGGCATGATAGAGCTGGGCGAAGAGATTTTCCACATGCCGGTGCGTTTAGGTATGCCGCGTTATGTCGGTGGTTTATCAGAAGTCATCAGTAATCCGCGTTATGCAACAGGTGTTGGTTTGATTTTGATGGGCAAGCAGCAATTAGAGCGTCAGATTAGTGGGCAAATGGAATCGAATTCAATTGCGCGATTGTTTGAAAAAATGAAGTCGTGGTTTCAAGGTAATTTTTAAGTGGTAGGCATTGGTTAAGTAGTGGTTTTGAAGAGTTAAGTTTTAGAAATAGGGCAGCGTTTAATGCAAGTTAAATGCAAATATTAAAGGCAAAAGGAGAAATAAAATGTTTGAAATTATGGAAAAAGATTCACAAGAAGCCGTCATTAAGGTGATTGGTGTAGGCGGTTGCGGCGGCAACGCGATCAACCACATGATCAGCAAAAATGTATTAGGCGTTGAATTTATCAGTGCAAACACCGATGCACAGGCATTGAAGAAAAGTTCTGCAAGCAAAACGATTCAAATTGGATCAGACATTACTAAAGGCTTAGGTGCAGGTGCGAAACCAGAAGTTGGCCGTGAAGCTGCATTGGAAGATCGCGACCGTATTGCAGAAATGATTGATGGCGCAGATATGCTGTTTATTACCGCGGGTATGGGTGGCGGTACAGGTACAGGCGCAGCGCCCATTATTGCTGAAGTAGCCAAGGAAATGGGTATTTTAACGGTAGCAGTTGTGACTAAGCCATTTGCCTTTGAAGGTAAGCGCACCAAAGTTGCGGCTGAGGGTCTAGAAGAGTTATCACAACATGTGGATTCATTAATCGTGATTCCAAATGAGAAATTGATGGAAGTGTTGGGCGAAGACGTACCTTTTACTGAAGCATTCAACGCAGCGAACGACGTACTGCATAATGCTGTCTCAGGTATTGCAGAGATTATTAATTGCCCAGGTTTGGTCAACGTTGACTTTGCCGATGTACGCACAGTAATGAGCGAAATGGGCATGGCGATGATGGGTTCAGCAGAAGCCAGTGGCGTGAATCGCGCGATGATTGCAGCAGAGCAAGCCGTTGCAAGCCCGTTGCTAGAAGACGTCAACTTGGCCAATGCGCGCGGCGTTTTAGTGAATATCACCGCAAGTGCTAGCTTTAAAATGAAAGAGTACTATGATGTGATGAACACCATCAAAGCGTTCACTGCAGATGATGCAACCGTGATTGTGGGTAATGTGGTTGACGAGTCGATGGGCGATAAATTGCGCGTGACAATGGTGGCAACTGGCTTAAACGGTTCAGTTGCACGTCGCCAACAAAAACCAGAGTTGCGTGTAATGACAACGCTAATGACAGGTACGAATAGTCAGCCAGTATTTGTAGGCGGTGAAGTAGAAGACGAAGCACCAGCAGTGTTTAGTCAAAACAATCGTCGTGCACAGGTTGAGGCGATGAAAATGTCAGGTGTTGAAGAATATGACATCCCAGCATTTTTACGCAAACAAGCCGACTAATGCCGATTAATATTGACGGTATTTGTTAAAATGTAAGTTGTAACGATTGATAAAACAATCGATATTATTTGAGTAATAAAGGGAACCAGCTAGGATTTTCTAGTGAGATGGATCGAGCTATATAGATCGAGATAAATTAAGTGCTGAAACAAAGAACATTAAAAAAACAGATTAGTGCTACTGGCGTTGGTTTGCATAATGGTGAAAAAGTCACGCTGACTTTGAAACCTGCGGCAATCGATACTGGAATTGTATTTATGCGCGCCGATTTGCCCGGAGCGCCTACGATACAAGCACAACCTGATGCAGTGCGTGATACACGCATGTGTTCTGCCCTAGAACATAATGGTGCGCGTGTCGCCACTGTAGAGCACTTAATGTCTGCGCTAGCGGGTTTAGGCGTTGATAATATAGTTATAGAAGTCACTGCCTCAGAAATTCCGATTATGGATGGTAGTGCTGGACCCTTTATTTATTTGCTACAATCGGCTGGCATTGTTGAGCAGCCAGCAGCAAAAAAATTCATTAAGATCAAAAAATTAATAGAAGTAAAAGACGGCGATAAATGGGTGACGTTTGAACCCTATCACGGTTTTAAAATGGATTTCACTATTGAGTTTGCGCATCCTGTTTTTGAAAATTCAGGTAGCAACGTCAAAATAGATTTTAAAGATAATAGTTATATTAAAGAAATCAGCC
>JAZKDP010000036.1:0-75852 GCA_040387515.1 Pseudomonadota bacterium
TTTCTGAAATTTGGCGACATCCAATCCATACGCGCGAGTTTGGCAGCCAAATCACCAATGTTCTGCGTTGCTTGCAATTGGAAGCAGCAGGTTATTCTGTGACGGTGACTGAATTAGTTGGTTGGGAACATTCCATGAAAAATGAGTTGATTATCGCCAAATATACGGGCCAAAAACGTAAAAATGCGACAGAACGCTTAAATGCGATTTTAAGTGAGTTTAATCTGCAAGATTTGCAAACACGGTTTTTGGCATAAATAGAGTGTTAAGTCGATACAAAATAAGTCGGTATTTGCTACTTCGCTTATTCTTATGCACACAGTTTTTATGCGCACTGTTTTTCTCTAATTACGCGCTTTCTCAAGAAATACCTGCATTATTGTTAGCGCAAAATTATCAGCAAGGTGTTGATGTTAAACAATATTTAATCAGTGAAAAGTATGATGGCGTGCGCGCTTTTTGGGATGGAAAGCAACTGATTAGCCGACAAGGCAACATCATTCATGCGCCAACTTGGTTTGTCAAAAATTTGCCTAAAATCCAGCTGGATGGCGAATTGTGGATGGGGCGCGGCAAGTTCGATGCGCTTTCTGGCGCAGTGCGGAAAGATAAGCCGATTGACGCGGAATGGACAAATATCCACTACCAGATTTTTGAATTGCCAAATGCGATAGGTACATTCGAAGCGCGTGCCAAACGGATTGTAGACATCGTTAAACAAGCCAATCTACCGCAGTTAAGTGCAATTACGCAGTTTCGTTTAATTGATGAAAATGATTTAAAGCTAAGATTAAAGCAAGTGGTAAAAAATGGCGGTGAAGGTTTGATGTTGCATCGTGCAGATGCACTTTACACAACAGGCCGAAGTGATGTGTTGCTTAAGCTTAAGCCGTTATATGACGCTGAAGCAAAAGTGATTGCGCATACGGCTGGTAAAGGCAAACATGCAGGAAAATTAGGTGCTTTGTTAGTCGAAACGCCACAAGGCATTCGCTTTAAGTTGGGCACAGGCTTTAGTGATGCACAACGCGAAAATCCGCCCCAAATCGGTAGCACGGTTACTTATACGTTTAAAGATACCACCAAAAATGGCAAGCCTAAATTTGCCAGTTTTTTAAGAGTCAGGAACGAGTAGAGTCAAGATAATTCAACCAGATTTAAAAGTTTTTTGCTTTGTTTTAAGTGTTAACTCTCTGCCTAAATTTTCGTTAATTGCTGCTTTCAAACTAGTCTAATCGGACTACGCTTCACACTCCAATCTTAATTTTTCACCCAAGCTTAATTGATAAAGTAGCCGCATGTAAAAGTGCATTCTGTGCATGTTGCTTATTTTTTAACTTTAAATCAAAGAACGGGCGTTGTGAAAATGATAGTGAAAAACTTATATAAATGGGCTAGTTGTAGATCGTTGGGGGTTTTGGCGATTGCGCTAGTATCTGCAACAGCTGCGGCATCCGATAATGGCCTTGTAATTAGTCAAGTGTATGGTAGCGGCGGTAACGCAGGCGCACCATTTCGCAACGATTTCGTTGAGTTATTTAATGCGAGTAATGCAGCCATCAGCTTAAATAATTTTTCTGTGCAATATGCCAGCGCGACAGGCACAGGCAATTTTGGCAATAACCCGATTATTAACTTGCCAAATATCACTTTGCAACCAGGCCAGTATTTCTTGGTGCAACAGGCAAGTGGCGGCGCAGCGGGTAATTTATTGCCAACGGCAGACGCAAGCGGTACAGTGAATATGTCTGGCACCAATGGCAAAGTGGTGTTGGTGAACACTACCGCTGGTCTAGCTTGCAATGGTGGTTCTGCAGCATGTTCAGCGGCAGATCAAGCCAAAATCATTGATTTAATCGGTTTTGGTAACGCGAATTTTTTTGAAGGTGCGGCTACAAGCGTGCTTTCTACCAGCACAGCAGCGGTTAGAAATAACAGTGGTTGTACCGATAGCAATAATAACGCCAGCGATTTTTCAGCTTTAGCACCAGCGCCGCGCAATACCAGTTCTGCATTGAATGTTTGCGGCGGCGGTAGCAATCCAGTTAATCAAGCGATTACAACCAGTTGTCCTGCTTTAGCGGTGAGTATCGGCGCAGGCGGCAGTACAACCTTAACTGCAACAGACCCAGATGGCATTGTAAATGGCGCGACACAGACCAGCGCAGCAGTGGCCGGTTTAGAATTAAGTGCTTTAAACCAATCTTCCGCCATCGGTCAACCGGCTAGTTTGAACTTAACCGTTGCGCCAAATGTGCCTGCTGGCAACTATGCGGTAACGGTTAACTTTACCAATAATGATGCGCAAAATGCTAGCTGCACAGTTAATGTGAGTGTGCAGGCGGCTGCAGCCGTTACGCGTATTTATACGATTCAGGGTAGCGATTTAGGTGTTGCTTCAGTGAGTCCACTTAACGGTAGCAGCGTGACGACTGAAGGTGTTGTAACAGCTAAGTTTGCAGGTTTAAGCGGTTTCTATCTGCAAGACGAAATTGGCGATAATAATCCATTAACTTCAGATGGTATTTTTGTATTTGGTAGCAGCGCGCTAGCCAGCGTGAATGTTGGTGACAAGATTCGTTTAAACGCCAATGTGACTGAGTTTAATACGATTACTGAGTTGGTTAACCCAAGCAATATTCAAATATTAAGCAGTAATAATCCAGTGTTGCCGACTGATATTACCTTGCCAGAAACGACTGAAGGCGATTTAGAGGCCTATGAAGGTATGTTGGTGCGTATTACAACACCGTTAACCGTTTCGCAAAATTACTTTCAAGGTCGTTACGGTCAAGTGAGTTTGTCGGCAGGTGGTCGTTTGAAAAAACCTAGCAATATTTTCCGTCCTAACTCTCTAGAAGCTGCGCAATTAGCAGATCAAAACGCCCGTAGCCGTATCACTTTAGATGATGGCAGCAGTGCGCAAAACCCAAATCCTATCCCGTTTATTGGTGAAGATAACACCTTGCGTGCAGGCGATGTGGTTCAGACAATCACAGGTGTGATTGAGCATGGATTAATCACTGCCAGTAGCACAGGTCCGCGTGATTATAAGATTAACCCAACTATTAACCCTGAATTTAGCCGCGAAAATCCACGTACTGCCGTACCAAATGCAGTAGGCGGCAATATTAAGGTCGCTAGTTTTAACGTGCTGAACTATTTCACCACTTTTGTGAATGGTAGTACGGCGAGCGGCCAGACTGGCCAAGGTTGTTCATTGGGCAATAGCGTTGCGGCCAGCAATTGTCGTGGTGCGAATAATTCGCTTGAATTCACGCGTCAACGCGACAAAATCATTAACGCGATTGCAGCTATTAATGCTGATGCAGTTGGCTTAATGGAAATTCAGAATAATGGCGCAGTAGCGGTGCAAAACCTAGTTGATGGCTTAAATGCAAAATTGGGCGCAGGCACATATTCACGTGTGAATGACCCAGTTGCAGGCACAGGTACTGATGCAATTAAAGTTGCCATGATTTACAAACCAGCTAAGTTAAGTTTGGTGGGCGCGGCATTATCAGATACTAACAGCATCAATAATCGCCCAACTTTAGCGCAGACTTTTGCTGCAGCGAATGGCGAAAAATTCTCTATTCTAGTGAATCACTTTAAATCGAAAAGTTGCGGTGATGCTGGTGGGGTGGATGCTGACCAAAACGACGGCCAAGGTTGCTACAACGCACTACGTCAAGAACAGGCAACGCGCTTAGCCAATGGCTTTATCCCACAAGTGATTGCTGCTGCAAATGATGCTGATGTACTAGTGATTGGAGATTTAAATTCTTATGGCAAAGAAGACCCGATTGCCTTGCTGAATGACAACGGCTTAAGTGACCAGATTGCACGATTTAATGGTGATGAAGGTTACTCATACGTGTTTGATGGCGAGTCTGGTTATTTAGACCATGCCTTGGCAAACGCAAGTATGGCTGCGCAAATCACCAATGCAAATCAATGGCATATCAATGCAGATGAACCGTTTGTGATTGATTACAACACAGAGTTTAAACCGCAAGATCTGTACACGAATGGCCCTTATAAAGCGTCCGATCATGATCCTGTGATCATTGGTTTGAATCTGCAAAAAACCATTAACGGCAGCCCAGCACGCGACACGATTACAGGTACCGCTGGTGATGACGTGATTAACGCAGGTGAAGGCGCGGATACGATTACAACAGGCGCGGGCAATGATGTGATTGTGTACCAAAGTATGCGTGATGCGATGGATACGGTGAACGACTTTACATCAAGTGCAGACCGTATCGATTTGCGTACATTGCTGGCTAGTGTTGGCTATACAGGCAGTAACCCATTTGCTGACGGTTATGCCAAGTTAGTCAATGTAAATGGTGGTGTCAGTGTGCAGATTGATGTGGATGGCAGCGGCGCTGCAACTTATCGTCCGATTGCTGTATTGAAAAATCTGAGCGTCAATCAATTGGATGTAGTGAGAGATTTTGTTTGGTAACTGCTTTGGTTAGTTTGAATTTGAGTAGTTAATTTTAATATTAGGGAGAAATAGAATGTTATTGAAACAATTAGTATTAACCGCCACATTAATGGCGGCTGGCATTGCAAATGCAGACACGATTACACAGTGGAATTTTAACTCTGTACCATCAGATGCCGCTACGGCTACAGGTACCAAAACGCCAATCATTGGTGCGGGCACAATTAGTCTTTTAAATGGTGTAACGAACCCAGGTTTTAATAGTGGCGTTGGATCTAGCGATACATCATTAGCAGCAAATAATAGCGGCTATCAAACAGAAACCTATGCGGCACAAGGTGCGCAAGATAAATTGAGAGGTGTGCAATACAATTTAAGTACGGTAGGTTTTCAAGATATCACAGTGAATTACGATTTACGTCATAGCAATACAAGCTCACGCTATGAGCAATTTCAGTATTCTTTAGATGGCACCAACTTTATTGACTTTGCACTATTCGATGGCAATGGCGGCGATACCTGGTTCAATCGCTCAGTTGATTTGTCATCCATTGCTGGTGCAGACAATAATGCCAGTTTTGCTTTCCGAGTAGTGGCAACATTTGCACCAACAACGACTAGCTACGTAGCATCTCGCTCAACCAGTGCTTACGCTGGCGGTACATGGCGTTTTGATGCAGTGACGGTTTCAGGTGCAGCAGTTGCGGCAGTACCAGAACCAGAGTCAGCTGCCATGTTATTAGCAGGTTTAGGTTTGATCGGTTTTATGGCACGTCGCCGTCAATCTGTTTAAGCCATTCATTGTGTTAATGATTTGATTAACGCAATATTTAAAAGCCCTTGCCAAAAGCAAGGGCTTTTTCATTTCAAGCGTCATATTTCAGCCGGCTAATCTAGTCCGTATGGGCCATGCAAAACACTAGGCACGCCATATTACATCACTAAAGTACGGGTTAGTAAAAAAGCAAAACACGCTGTAACGCTTATTCAATTTAATCAATAACTTCAGGGAAAGATAATGTTAAAAATAAAACAGGTCACATTGCTGGTGGCCGCACTGTTTGCATTACCAGCTTATGCAGAAAATGTCACTGTTTTACACGTGGGTGACCAAGAAAGCTGGTTACTTTCTGCGCAAGGCAATCTGCGCGACGATAGCACACAAGTTATTTCTTTTTATGGCGGTATAGACCGACTTGCAACTGTGATTGCAAACGCTAAATCGGCTGCCTCTTCAGCAGGTAAAACAGTAATTACGCTGAATGCTGGCGATGCTTTTTTGCCAGGCCCACGCTTAACTGCCAGCTTTAAAAACCTTGCCACAGCACATGCAGATGGCGGTCAGGATTTCTACGATACGATTGCGATGCGTAAGATTGGTTTTGATGCCACGGTTTTTGGCAATCATGAGTTCGATTTAGGTTCTACTGTCGCCGCACGTTTTGCTGAAGTTTCTAACACGACTTATTTATCATCTAACCTTAATTTTAATGCCACGCCAGAGTTCACTGCCTTAGCGACTAGTGGAAAAGTAGCACCTTCTAAAGTAATCACCACATTAAGCGGTAAAAAAATCGGCATCGTGGGGGCGACAACGCCTTTATTGCCAAGCATTTCTTCACCTGCGCCAAATAGCATGCTGAATTACAGCGCAGCCAATACTGAAGCGCAAAATATTCAAGCTATTTTGCCGTTAATTCAGGCGCAAATTGACGATTTACGTAACAACCAAAATGTAAACACCGTAATCGTGATGAGTCATCTGCAAAACGCCAATAATGAGCGCAGCTTGATGATTCCAGGCTTAACCGGCGTAGATTTAGTGATTTCTGGCGGCGGCCACGAGTTAATGGTTGATCCAGATGATTTATTGATTAACGGCGGCGTTGCACCATCATTTAATACGCATCCTATTTATGCAACCAGCGCAGATGCAAAGCAAGTGGCGATTTTAACTGGTCACTTTGGTAACCGTTATGTGGGCGAAGTGAATCTGACCATTGATGACAATACAGGTGTATTAACCAGTATTGATTCGACACGCATGATTCGTGTGACAGGTGCAGCAACAGATGCAGACAAAGTAACAGGTGATGCAACACTGAACACACAAGTGGTTGTGCCTGTGCGTGATTACATTGCGGCCTTGAATGCACAGATTATCGGTACAACTGCAGTTGCTTTAAATGGCCCAACGCACGTTGCTGGCACAAATGGTAATTACATTGCTGGTGTGCGAAATGCGGAAACAGGTTTAGGCAATTTGGTGGCTGATGCCATGCGTTTTGCTGGCGGCAGCGATGTGGCGATTCAAAACGGCGGCGGTATCCGCACCAATATCGCAGGCCCTGGCAGTGTTTCTGTCGGCGACACATTTAACGTATTACCTTTTACCAACTTGGTAAAAGTCGCGTTAAGCATGAACGCAACGCAGCTTAAAGATGTTTTAGAGCATGCGTATGGTGCAACTAGTTCATCTGGCGCGGCAAATGGCCGTTATGCGCAAGTTTCTGGACTAAAAATCACTTACAAAAGTAATAACACAGCACGCACGACATTAGGCACTGGTAATCGAATCTTGCGCGTAGTTTTAGATGATGGCACGGTATTAATTGATAACGGCGCTGTGGTGAATACAACACGCACATTCTCATTTACCACCATCGACTTCACTGCGGCGGGCGGCGATGCTTATCCGTTTGTAGCAAATAACGTGCTGTTTGAAAACAATCCATTCACGATTACTTATCAAGAAGCGTTGGCTAATTATATTCAAACACCAAAAGCTGCTGGCGGTTTAGGTCGTGTGGATGCAGCCGATGGCGACGAAATTACGGCTAATTTATATGGCAAAGAAAACGCCTTTGATTTACATGGCCGTTTAATTGATGTGGCAGCAGCAGTTGCAGTCGCTGGGGTCACTAAAACAGGCACAGCTGGACGTGATGTTTTAGTGGGCACAAATGGCGATGACATTATTATTGGCGGCGCAGGCGCTGATACCTTAACGGGTGGCGCGGGTGGCGATACATTTGTGTATACCAACACACGCGATGCAGGTGACGTGATTACTGACTTTACGCCTTATGTAGATAAAATCGATTTGACAAGTATAGTAAAAAATGTAGCGATCGATTTAGCGCAAGGTAAATTGCAAATAGTAGATGTAACAGGCGGTGTAAGTTTGCAGATTGATGCGGACGGTTTCTCAGGCCCAGCCATCGCCAGACCTTTAGTTACTGTAAAAGGATTAACCGCAAAGCAATTTGTTCCAGCACGTGATTTAGTCATTAATCCACCTTTTTCTGGCATTCAATTGCCTAACTAGCCTCATCAATTTTTAAATCAACCTATTAAACGAAAAGAGTTTTCCAAATGAAAGTACAAAAATTAGCATTAAAAGTGAGCCTAATGGCAGCTACAGTAGGGTTTCTATTTGCAGGCAACGCAATGGCAGCAGTAACAAATGGTAGTTTTAGCCAAGGATTAACTGGTTGGAGCACACTGGGTGATGTTGTCGTACAATCGGGTTCTATCTTAATGACAACCGCATCAACGCTTTACGAAGATGACTTTCCAGAAGCAGCTGGTACATTCAATGCATCTGGCAACGCGGCTGCAGATATTGCTGCTGGCGGATTCGAAGCGTTTGCTGGTTTAAGCGCTGGCGCCTTAGATACACCAGATTTTGCTTACGAAGGTTCAATCTTAAAACAAACTTTTAATGTGAATGCGGGCGACACGCTGAGCTTTAACTGGAATTTCTTTACCAACGAAACGAATGCAGGCAGCGATTATGCTTTTATTTCTGTTAATGGCGTATTAACAAAATTAGCCAGTGCTTCCAATGCAACAATAGCTTCTGTGCCTTACGCGTTATCAACAGGTGCAGGTTTGTTTAGCCAAACTTTTGCCGCGGCATCATCGATTACATTGGCTTTTGGTGTGGTGGATTTAACTGATTACAACGCGACATCTGCACTATGGTTAGATAACGTTAATTTAGTAGCCGCACCTGTTCCAGAACCAGAATCTTATGCGATGTTATTAGCCGGCTTAGGTTTGATTGCGGTTGCTTCACGTCGCAAAAAGTCCTAGACATTATTAAAGTGATTATTTAAGAACTCTCTAGCTGTCCCTTCTAGCGCGTTTCCAATTAATATTGGAGCGCGCTTTTTTTATGCAAGTTCTAATACTGCTTTTGTACATAAAACGCTTTAAGAATAGGCTTTGAGCTAAACCACGCATAACTAGCGTGGTAAAATAGGCGAAAATGCAGAATCCACAAAGCCTAATTACCCATTTAGTCAGTCAGTTAAATAGCTGTATGTTGGCAGATCGATTTTCTCTAAAAAATCGTCTGAATCAAGCAAAAACGTTATTGCAACAAAACAAGAGCGCTGAAAAAGCGCTGAATGAGATTGCCCACAAGATACGCAATTCACAAGCTAAATTTGCCTTACGTTTAAGCAAATTACCCAAGCCAGAATATTCGCTTGAGTTGCCAGTTTCATCGCGCCGCGATGAGATTGCTGCGGCGATTAAAAACCACCAAGTGGTGATTGTGTGCGGTGAAACTGGCTCTGGTAAAACGACGCAATTGCCTAAAATCTGCTTGGAACTCGGGCGAGGCGTTTCTGGTTTGATTGGCCATACACAACCGCGACGTATTGCGGCGCGTTCAGTGGCATCGCGTATCGCACAAGAGCTACGCAGTCCGCTGGGCGAAGTGGTTGGCTATAAAGTGCGCTTTAACGATAAGCTTTCAGAGTCCAGTTACATCAAGCTGATGACGGACGGAATTTTACTGGCAGAAACCCAAGGCGATCGCTTTCTGAATGCTTATGACACCATCATTATCGATGAAGCGCATGAGCGCAGCTTGAATATTGATTTTTTACTAGGCTATCTAAAACAGTTATTACCAAAACGCCCAGATCTAAAAATTATCGTCACCTCTGCCACAATCGACGCCGATAGATTTTCGCAGCACTTTAATGGCGCGCCTGTGATTGAAGTTTCAGGGCGGACTTATCCAGTTGAAATTCGTTATCGACCATTGGGTAAAGCTGGTTTCCGTGCGAAAGAAATCGCTGAAACTGATAATGCGCCGTTTGATTTAGAAGAAACAGATTTTTCATCTGAAAATCTGTTGGGTATTCCGCGCAAAGCCAAAACAGAAGCGCGCTGGCTTGAGGAAGACGATGAAGAGGAGGCGATTGAAGAAGCGATTCTAGATGCCGCTGATGATTTATTGCGACAAGGTGATGGCGATATTCTGGTATTTTTGCCAGGTGAGCGTGAGATTCGCGATACCGCAGAGCATTTGCGCAAATATCAAGGCCGTTCAGCCAAGCTAAAACACATTGAAGTTTTGCCCTTATTTGCGCGCTTAAGTATTGAAGATCAACAAAAAATATTTAGAAGTCATAGCTCGCGTCGTATCGTTTTGGCGACTAACGTGGCAGAAACCTCGCTCACTGTGCCTGGTATTAAATATGTGATTGACGCTGGATTGGCGCGGATGAGCCGTTATAGCTCGCGCGCAAAAGTAGAGCAATTGCAAATAGAGAAGATTAGCCAAGCGGCAGCGAAACAACGTGCAGGGCGTTGCGGTCGGGTTTCTAACGGCATTTGTGTGCGCTTGTATTCTGAGCAGGATTTTGATGGGCGCCCCGAGTTTACCGAGCCTGAGATTCTGCGAAGTTCACTTGCCAGTGTCATTTTGCGTATGGCAGCGCTACGACTTGGCGATGTAGTTGATTTTCCATTTATTGAAGCGCCAAGCTCTAGATTGATCGCCGATGGCTATCTATTACTGCAAGAATTGGGCGCGGTAGACGCACGCCGCCAAATCACCGAAACAGGTTTGCAGCTTGCCAAGCTACCGCTAGATCCGCGCGTGGGACGCATGATTTTGGCCGCCAAGCGTGAAGGATGTTTGAACGAGATTTTGATTATCGCCAGTGTGTTAAGTATTCAAGATCCGCGCGAACGGCCGATGGATAAACGTGAAGCAGCAGATAATGCGCACGCCAAATTCGCTGGTGAAGGTTCAGATTTCATGAGCTATCTCAAGCTGTGGGACTTTTTTGATAACGCACTAAAAACCAAAAAATCTAATAAAGATTTGCTTAACCAATGCCACGCTAATTTCTTATCATTTCTACGCTTAAAAGAATGGCGCGAGCTGCACGGCCAGATTAAGCAGATTACCGATGAAATGGACTTTAAGCTTAATGAAAAAGAAGCCAACTATGAGCAGATTCATAAAGCTTTATTGGCTGGTTTATTAGGTAATATTGGCTTCAAAGATGGTGATAATGACGCATATTCAGGCGCGCGCGGTATTCGATTTTATGTGGCGCCAGGCTCTACACTTAAAAAGACACGGCCGAAATGGGTGATTGCCGCTGAGTTGGTGGATACCACCAAGTTATACGCACGTTGCGTTGCAAAGTTAGAACCAGATTGGATTGAGCCGCTTGCACGCGGGTTAACTGAAAGCCAATATTCTGACCCGCGCTGGGATAGAAAAATGGGCATGGTGAACGCTTGGGAACGCGTTTCTCTGTATGGTCTAACCATTATTCCTAAACGTCGTGTGCATTACGGGCCGATTAACGCGACAGAATCGCGCGAAATATTCATTCGTGAAGCTTTGGCAAATGGTGAGTTTGATACGCGTGCGGCATTTTTTGTTGCGAATGAACGCCTGATTACGGAAGTTGAAGAGTTAGAACACAAAGCGCGTCGCCAAGATGTGCTGGTGGACGAGCACAAGCTATTTGCTTTTTATGACGCAAAAATCCCCGCGGATATTTTTCAAGCAGCCACTTTTGAAAAGTGGCGTGAAGATGCAGAAACAACAAATCCAAAATTACTGTATTTAACGCGTGATGATTTGATGCGCCATGGCGCAGATGCGATTACTGCGATGCAGTTTCCTGAAAAAATTACTTTGGATTCTGTGGAAATCAGCCTTAAGTATCGTTTTGAGCCGAATCATGTGTTGGATGGCGTGACCGCAACGATTCCGCTGGCTTTATTGAACCAATTAAATGCAACCCAAACAGAATGGCTAGTGCCGGGCATGTTGCGTGAAAAGCTCACTTATTTGATTAAAGCTTTACCGAAAACATTCCGTCGCGTGTGCGTGCCAGTGCCAGAATTTGTGACAGTCTTTTTAGACAAGAATAAAGTTGGTAAAGAGCCAATCAAGCAAGCATTAGCTGCGCATATTCAGCATGTGACTACACTCAAGATTGGCGTCGATGATTGGGTAGAAGAAACACCAGCGCATCTGCTGATGAATTTTAGTGTGGTGGATGACGCAGGGCGCGAGTTGGCGATGGGGCGTGATTGGAATGTGCTGAAAAAACAATTGGGTTCAGCTGCGCAATTAACCTTTAGAAATACGCTGCCAGATATTGAAAAAACAGGATTAAAGCAATGGGACTTTGGCGATTTACCTGAAAAGTTATCTTTTGAGCGCGATGGATTAAAGGTAACGGGTTATCCTGCATTGGAAGATAACACCGATAGTGTTGCAGTTAAATTGTTTGATACAGAATATGCGGCAGGTGTAAATCACCGTAAAGGTGTTTGCAGGCTGATGCGTTTTGAGTTAAAAGAACAAATCAAGCAGTTGGAAAAAAGTCTGCCGAATTTTAACCAATATGCCCTGACCTTAAGGAATGTCATGTCGCCCGAAGATTTGCGCGAGGATATGGTGACTGCGATTGCCGACCGCGCTTTTATGGGCGAGGATGATTTGCCGCGCACAAATGCGGATTTTATGACGCTGAAACAACGCGCCCGCACACGCCTGCCAGCGGTTACGCAAGCGATTGCAAGGCAAGTACAAGCAATCGCGACCGAATATCAATTGTTGATTACACAGCAAAGTAAAATGCCCGCAACGGTTAATCGATTAAAACGCGATGTTGAGCAGCAGCTAGGTTTGCTGGTGTATAAAAATTGTTTGTCGCTCACACCTTGGGAGTATTTGCAGCACGTACCGCGCTACCTGAAAGCGTTAAGACTAAGGATTGAAAAACAACCCGCTAACCCTGACCGAGATGGAAAAAATGCCGCTAGCGTGGGGTTAACATGGCAAAAATGGCAAGATAAAGTGAACAGCTTGCAGCAAGCACACCGCGAAGTGCCACAAAATTTACAGAATTTTCGTTGGTTAATAGAAGAATTACGTGTTTCTTTGTTTGCACAAGAACTCAAAACGCCTATGCCTATCTCAGTTAAACGATTAGATAAAATCTGGGCAGACATGAGCTTATAGTGTTGATGTTAAATAGTGAACATAGTTTTGATGCATTTTTAGAAAAGCCGCGTGGTGATCAGGTTTTTCGCATTCAATTTAGCCGTAACACGCTAATTGCGATACTGTTTTCGTTGCTGATTCATGCGTTAATTGCATTTTTTGCGCTACCACAATTTGAACCAGATAAAGCAGAACTACCTGCGCGTGAATTAGAAGTCAGCTTGGCACCACCGACGCCAGAAAGAAAAGTGGCTGAGTTAGCCGAAGAACAGCCAGCAACGCCTGTTGAGGTTGTACCAGAACCAGTTGTTAAGCCGAAACCCAAGGTCATCACACAGCAAGTCAATAAACCACCTAAAAAACCAGTATTTAAAGTGCCGGATGTTTTAGCGACCAATAAACCTGCGCCAGAAAAAATCCCACCAAATTTGAGCATACCAAAAGAGTCTACTCAAACAGAAACGCCGCCAGAAGAGGCTCCGCCGGTAGATATGATGGCGTATGTGAATCAACAGCGAGCAAAGCGTTCAGCGCAAGAATCGGACGCTGCTCGCCAAAATGCGGAAGCAACCGCGCGAGAATTAGGCCCAAGTGCAGAGCAAATTCGTGATGAAAGAATCAAACAGAATTTCCAAACAGGCGTTAATGGTATTTTTGAAATTACTAATTTAGAAGCGCGTAACGCGAGTTTTTCTTTTAACGGCTGGACCAGTAGCGTTAGTAGCGCTAGACGTGAGTTTTTTGAAGTAGAGGCGAAATCAGGCCAAGATGTGCGTTTGCTAATGATTAAGAAAATGATTAGCTTGATACGACGGCATTATCAGGGTGATTTTAATTGGGAATCACATCGTTTAAATCGCAGCATTGTCATGTCGGCAAGGCCGGAAGACAACGCTGGCTTGGAAGAGTTTATGATGCTGGAGTTTTTTGGGCAGAACTACAAAACGGCGTTTTAAGCTTTAATAATCAGTTAACTAGTAAGTTTAATAGCTAGTATTGCCGAGTTTTATCGCGATAAGCGCAAGTTAAGATTTAGTGTCGCTTAAGGTTTAACTGCGCACTGCTCTGCAAGCATCCTGCCGACAAACCACATTGCTTCGTCACCTTTTCCTCTCAAGCTATATTTGCCATTGCTGTACATAAAACCAGAAGCTACTTTTTGTACAGGCAATGTGATTAATGTTCCATCTGTTAGAGTGACGTCGGCTGCAACATTTTTTATTTCATATTTGGGGATACTGTTTCTGCCGCCACGCACTGTTGTAAAGCCTTTTTCTGTAAATGTGACGCTTAGATTGGTACCGCGGTCGCATTGATAATCAATATTCTTTGCAAGCACTGGCTTAGTCGCACAGGCGCCGATGCTGCCAGCTGTGATGGTTGTAAACAATATAATGAAAATATGCTTTTTTTTGCTTTGTATCATGTGAACTCTATTGATTTGTAATTGGTTTATACCTGCATTAATGTTTTTCTGATGGTTAATTCATCAATGCCTTTGCCAATAATCACAATGCGTGAAATCGGCTCATCTTCATCCCAGCCTTCAAGCAGCGTGGGTGGGTAGGGCGTAAAATGCACCGCATGAATCGCCAGCGGAGCAGGTTGGTCTTCAGCATGGATGATGCCTTTTAAGCGCAGTAAATTTTTACCATGTGTTTGACACAGATTTAGAATCACTGGTTTCAAATCGCGCCAATTAAGCGGTTTTGGCATAAACACGGTGAAACTCACGATTTCATCATCATGTGCTTTTTGCGGCAAAGTGCCTTTTGGTTTTGCGGTTTTGAGCGGCGCGCGAAGCCAGCGTTGTGGCTCTGCTTGTTTGGACGCAACATCAAATAAACCGACATCAATCACAAATTGTGGATCCAACTCCCCATTCAATACGCGGTGCTGAGTTGCGCCTGGGTTGATTGTAATGAGCTTTTCTTTTAATTCGTTTATTTGCTCTGGTGTAGCTAAATCGGTTTTTGTGATTAACAGAACATCCGCTACCGCCGCTTGTTTCAGTGCTTCGATATTGTCAGCGATTTGCTGTAAACCATATGCCGCATCGATAGTCACGACAACTGCATCTAGCCTGTAAGTCGATTCAATCACTGGCTCATTCATCAAATTGCCCAGAATTGGACCAGGATCTGCCATGCCGGTGGTTTCGATGATTAAGCGTTTAAATTCTGGGATTGCCTGCAGCGCACGCTTAAAAAATAAATCACGCATGGTATCCGCTAATTCATTTTTAAGCGTGCAGCATAAACAGCCACTACTTAACAAAACCGTATTATCGCCAATATGTTCATTTTCAATATTCTCAGCCAAATTACTATTGGCGAATATTTGATCTAAACCCGCATCACCCAACTCGTTGATGATAACCGCGGTGTCTTTCATAGCGGGATCATGCAGTAATTTATTCAGTAAGGTGGTTTTTCCACTGCCTAAGAAGCCAGTGAGCAGGGTGACGGGAATGCGTTTATCCATTTTATTTTTTGCTAATATTTATTAAAGTATAAAAGGTCGATTTTAACCTAGATGTAAGTCAAGCAGTTTCTAAATCTGACTCTGACTCATGTTGATGCCAAATAGGAAATGGATCACTGAGGGCTTTCCAGCCTTGCATGTATTCGCCCATGTCACCCAGTAACATTTCAGTTGGCGTGAGTAAGCAGTGGTCAAGTTCGGCGATTAATGCCGCTTTGTTCATGTCAATGCCAATCAATACCAATTCTTGTTGCCTGTCGCCGAATGGTTCTTGCCAACGGTTTTTAATCTCTTTTAGTTGGTCAATATCTTGCGGCCAATGTTCTTTGGGTGTTGCTGTCCACCAAAAGCCAGCTAATTCATTACGTGAAATAGCACCAGCTTGCGACCAACTAATGCAAAATTCTGGTCTGGAGGCAATCCAGAAATTGCCTTTTGAGCGAATAACGCCTGGCCATTCCTGACCGAGATAATCATAGAATCGTTGTGGGTGAAAAGGGCATCGTGCTTTATACACAAAACTGCTGATGCCATATTCTTCACTTTCCGGCACATGCTCACCACGCAATTCTTTTAGCCAGCCAGCGGCATCTTCCGCCGCTTCAAAGTTAAATAAGCCCGTATTCATTACCGCATCCAACGGTACTTTGCTAAATTGACTGTGTACGATTTTCGCACGCGGATTAAAAGTTTTTAAAATACCTTCTAATCTGCCGATTTCATCAGCACTCAATAAATCTGTTTTGTTCAAAACCAGCACATCGCAAAATTCAATTTGCTCTACCAGTAAATCTACAACCGTCCGTTCGTCTTCATCACCCATGCTTTCGCCGCGTTGTGAGATTAGATCGCGCGAACTGTAATCTTTTAAAAAGTTAAATCCATCCACGACTGTCACCATTGTGTCTAGCTGTGCCACGTCAGATAAACTCAAGTCATCTTCGCCTCGAAACGTAAACGTTTCTGCCACAGGCAATGGTTCTGATATGCCTGTTGATTCGATTAACAAATAGTCAAAGCGATTTTCTTTGGCTAAGCGGGTGATTTCTATTAACAAATCTTCACGCAAAGTGCAGCAAATGCAGCCATTGCTCATTTCGATTAATTTTTCTTCACTGCGCGATAGCTCTGCGCCACCATTGCGTATCAATTGCGCATCAATATTGATTTCACTCATATCATTTACAATGACAGCAACACGTTTGCCTTCGCGATTATTTAAAATGTGATTAAGCAGCGTGGTCTTACCCGCGCCCAAAAAGCCAGATAGAACGGTGACTGGGAGTTTTTTCATGCTGATTCCTTCAAGATGCCTAATCATGTTTTTAATGTGCCGTTGACTTTAGCCATGGCAGATAGATTTAAAATTTCGATTGAGTTTATTGCAACATTGTTGCAATAAACGGCATGTTAACCACAATGCATAGGTAATGCAACATAGTTGCATTTTAATGCGGGGGTATTATTGGGTTAAACAGTGTTAAAAAACTTGGGCTTGAAGGCTGGCTGGAGTGTTTAGTATGAAAGTTAAGGTTGGCAGTTGGCGCAAATTCCGCTAATGCTTAAATGCACGTTTTTAGCGGTGAATCGCTCAGGCAGGCTTTGAGCGATGGCGTCATCCACTTTATCTAAACAATACACCTGTCCGCATTTAGTACATTCAAAATGCGCGTGCTGATGTTGGCTTGGTTGTGTGTTGGTCTTGAATCGCCTGGTTTTATCTGGGCTAATCACGCTATGCACAAACCCTTGCGTGGTTAACCAATCTAACACTCTATAAATCGTTACCCGGTCTATCGGTTCTACAATTTTTTTTTGAATTTCAGGATGCGACAGCGGTAATGGCGCATTTAATAAGGTATCTAACACCAATACCCGCGCGCTGGTCGGCGTTTGGGATTGCGCTTGTATTAACTCAAAGGCTTTGCTCATGGCACGAATATACCGTACTTTTAATGACAGCATCAACAGTAAATTTCTATAGGATTGAAGACTATGTAAAGTGCGTGCAAAGCGAAAGCAAGGCTTATATCGGAATTAAACAAGCTTAATTGCTTAGAACACATTAAAATTATGCTTTAAAAAATAATGACGCTTAAAAACGCGTTATTCAAATTAGCACCAAATAAAATTTAAATGAAGAAAAAACAATCCCAATGAATGTGTTTTACGAAGAAGAAGGCAGCTTTAAAGTGGCCTCTATCATGTCTGAATCACCTGCGGCTTTGCAGGTGGAATCGCTTTCCGGCAAGCGTTCAAAAATTAAGACAAATAATGTATTAATGCAGTTTGAAGCACCACTGGCAAGTTTTATGGAAGCGGCGCAAAGCGAAGCAGAAAACTTAGAAATTGATTTTTTGTGGGAATGTTGCGGTGAGCCAGAGTTTGCCTTTGAGGATTTAGCCAGCGATTATTATGGCAAAAAACCTACGCCAATCGAAGCGGCAGCAACCGCAATAAAATTGCACAGCGCGCCCATGTATTTTTACCGCAAAGGCAAAGGTCGCTACAAGGCCGCGCCAGCAGACACACTGAAATTGGCGTTGGCAGCAGTCGAGCGCAAAAAACTACAGGCCGAGCAAGTGGTGGCTTGGGTGACGCAGCTTAATAATAAAGAGCTGCCAGAAGGTTTTGCAGCAAAAGCGGATGCTTTAATTTATAACCCAGACAAAAACAGCTTGGAATGGAAAGCAATTGATGAAGCTGCGCAAAGCTCTGGCCGTTTAGCATTAACTGTGATGGCCGATTGTGGCTTGATTGAAAGTGCGCACGGCTATCATTTGGGTGCATTTTTGCGTGAAATGTTTCCTAGCAAGGATGGAAAATCAGGATTGGATTTTCCAGAGTATGAAATGTCTGAAATACCAGACGGTTTGCAATTGGCAGAAGTCGAATGTTTTAGTATTGATGATGCGACGACGACAGAAGTTGACGATGCGTTTAGTTTAGAAACCCTAAATAATGGGAATACGCGATTGGGTATTCATATCGCAGCGCCTAGTTTAGGTTTGCCTGTTGACTCCAGCTTAGATGCGATTGTGTTATCACGATTATCAACGGTATATATGCCAGGCAGTAAAATCACCATGTTGCCCGAAAGTGTTGTTAAGCCATTTAGTTTAGATGCGGGCGAAATAAAACCTGCGCTTAGTTTGTATTTAGAAGTGACGCCTGCTTTTGAGATTGTTGCGCATGAAACGCGATTAGAAAAAATAAAAGTTGCGGATAATTTACGCCATGACACGATTGAACCATTTTTTAACGAGCATACATTAGATGCTGACAATGGCCATGCCTATTGGGCAAAGCTTAAGTTGCTGTTTAGCTTGGCCGAAAAATTAGAAACTGCACGTGGTAAAGCCGATCCTAATCGCGCGCCACAGATTGATTACAGTTTTTACGTGCGTGACGGAAAAATACAAATTGTGCCACGCGAACGTGGCGCACCAATAGATAAGTTAGTGGCGGAATTGATGATCTATGCCAATAGCCATTGGGGCGGTTTGTTAAAAGAGGCGGGCTTTGCTGGCATTTATCGCGCGCAAACGGGCGGTAAAGTATTTATGACCACCAATGCAGAGCCGCATCAGGGTTTAGGTGTGCCGCAATATGCATGGAATACATCACCATTGCGTCGCGCGGTGGATTTGGTTA
Source organism: Pseudomonadota bacterium (assembly GCA_040387515.1). Lineage (GTDB taxonomy): Bacteria > Pseudomonadota > Gammaproteobacteria > Burkholderiales > Methylophilaceae > Methylotenera_A. The sequence continues at coordinate 18,876 of JAZKDP010000036.1, forward strand.
ATCAGCGACAGTTAATTGCTATGTTGAATAGCGAACCTGCACCTTACAACGTGGCGGATGGGAAATTGAACGTCATCATTCGCAATTTTGACCAAACTTATAATGCCTATAGTGAATTTCAAACCCGCATGGAACGTTACTGGTGTTTACAGTATTTGATTCAAGAACAGCTGAGCGAAGTGACCGCAACCGTTTGGCGCGAAAATTTGGTGCGTATCGATGGCATGTTTTACATCACCAAAGTGCCTAGCTTGCCAGAGCTTAAAGTTGGTACAAAAGTCAGCTTGGAGATTAAACATATCGATACTTTATTAATGGAATTGAGCTGTAAATTTAAAGCGGTAATACCAGTAGAAGTTGCTGAATCAGAGCCAATTGCCGTAGTTGAAGAAAATGCTGAGATTTAAACAGATTGAATTTGAATATAAGTAATATATGCTGAGATTTAATCGAAAAATCCATAAGAGTGTGGCTGATGATAGTGTTGTCGAAGTGTCTGAAAGTAATGGCATACGCTCGTTGCACCTAGGCTCGGTGACGATTCAAAGCAGCATGAAAGTGAAAGACCCATTTGCGCTAGAGCTGACTTATACGCGCGGTATGATGGGGTTTTTGCTGTTTGCAGACGCGGTTAAAAGCGTGCTGACAATTGGTTTGGGTGGCGGATCGGTGCCTAAGTATATTTATGCACATTGCCCCAATATCAACCAAACGATTGTAGAGATTAATCCGCAGATTATCAACATTGCGCGTAGTCATTTTTATGTGCCTGATGACGATGCTAGATTGAACGTGATTGAGGGTGATGGCATTGCCCATTTAAAGGCTAATCAAAATAGCGCAGATTGTTTGATGATCGACGCGTTTGATCGTTTTGGTATTCCGCCTAATTTTTGTAGTCAGGATTTTTTTGATGATTGCGCGGCCACTTTGTCGAATCAGGGCAATTTTGATATTTACTTGCAGCGCATTGAGCTAAGTTTTAATCATCACACCTTAATGCTGCCAACGGGCAAGCCTGGCAATATTGTGGTATTTGGCTTCAAGCGTGCAACGCAATTGAATGAGAAGAAACTAAGAGAGCGTGCTAAAGCGCTTCAAAATATACACAACATAGAGTTTTTAAGTTTTGTTGAGAAGCTGTGCGAACATAACCACAATTACCTCACAAATTAAAATTCTAATAACTTAAGCCCTTAAGTTAAGCACATCAATTAAACCAAATAATTTAAACTCGCTAAATTGAACAAGAAATGACAACTAACCTATGATGAATCAATATTTTGCCACTTGCCCACGCGGGCTAGAAGCTTTGCTGGTAAACGAGCTGAAAAACAGCAACGCAAAAGACATTAAGCCGACCGATGGCGGCGTTGGCTTTGCGGGTGAGTTAAGCGTTTGCTATCACGCGAATTTACATTCACGCATTGCCACACGCATACTCATGCAAGCAGGGCAGGGAACGTACGCCACCGAAGATGATTTGTACCAAGCCGCATATAAGCTGAATTGGCCTAATTGGTTTGATGTGAAGCATGATTTTATGGTGAAAGTCACTGGCGTAAAATGCCCGCTTAAAAGTTTGGAGTTTGCGACATTGCGCATTAAAGATGCGATATGCGATAAATTTAGGCAAGTGGTAAATTCGCGGCCTTATATTGATACAAAAACGCCAGCTGTGCGTGTTCACGCCTATTTAACCGCAGATAGTTATGTTTATTATGTGGATACATCTGGCGATGCTCTATATCAGCGTGGTAACCGAAAAGCCAGTATCGAAGCACCTTTGCGAGAAAATTTAGCGGCTGGAATTTTGCAGTTGAGCGGCTGGCAAGCGGGTCAGCCTTTGTTAGACCCAATGTGCGGCAGCGGCACGTTTTTGCTGGAAGCGGCGATGATGGCCCTGGATATTGCACCAGGTTTAAAGCGTGATTTTGGCTTTGAAAAGTTGAAGAATTTCGAGTCTGACACTTGGAAAAAGATTAAAAATACTGCACTTAAGAACGTAAAACCGACTACTTTTCAAAAACTGTATGGTTCTGATAGTGATTTACGCGCTGTACGAATTGCCAAGCAAAATCTTACTGAAGCAGGTTTGGCAGAAGCCGTGCAGTTAGCGCAAACCAATATCACTGAAGTCGTGCCGCCAGCAGACAATGGCGTGCTGGTTGCCAACCCGCCATATGGTGTACGTATTGGTGAAGATGAAGAGTTGGCTTTGCTTTACCCCAAAATGGGTGAAGCATTAAAACGCAAGTTTGCAGGTTGGAATACGTATTTTTTAACCAATGATTTACGGCTGCCAAAATTAATGCGTTTAACACCAAGCAAACGTACACCATTATTTAACGGACCATTAGAATGCCGATTATTTGAAATTAAAATGGTTGCTGGCAGTAATAGAAAGTAGCGTAGTAGAAAATAGCCCAATAAAAATAATTAAATTAAAAATCACCGTTAATTTTAAGGTTAATTGAATGATGGATACGATACATACTCTGGATTCATTAAAACATTTACGACTTCGCATTAATCAATTTGTGAATGAACGCGATTGGGCGCAATTCCATACACCTAAGAATCTAGCAATGGCAATGATTGTGGAAGCGGCTGAATTAGTGGAGCATTTTCAATGGGATACGCCGACTGAAAGTCAGCAACTAACCGATAAAAAACGCGAAGAAGTGAGCCATGAATTGGCAGATACTTTTGTTTATTTATTAAGGATAGCGGAAGTATTGAATATTGACTTAATTGAGGCTACCAACAAAAAAATTGATTTGAATGCCTTAAAATATCCAGTAGATAAAGCTAAAGGTAGTAATGCGAAATATACAGAGTATCTTTGAGCTAATTAAGTATGATTAGAAACGACAAATAAAAAAGCCAGCATATGCTGGCTTTTTTAAAATCTGAAACGATTTATTTTAATGCGGCTAAAGCAGCATCATAATTAGGTTCGTTGGCGATTTCTGGTACTAATTCAATGTATTTGATCACATTGTTTTCATCAATGATAATCACCGCGCGCGCTGCTAAACCCGCAAGCTTGCTGGTAAACAATAAAACGCCGTAATTCATTAAGAAATCACGACCACGCATTGTCGATAGGTTGACTACGTTTTCAATGCCTTCTGCTGCACAGAAGCGTGTTTGTGCAAATGGTAAATCAGCAGAAATGTTTAACACGACAGTATTTGCTAAGTTAGCAGCATGCTTGTTGAAAGCACGTACAGATAGTGCGCACGTTGGCGTATCTACACTTGGGAAAATATTAAGAACTTTAAGTTTGCCAGCGTACGTTTCTAATGTAACGTCTGCTAATGCTTTGTCAACTAAAGTGAAGTTGGGCGCAGTACTGCCAATTTTTGGCAAATTGCCTGCAACATCAACTGGATTGCCTTTGAGAGTTACTGAGCTAGACATGATTTTTTCCTTTTTGAATGATATAAAGCGCTTAAATATTAGCGCAATTATTTATGCTAACTATGATAAAACAAAAAGCACCTGTTTAAAACAGGTGCTTATCGATTTGACGCAATAAAATTTGAAATTAAACGAATCGCTAATTAAGCAATCAATTAAGCCAGTAAATTCTCACTTAAATAACCAATTGTCATGGTTTGATTGTGCAAAACGCTATCTGTTGTATTGGGGCGCGGTGCTAGTTCGCCATAAGAGTAGAAGCCGGTTAAACTGGTTTGAGGTCCTAAAATTTGTTGCACTAGTTTTATTTCATCGCCTACCAGTTCAGCCATTACGCCTTTGCGACCTACGCAGCTGACGCAAAGAGCTAAACCAGTTTGATTGGTTTTATTGGCACTTAAGCCATCCATTACCAAATTTGCAGCAGCGCCGGCGCCATCTACGAGCCTGTCATGATTGGTTTGACACAAGCGTACCGTTTCACCTTCTTCAACGTTACCAGCAAAGGTCAAGCTATTATTTTTGGCGTCGATAGCTAACAATGTGCGAATTTTTTCTACATCGCGCTTGCCCTCTTCAATAACAGCGAGTGGGAATTTTAAACCAGTGCCAGGCAAGCCTTTTGAAAACGCTTCGCCAATATACATTCTGTAAAGTGGTAGCGCTGGTTTTCCGTCCATTTCAAACACAACGTTTTTCTCTGATTTGGTAACGGTGCGCGGCGGCCCATAAGGCTTCCAGCCGCCTAGAGCGCCGCTTGACGTGATTAATGCATTTCCATACAAGCCAACTGCAATAACCAGATTGTCTGAAACGGTATCGTTATACAGTTGCAAGGTTTTAACAAAGGCACCGCCATCGCCCGCTAAACCGCCAACAATTGGGATATCACCTAAAACACTTTGAAAACCTTTTAGTAACTCAGAGCCATTGACGTTTAAGCCATCTGATATCACTAGTACTGTACGTAAAGTATCGGCTTTTAATTGTTTTGCTAAACCAGCTGCTGCCTCAAAAGAGCTTTGCATACCAGACATTTTGGTTTGTGCTACACGCTGAACAGTTTTTTCCCACTGAATTGCAGTGATTTGAATACTGTCGTCAAATACGCCATTCGGGCTGATTTCACCAGAAGTAGTACATCCGACCACTTGAGCCGTTGGATAGCGCAATTTTAGAAAACCTTGTAACTTACCTTCGCTAAATCTTTTGACAGAGCCAAATACTAGTACCAAATTAGCACTTGCCAGCGGAGATGTGCTGGGTAGATCTTTAAGCGCCGTTTTGGAATCTACAGATTCTTGTCTTATAAGCATTATTCTTTGCTCCCAAGCATGCAATTATTTCTATGTGTTTTAAATAATCGTAATTTATACATCAATTATTGAGTATTGTTAAAGTATATTATTACAAATATTACGTAAGTGTTGCAAATTGTTTTAAAAAATGTAATATTTTGTGTGTGCTGACGAATATCACTCAACTCAAAGTTGTTAATGAGTTGTTAATAGAATAAAGTAAAAACATTTTTTTAGATAGAGTGATTTATAATTTGGTTATATAAACGTATGTTTATATGCTAGGGGAGTATAAAGTGGCACAAACAAATCTGGCTGGCACTAAAGTAATGGTCATTGACGATAGCAATACCATTAGACGTAGTGCTGAAATATTTCTGAAATCAGCGGGTTGCGAAGTTGTTTTGGCAGAGGATGGGTTCGATGCGCTCGCAAAAATTGCCGATCAACATCCCCAGATTATTTTTGTCGATATTATGATGCCACGTTTAGATGGCTATCAAACCTGTGCGCTAATCAAGCGCAACAGCCGCTTCAAATCAACCCCCGTCATTATGTTGTCCAGCAAAGATGGTCTGTTTGATCGCGCGCGCGGTCGTATGGCAGGGTCTGATCAGTATTTAACTAAACCTTTCACGCAAGACACGTTAATTGATGCAATTAATACGTACACCAGTGAGGCATATCTGAATAGCAAAAACAATGCATCAAATACTGTTGATTAATAAAGTGCTTGGTTAATAAAAGAGTTGATTAGTAAACTTGTAATAAGGGATTGGGAGAAGTAACGATGGCGATCAATAAAATTTTAATAGTGGATGATTCAGCAACGGATCGTTTTTATCTAACAGAATTGTTAGAGGCAGAAGGTTATCAAGTGGTTGCTTTAGAAAGTGGCGAGGCTTGCGTGGAGCGTGCGGCGAGTATTGCGCCAGATTTGGTGATTATGGACATCATCATGACCGGTTTAACCGGCTTTCAGGCGGCTAGATCGTTAACAAAAGATGCTGCCACTGCAACAATACCGGTTATTTTGTGCTCAGGAAAGTTGCAGGTTACTGATCATGCATGGGCAGAAAAAATGGGCGCAAAAGGATGTTTGTTAAAACCTGTCCAAAAAAATGATTTAAAAACACTCATTGATAAAATCAGTGCATGACATTAACTGTGCTGTTTTTTAGCATATCCATACTTTTAGAATAATTTGGAACCGTTGTATTTATGTCAAAACAATCACAATTACGTGAATATCAAACTAATATTTTAGCTCGATTAGAAAATGCTAAAAAAGCAGGTGCCGAGTCGCCTGCAGGTTATTTGGGCGTAATTATTGGCGGAAAAAACGTGCTGGTTAACTTGCAGGAAATTAGCGAAACATTGCCAATTATGGATATTCAGCGTGTACCGCTGGTTAAGCCATGGTTTTTAGGTGTAGCAAATGTGCGCGGCGTGTTGTATGCCATTAACGATTTAGCGCAATTATTGGAAAACACTTTTACTAATATTTCATCGAATGCGCGTTTGTTACTCATCAGCGATTCAGTGACAAATAATGTGGCTTTTTTGGTTGATAAGTTAGTGGGTCTGCGTAAGTTGGATGAAATGAAGTTAGCTGAAGTGCTGCTCGATGATAATATTTGTTTAAAAAATCAAACTTATAAAGATGACGAAAATCGTGTGTGGCATTTGCTTGACTGTGACAAGTTAGTACGTTCGAAAGATTTTACAACCCCTTATGCTACATAAGGTAGTTTGTGGTTTAGGTTTTGTTTCAGATAGAAGTAGTTTTAGAGGTTAATTTTAGTCATTAAATTTAGTTAAATTTAATAGTTCAGATGACGGTTGTTTGAAGTAATTAAGTGAAACTTAAAGGGAATCAACATGGCATTGAATATTCAAGTAATCAAAGAATTTCCAGCAAAAATCTTACAGTTGTTCAGCAAGGGATCTTCCGAGAACAGCGGTCGAGGCTATGGGCAAGTAATTGGGCCAGTGATTGGTTTGATTATCTTTATTATTTTGGCGTTCTATGTGATTAATCAAGTGCGCGTTGGCGGCCCTGTGTACGATCAAATTAAGCTTAGTAATGATTTGCGTGCGGATATTCTACCGCCACCACTGTACGCGGTGGATGCGTTTGCGGCGACTAACGAAGCTTATGTGGCGACATCTAGTTCTGACTATCAAAAAAGAGATCGAAAACTACTAGAAGTAAAAGCGTTAGAAGCTGACTATAGAAATCGCTTAGCTTTTTGGCAAACTGCAATTTCTAGCTTTGATGAGGAAGGTGTTAAACGATTAAAAGGCCCATTTGAGGCGGTGGCAAAGTCTAACGAAAACTTTTATCGTATTTATAATAAAGATTTTGAAGTGGCAATTAAGTTAGGGGCAATTGCGGCGGCTAAACCATTGGGCGACCTGGCCGGTGCTTATGAAATTAATAAACAAACTGTTAAAGCGCTAAATCAAGAGCTTGAGAGAGAGTCTGCAAGGATTACATCCTCTAGCAATACATTGGTAAAAGGTATTTTATTGGCGCTAGGGTTGTTGGGTTTATTAATTCTGTTTTTAATCGCCTATTTTGGCTCCCGTCAGGTGAAACAAATCGAAAGCGCGGTACTGATGCTGGAAAATGATGGTCAACAAAACCAAATGGCTGTTCTTAACTTGCTGGATGAGATGGGCGACTTGGCGGATGGTGACTTAACGGTACGTGCAGAGGTGAAAGAAAATATTACGGGCGCGATTGCTGACTCTATTAACTATACGATTGATAGCTTGCGCGATTTGGTAACCGAGATTAACCGTGCATCAGAGCAGGTGAATACTGCAACTGGACAAGCGCAAGCGACCTCGATTGGTTTATTGTCAGCAGCAGAAAAACAATCTAAACAAATTACAGAAACAACAGACGCTGTTTCAAACATGACACGCTCTATCTTGCAAGTATCAAGCAATGCGAGCCAGGCGTCACAGGTTGCGCAACGCTCATTACAAGCGGCTACACAAGGTTCGCAAGCGGTACAGAATACAATTACGGGTATGAACGGTATCCGTGAACAGATCCAAGAAACATCAAAACGCATTAAACGTTTGGGTGAAAGCTCGCAAGAGATTGGTGAGATTGTGGAGTTGATTTCTGACATTACGGAACAAACGAATATTCTGGCGTTGAACGCGGCGATTCAAGCTGCATCTGCGGGTGAAGCTGGTCGCGGATTTACGGTGGTTGCGGAAGAGGTTCAGCGCTTGGCGGAACGTTCATCTGAAGCGACTAAACAGATCGGTGCGATTGTAAAAACGATTCAAACCGATACAAACTCAGCGGTTGCTGCGATGGAGAAAAGTACTGAGGGTGTGGTAGAAGGTGCGCGACTTTCTGATGCGGCGGGTAAGGCGCTGACAGAGATTGAAACCGTTACTACCAGCTTGGCGCGCTTGATTCAGTCGATTTCTAGCGCAACGGAAGCGCAGACAGAAGTGGCTTCTACCGTGACTAAAAACATGCAGCAAATTCAAGAAATTACCTCACAAACTACCGAAGGTACTAAACAAACAGCGGAATCGGTCGGACAATTAACAACGCTAGCTGAAGAGTTGCGTGAATCAGTAGCTGGTTTTAAATTGGCTTAAATTGAATAGGTTGATATCTTTGGAGTCGAATTTAAGTGTCTGAAAATTTTGATATAGGCCCTTTAACGTGGGTTAAAGACCAGATAGATCAATCGCTTGGTACTGTTTTAGATAATCTAAAAACAGTACAAGGTAACTTACATGACACCGCCCCCATGCGTTTTTCGCAAACGCATTTATATCAAGCATCAGGCGCGCTGGATATGGTGGGTCTAGAAGGATGTAAACGATTTTGTGCTGAATTAGAAAAGCTGGCGAGTCGCTTAGAGAAAAAAACACTGGATGCGACGCCAGAATTAATTGATTGTTTTATTAAAGCCGTTGAATCGTTGCAATCTTACTTACAAGACTTGCTAAATGGCGCACCCGATATTCCACTACGTTTGTATCCAATCATTCATCCAATTGTTCTGGCGCTGGGTGAGACGATGGATGAAAGCGAGTTATTCTTCCCTGATACCAGTAATAGCGCACCCAAAGACTTGCCCGTTAAACAGTTAGAGGCTGCTGATTATTCCGCATTTATTGTAGAGCAACGCACAGGTTATCAAAAGTCTTTATTAAGTTGGCTGCAAACCAAGCAAAACAATGCGCTTCACAGCATGACTGAAGCAGTGAGCAATGTTAGCCAAGCACAGAAAAAAAACAGTGACAAAACCTTATGGTGGGCGGCTAGCGCATTTACCGAATCTTTAGAGCAGAAAGAAATTGCTGAAAATTTAGGTGCAAAACGTTTATGTCGCAAGCTGGATCAGGAGTTACGTCACCTGTCTGAAGGTGTTAATAAGCCGCACAGTAATTTATTGCGCGATATTTTATATTATGTAGCGATCAGTAATGTAGATAGAGATAACGTCCAAAAAGTAAAAGAAGTTTTTGAACTGAATCTGCTTGTCGATAAGAAAAACGCTGTTAGTTTTGATGCAAGCTCAATTGATGTAAATGAGTTGGCTGTTGTGCAAGACTTAATCACACAGTTAGAAGCGCTACGTGAGTTGTGGGACGATGTATCCAATACCATTGATTTTAGTAAAGTAGATACTAATGCGAGCCTTGCACAGGTGCATGTAGATAACGTACTGATTACTAAGTTTTCTGACACGCTGGCTGTTAGCCAAACACTTACGCAGCAATTAAGCCAAGTGGTTGTTATTGATGTGTACACAGCTTTACAGCTTGCTAGTAGTACCTTACGCGATGACGCGACTAAAGTGAATCATGCCGCATTAATTGAAGTTGCCGCGACGCTTAATTTACTAGAAACTTCGCTTAACCATTATCAGCATCTAGATGCTGATCGCGTGCAAAAACTGCTTTCTGAAATGCATCGATTAGAAGCGATTTCATCTGGTGAAAATTATGATAAATTGGATGGTGACAGAACGGGCGAACTTGATCGCGATACGATAAAGGCGCTTGTTATCCAAATTAAAGAGTCACTCAAAACAACTGAACAAGCCTTGGATAGCTTCTTCCGTAATCCGGCTGAAAAATCGCCACTTGCATTAACGACTAAGCCTTTAAAACAAATCGCAGCTGTTTTTGATATGCTTGGGTTAGCAACACCGACCGCTATCGTGAAAGCAAGTAGTCGTTTAGTAGAGCATTTCCAAATGGAAGATTATGTTTCAAACCAACAGCATTTTGAGTTGGTGGCAGAAAGTTTGAGCATGGTTGGCATTTATGCAGATGAAATGCCAAAAACACGCCTAGAATCAGAGTTGGCTTTAGAAAGTGCTGTAACACGTTTGACTAGCGAACTTGCAGGCGCAGGCATTCAATTTGCTGCAGTTAGTTTAGATGATGTTTCAATCAGTTCAGATATAGCAGAATATGCAACTAATTCAAATGCTGAGTCTAGTGAATATTTGAACGAAAAACACGCAGAGCAAGCAACAGTAACGCCTTCTCAATTAATGACTAGCCCAAGTGATGTCAAGATAATCGACCAAGCATTTGATGCAGAGTTGTTGGATATTTATTTGACTGAAGCTGAAGAAGTGCTGGCACATATTGCTCAAAATTGCCAGGCATTGCGCGTTAATGCAACCGATAGCGAAGCATTGGTTGAGGTAAGGCGTAGTTATCACACGTTAAAAGGTAGCGGTCGTACGGTCGGTTTAAATGGCATGGGTGACATTGCTGGTCAAGTAGAACAATTTTTAAATGGCGTTTTAGATAAAAAATCCATACTTGATCAGTCGCAAATTGCAGGTATCGAGCAACTAAGCGCTGCTTTTGCAGATTGGGCAGCAGAGCTACGCGCAAATGGGCAGGTTGAAATTAATCAAACTGCATGGTCAGCACGTGCTGCTGCACTTTCTCAAGCAGCAGCGACTGAGCATACTGCTATTCAGGAAACTACTGAGGCAGCTAAAGCTGAGTCAATAAACAATGAAAATACTCAATTCAAGCAAGAGTCTGAACCACACTTAACACCTAAAAAAGCTAAAAAATCAGAGCCTCAGGTGTTGATTGGCGGTACACGTAAAATGAGTCGTGCTTTCTATGATATTTTTGTTAAAGAAAGCATGCAAAACATCACCATTCTTGAGCAGGATGTCGCCAAGTTAATTGCAGATACTAATTTAATCCCTGCGCAAACGGCAAAAGTAGCGATACACACACTAGCCAGTAATGCACTTGCCGCAGAGTTTAAACCTATGGGTGAACTAGGTCGCGCACTTGAAGCTTGGTTAAATGACGTGGAAGCTTGGACGCCACAGCACACCGAGTTATACAGTAATACTGTTAAATCACTTTCTACCATGTGGGTGAAAATTTCAGAGCTACGTAATCCACGCTCTGCGAGAGCGTTGATTGAGGTACTGAATCAAGCTGCTGATCAAGCTCGACAAAATAAAGCTTTAATTGTGACGCCTAGTGAAGTGCCAGAAGCGGTTGAGGAAATTACCTTTACCTTACCAAGTGCTTTGCAGGTTGAAACCCCAGCGTCAGATTTATCGAATAACGCAACACCAACGGTTGAGTTGTTAAGTGAACCCAGCGCGCCAAATTCTGATTCAGAACAAGTTGCAATTATTCATCCAACAGAAATACCTACTGACGCAGCAGTTGAATTTAGCCATGATGATTATGAAGTTGAATTAGTTACTGAAAGCAAGGCTTATCAAGACGTCTCGGCCAGTGATGTTGATAATAGTGTAGAGATGGATAGAACGCAGGTCGATCAAGAACTGCTGACCATGTTTATTGAAGAAGCGCGTGAAATTCTGCCTGAAATCGGTACGGAATTGCGCGCTTGGCGAGCACATCCAAAACAATCGGAGCATCCCGATGCACTACAGCGCGCATTGCATACCTTAAAAGGTAGCGCGCGTATGGCAGGACAATCTGGGCTTGGTGATGCCGTACATGAGATGGAAGACTTGGTCATCCGATCATTGAAACGCAAAACGATGGATATTGATTTTGACAATATGTTTGTCGATTTAGACAAAATTGGTAGTTTTTTTGAAGAAACGCTAGAAAGTACGTCCGTTGAAACTATTAACGCCATTAAGCAACAAGATGTTCCATTAGCAAGCCGTGTAACGGATCGTAAAGCACAATTTTTGCGCATGCGGGCTGATACGCTGGATCGATTAATCAATGATGCAGGTGAAATTTCAATCATTCGTTCGCGTATGGATAGGGAAATCAGCGGCGTTAAACAATCATCAAATGATTTAACCGAGAGCGTGACACGTTTGCGTAATTATTTACGCGAGTTGGAAATTGAAGCGGAAACGCAGTTGCAATCCCGTTTGAATATTTTGCAAGAGTCGAATGAAAATTTCGATCCATTGGAATTTGACAGATTTACCCGCTTGCAAGAACTAACACGCATGATTGCAGAGAGCGTTAACGATGTGGCAACGATTCAGCACGGCTTATTGACTAACTTAGGTCAATCTGAAGCTGCGTTACAACAACAAAACCGCATGAATCGCGATTTACAACAGACCTTGTTGGGTGTGCGTATGTTGCCATTTCAACAAATTGCAGAGCGTTTACAGCGAATTGTGCGACAAACGGCGCGTGAACTTAAAAAATCTGTCGATTTAGTGATTGTCGGTGAAACGACAGAAATTGACCGCAGCGTCTTGGATAAATTGGGTGCGCCGTTAGAGCATTTATTACGTAACGCGGTAGCGCATGGTTTGGAGCTGCCCGCTGAACGTAAAAAACAAGGCAAATCAGAAGCAGGTACGATTGAGCTAAAAATACGCCAAGAGAACGACGAAATTCATATTACCGTTACCGATGATGGTGCTGGTGTTAACTTGCAGCGCGTTAAAGAAAAAGCCATTAAAAACAAATTAATAGATGAGACTTCAGAGGTTACCGAGCAATCGTTAATGTCCATTATTTTTGAATCAGGGTTTTCAACAGCAGATAAAGTGTCGCAAATTGCAGGTCGTGGTGTTGGTTTGGATGTGGTGCGTAACGATATTAGTGGTTTAGGCGGACGTGTCGATTTAAATAGTGAGTTTGGCAAAGGCACTGTGTTTAATGTGCATTTACCAGTGACATTGACAGTAGCGCAAGTACTTGCAGTACGCTCTGGTGATTCGATATATGCATTGCCAGTGGGGATGATTGAGCAAGCGCAGAAAATTAAACGGCAAGATTTAATCAATGCGTATAGCGCAGGCGAAATTAACTGGGCGGGGAAACAATATCCGATTCACGATTTATCTAAATTACTGGACCACGAAGACCATCAGCCAGAGGATCACGCTTATGCTTCAGTGTTATTGCTGCGCAGCGGTACATACAATATAGCGCTGCATATCGATGAAGTGATTGGTAACCAAGAGGCGGTGATGAAGCCAATTGGTGCGCAGCTAGCACGTGTGCCAGGCATTGTCGGCGCTACGGTTGCGGGTGACGGTAAAATCATGTTGATTATTAACCCTGTACAGCTAGCTAATCGTGAAATTTTAGCGGTTGGTAGCGTGGTGGTTAAAGCAAGCAAAAAAGCGGCTAAAGTCGTCACTAGACCGCGTGCTTTGGTTGTTGATGACTCGCTGACGATGCGTAAGGTATTGGGTCGACTATTAGAGCGTGAGGGTTATGAAGTGCTAGTAGCAAAGGATGGTATGGACGCGATGCAAGTATTGCAGCAATCGACGCCCGATATTATTTTGACAGACATCGAAATGCCACGCATGGACGGTTTTGGTTTGGCGCGGAATATCCGAGATGATGCGCGCACGGCTCATACACCGCTCATTATGATTAGCTCACGCACGGCTGATAAGCATCAAAATTTGGCGAAAGAAATTGGGGTAGATGCTTTCTTTGGTAAGCCTGTACAGGATGATGAGTTAATGAGTAAAGTCAATGAGTTGCTAGCTAAAAAGCAAACTAAACACTAATTTATAGCATAGTTAATTCAAAAAACCGCTAGACTTAATTAAAAAGTCTAGCGGTTTTTTACTTTAAAAACGTAGTATTTATCATCATTAATTTTTCGTTAATTTATGTATGTGCGGGTAAAATAGCACTATGCAAAATGAAGTTAATATCCCATCAGGCACTGTAGAAACAAACTCAGGCCAAATGACCAGCCCACAGTTTGTACATTTGCGCTGCCATAGTGAGTATTCAATTGTAGATGGCACGGTGCGCATTGATGATTATATTCAGGCAGCCAGTGCCGATGCTATGCCAGCAGTCGCACTGACAGATTTAAGTAATTTGTTTGGCGCAGTCAAATTTTATAAAGCAGCGCGTGGTCGTGGTGTTAAACCTATTTTAGGTTGCGATATTTGGTTAGAAAACGCGAAAAATCGTGATCAGGCACATCGGTTATTGTTGCTAGTACAAAACACGGCTGGTTATCGTCAATTATGTGCGCTGCTGAGTCGCGCCTATCTTGAGAATCAATACCGTGGGCGTGCAGAAATTAAGCAGGAATGGCTACAGAATACTGAAGGTTTGTTGTTGTTTTCTGGCAGTGCGTTAAGTGATATTGGCGCTGCATTAATTGCTGGTAACACAGCACATGCAACTCAGTTGGTTAACACTTGGTCTGCGCTGTTTCCTAATCGCTTTTATTTAGAATTGCAGCGCGTATCTGACCCTAAAGACAGCCCAGCGCAAGAAATCTTAATTCAACAAGTGCTGGATTTAGCCAGTGCTGCTGATTTGCCAGTGGTGGCGACGCATCCGATACAGTTTACAACGCCCGATGATTTCGAAGCGCATGAAGCCCGTACCTGTATTGCAGAAGGCTATATGCTGGCAGATAAGCGTCGGCCAAAAAACTTTACCCAACTTCAATACTTCAAATCGCAGTCGGAAATGTGCGCGCTGTTTGCGGATATTCCTGAAGCGTTAATGAATACGGTTGAAGTTGCCAAACGCTGTAATTTGATGATCGAGCTGGGTAAAAATTATCTACCCAACTTCCCCACGCCAGACCAATCCAGTTTAGATACTTATTTAGTTGCGCAATCACATATCGGCTTAGCAGCGCGCTTAAAAAGTCTATATCCCGATGATGCAAAGCGCGAAGCCAAGCGACCAGAATATGAAGCTAGGCTTGAGTTTGAATGTAAGATTATTAACCAAATGGGTTTTGCTGGTTATTTCTTAATCGTGGCCGATTTTATTAACTGGGCTAAAAATAATGGTGTGCCAGTAGGGCCTGGGCGCGGCTCAGGTGCAGGTTCTTTGGTTGCATATAGTTTAAATATTACCGATTTGGATCCATTGCAATATAACTTGCTGTTTGAGCGTTTTTTAAATCCAGACCGCGTTTCAATGCCTGACTTTGATATCGACTTCTGCATGGATGGGCGCGATCGCGTGATTGATTACGTGAAGCAAAAATATGGCTTAGATGCTGTGTCACAAATTGCTACCTTCGGTACGATGGCGGCAAAAGCTGTGATTCGTGATGTCGGTCGCGTGCTGGATTTGCCGTTTAATTTTGTCGATAGTATTGCCAAATTAATTCCACTTGAGTTGGGAATTACGTTAAGTAGCGCGCTAGAAAAAGAACCACAATTGCAAGAACGCCGTGAAAAAGAAGAAGAAGTCGCACATTTGTTAGAGCTAGCATTAAGGTTAGAAGGCTTAGTACGTAACGTGGGCATGCATGCAGGTGGCGTGTTGATTAGCCCAAGTAAAATATCTGACTTCTCTCCGATTTATTGTCAGCCTGATGGCGCCAGCTTGGTCAGCCAGTATGATAAAGACGATGTAGAAGCGGTTGGCTTGGTTAAGTTCGACTTTTTGGGCTTAAGAACGCTGACGATTCTAGAGTTGGCGCTAGTCAATGCCAACAAGCAGCGTGCGGCGTTAGGGGAGTCACCACTTAGTTTTGAAACATTGCCGCTTAACGATAAAGCCAGTTATCAATTACTTAAAACGGCCAATACCACCGCAGTATTCCAGCTAGAGTCGCGCGGCATGAAAGACATGCTCAAGCAGGCTAAGCCAGATTGTTTTGAAGATATTATTGCGCTGGTGGCATTGTACAGGCCAGGTCCAATGGACTTGATTCCCGATTTCTGTAGACGCAAACATGGTCAGCAACGAGTGGAGTATCCACATCCAGCCACTGAATCGATTCTAAAAGAAACCTACGGTATTGCGGTTTACCAAGAGCAGGTGATGCAAATTGCGCAGGTTGTAGCTGGCTATAGTTTGGGTGGTGCGGATTTGCTGCGTCGCGCCATGGGTAAAAAGAAAAAAGAAGAAATGGATGCGCAGCGTGCCATTTTTGTGGAAGGCTCGCTTAAAAATGGCCTTAACGAAAAGCAGGCGACTGAGTTATTTGATTTGCTGGAAAAGTTTGCGGGTTATGGTTTCAATAAATCGCATGCGGCTGCTTATGCATTAGTTGCTTATCACACAGCGTATTTAAAAGCGCATTATCCTGCTGCGTTTTTAGCAGCAACCATGTCGGCAGATATGAATAATACCGACAATATTCATAGCTTTTTTGACGATTGTGCACCGAACAAAGTAGAAGTGTTGCCGCCCGATATTAACCAAAGTGGCTACCGATTCTTGCCGCTAAGTAATAGTCAAATGCTGTATGGTTTGGGTGCAATAAAAGGTACGGGTTTAGCAGCAATTGAGCTTATTGTGGCGTCGCGTGAAGCAAGCGGACCATTTAAGAGTTTGTTTGATTTTTGTAATCGATTAGATTTGCGCAAGGTGAATCGGCGAGTGATTGAATCGCTAATTCGGGTGGGGGCATTTGATAAGTTAGAGCCAAATCGTGCAGCGTTATTAGCGGCAGTTAGCATGGCTATTGCCGCGGCTGAACAAAATAATAGTAATGCTGGGCAAGATAATTTATTTGGTGATGTGTCTGAGACCAAGCATGATTTGCCAAATGTAGCAGAATGGTCACCACAGCAGGCGTTGATTGAAGAAAAAGCGGCATTGGGCTTTTATTTAAGTGGCCATCCATTTTTAAATGCCAAACATGATGTGAGTCAGTTTGTACGCGGCACTTTGGCTGATTTGGCCCCGCAAGAACAACCGAAATTAATGGCAGGTATTGTGGTGGGCGTACGTATACGTATGACACAGCGCGGTAAAATGGCGATAGTGACGATTGACGATGCAATATCGCGCGTTGATGTAGTTGTCGGCAGCGAAATGCTCAATCAATCTGCGCAATTAATTAAAGAAGATGCCTTGCTGATTATAGAAGGGCGCGTGAGCCATGATGATTTTTCAGGCGGAATACGGGTTAATGCGCGTAAATTGTATGATCTAGCCTCTGCGCGCAGCCAATATGCCAGCATGTTAAAGATTTCGTGCAATGGTCAATCGGATGCTGCAAAATTGACGGCGATATTAAATCCTTATCGCAGAAAAGCGGCAGAAACCGATAAAAAACTGTGCCCCATTAAAATTGAATACCACAATGCACAAGGCCAAGCGAGTATGATGCTGGGCGATGCATGGCGCGTAGAGTTGCATGATGAATTATTGCAGAATCTGACCGCATGGTTATCGAAAGAAAATGTTAAAATCCTATATAATTGAGTCGATTAAAACATTCACTTTAAATAGTTGAGTAATATAAAAATATGAGCTTTAGACGCGTGACAGATACAAAGATAAGTTACTTAGATTTTGAGCAATCCATTGCGGAACTTCAGCAGCGCATCGAAGCGTTACAAGTCTCGCACGATGAGCATGATGGGCTAGATATTTCTAAAGAACTCGATCAATTAGAGAAAAAACAAAAAAAATTACTATTAGAAACATATCAAAATTTAAGTGCATGGCAAGTTTCGCAAGTTGCGCGTCATTCGCAACGGCCTTACACGCTGGACTATATTCGTGAACTGTTTACCGATTTTGAAGAACTGCATGGCGATCGCGCTTACGCGGATGATCCGGCAATTGTCGGTGGACTAGGACGATTTGAAGGTATTCCAGTCGTTGTGATTGGGCATCAAAAAGGCCGTGATGTGAAAGAACGGCAATATCGGAATTTTGGTATGCCACGCCCTGAAGGCTATCGCAAAGCCTTGCGTTTATATCGTCTGGCAGAAAAGTTTAATCTGCCGATTATTACCTTGATTGATACGCCAGGTGCTTATCCTGGCATTGGTGCAGAAGAGCGCGGTCAGAGTGAGGCGATTGCTAAAAACTTATATGTAATGGCCGAACTTAAAACGCCAATTATTGGTGTGATTATTGGTGAGGGTGGCTCTGGCGGCGCATTGGCTTTAGGCGTAGTCGATCATTTGCTGATGTTGCAATATTCGACTTATTCTGTGATATCACCGGAAGGTTGCGCATCCATCTTATGGAAAAGTGCCAGCAAAGCGCCAGAAGCAGCAGAAACCTTAGCTATTACTGCAGATCGTTTAAAAGCACTAGGTTTGGTCGATACGATAGTGAGCGAACCATTGGGTGGTGCGCACCGTGACATTCCTTTAATGATGCAGACGCTACGTAAATTGCTTAAAGATCAATTAATTACGTTGCAGAAAAAAGATACCGAGCAGCTATTAGCGGCGCGTTATGCCCGTTTGATGAGTTATGGAAAATTTAAAGAAACAACGCCAAAATAAAAAAATAAATGAGCGCGATAACTCACTATCGCAGCAAGTCAGTTCTTTTTTAAGCGGTGTTCTTTCTGTACAAAACTCTGTTCAGGCTTCTGTTCAACCTACATTAACCATTGCACTTAGCGGCGGGCTGGATTCATGTGTGTTATTGCATGTTTTAGCTGGGCTTCGTCAAAGCGTAGGTTTTCAATTAACTGCACATCATGTGCATCATGGCCTCAGTATTCACGCAGACGCATGGGCAGACTTTTGCCAAGCAACATGCAAGCAGCTCAACATTCCACTCATTATTTCAACAGTCAATATCGACGTTAATAGCGGTTTGGGAGTTGAGGCGGCGGCCAGAAAAGCCCGTTATGCAGCACTCATGAGCCGAAATACTGGCTTTATCTGTACGGCACATCATCAAGATGATCAAGCAGAAACCTTGCTTTTGCAACTTGCGCGCGGGGCAGGTGTGAAAGGTTTGGCGGCGATGGCACCATTAGATGCAAAAAGAAAATTATTGCGTCCTTTATTAAGTACTTCTAGAGTCACATTAGAAAGCTATGCCAAACTACATCAGCTTGCTTGGGTAAATGATGAGAGTAACTTGAATCAGCAATTTGATCGCAACTTTATACGCCATTCAATTTTGCCGACATTAATGCAGCAGTACCCCGCCATTAAACAAAACCTGGCGCGCACAGCAGCACATCTAGCAGAAGCGAATGATTTGTTGGATGAGTTGGCAGAGCAAGATGCGAAGGCTTGTTTTAAAGATGGGTTGGCTATTAACACGCTATTATTGCCACCATTAATCAGTTTAAGTCAGTCTGGAATCAATAATGTATTACGTTGGTGGCTGGCACAGAATCATGTGCGCATGCCGAGTACCAGCCAATTGCAGCAAATCTCACAGCAACTATTCAATGCTAAATCTGATGCGGCAATTAAAATAAGCGTGACTCAAGAAAGTTTGAGTAATGATGATGAAAAGTCGCCTGAATTAATGCTCAGGCGCTATCAAAATAATGCGTATTTAGTTGCAGAAACAATCGCCAATGTGCCAATAAATACTGTGTGGGGAAATGAGCCAGTCGTACATTTACCTAATCAAAGTTATTTAAGTTTTAGTCAGAAATTGGGTGATGGTTTTTCGATTAAGCATTTAAATAACAAGCAGTTATTCATTAAAAACCGAGTCGGTGGTGAGCGATTTAAACCAGATTTAAATCGACCCAGCCGAAGTTTGAAAGTTGTTCTGCAAACTTCAAATGTGCCGCCTTGGCAGCGCGAACAATTACCGCTTATTTATCTGGATGACACTTTGGCCATTATTCCAAATATTGGAGTTGATGCCCATTTAAAAGCAGCCGTAGATGAAATGGGTTTGCTGGTTAATTGGCATGCAAAATAACGAAAAAATACCGATGGTTTAAGTGGTTTATTTAACTGGTTTTGCTTGGCTAGTTTTACACGAATAGTCGTTATTTAAGAATTTTTCTCAATTGAGGCCAAACGTTTTCCAATAGTTTAGCTTGCGCAACGGCTTTAGGATGCAAACCATCATCTAAAATCAGACTTGGATCGCCTGCAACACCATCTAAAAAAAATGGCACCAAAATTAAGCCATGTTTTTGTGCCAAATTAGCATAGGTTTCGCTGAATTGCTGGGTATATTGAATACCATAATTAGGTGGAATTCTCATGCCAAGTAGCATCACTTTTGCTTTGACGGCTTTTGCTTGGTTAATCATGTTATTTAAGTTGCTTTGCATTTCGTGCACACTTAAGCCGCGCAAACCGTCATTTGCGCCTAATTCAATGACCACGATATTGGGCTTATGGGTAGTCAGCATGGTTTTAAAACGACCCAAGCCGCCACTGGTGGTCTCGCCGCTAATACTGGTGTTAATCACTTTATAGTCAAGCTTTTGCTGATTAAGCTTGTTTTCTAGCAGTGTGACCCAACCTTCATTCTGTTGAATGCCATAAGCCGCGGACAAGCTGTCACCAAAAATGACAATAGTTTGTGTTGCCTGCGCGGAAGTTGCAACCAAACTCATTGCAGCTAGACTAATACCAAGACTAAAGGTTAGATTTACAATTTTACTAAAGCTTAAGCTTAACTTTCTAATGCTTAGCTTGTTAAAATTTAGTTTAAAAATCTTCAGGTTTAGAACTTTAAAGCCTGAATTTTTAAATGCAGACATACATAGCAAAAAACCCAATAAACGAGAACGCATACATGTTACTTTCTAATGAGCACAGCCCAATTAATGTCAATCAACTATCAACGCATCATCATACAACAACGTCTACCCCAGCTATTCTAGCGACAAACTTATGCAAAAGCGTAGGCGAGGAGCCAAATAAGATTAGTATCCTTTCTGACTTGCAACTAAAGGTGGTAGATGGTGAGAGTGTAGCGATTGTTGGTAGTTCAGGCTCGGGTAAATCCACTTTGCTTGGATTGCTGGCAGGATTAGACCAGCCAAGTAGCGGCAGCGTGAGCGTTAAAGGCGCAGAGTTTAGCGCTTTAGACGAAGATGCGCGTGCCGCAATACGCGGTAAAAACATGGGATTTGTGTTTCAGTCATTTCAACTATTGCCAACGATGACTGCGCTGGAAAATGTCATGCTGCCTATGCAGTTGGCGAACCAAGCAAATGCGAAACAAGTGGCGTTGGCGACGTTGGAAAAAGTCGGTTTGGGCGCGCGTATCAGTCATTACCCCAAACAACTTTCAGGTGGCGAGCAGCAGCGCGTAGCCATTGCGCGTGCGTTTGCCTCGCAGCCTGCTATTTTATTTGCAGATGAGCCAACCGGCAATTTAGATTTAGCCACTGGTGAGCGCATCATTGAATTGCTATTTGATTTAAACCATGCGGCGGGCACGACACTTATTTTAGTCACACATGACATGAAGCTGGCCAAGCGCTGCCAACGCTCATTAACATTGAATAACGGTCAATTGAGCGAATCGTTATGATGGTAAAACTGGCTTGGCAGCAATTATTTTCGCAGTGGAAATCGGGCGATTTACGCGTTATGTTGCTCGCTTTAGTGCTGGCGGTTACTTCAATTACAGCGGTTAATTTCTTTATTAATCGTATCGCGCTGCATCTTAATGCTCAAGGTGGTTTGCTTTTAGGCGGCGATTTAGTCGTTATTTCCGATCATGCAATACCACAATCCTATTATCAATTAGCCCAGCAATATGGCTTGCAAAGCACGACTACGCTTGAATTTCCAAGTATGGTGATTCAAGGTGATCGCAACCAATTGGCAGAAATAAAAGCCTTGTCTGATGGCTTTCCATTGAGAGGGGATTTTGGCGTACAACTAAGCAATAATCAATTGCCAGCCAGTGTACAAACTACACCTAATAAAGGTGAAGTGTGGATTGAGCCGCGCTTGGTGAATGCCTTAAAGGTAGCCATTGGCGACGACATAGAATTGGGTGCAGCACGTTTTAAAATCGCGGGTATTTTGGCGCGTGAACCATCGCGTGGTGGCGATATGTTTAGCTTTGCACCGCGCTTAATGATGCATGCAGATGATATTGCCGCAACACAATTGGTGCAATTTGGTAGTCGGGTTAAATATCAGTTATTAGTCGCAGGTACAGCAGATAAAGTGACGCAGTTTTCCCATGACCTTACTGCAAAATTGCAACGTGGCGAACGTATTGAGGACGTTAAAACCGCGCGGCCAGAGATTAAAAGCGCATTAGATAAAGCGGAAACTTTCTTAAGCTTAAGTGCATTTGCCAGCGTGATGCTATCCATTGTTGCCATGTTGCTGGCAAGCATTCCTTTTATTGCGCGCTGCACAGACACAGCCGCTTTGATGCGCTGCTTTGGCGCCAGTAAAGCTAATATACAAAAGCTTATGTTGCTGCAAAGTGCATTTTTGGCGCTGATTGGTGGGCTGTTGGGTTGTTTGCTGGGCTATATTTTGCAGTACGGTTTAGCTTATATTGCTGGCAGGCTGTTTTTAGAGGCATTGCCAGCGCCAGACTTAACGCCAATATTCATGGGCTTAACCTTAGCGTTTGCTATTCTGTTCAGTATTATGTTGCCGCATATTCAAGCGCTAAAAAATGTGCCGATTATGCGTATTTTACGACACGATTTTGCTGAACAATCAGTCTCGGTTTGGTTGAAATATGCACCGATTGTGATCGTGGTGGTTTTATTCATGTTTGTGCTGGCTAAAACATTGCAGTTGGCTTTGGTATTTTTGGCAGGTACTTTAGGTATTTGTTTAGTCGCAGGGTTGCTTGCTTATGGGTTGGCAAAAATGCTTAAAAAAATCAGTCAGCAAGCCACTGATTATTCCAACCAGCATTACGCGATTAGCCTTGGATTCGCCAATTTAAATAGACGCTTAGGCTTATCAATAGCGCAGATTATCGGCTTTAGTTTAGGTGCGATGGTTTTGATGCTATTAATGATGATTAAAACCGACTTAATGCAATCATGGCAGGCTTCGCTGCCAGTTGATGCGCCGAATCGTTTTATTATTAATATTCAACCAGATCAGGTTGCATCAACAAAAACGTTTCTTCAGGAGATTGGCGTTGCTGCGCCGCAGGTGTTTCCAATGATTCGCGGTAGGTTAATGGCGATTAATAATCAAGCCGTTGCACCAGATTCGTTTAAAGATGAACGTGCTAAACGACTTGCTTCACGTGAGTTTAATTTATCCAGTGCCGCGCAAATGCAAACGGATAATAAGTTGCTACAAGGCCGCTGGTGGCAGCCAAATGAAGCTGGAAAACCGCTTTTATCTTTAGAAGAAGACATCGCTGTTGCGCTGAATATTAAGCTTGGCGATGCGTTAACTTATGACATCGCAGGTAGCCAAATCACGCTGACAGTGACCAGTATCCGTAAAGTGGAGTGGGATAGCATGCGCGCTAACTTTTTTGCGGTGACGCCAGTTGATACGCTGAAAAATTACCCCACCAGTTACATGACAGCGTTTTATCTTCCCAAAAATCAAGATAACGCGCTGAATCAATTAGTGCAGAAATTCCCTAATTTTACAGTGATTGATGTTGCTAACTTGATGAACCAAGTGCGCGATATTATGAATAAATTAGCACTCGCCATTGGTTTCGTTTTTATGTTTTGCTTGGTAGCAGGCTTGGTGGTTTTGTATGCCGCATTAATAGCCACGCTAGATGCACGTTTGCAAGAGTCGGCATTATTGCGTGTATTAGGCGCGTCACGTGCGCAAACCACCATTGCAACACTCACCGAGTTTGCCAGCATTGGCATGGTGGCAGCAACCGTGGCGATTATTATGGCAACTGGGTTGAGTTACTATTTAAGTACCTTTGTGCTGGATATTCCCTATCAATTTAATATTAGCTTAGCTTTAGGAGTATTTCTGCTGACGTTTATATTGATTCCTTTTGCTGCTTGGCTTGTTATCCGAAGGTATTTGAATATACCGCCTAAACAATTGCTCAATAGTATTTAAATTGGTTGTATACAGCCATATTGGTGGTTGTATACAACCAATAAACCAACTTATAATAGCTGTTTTTCACAGCATTAAAATTTCACTATTGATTTAATTGAAGTTTTTTTAACCGTTGATTCTGGTATGCGTTTTGCATTGTTAAGCGAGTTGTATATTAAATCTAGGGAGTCAACATGCAAGCAGCACTTAAAACTAAAATAAAATTACAAACCAAACCAAAATTAACCCTCATGTCTATCATGATTTCCTGCGCGTTGCCACAATTGGCGCAAGCAGAAGAGGTAGTCAATACAAGCGCAGAGAAAATTGAAGTGATTTCTACTACGCCGTTACTAGGTATCGGCCTGCCTCTTTACAAGATTCCAGCTAACATTCAATTTGCCTCACCTAAAGCAATTAACAATCAAACAGGCGTTTCGATTGCTGATTATATGAATAGCAATATGCAAGGCGTTACGGTGACTGAGCTTGGCGGAAACCCATGGCAGCCTGAAATTAACTTTCGTGGTTACTCTTCATCGCCACTATTAGGTAACTCACAAGGGCTATCCACTTATATTGATGGTGTACGTGTGAATGAGCCGTTTGGTGATGTTACCTCTTGGGACAAAATTCCAAGTTTTGCAATTGGTAGCATGCAAGTAGTACCAGGCTCAAACCCACTATATGGTTTAAATACTTTAGGTGGTGCTATTGCGGTGCAAACCAAAAGCGGTCGTGATAATCAAGGCGCTGCAGTTGAGTATGAGGCTGGTTCATGGGGGCGTCAACGTGCATTAATTGAGTACGGTGGTGTTTCAGAAGATGGTTCTGTCGATTATATGTTTGGCTATCAACACACAACTGAGAATGGCTGGAGAAAATACTCACCATCTCATGTTAATCAGCTATTTGGTAAAACAGGCTGGCAAAATGATTCCACAAAATTAGATTTAACTTACATTGGCGCTGACAATAATTTAATCGGTAACGGTTTGACACCTGAGCATCTATTAAGCGGCGATCGTGATCAAATTCACACACGCCCTGATGCTACGAACAATTACTCCCACTTTTTAGCGTTAAATGGTTCACATTTCTTTAATGAGAAAACCATGTTCTCTGGCAATGTTTACTACAAAAAGTCTAACAGAGCGACATTAAATGGCGATGGCTATGAAGCTGAGTTTGAAGATGATTATCCTGGCTATCCTGGAATTACCTGTGATCCAACTGAAGAATGTGAGCTTATCGGCTCTGTGTTGAACCGCACTAAAACCTCACAAGATACCTATGGCGCGACGGGTCAGTTCACTTTCGATCAGGATTTAATGGGTAAAGAAAATCAATTTGTGATTGGTGCTGGCTATGACTATAGTCTGGTTCGCTTTAAACAAACTGAACAAATAAATGTTTCAGAAGAAAGTGAAGCGATTGATGATGGCATTATCGGCGGTTTTCCTGGTAGTGAAGAAGTGTTTGACCCAACACGTGCGCCTTCTTTTGAGGGTGATGGCGTATTGCCACGACGTCAGACAGTTGGCTTAACTGGCAAGCAATATACTGCACGCTTATTCGCAAACAATACAATATCTTTAACCGATCAATGGCACTTAAATACTGGCGCTAGCTGGAATTTCACACGTATTGATAATACCGATACATTACGCGGCAGTCGTTCAGCAACTAATCCTAACAGTCTTACAGCTAGAGATAGTTACACACGTCTAAATCCAACAATCGGTTTAACGCACACACCAACTAAAGAATTAACTTTATATACTTCATACAGTGAATCTAGTCGTGCGCCTACTGCAATTGAGGTTGGATGTTCAAATCCTGCTGCTCCTTGCCTGTTACCAGCTGCTTTAGCGGATGACCCGCCATTGAATCAAGTTGTTGCTAAAACGTATGAGTTTGGTGGACGCGGTAAATTGACAGACAACGTTAACTGGAATGCTGGCATTTACCATGCAGTAAACCATGATGATATTCAATTTACAGCTGCGAACACGCAAACTGGTGCTGGATACTTTAAAAACGTAGGTAGAACGAAACGTCAAGGTATTGATTTTGGCTTGAATGGCTTGGTTGATAGATTTAACTGGAGTGCATCATATAGCTTCGTAAAAGCAACTTATGACACGGATGTTGATTTTGTTAACGGCTCAAACTCTACAGGTGTTGATTCAGATGGTATCTACACGGCTAAATCAGGTGACAGAATCCCAGTTATTCCACAGCATCAGTTGAAGCTACGTGGACAATTCGCGGTTACTCCAAGCTGGAATATTGGTACCAATATTGTGGGTTACTCAAGCCAGTATGTTTTGGGTAATGAAAACAATAGCCATCGCGCTAATGCCGCAGTATGTGACAACGGTGAAGAATGTGCTACTGGAAAAGGTAAACTAAGTGGTTATTTTGTTGTTAACTTAGATACTCAGTACAACTTTGGTAATGGTTGGAAAGTGTTTGCTAAAGCGACCAATATCTTTGATCGTGAATACAATCTGAGCGGCCGTTTAGCAGAGTCATTATTTAACTCAGCTGGATTATTTGGTGAAGAATCTAAAGTGTTAAGTTTATTACCGGGTGCGCCGAGAGCTGCTTGGTTGGGCTTCCGCTATGAATTTGCTGCACCAAAGAAATAGTTGCTGTAATTTAATGATTAACGCAGGAGTTTAATTGCTCGCACAACACACTCAATCGAAACCCGCCCATGCAGACACTGGGCGTGCAGAACAGTCAGCGCACTTCAACCAATCAAAGAAAATATTGATTGTAGAAGATGAGGTGCTGTTTGCACGCGCAGTACAAAAGCGTTTGCAAAAAGCGGGTTTTGAGTGTGAGCATGTTGAAAACTTAGCAGATGCACGTGCAATCATTAAGCAGTTCAATGCAGATTTGGTTTTGCTGGATATGCGTTTGCCAGATGGAAACGGTTTAGATTTGCTGAGTGAGTTCGTTGCAAAAAATATGACAACGATTGTCATGACAGCATACGGCGAAGTAAGTGATGCCGTAACCGCAATGAAATTAGGCGCAAACGATTACTTAAAAAAACCGATTGATTTAGAAGAGTTATTATTAGTTGTTCAAAAAAACGAAAAAACTTCAGCGCTTCAAACCAGCTTAGATTACGCGCGGCAACGCAATGCACATTCTAGCGATGGTATTACCTTAATTGGTGATAGTCCCGCTACCCAAAGTATTCATATGCAAATTGCACGTATTGCGCAGTTGGGGCATTTGACTGATTCTATCGCACCAACGGTTTTAATTACGGGTGAAACTGGTACAGGGAAAGATGTGGCAGCCCGATTGCTACACGCTTCTGGTATCAATAATGAAAAACCTTTTGTGCACGTTGATTGTGCATCTTTGCCGAACGAATTAATTGAAAGTGAGTTGTTTGGTCACGAAAAAGGCGCATTTACCAATGCGATTACTTCAAGACCTGGCTTGATTGAAGCGGCAGAAGACGGCACGTTATTTTTGGATGAAATTGGCGAATTGCCGTTAGCATTGCAAGCTAAGTTGTTGAGCGTGTTAGAGCGTCGTCGGGTAAGGCGTTTAGGCTCAACTAAAGAACGTATTGTGCCTGCACGCATTATTGCGGCAACCAATCGAAATTTGCATGAAATGTCACAAAATGGGCGTTTCCGCTCAGATTTATACTATCGCTTAAACGTGATGACTATCTCACTCGCGCCTTTGCGTGAGCGTGGTAACGATATATTGCAGTTAGCAAAACATTTTATGCAGTTAACCGAGAAACGCTATGGATTGACGAAACATCAGTTTAGTCAATCGGCAATCGATGCGATGCAGCTTTACAATTGGCCTGGTAATGTACGTGAGTTGCGTCACCAAATTAGCCGCGCCGTATTGTTAAGCAGCCAAGTACAAATTACTGCCAACGATTTAAATTTAATCGACAATAAAAATAAAGCCGGTAATGAGCATAATCAACAATCCCAATTAACCTTAGATGCAACCGAAAGAAGTATGTTGTTGAAGGCTTTAGAGGCTGCACATAATAATGTATCTGAGGCTGCGCGCCAACTAGGCATTACGCGCATGACCATGCGCTATCGCATGGATAAGCACGGTATTAGCTTTTAAAGCTAATTAATAATTCATCTTAATTTACCTTTAATTCACTCCAATCTACATTGAGTTTCTACGCTTTAGTCTGTCACTAAGCGTACGATTTCTGCATTCCGGCATGGTATTATTCTAGTCATTTTTCAACACTTAAAAATCAAATACAGCGCATGGGCAAAATTTTATGAAACTAGGCACTCCTCTTACCGCTTCCGCGACCAAAGTTATGTTGCTGGGTAGCGGCGAACTTGGCAAAGAAGTGATTATTGCACTGCAACGCTTTGGGGTAGAAGTGATTGCCGTTGATCGCTATGCCAATGCACCAGGCCACCAAGTGGCGCATCGCGCGTATACAATTGATATGACAGATGCTGTTGCACTTAAGGCATTAATCAAGCAAGAAAATCCACATTTTATTGTGCCGGAAATTGAGGCATTGAATACCGATGTGCTGGCCGATATTGAGAACGAAGGCTTGGCAACAGTCATTCCTACGGTTAAAGCGGTGCAGCTCACCATGAATCGCGAAGGGATACGCCGTTTGGCGGCGGAAGAATTGCAACTGCCGGTTTCACCTTATGCCTTTGCACGAAGCGAAGCCGAATTGCAAACCGCCATTGATGGAGATGTTCATGCTGGCAAAGTGGGTATTGGTTATCCGTGCTTTATAAAACCAACCATGTCATCCAGCGGCAAAGGTCAATCGCGTATTACACAAGCCAGCGAAGTAAAAGCCGCGTGGGATTATGCTGCAACGG
Organism: Pseudomonadota bacterium; assembly: GCA_040387515.1. Lineage (GTDB taxonomy): Bacteria > Pseudomonadota > Gammaproteobacteria > Burkholderiales > Methylophilaceae > Methylotenera_A. The sequence continues at coordinate 47,616 of JAZKDP010000036.1, forward strand.
GTGGGCGTGTCAATCAAGGTGTCGTGATTGTAGAAGGCCAAATTGATTTTGATTATGAAATTACCTTGTTAACGGTGCGTGCAAAAAACGAATCAGGCGAAACACAGACTTATTTTTGTGAGCCGATAGGGCATGTGCAAAAAAATGGTGATTATGTTGAGAGCTGGCAGCCACAAAAAATGACAGCCAATGCGCTTAAATCCGCGCAGCATGTTGCTAAAACCATTACCGATAGTTTGGGTGGGCTTGGCTTATTTGGCGTTGAATTATTCGTTAAAGATGATCAAGTTTGGTTTAGCGAAGTAAGCCCGCGCCCACATGACACAGGTATGGTGACGATGTGTTCACAGCGATTAAGTGAGTTTGAGTTGCACGCACGTGCTATTTTGGGCTTGCCTGTTGATGTGAGTATGAAAGAAGCGGGCGCTAGCGCTGTGATTTATGGCGGCGTGGATAGCAACAATCTTCAATATGATGGCCTGGAAGCGGCTTTAAGTGTGCCGGGTAGCGATGTGCGTTTATTCGGCAAACCAGAATCATTTGCGCGTCGCCGTATGGGCGTTGCTTTGGCGATAGGCAAAGATACTGATGAAGCGAGAACACGTGCCAAATTGGCAGCCAGCTTGGTGAAACCAAGCGCGGCATAGTGTTAATTAACGGAATATAAATAGCGTAATGTTAGACAAAATACAAGAAGCAGGCAGCAGTAAATCTACCTTTTATATGTTGCTAGGTGGCGAGCAAGGCGGCACCGCTGCGATTCGCCTGCTTGTAGAAACATTTTATGACATTATGGATAGTGACCCGAAAGCGGCGCCAATTCGTGCCCTGCATCCGGCTGATTTAACGGCATCGCGTGAAAAGCTCTTTATGTTTTTAACGGGCTGGACAGGCGGCCCGCAATTGTACATAGAGCGTTACGGAAATCCATTTTTGCGGCGTAGACATTTGCCTTTTAGCATTGGTGAAAGTGAACGTGATCAATGGATGTACTGCATGATAAAAGCCATGCAAACTTTGAAAATAGATGAATTGTTAATGCAAAAATTGGCCGAGCAATTATATGGTGTGGCGGATTTTATGCGTAATCGCGAAGCGGAATAAACCGAGTTACTTAAGCAGCATAAATCTAGTTATTCTTAAGTTAATCTACTGAAAAAATTGAAGGTTAGCTAATTTTCAAAGCATGGGCTGCTGCAATTTAAAATAACGGCTCTCGTCTGTTATAGCTCAGTCACAATCAACTGTTGTATATGACACTAGTCAACTCACACAATTGCTACAATCATTAATCAGACGAGCTTAATCTGAAGTAAAAAGATTAATTAGATCGTATCTATCATACTGCCAAATATTTGATATCGCTGATTACCGATGTGATTGATATTTTCAAAGTTGAAGCAGATTCCCTGCTCAAGTTAGAAGAAGCACACTATAAAACACGTTTTTCTATGGCCGGACTAGAAGGCGTGCAACAGGCAAACACTATTCCACATCATTTTATTATTTTAGATATACAATTACCTGATAATAACGTTTTAGAAGCGTTAGGTCACATTGTGTAGACACATAATGTGTCTAGCATTGCGATAACATCTTATGCAATAAAACAAGGTGAGGTGATGTGTGAAAATTTTAGTTGTTGAAGATGATGGGAGCTCACTTAAATTGGATAAACACGATACAGACCTTGTGCGTAATGAATTAAGTAAGAAAGTTCTGGAGTTGAGCGAAGAGCGAGAAAAACTCGTCGCAAGCGAGGCGCGATTTAGAGATTTTGCTGAAGCTTCTGCAGACTGGTTTTGGGAGTCTGATGAATATCTAAAAATAATTGCAGTGACAGGCGGGCCTCAAGGATTAAGTTTTTACAGTTTGACCAATTTGGCAGAAGCTTGCCATAGCCACAGCTCTAACGAAATGCTAAAAACCTTGCAGTCGCATAAAAATTTTGCAGATTATGTCGTGCACTTTACCGATGAAATGGGCAAGTTAGTTTATTTGCGCGTTTCTGGTAAGCCTGTATTTACGCATGATGGCAGTTTCATTGGTTATCGTGGTGTAGGGCGTGATGTAAGCGAAACGATTGCCTTAAGCCGCAAAGTAGAGTTTTTAGCCTCGCATGATGAATTAACTGGTTTGCCTAACCGCAGCATGTTTAGGCAGCGTTTAGAGCATGCCGTGATAAAAGCCTCGCGCGAAGGTGATCAGGTTTTATTGTTATTCTTTGATTTAGATCATTTTAAAGTGATCAATGATACGCTCGGCCATGAAGTGGGTGACCAGCTGTTGATAATGGCAACCAAGCGTATTACAGAACGCGTGCGCGCAACCGATGTGCTGTGCAGGCTGGGCGGTGATGAGTTTGTAATGATTATGGAAGGTGCATCACCGCAGGACGGACATCGTTTAGTGCGCGATATCATTGCTGCATTTGCAACGCCATTTGAGATTCAACAGCAAAAAGTATTTTGCACGGTAAGTATTGGCGTGAGTGTTTACCCAGATGATACGATTGATACGCAAACACTTTTGGTTTATGCCGATTTAGCGATGTATCGTGCCAAACAAAATGGGCGTAATGATTTCGAGTTTTATACCAGTAATCTGAATTTTATTGCGCATCAATGGTTAGAAATGGAGCATGGTATCCGTCAGGCGCTAATAGACAACCAACTGTTTATTATGTACCAACCGCAATTAGAAAATACGCATAATCAGTTAATTGGCATGGAAGCCTTAATCCGCTGGCGTCATCCTCAGCGCGGTCTAATTCCGCCACTAGAGTTCATTAAAATTGCAGAGCAATCATCATTGATTAATCTGATTGGTGAATGGGTGTTAGAAGCGACCTGTAAGCAAATGCGTATATGGATAGACAAGAAATATAAACTGCCGCGCGTATCAATGAATATTTCAGTTCGCCATTTACGTTCAGATAGCTTAATCAAAACATTGAATACCATCACAGCTAAATACAATATCGCCCCAGCGATGTTGTGCCTTGAAATTACCGAATATGCCTTGTTGGAAGAAATGGATGTCGTTAAAGATAATATTCGCTTAATCAAGGGGCTAGGTTTTAATATTTCGCTAGATGATTTTGGTATGGGACATTCATCGCTTTTATCTCTGAAGCGTTGGGCTGTGGATGAAGTGAAAATAGACCGTTCATTTATTGAAGATCTAGTCAATCGTGAGGAAGACCGCGTTATTGTTAAAGCGATTGTCGTGCTGGGTGACGCGTTGGGCTTGGAGCTAATAGCAGAGGGTGTAGAGAACCAACAGCAGGCTGATATTCTCATTGCAAGCGGATGTAAAAAAGTACAAGGCTATTTTTATTCGCCGCCATTGGAGCTAAAAGAAATGGAAACTTGGCTTAAAAAGTAGGCTTAAAAGCCAGTTTGAGAAATATACTTTGAAAAATTAACTTAAAAAAACAGTTAAGTTTAAAAGCTTAACTGTTTAAATCTGGTTATTTTTGAACTGCTCTATTACTTAGCTTTAATCCACCTAATAAGGCGGCCACAGGAGTTTTGTTTAACTTGGCCTGAAACTGCATAGCGCCGTTAGTTGCTTGATGAACTGTCGGCTCATATGGCTTATCAAACCAAGGGTCTTTTGAAGGCTTACGCGTATGTTGGCGCGGTTTAATAGCATGGCGGTTAGAGGCAACGGTGTCGTTGTCTTGCTGCTGTAAGTTGCTGGATGGTTTTTTGCCATTTGTTGCGCTGGATTGATACGTCGCTTTTGCAAGGATTTTCGGATCAGCTTGTACTTTTTCAATGCTACGTTTAATCAGTTTTTCAATATCTGCCAGATATTTTTCTTCATCTTCACTCACCAAAGAAATAGCGATGCCGCTTGCACCTGCACGGCCTGTACGGCCAATGCGATGTACATAGTCTTCTGGCGCACTAGGTATTTCGTAGTTAATCACCATTGGTAAATCACTGATATCCAAGCCGCGTGCAGCAACATCGGTGGCTACTAATGCAGTGATTTTTCCCGCTTTAAATGCATCTAATGCTTCTATGCGTTCTTTTTGGCTTTTATCGCCATGAATTGCATCGGCGGTGATGCCTTCTTTTTGTAAAGCGCGGCTTAATTTGCTAGCGGTGATTTTAGTTTTGGTGAAAATAATCACTTGTTTGCTGTCAGATTCACTTAATAAGTGTGTCAGCAATGCTTGTTTACTATTTTGCGCAACTAAATACACTTTTTGCGTCACATTATCGTTAGTGGCGTTACTGCGCGCCACTTCAATCAGTGTTGGGTTGGTCAAAAAGTCATCGGCTAATTTTTTAATTTCATTTGAAAACGTAGCAGAGAACATTAAGTTTTGACGCTGCTTTGGTAACAAAGCCAAAATGCGTTTTAAATCAGGCATAAAGCCCATGTCCAACATTCTGTCGGCTTCGTCCAATACTAAAATCTGTACTTGCGATAAATTCAGTGTTTTTTGCTCAACATGATCAAGCAAACGGCCTGGCGTTGCGACTAAAACTTCTATACCTGTTTTTAAATGCGGAATTTGCGTTTTAATATCTACACCACCAAAAACCACTAAACTTTTTAGTGGTGTATGTTTGGCATAAACTTTAATGCTTTCTTCTACCTGAATTGCTAATTCGCGCGTTGGTGTTAGCACCAGTGCGCGTATCGGGTGTTTCGCAGGTGAAGTACTTGCACTTGCGAACGGCAGTAGCTTTTGCAAAATCGGCAGCGCAAAAGCCGCCGTTTTGCCCGTACCTGTTTGTGCGCCCGCCATCAAATCCAAACCTTGCAATGCCAATGGAATTGCCTTGGCTTGGATGGGCGTGGGTATTGTATAACCAGTTTCGCTCACCGCTTTTAACAGCGGTGCAGCGAGACCTAATGCATCAAACATAATGGGTTCGATCGTTGTATCCATTTAGTTTGTTTTCTTATACAAAGCTACGTGGACGACGTGGCGTAGAATCACCGCCATTACGTGCTGGACGGTCACCCGTTGGGCGGTCGCCAGATGGACGTGATGGGCGTGGATTACCAAATTTTTCACCACTGTTACTTCTTGGCGCTGCACCGCGCGGAGCATCACCTCGTGGCGCAGAGCGTGAACCTTCGCTGCGATTTGGCCTGTCACCAAAACTGCCTTCTGGTTTACGCGCATAAGGCCTGTTTTCTGTTGCTCGGGGAGCACCTGTTCTGTCGCCTGGTTTTCCGCCGAAACCTTTACTTAATTCGCGTGCGAATTGCATATCAGTATCTTTAGTATAGCTACGGCTATTACCATCCACTTCGCGTGAAGGTGCTGCACGGTTTTCATTGCTATTCGCAAAACGGTCACTGTTACGTGCTGGACGCTCTGAGTTTGAAAATGCCGGTTTATCGCCAAAAGCAGGACGATCACCAAATGAACGAGCAGGGCGAGCGCCATCATGTGTACGCTCTTTATTGCGGTCATTAAAACCACCAGCGCGTGCGCCGTATGTTTTTTCACCAGCAGGTTTTTCGCCCATTACGCGGTCACCAAATGTGCCACGGTTGTTGTCACGTGATTGGTAACCACCACGGTCACCTGGTTTGTGTGCAGAACGTTCGTTACGGCCACCACGATCACTGCGATCACCATTGCTACGTCTTGCGCCATCTTTGCCAGAACCAGTGCTAAAGCTACGTTTTGGCTCAAAGCCTTCAACTACAGTTGCGTCTAATTTTTGACCAGTATATTGCTCAATTTTGCGCAATAAATGTCTATCCATATTTGATGCAAATGAAATCGCGATACCTTTATTGTTAGCGCGACCAGTACGACCGATACGATGTACGTAATCTTCAGCAAATTTTGGTAAATCGTAATTGATGACGTGGCTAATACCTTGCACGTCAATACCGCGTGCTGCAACATCGGTTGCTACTAAAACTTTTACATCGCCTTGGCGCAATTTTGTCAAAGTGCGGTTACGCGCACCTTGTGTCATATCACCATGCAAAGCGGCTGTTTTATGGCCAGCTGCATATAAGTCTTCTGCCAATACATCGGCATGACGTTTAGTGCTAGTGAAAATAATCGCTTGGTTCATGTCTGGTGCAATCAATAAATGCTCAAGCAATTTGTTTTTATGCGTCATGTCATCTACAAAATGCATGCGTTGTTCAATATTGGCATGTTTTTCTTTTTGGCCAGCAACTTGTAGCGTTACTGGGTTGGTTAAGAATTGTTTACCAATGTGCATGATGCCATCTAATGTGGCTGAAAATAATAGTGTTTGACGCTCTTTTGGCAAGGCTTCACAGATGCGTTCTACATCTGGCATAAAGCCCATGTCTAACATACGGTCTGCTTCGTCCAAAATCAACATTTGTAAACGGCTTAAATCAATACGGCCGCGTTCCATATGGTCAATAAAACGACCAGGCGTAGCCACTAAAATATCTAATGGTTGTGAAAGTAATTTGTTCTGTAGTGGGTAAGGCATACCACCCACGATACTCACTGTACGAGCGCGAATATATTTACCGTATTTACGTGCAGCTTCGTTAACTTGAGCCGCTAATTCGCGTGTTGGTGTTAATACTAAAATGCGTGGACCACGGCTGCTAAGTGCGTGTGGTGTGGCTAATAAGTTAAGTGCTGGCAATGTAAATGCCGCTGTTTTACCTGTACCTGTTTGCGCAGAAGCCATGATGTCGCGGCCTTCTAGGGCTGGCGGAATAGCTTGTGCTTGTACAGCAGTTGGTGTTTCGTAACCTGCTTCAAGCACGGCACGTAAAATGGTTGGGTGTAGATTTAATGAATCAAAAGACAAAATGATGTCCCTTTCTAATAAGTACAAAAAGGGCGCAAGCAATCACATTTACGCCGAAGCTATTTAAAATAACTTGTCAACATAAAACGCGTAAAGCATATATTTATTAAATTAAAATGCTTTTTACCAGCGCACGGGCACAGCCGCTAACCAGTAAAAGATAGATTGTGTGTAAATTAAATTTACGAATCTATATGATAGTTGCTTCAACATTTCACGAGCAACAATTGGGTCAGGGCAATGAGTCTAAAACTAAACTTTTATTGCTAACTTAGCTTTAAGTTGTGCGCATTATAAGCATTAATTTTACTTTGTCAAAGGTTATTCCATTTTAATCAGCAGTTAATGACTGTTTATGTGTTAAAATCGCGCCCTTTCAAACCAATGGCTTCATCTATGTCTACACCTAATTCCCGAAATCTGCGCAACGTCGCAATTATTGCCCACGTTGACCATGGTAAAACCACCATGGTAGATAAACTTTTACAACAAGCTGGCACGTTTGCTTCTCACCACGCAGTAGTAGAGCGTGTAATGGATAGCAATGAAATTGAAAAAGAGCGTGGCATTACTATTTTGGCCAAAAATACAGCCGTAAATTTTGAAGGCACACATATTAATATTGTGGATACGCCTGGCCATGCTGACTTTGGTGGCGAAGTAGAGCGCGTATTAGGTATGGTGGATGGTGTGGTGCTTTTGGTGGATGCCGTTGAAGGCCCAATGCCGCAAACGCGTTTTGTGACTAAAAAAGCACTGGCACTTGGTTTAAAACCAATCGTAGTAATTAACAAAGTGGATCGTCCAGGTGCGCGTACTGATTGGGTGATTAACCAAACGTTTGATTTGTTCGCTAACTTAGGCGCGACAGATGAGCAGTTAGACTTTCCAGTAGTGTACGCTTCTGCGATTAATGGCTATGCAATGCTAGACATGAAAGCACCTTCAGATAATATGCGTGCTTTGTTTGAAACGATTTTAAGCCACGTAGCGCCGCCAGTGGGTGACCCTGATGCGCCTTTGCAATTACAGATTTCTGCATTAGATTACTCTACTTACACGGGTAGATTAGGTGTTGGACGTGTGCGTAATGGTCGTGTCAAAACCGGCCAATCAGTTACTATCATGAATGAAGACAAACAAATCGCTCTTGGTAAAATCAACCAAGTATTAGGCTTTAGAGGCTTAGAGCGCGTGCCAGTTGAAGAAGCTGAAGCGGGCGATATTGTGATTATTTCTGGTTTAGATAATATCGGTATTGGTTTTACGATTTGCGACCGCGAAAATCCAAAAGGCTTGCCACATTTGGGCGTGGATGAACCAACATTAAGTATGGACTTTATGGTGAACACATCACCATTAGCTGGTACTGAAGGTAAATTTGTAACATCACGTCAAATTCGCGATCGTTTAACTAAAGAGCTTTTAGTCAACGTAGCTTTGCGCGTAGAAGAAACTGCCGATGCGGATATATTCCGCGTTTCAGGCCGTGGCGAGTTGCATTTGACTATTCTGCTAGAGAATATGCGCCGCGAAGGTTTTGAAATGGCGGTTGGTAAACCAAAAGTGGTGTACCGCGAAATCAATGGTGAAAAATGCGAGCCATATGAAATTCTAACTGTCGATTTAGAAGATGAGCACCAAGGTGCAGCGATGGAAGAATTAGGTCGCCGCCGTGGCGAAATGCAAAATATGGAATCTGATGGTAATGGCCGTACACGCTTAGAATATAAAATTCCAGCACGTGGCTTAATTGGTTTCCAAGGTGAATTTTTAACCATGACACGCGGTACAGGTTTAATGGCACATATTTTTGATGAATATGCATCGATTAAAGCTGATATGCCAGGTCGTCGTAATGGTGTATTGATTTCTTCTGAGCAGGGCGAAGCAGTTGCTTATGCGTTGTGGAAATTGCAAGATCGCGGCAAAATGTTTGCGGTTCCTGGCGATAAATTGTACGAAGGTATGGTGATTGGTATTCACAGCCGCGATAACGATTTGATTGTTAACCCGATCAAAGGTAAACAGTTAACCAACGTGCGTTCATCAGGTACTGATGAAGCGGTGCGCTTGATTACACCAATTGCATTGACTTTAGAATCAGCTGTAGAGTTTATTGATGATGATGAACTGGTCGAAATTACGCCAAAAACCATTCGTATCCGTAAACGTTACTTGCTAGAGCATGAGCGTAAACGTTCTGCAAAAGAATAGTTCTTAAGTATATTCAGTCATTAAAAAAGCCAGCGTAAGCTGGCTTTTTTAATGTGTTAATTTTATGGCACTTATTTTATAGGGCTTATTGATGAAAAGTTAATTTATTCAACACCCTGACTTGCCAAGTAATCTTCATAATTACCCGTAAAGTCGACAATGCCATCGGCTTTAATTTCAATAATGCGGGTGGCGATTGAGCTGACAAATTCACGGTCATGGCTGACAAAGAATAGCGTGCCTTTGTATTTATCTAGCGCGACATTTAGGGCTTCGATAGATTCCATATCCATGTGATTGGTAGGTTCATCCATTAGCATCACATTGGTTCTGGCTAGCATCATTTTGCCGTATAACATGCGGCCTTTTTCGCCGCCAGATAATACCTTGACGGATTTTTTAGTGTCGTCTCCACCGAACAACAAGCGGCCTAACATGCTACGCACCACTTGGTCATCGTCACCTGCTTGGCGGTAAAGCGTCATCCAATCAAACAAATCCTCACCGTTTTCAAACTCGTATTCGTGATCTTGCGCAAAATAGCCAATCGTAGCTTTTTCTGCCCATTTCACTTCGCCATGATTAGGATGTAAATCTCTAGCCAGACAACGTAAAAAGGTGGTTTTACCAATACCATTTTCGCCGATAATCGCTACTTTTTCGCCCGCTTCAAACATTAACTCAACATTATTGAACAATATTTTATCGAAACCATGACTGACTTTTTTAAGCTCTACTGCGTTACGGTAAAGCTTTTCACGTTCATCATAGTCAAAGCGGATAAATGGATATTGACGGCTTGATGGCTTAAATTCTTTAATTTCAATTTTATCAATTTTCTTAGCGCGGCTAGTGGCTTGCTTTGCTTTAGAGGCATTGGCAGAGAAGCGGCGAACGAAATCTTGTAATTCCGCAACCATCTGTTTCGCTTTATCATTATCTTTGGTTGCCTGCGCGCGCGCAGCAGTGCTGGCTTCCATGTAATCATCATAATTACCTGGATACATAGCGATTTTGCCAAAATCCATATCGCAAGTGTGCGTACACACTTGGTTTAAAAAGTGGCGGTCATGCGAAATAATCACCATGGTGCAATCACGATTATTCAGCACGTCTTCTAACCAGCGAATGGTGTTGATGTCCAAGTTGTTGGTTGGTTCATCAAGCAACAAAATATCAGGGTTAGAAAATAGTGCTTGTACCAGTAATACACGCAATTTCCAGCCTGGCGCGACTGCGCTCATTGGGCCGTTGTGTTGGTCAATAGGAATACCAACGCCTAGGAGCAGTTCGCCAGCACGCGCTTCGGCGGTATAGCCATCATATTCTGCAAATACACCTTCTAATTCAGCAGCGTGCATATAGTCGTCTTCTGACGCTTCTAGATTGGCATAAATAGCATCGCGCTCTTGCATTGCTGCCCACATTTTCTCATGACCCATCATCACGACGTCCAACACGCGTTGGTCTTCATAAGCAAATTGATCTTGACGCAGAAACGCCATACGTTCGTGGCTATCGATTGAAATATTGCCGGCGCTTGGTACTAACTCCCCCGCTAATATTTTCATATAAGTGGATTTTCCGCAGCCATTGGCGCCGATTAAACCGTAGCGATTACTGTCGCCAAATTTGACGGATATGTTCTCAAACAGTGGCTTTGCGCCAAATTGCATGGTGATATTATTACTAATTAACACAGTGATACCTTAAAAAATGAGAATAAAGTTGAGCGTAAATAATAAAATTTCGCTTTTAGTAAAAAGTTGTTAAAATTTATTGTAAATAAGCACTTCGCTTAGCTCTAACTGGCCAGCACGTTGCGCAGCAGACTTAATAGCTTTGCCCACGGTGATAAACATCGCTGGTGTATGGTCAGGAGGTAAATTGATTAATTTAGCCACTGCGTCAAAATCAAAACCGTCCATTGGGCAGGTGTCGTAACCCATTTCTTTTGCAGCCAACATAATGGTTTGCGCAGCAATACCACATGATCGCATTGCTTCGTCGCGCTGAACGCGTTCATTATTTTCATAATAATGTCCAATAGCGGGGACTAAATGATCTTGTACAGCTTGTGGCGCGTTAGCCCAGTAGCGGCTTGGCTGTTTAGCCCAAGCCTGTAAATCGGCGGTTAATATAATGAGCAGAGAGGCCTCTTCAACTTGTGCTTGATTCCAACTAACTGCGCGAATTTGTTGACGTAAAACAGGGTCAGTCACCGCCACAAATCGCCAATGCTGAATATTAAAAGCAGTAGGCGACAATATAGCGAGCGATAATAATGACTCAATTTCCGCTTGTGTCATTTTGTGATCGGTATCGTAATGTTTAATCGAGCGGCGGGCTTGTATGGCTTCAATAACGTTCAAAATGCTTAATCCCAAAAAATCAATAATACTTAAGAATATAATATTTAAAAATACAGTTTAAAAAATGCTGTTTCAAACGTAGCGTATAGCAGTAATGGTTAACTCTTGGTTGCCAGCTGGTCGCAACCAAATGACCGACTCATCCAGTTTATGACCAATTAATGCTTGGCCAAGTGGCGATATATAGCTGATTTTGTTGGCTTTAATATCCGCCTCATCTTCACCTACAATCGCGTACGTATGACTGTCACCAGCTTCATCTTCTACCGTAACGATTGCACCAAACACCACTGTTTGGCTGCTCATATTAGGCTGTATGATTAGCGCGCTTTCTAAACGTGCTGCAACATACCTTAAATCGCGATTAACGACTGCTAATTGTTGTATTGCAGTTTGGTCATCTTTTTTGCTACTTAAATTTATGCGCTGTTTTTCCAATGATTCTGCCAGTAACTCTAGCTGACGGTAACCATTCGCTGTGACATAGTTAGCATGCTGGCTTACAGGCCGTTCCGGCACATCAGTGCCTGCATGTTCTAAATCATCTTCTTTAACAAATCCGCGGCTCATAAAAGGTTAAGCCAAGCTTAACAATTGGTAAGCTTGGCTTTTAGGCTTTATATTAATTAAATAGGCGTATCAATAAACTCAATCGCAACATCATTGTATGCCGCTAAATCAGTTAATTTTTGACGCGTTTCTTTTGCACCAACCACAATCACTTTTGAACCGCTTATTTTATCTTTATTATTGGTCAGTGCTTTTGCCAATGTGGTTCCTGTCAGAGATTCATCTTCACCGGCCACAATTACCGTGCGAGTTTTAAGTGCAAGACTGCTCGTTATCGCAACCACTTTGCCATTGTTAATGCCTTTTTCAACTGCACAATTCGCTAAGCGCGGTGCGACAAAACCATTCGGCGCATCAATAAATACCAGTGTATTTTTTTCACTAGGGTATTTAGCATTAACCGCGTCAAAAATCTTTTGCGGAGATTGATTGTAGGCGTGTTTATCGGTGGCGCAAGAAGCAAGCGCTAGTGTCAATAGACTAAAAATAACAGTTTGTATTAATTTCATTGTGCGTTCCTTCCCTCAATTACATCGCATCATAACATAATGAAAAAACGTAACCTATTGATAAATTTAAAAATTTAAGCAAGCGGCTTATTCCCATTCAATGGTCGCAGGCGGTTTTCCAGAAATATCGTAGACCACGCGATTAATGCCTCTAACCTCATTAATAATGCGATTAGACACTTTGCCCAGCAATGCATATGGCAATTCGGCCCAGTGTGCAGTCATAAAGTCGCTGGTGACTACTGCTCTAAGTGCCACAACATAATCATAAGTGCGGCCATCACCCATCACGCCAACCGACTTAACTGGTAAGAATACCGCAAAAGCTTGGCTGGTGAGCGCATACCAGCTTTTACCTGTTTTTTCGTCGATGGTGTTGCGTAGCTCTTCAATAAAAATAGCATCTGCACGGCGTAATAAATCGGCGAATTCGGTTTTGACTTTCCCCAAAATGCGTACGCCAAGGCCAGGGCCAGGGAAAGGGTGGCGATACACCATGTCATGCGGCAATCCAAGCGCCACGCCTAATTCGCGCACTTCATCTTTAAATAAATCGCGTAACGGTTCTAATAATTTCAGTCCCAATTTTTCTGGTAAGCCGCCGACATTGTGGTGGCTTTTAATGGTTACGGCTTTTTTAGATTTTGCACCACCTGATTCAATTACATCTGGATAAATCGTGCCTTGAGCGAGAAAAGTGGCGCCTTTATGCCCACCAGTACCTGCTTTTAGTTTAGCCGCTTCTGTTTTGAAAACCTCAACAAATTCGCGACCAATAATTTTACGTTTTGCTTCTGGCTCGCTGACGCCATTTAAATGCCCCATAAATTGTGCAGTGGCATCAACGCGAATCACTTTGACATGCAAACGCCCAGCGAACATATCCATGACCATGTCGCCTTCATTCAGTCGCAGTAAACCGTGGTCTACAAACACGCAGGTAAGTTGGTCGCCAATGGCGCGGTGGATTAAAGCGGCAGCAACTGAAGAATCAACGCCGCCAGATAAACCTAAAATGACTTCTTCATCACCAACTTGGGTTTTGATTTTTGCTACGGCTTCAGCAATATAATCGCCCATAATCCAATCGGGTTTTGCTTGGCAGATTTCCAATACAAAACGCTCAAGCATGACTTGACCAAGTTTGGTATGCGTCACTTCTGGGTGAAACTGTACACCATAAAATTTGCGATCTTCATCAGCAAATGCGGCAATTGGCGTAGTTTCGTTGCTGGCAATCACTTTAAAATTGGGTGGTAATTCAGTCACTTTATCGCCATGACTCATCCATACGTCAATCAGGCCATGACCTTGCTCATTGCTGCGATCTTGAATATCACGGAAAAGTGCAGAATGGCCATGGGCGCGAATTTCAGCGTGACCAAACTCACGTTTAGCACCAGCTTCCACTTTGCCGCCCAATTGTTGCGCCATGGTTTGCATGCCGTAGCAAATACCTAAAACAGGTACGCCTAATTCGAATACGGCTTGCGGTGCAGTGTCAGTATCTGCTTCATATACACTTGCATGGCTGCCAGAAAGAATAATGCCGTCTGCATTAAAGCTTTTAACAAAATCATCGGATACATCGCAAGGGTGAATTTCGCAATATACATGCGCTTCACGCACGCGACGTGCGATTAGTTGAGTGACTTGTGAGCCGAAATCGAGAATGAGGATTTTTGAATGGGACATGTTTATCAATACTAAAAGTTAAGGGCAAATGGTTTTATCAATAAACCATTCGCCCTAATTTAAATAAATGAGTCAATACGATGCTAGTCGACTCTTTAACTAGTCAATTCTGTAATTAGGCGCTTCTTTGGTAATTTGCACGTCATGGACATGCGACTCGCGCATGCCGGCACTGGTGATTTGCACAAATGCTGCTTTCTCACGCATTTGAGTAATATCCGCTGCACCCACATATCCCATGGATGCGCGTAAACCACCCATTAACTGGTGAATTACCGCTAATACACTGCCTTTATAAGGCACGCGGCCCTCAATGCCTTCTGGCACCAGTTTGTCGGCATTGCCATTATTGTCTTGGAAATATCGATCACTAGAGCCTTTTTGCATCGCACCAATTGAGCCCATGCCGCGATACGATTTGTAAGAGCGGCCTTGAAATAGCTCTACTTCACCAGGCGCCTCTTCAGTGCCAGCAAACATGCCGCCTAGCATGACAGAGTAAGCACCTGCGGCGATAGCTTTTGAGATGTCGCCAGAAAAACGAATACCGCCATCGGCAATAAATGGTACGCCTGACCCACGCAAGGCCTCTTCAACATTACTGATGGCTGAGATTTGCGGAACGCCTACGCCAGCAACGATACGAGTTGTGCAGATTGAGCCAGGACCGATACCCACTTTAACGCCATCTGCACCAGCATCTACAAGTGCCTTGGCTGCATCTGCAGTGGCAATGTTGCCGCCGATTACTTCAATGTGTGGATAGTTTTTCTTTACCCAATTCACCCGATCTAAAACGCCTTGTGAATGGCCGTGTGCGGTATCAACCACAATGACATCGACGCCAGCAGCGGCTAATGCTGCCACGCGCTCTTCAGTTTCTGCACCGACACCAACTGCTGCGCCAACGCGTAAGCGGCCTTTACTGTCTTTACAGGCAAAGGGGTGGTCATGGGATTTTTGAATATCTTTAACAGTGATTAAGCCTTTAAGTGTATCAACTTCATCGATTACTAATACGCGTTCTAAGCGATGTTGATGCAGCAGACGAATCACTTCTTCTTTGCTTGCGCCTTCGCGTACCGTAATTAAACGGGCACGAGGTGTCATGATATTGCTAATAGATTGGTCTAAATTTGTCTCAAATCGTAAATCACGATTGGTGACAATGCCAACTATTTTGTCGCCATCAACAACAGGTAGGCCGGATATTTTATGTTTAAGTGTTAATGCTAAAACGTCGCGCACAGTCATGTGCGGCTGAATCGTCACCGGATCATTTACTACACCAGATTCAAAGCGTTTAACGCGCGAAACATGTGCTGCTTGCTCAGCGGCTGTCATATTTTTATGAATAATACCAAGTCCGCCTTCTTGCGCTAATGCAATGGCTAACGGCGCTTCGGTTACAGTATCCATCGCGGCAGAAACTAGGGGGATATTGAGTTTAATGTTTCGGGTGAGTTGCGTACTAAGACTAACTTCGCGTGGCATGACCACTGAGTGCGCAGGAACTAGTAAAACATCATCAAAAGTAAGAGCTTGTTGCAGCAAACGCATGAGTAATCCTTATTTCCAAAACGAGATTATACCGATTTGCAACACTTATTAAAAGTTGAACCAGTAATTGTGTTAAGAAAACTGTTAAAAATCATCCATTCATAGCTAAATTAAGCATAATTACGTAAACTTAATGCATGTTGCTGACGTTGTTTGGCATAGGATATGCTTAGCTGACTGAGTATAAAGATGTTCATTAAAATAAAAAATAACTAAAAGTTTATAAACATAAGATTGGGAAAAGAAATGAAATTTCACCATTTAATAATAGCGCTAGCCGTTTGTATTGCATTACCAACTTTAGGCCATGCGGAGCTTTATAAATGGAAAGACAAAAATGGGCAAACGCAATATACCGATACGCCACCACCTTCTAATATTAAGCTTGAAAATATGAATGGTAAAAGAAATATTGGCCCAACAGGTAAAGAGCCATTATCTACCGTCACAAACCCGCCTACAGCGCCAGTAATTGCGTCACCTGCACCGCAAATGCCAACAGTGAGTGCGGAAGATGCAGCAGCAAAAATACGTCAAGAGAATGCTGAAAGAGAAAAAGCTAACAAACAAGAAAAAGAAGCGCAAGCAAAGCTAAAAGAAGAAAACTGTAAAGCAGCGAAAGCCAATCTTCAATCGTATGCGCAAGGTGGGCGCGTATACAAAATGAATGAAAAGGGCGAACGTGAATATTTAGATGACGCAGGCTTAAAACGCGGTGAAGACAAAGCGCGCGGCGAAATGGCGCAGTACTGCAATTAATTTAGCAGTTTGCGTTGAGGTTTGAAAGACCAAATACTATCTGCTATTTGGTTGTTGTTGCATCGCTAGAGGTCGTGCTCGCCGTTCTTGATGCTGGGCATCTGCGATGTAATTAAGTTTTTATACTAAGCCAATCTTTTAATATGAGTTCAGTCACATGAGTGGCATTGGGAGCTTTTGAAATCAAATCAAGCGCGAATTAAAAAGTATAACGAGATTCCTAAAAATCATTTCCACCACTCCTAAAGGATGTGAGCTTGGATTTGATTGCGGAATCCTTGAGCAGTCATTAAAAAATACTAAAGGAGCAGGCTGGTATTGAGTGTTTATCTGGCACTGCCTCAATCTTACTCCCAGCTAGCCCCTGGTTTGTTATGCCTTAGAACTGTTTACGTTGCCCACAAGCGAATGCTGTACCGCTTGAGTCGGTTGAAAAAGTAATTTTTGAGCCTTTAGGGAAGAATAAAACGTCGCCAGGCTCGCCCTTCACTTTTTGCTTACCATCAGAGAAGTAAATGTGACCCTCTAGAATAACTTTTGCATCGTCATAATCATAGTTGTACACAAGTGATTTGCCTTTTTCAATTTTGAATAAGCCACACCAAACTGGAGCAGTTGGGCTGCTACTTCCCACAATATCTTGAAAATAAGCGTTAACTCCCGGCTCGTTCATAGACGCGATTGGCTGGCTTTTAGGGTTTTTGAAAAACTGAAGGCTTTTGCTTCCTTCTGGGACTGTGACGCCATGCGCAAATGATAATACAGAAAAAAGTGCGATACCGGTTACAACTAAAGACTTTGCTATTGATAACTTATTCATAACGATGCTCCTCTGAAAGATAATTTAAATGCCTTAAATCCCAGCTTAATCAGTGCGATGACACATTTTTAGCGATAAATTAGGACATTGGTGATATTTATACAGGGTTATTTATTACTTGTAAAGTAATAAATAACTTATTAAGTTATAATGTGATTGGACTATTTTATTTAGATGGTGTTTTAAATTTATAATAATCTGAATTAATTAAAGAATTGAGCTTAAGCAACATGTTAAAAAGTAATAGTAAAAATGGTTTCTCTGAGCGTTTGGTGGTGCTAATGCAACAAAAGCAATTAACTTTTGCACAAATAGCAAACGCAGTTGGTAAATCCGCCCCTTCTGTACATCGATGGGCGAATGGAGGCGAAATTGATTATGAAAATTTAAGAGTATTAGCTGATTTTTTAGAAGTTAACTGGATTTGGCTTCGTTATGGGGATGATGCTATTCAAAGCATGCAGGATGTGACTCAGGGCCAAAGTCAAAGCGCTATGACAGATATCAGAAGAAAATATCTGACTGAAATTATGGAAAGTGAAGCGCGCATGAAGTTGACACTTGAAATGGCCAAAATTGTGTCTTGGGAGTGGAATGTACTAACTGGCTCAATTACCTTTAGTGATAATGCAAAACAGGTTTTTGGCATAGAGCCTGAACAAATTAGAGCGAAGTTTCTTCCTTTCGAAGATATGTTGCTAGAGGATTTGATTGATCAGTTTAATGTTACAACGCCACCTAACTGGGAGTTTAGTTTAAACGATTCTAAAACTAACGAAGAGCGTTGGTTTAATTCTCGGGGCATGCTTGTTAAGGATTCAATGCAAAGACCATCAAAATTGATGGCAATTAGTGCTGATATCACAGATAGAAAGCGTGCTGAAAAAGCGCTAGAGTTTAGTGATCTCATGATGAGAAATATGATTGATATTATCCCAGTAGGCTTATGTGGAGCCGATAAAGATGGACACATACAACTTTTAAACCCAGAGGGGAAAAGAATTTGGGGCGGTGAAAGATATGTAGATCTGGATAAGTACGGAGAGTACAAAGGCTGGAAAGAAGCAGACGGGAACGAGCTTGGAGCTGAAGGCTGGGCTTTGGCGCGTGCGGTGAAGCATGGAGAGGTTGTTGCCAAAGAGATTGTTAATATTCAGGCCTTTGATGGAGAAAAAAGAACTATCGTCATGTATGCAATGCCGATGCTAGATGCTGATAAAAATATTATCGGCGCTATAGAAGTTAACCAAGATATTACCGAAGCAAAGAATTTAGAGCGCGCGTATAAAAGTGGCCTACAAAACTGGGATGCTATTTTTTCTCAGCAAGACTACGGCATGATGGTGCTAAAAGGATTTGATAAAATTGAGGCTGTTAATAAAAAAATAGCAGAAACTTGCGATAAAAATGAGCCTGAAATTTTAAAAAGGGGATTAGAGGCTGTTTTTGGAGATGAGACCTGCAGACGAATCAGAGACCTTTTAAGTAAGGTAGAAAAAGGAGTGGTAAGTACGCACAGGTTAACCGCTGAGGTTAAAGAATATTCACCAGCAGGCAAGGAGCACACTTTACTGACTGGTGAGATTCTGCTATTTGCAGATGCGCGTGATGCAGATCAACTGAAAACGACGATAATGATCGTTAGATAGTTTTTAGTTGAAATGATGGAAATTTTTTTCTTGTTTGTTTTATTACTTTCTATCAGTTGCGCGTTTTCTACGCAAAGCTTTAGGATCTGCGATTAATGGACGATATATTTCGATTCTGTCTAAATGGCGAATGTTAGCGTCTAACTTGGTAAGCTTGCCAAAAATACCCACCTTGTGAATACTTAAATTAATTTCTGGAAAGCTTTGTAAGATGCCTGAAGCATGAATTGCTGCTTCAATATTAGATTGTTGCGGCACTTGCACTGGAATAATCAGTTGTTTATTTGGTAGCGCATAGGCAACTTCTACTGTGATTAACGCTTCATCCATATTTAACCCACGTATTGAATGCGCTATTTTGCTGCATACACCTTGTCGGCTCTGGCAACAAAGCCATCCACAAAGGTATTAGCGATGTGGCTGAATACAGGTGCGATTATTTTCTCTAATAAGTTATTTGCAAACTCATAATTTAATCTAAATTCAATTTTGCAGGCGTCTGGTCGCAACTCAATAAAATGCCAATGGCCGTCTAATTGTTTAAATGGGCCATCTTTTAATCTGATGTCCATGTGGCATGGGAATTGTTTCAGGTTTTGCGTGGTAAATTTTTGTTTTAAACCATGATAATTAATATGCAAAGTCGCACTAGTGATAGTTTCGGTGCGTTCCAGCAAATCAACCCCGCCGCACCAAGGTAAAAATTTAGGATAATCTTCTACCGCATCTACCAGCGCATACATTTGTGCTGCGGAGTGCATTACTAAAACAGTTTTTTCAACCTTATTCATTCAGATTTTTTCTATTAGTCAGTTAGTCAAACTAGCGTAAAATACCATTTTAAGTCATAAACACCCCAATGATAGCAATATGAGCATCGCCCAAAATAAAAAAGCCTTTTTTGATTACTTTATCGAAGATAAATACGAAGCCGGTGTTGTGCTGGAAGGCTGGGAAGTTAAAGCCATCCGCGATAACCGTGTCAATCTAAAAGAAGCCTATGTCATTATTCAACGCGGTGAAATCTACATCATTGGCTGTCATGTCACGCCATTAGGTGCAGCCTCTACGCACGTTCGGCCTGATGCGATTAGAACGCGTAAGCTGTTGTTACATAATGAAGAAATTATCAAGCTAATCGAGAAAGTGGACCGCGCAGGTTACACAATTGTGCCGCTGGATATGCATTTTTCCAAAGGCCGTGTAAAAGTACAAATTGGCTTAGCTAAAGGTAAAAAACAACACGACAAACGTGATACCGAAAAAGCCCGGGATTGGGATCGCGAAAAAGGCCGCATTATGCGCGCGCATAACAAATAGTTTTTTGAACAATTCTCAAGATTCGGAATCAATAGATTACTGTTCAAAAATAAGTTGCAGAGCTAATCAAACCAAATCAGCGTATAATTGAATTCTGTTTTGGGGCTGACCAGGTTTCGACGTGGGTTACAAAGCAGTGCAGGGCATACCGAGGCTCAGATTACCTCGTAAATACAGCTGAAACAAGTATAGTCGCAAACGACGAAACTTACGCTCTAGCAGCTTAGTTCTGCTAGACGCTGCACCATCTCTCCCGTGGGGTGGGTGGCCTTAAAACCATCGCAGCGTCATTTACACGGGATACGTTTTACGTTGGGTTACTTAGCGTAAAATTAACCTTAAGGTGACTCGTGTGCAAACTGCTTGTCTGTTGGTGTGTTGCACATTAAATCAAACAACAAGGCTAAGTATGTAGAACTGTCTGTGGAGGATTTGCGGACGCGGGTTCGATTCCCGCCAGCTCCACCATTTTAGTGTTTCACCTAGTATCAAGAAGTGCCTGAAAGCCACATATTTAAACATATGTGGCTTTTTTGTTTCTCAATAAGCATTAAAAATATTTGCCATCGCTTTTACGAATTATTTACTTTCGCATATGACTTTTAATGCATTCAAACTTTCTTCAAATTTGCCGCCAACCATTTTTTCTCTATCAAAGAATAAACACATTAAATTTGCAATGTAAGGACTATCTCCAAACATCGCATGTGTAACGGTTGTGCTATTGCTTTGAGCTTTTAATGTATATTCAAGCGTGTTAGTTGCCTTAAATGGTTGAATAAAATCAATTTTCATGATGATTCTGGACGACGGAATAGATTCCAAAATTTCTATGCGACCTTGACCAATCTGCCTATTGCCATTCCATTCATAAATCGCACCAACGCCGCTTGGTGGGCCGCTAAAGATACGTCGCATGTTAGGGTCAATTTTTTCCCAAGCAGACCAATTTAGGTGTTGATGTAAATCATTGATTACCGGAAATATCTTTTCAGGTGATGCTTGGATATTAACCAAACGCTCTACTCTGAAAGTACTTGGTTTAAAGGACGTAAAAACGAGTAGGGCAATAATAATAAATAAAACAATTAAGAGAGCTGTTGCCATGATATTTCTCCCAGTAAAAAATTGTTTCTCAATAAATGATTAATTCAGCTATTTTTGTTTCTCACCAATATGCGTTGCGCCACGCTTTTTAGCCAATATTACCTGCTTCTGCCTTTCAGTTAAACTGGCGCGCTTTTCTTCACTAATCGTGTTGTAGCAATAGGGGCATGAGATGCCTGGTGTATATTCTGCGCTCTGCATTTCAGCTGGCGATAGTGGATGGCGACAGGCGTAACATTGATCAAATTCGCCTACTTCTAAATTGTGTTTGACGGCTACGCGCTGATCAAATACAAAGCATTCACCTTGCCATAGGCTTTGCGCTTCAGGCACTGTTTCCAGGTATTTTAAAATGCCGCCTTGTAGGTGATACACCTCTTCAAAGCCTTGATCCATCATGTAGCTGCTGGCTTTTTCGCAACGAATGCCACCAGTGCAAAACATGGCAACTTTTTTATGTTTGGTTTTATCTAGGTTTTTTGCCACATATTCTGGGAACTCACGAAATGTTGTAGTTCTGGGATCTATCGCGCCTTTAAATGTGCCAATATCTACTTCGTAATCGTTGCGTGTATCAATCAAAATCACATCTGGGTCACTGATTAATGCGTTCCAATCTTGTGGTTGTACATAAGTGCCGACTAGTTTGGTTGGGCTAACACCTGCAACGCCAAGCGTCACGATTTCTTTTTTTAGTTTTACTTTCATGCGATAAAACGGATGTTCATCGGCAAAAGATTCTTTGTGCTCTAAATCGCTAAAACAACCATTGAAAATGGGATCTTCGCGTAAAAATTTGAGTGTTGCTTGAATATCATCAGGCAGCCCAGCAATCGTGCCGTTAATGCCTTCTGCCGCTAGTAAGATTGTGCCTTTAATATGATGCGCTTCGCAGGCTGCGTGAATAGGTGCTTGAAGGGCTGTGTAGTTAGGCAGGCTAACGAATTTATACAGCGCAGCAGTTAGGTATTTTGCTTGGGTCTTGGGTTTTATTTCAGGCATGGTGATACTTAACAATTACTAAAAGAGCTATTTTAACACCTTCAATAATTAAGCAGAAACATTGGTATTGCAAATGAGTATTTCGCCGTTGCCATCACATGCTAAATCGCCAGCATAACGTTGTACACGTAAGTTTTTAAGTGCATTAAATGGCGTGCTGAATGCGTTAAATGATTTAAAAAGTAAGGCTAAAAATGGCAATGTGTGCGTGCCGCAATCTTGAATTGTTGCGTGCAGTTTAGGTGTTTTGGTGAGTAAAATTGTGCCGCGTTTCATGGCAAATCCGATGTTGTTTCCTGTGTTGCTATAAATGCCGATTGTGCCGGCAATCATACGGCTGCCACAATAATCGCCAGCGTTGCCATCAATTAAAATTAAGCCGCGCCGCATTTGATCACCAACACGATCATTAGCATTGCCATGGCAAATGATATTGCCACCACGCATATTTGCACCTAAAAAATCGCCACAATCACCTTCAATGGTGATTTGCCCGTGCGACATTTTATGACCAATATAATCCAGTTGATGATGCGTGTTTTTGAAAATAATATGATTGGTGTCAGTACCTGAAATATCAAAAAAGTCGCCGATTTTTGCTGAGTTTTTAATGTTAAGTAGGCTTAAGTTTTCAATTTGAGCGGCAGTTAAGTTAGCCAAAATGTTAGGCGTTAAGCGGCGACAATCAATGTTGTGCGCTGAGTCTGATTTAGGCGTGAATGTGAGCGCACTCATGATGAAGCGACACTCATAATTTCATGCAATTTAAAATGATGCGGGCCCAGCTTTCCGCCATAATTACCTGCAGAAATGCGCTTTACGCCACTGACTTCACCTAAGTCGCAAATGGCTTGGATGCCTACGCGCATGGATGTTGCGATGTCATCAAATGTTAGGCCGTCAATCACAATTTCCATCACGCTTTCAATGTCGTCACTTAATTCACTATTCACCAAACCTTTCAATGTTGGGCAAAAAGCATCATTGCTTGAGGCGAACATTTTCGGGTATTTGCTGCCCACTTTAGAGCCGGAACGCACCACACCACCAGGAAACGGCATGATGACATTGGGTACTTTTTTCATGGCTTCAATCGCGGTTTCTGCTGCGTGCAATGCAGCGGGTTGTGAGGTGGCTAAAATCAAAAAGTTACCACCACCAATCGCACGTACCATGCCAGTGGTTTCTTCGGTGAGAAATTCGCCGTCCATTACAGGGATGCGCCAGTATCTTTTACCATTTATCAGTTTGGATGTTTGATAACCATCACCAAAATAGCGCAAATGTTTGCCTAAACTGATTTGATCATCAGATTCAATGCCTGCAAACGCAGCGGCGGTAGGGCAGGTTAGAATACATTGCCCCATGCGGGTTTCCAACTGTTGCATTAATACTTTGCTGCCCATCGCAAACATTAAAACGCTGACACCTAGTCTGCCATCTGGCGTTTCATCTGCCGATAATTCCCGCTCAACTCCTGCCTCAACGCCACAACCAATCACACTGGTGGCAAAACCTGTCATGGCATTAGCTGCGTGATAAGCCCATTTATGGTTGAGTGCCGTGATAATCACGCGCGTGCCGCGCATATTGAATGCTTCGGCAAAGGTGTCATCAATTTTAATGGAGTTAATAATCATGATATTTACGGATTAATTCGTGTGAGTGATGATGCCACCACGGCCATCTTCGGCAATTTCATCATTGGATATTTTAAAGTTATCTAATTGAATCGTATGGTATTTATCGAAATATTGTTTTAAATCTTGTTCAACATCAATATCAAATGCAGGTTTTGCAGTGTGCGTTTTACCCCAAACTACTTTGACTACTTTGCCATCTTTTACAACCAATTCACCATCTTTAAATACGTAATCAGGCTTGGCAAACATCGCTTCGCGGTCAGGTTGGTCGGTGTAAATTGTAATATCTGCCGCTGCGCCAACGCCTAAATAGCCGCGATCATTTAAGCCGATTAATTTAGCCGCGCCTGCACGCGTCATAATGGCGATTTCATACAGGCTATATTCGCGATCTAAACTGGTTAAGTTACTCATCGCTTGCGCATCTAAGTTAAGTTTGGCAAAAGCTTCATTTCTAAAGCTTTTATCCATCAGCAAGCGAATCAAATGAGGATAGCTTGTAAACGGCGCGCCATTTGGATGATCAGTCGTTAAAAAGATGCGCCACGGGTCTTCAACTGACAGAAAGATTTCCAATCCAATCGCCCATTGCAGTGCGTTTACATAATTTTGATCACGATATTTAAACGGCACCACGCCACAGCCCGCATCGCATTCAATATCCATAATCACTGATTTTTTGGGATTCGCGAATTTGGCGTTTAGATGTTGCATCATGCTATCGCCTGATGCCGTCACCGTTTGCCCGAAAAGGATTTGCCCAACATCAGCGGTGATGTGTTTATTGTTATTCAGCGCTTCTGAGATTTGCGCCGCGGCGGATGAGAATTTTTTGTCGCCTTCAGTGCCGTAACTGTGAAATTGAATATGCGTCAAATGCATGGGCACGCCGTCAGACGCAACCATGGTATTCAACGTAGTTTCAAAATTTCCTGCGGCGCCCAAGTTGTTGCAATGTACATGCAAAGGCTTGGCGATGCCTAAATCATGCACTGCACGACTTAAACTTTTTAGAATTTGGCGTGGTGAAATTTGGTAATGACTATGATTTTCGTCTAAATCTAATCGGCGTTGATTGAATTTAAATGCCGAAATTCCGCCAGGGTTAACCACTTTAATGCCAATTGCTTGTGTCGCGTGCAATGTCCATGCAACGTAGTCATTAATCACTTTTTGGTCGGCATTGCTACTTAAAAGGCGCAAAAAGTAATCGTCATTGCCGAGCATGGCGTAGCCGCCTTTGTCTATCATCGGCGTGTCAGCCATTTCAAGATGCGCTTGGCGGGCGTTAATCGGCAAAATCGCTGGCTCAAAAGCAGCGGTATAACCCATTTCAATGTATCTAAAGCCAGTGTCACTGGTGTTGGGCGTTGCATGATGGCTGCAATTTGGCGTACAAATATGCGCCTCTGGCTCGCTGTAGTTTTTGTTTTCTTGAAATTCTGGCAACATCATGCGCGCAATATTGACCTTGCCGCCGCCGATATGGCTGTGCATATCAATCGCGCCAGCCATCACAATTTTTCCAGTTAAATCAAAAGTTTGATTGATTTTTTCATGGCTGGCTGGCTTGGCAATAATTTTACCATCGCGAATATAAATATCCTGTACAACACCATCTGCACCCATGACTGGACAGTAAATTCTGCCATTTTTTAAATGTGTAATCACTTAAGCAAAGCCTCAATCTTGCGCGCAACTTCACTTAATGTCGGCAAATTATTATCACGTACTTTTTTTAATGGCAGAATCACAGCTGAATCCACTCTAAATAATGTGCCGCCGCAATCTAAGCCGGGTGTGGCAATGGGGATAAATACATCAGGTATTTGTTCAAATTTTGTATTGGCATTGCCCAAAAAAATCAAAGGAAAATCTGTTTTTTCTGGCAATTTTTTAGCGTTAAAACTGTTTATCCATACGATTGTATCGTGATTAAATTTATCATCATTCAAACTAAAGCCACTTAACCAAGTATTGGCGTTGTTGGCAGATGTGTCGCCATCGCTGCCACCTAATGACAAGCCAGCCGCGCGGCCAGTTTGATTATTCAGCAATGCTACGGATTCTGTAATACTTTGAATCGTTAACGCTGCATGCGGAAAATCTAAATCTTTCGCAACCCAAGCAAGCACAGCGTATTTGGCTTGTTTTAATTTGTCAGAAATCGCCAATAAATCACTGATTTGAATACCCGCTACACTTTGCGCTTTAAGATTTTTTCCAGCGATTAAAGCGCGCAAAACCGCTAATACTTCAGGCAAATCAGACTGGTTGCAATTGATTGATACTGGTTGTCTGCCGTCTGGCGAAGTGCCCGCTTTGGTGTTGAGATTTTCGCCAATATAAATTACTTCACGTTGTTTGGAGTTTGTAAACAAGGCATCAGCATTCGGGTTACTTAACCATATAAAACGCTCAAAAAATCGCGTATTGTGCGAAACGATATCTGTGCCAATACACACAATTACATCCGCGCGATTTTTTACTTCACTCAGAGTCGTCGTTTGCCAGCCTGAGCTTTGTAATACCGCCATATTGCGCGCCATGCTTTGTGCATTTATGTGCTGTAAATTGCCATTGGTTTTATTCGCCAAACTATAAATGGCACGAAAGCCCTGCACATCCGTACTTAAGCCTGCAAATAAAGGTTTTGTGCTGGCTTTTAATAAGCTTGCGACGTGTGAAATTGCTTGTTTTAAAGTTACAGATTCACCATTAATTTTTGGTGAATTATCACTTAAAGGTTGCTCAAAAAACTGGATACTTTTTGGACAGGCAGTATTTAAAACCTTGATGTGTGATTGTTTATTTTCAATGAATACATCGTCGCATAACAAACCACAAGCTGGGCAGGTGGCGACTATTGTTTTCATATTACCTTGTGTGTTCACGTTATCTTGCTTTATTTCCATGATGAGATTTTGCCACAATTCGTGCCGGACATGCTTTTGATTTTCATGCTTTTAACTTTCAAGCGATACCGTTAAAATGGGTTTAGTCCATTATTTTGAACACAAAAAGCATATGCAAATTATTACCGAAAATTTAACCAACGTCGCACATGTGATTCAATTAGCCGTTGCACCTGTGTTTTTGCTAACCGGCATCGGCGCCATTTTAAGCGTACTTACAGGCCGACTTGGTCGAATAGTTGACCGTTATAGAGTGCTAAACGAAGCGGAGATTGCATTACCGCAAAACAAATCAAACGAGTTGTCCATATTGTCTGTTCGCGCATCGTGGGTGCATTGGGCGATTACGTTGTGCACCGCATCTGCTTTGTTTGTTTCGCTGGTGATTGGGGCTTTATTTATGGGTGCAGTGGTCAACATCAACCCATCGCGCATCGTTTCAATTTTATTTATTGTCACCATGGCAAGCTTGGTTGTTGGTTTAGGCTGTTTTTTACGTGAGATATTTTTATCAGTACATATTTTTGATTTGAAAAAAGACAGTACAGAAAAATCACTAAAACCTTAAAAGCTAAACTTTAAGTTTAGTGAATCAAAAAAAGAGGCCGTAGCCTCTTTTCTATATAACAAACTCAGTGATTATTTTTTGCCACATTTAACTGGTTTAGCAGATTCGATCTCTTTCACCACACCTTTTTTGTGCTCAACTTCCACACATGAGCCTACAACCAATGGGCCGTGATCATTATCAATTTCTGTTTTATCCGTGACTTCTACTTGCTGACCACTAATAACCCAAATGCCAGGATTTTCAGCTGGGCGACTTTCGATTGATCCGTAAAACTGTTCGTCGGCAAAGGCTGGGCTGCTTAATGCGAAGCAGCTAGCTGCAATTAATAAGCCTGATTTTAATGAAAAAAGTGAATCAGTTTTTGTAGTATTCATATCATTCTCCTAATTTAAGCTGCGAAGTCCGTTTTCAGTTTGAAACTGAAGCGTGATATGAATGTTAGTCAGCACTGCCTATGTTGCGTATAGGATAGATGCGGATTGTTACGTAGGACTTGATGAAGTAATTAAGATTAAGTTTGAAGCAATAAATAGACAGAGCATACTTTTAAGCCTTTATAGCTAGAAAAGGTTTTTTATAGCGTGACATTGTTTTTTGTGGTTTATCAAATCCGTCAAAAATGCTAAAATCTGCACCTTTCTAAGTAGTTCATTTAATTATTAATTTTTGGAGTTTCAAATGGCAGTAGAACGCACCCTTAGCATTATCAAACCAGACGCAGTGGCAAAAAACGTAAT
>JAZKDP010000037.1:0-13518 GCA_040387515.1 Pseudomonadota bacterium
TTGGTGGCCAAAGTGAACACCGGCCTCAAGCATTTGACGCATAGTAACTGACATTTTATTACTCCATGTAAGGGTTAACATTACATTCATCCACAATATTTGAACCTTGTTCAAACACCCTGTACGGGACGATGCATTGATTTAAATTAACTTGCGTTAGCAAAGCGCTAATCAAGTGGCGTGCATTATAGCTAAAAATTGATTTAGATTCAATCGCAATTCAGTGTTTGTAAAATCCTGATAAATACGATCGAGCTTTAATAAAAATATAGTGTAAATCATAATTTACTTATCAAGGCTTCGGCATAGCATGCATACCATCCTCGCTATGATAAAATAAGTAATTAATTCACTACCGCTTTTGAACATATGCCAATTACCATTAACAACACTGACGACATCGCAAAAATGCGCATTGCGGGTAAATTAGCATCCGAAGTGCTAGATTACATCACGCCTTTTGTGGTGCATGGTGTAACGACTGAAAAGCTGGATCAGCTTTGCCATGATTATATAGTCAATGTACAAAAAGCGATTCCTGCACCACTTAACTATGCGCCAGATGGTCACACGCCCTACCCCAAATCAATTTGCACATCGGTGAACCATGTGATTTGTCACGGCGTGCCGAGTGATAAAGTACTTAAAAACGGTGATACTGTAAATATTGACATCACGGTGATTAAAGATGGTTATCACGGTGATACATCGCGTATGTTTCATATTGGCGAAGCATCTATACAGGCCAAGCGTTTATCAGAACTCACTTATCAAGCCATGTGGATAGGCATTAACAAAGTGAAACCAGATGCGACTTTGGGTGACATTGGTTATGCCATTCAAAGCTTTGCAGAAAAAAATGGCTTTAGCGTGGTGCGTGAATTTTGTGGTCATGGCATTGGCAAAAAATTTCATGAAGACCCACAAATTTTGCACTACGGTAAGCCAGGTGCTGGCTTAAAATTACGCGCTGGTATGATTTTCACCATAGAACCCATGATTAATGCCGGCAAGCGCGATATCAAGCAAATGCCTGATGGCTGGACAATTGTGACTAAAGACCGCAGCTTATCGGCGCAATGGGAACATACAATATTGGTGACTGAAACGGGTTTCGAAGTGCTGACAGTGTCTGCTGGCACGCCAGCTACCCCAGTTTTTGCTTAACAATTAATGGCGCTTCCAAATTAGTGATCCAGCAAAACTAATGGCACAGCAAAAAAACCAGTCAAAAGAAACCATTCAAATATGGCGTTGTGCGTTAAAAGCGCAACAAAATGCACTGGAAACTGCATTTTATCAACATAAAAATACCGCCCTACTACTAAAGCAACAATCGCTGTTAATTGATCAGCTTTTAAAGAAAATATGGCTTGAAACCAATATTGATGCGGATATCTGTCTAATTGCAGTTGGCGGCTACGGTCGCCAACTGCTGTATCCACACTCTGATATTGATCTGCTGATCTTACTGCCAGATGCCACCCCACACGCTCTTAACCAAGAGATTGAAGCGTTAATCGGCTTGTTATGGGACATTGGTTTAAATGTAGGTCACAGCGTACGTACATTACAAGAGTGCGTAGATGAAGCTGCAAATGATGTGACGGTGCAAACCAACTTATCTGAAGCGCGTTTACTTTGTGGCAAAAAAAGGGATTATCAAGCATTTTTAGAAGCCCTGAATAACACCATGCATCCGGCCGAGTATTTTGCGAAAAAATTTAAAGAACAAGATAATCGCCACGCAAAATTTAACGATACAACTTACAACCTAGAGCCCAATATCAAAGAAAGCCCAGGTGGCTTGCGCGATTTGCATATGATTTTATGGTTGGCGCAAAGTCAAAATCTTGGTAAAAATTGGGCTAGTTTAGCTAAAAACAACATCATCACTTCGGCTGAAATGCGCCGAATTAAACGTCATGAACGCAATTTGCAAAATTTGCGCATTCGCTTGCATTATTTGGCCAAACGACGTGAAGATCGATTGCTGTTTGACTTTCAAAATGAGTTGGCAGGAGATTTGGGTTATGTGACTACTCCACGCAAACGCGCTAGTGAACAGCTGATGCAAAGCTATTACACCAGTGCGAAATTTATCAATTTAATCAATGAAATATTACTTAAAACATTTCGGTTAAGCCTAAATCAGGCCAAATCTAAAATTACATCAATTAACGCAAGGTTTGAAGCCCACGATGATTTGCTGGAAATTAAAACTGCAAATGTATTGCAACAGTATCCAAACGCCATTTTGGAGAGTTTTTTACTCTTACAGAAGCACCCGCAACTCACCGGTATGAGCGCCAATTTAATTCGTGAACTGCAACGGGTTAAAAAAATAGTCAACCATGACTTTCGCCAATCTAAAGAAAATAAAAACACGTTTTTAACTATTTTATCGCAGCCAGAAGGCGTTAATCATAGCTTACGGCGCATGAATCGCTATGGCATTCTGGGTCAATATATTCCGGCTTTTGGCAAAATAGTTGGCCAAATGCAACATGATTTGTTTCATGTTTACACAGTGGATGAGCACATTTTAAATGTATTAGCCAATTTGCGTCGCTATGCAAAACATGAGCTTAAGCACGAATTCCCTCTATGTAGCGAGTTATTCTCAAATTTTAAAAAGCCTTACCTGCTCTATCTTGCGGCAATATTTCATGACATTGCAAAAGGACGGAATGGCGATCATTCCAGCTTAGGCACAATTGATGCCAGACGCTTTTGTAAGCTACATGGACTGGCAAAAGAGGAAGCTGACTTGGTTGCATGGTTAGTAGACGCACATCTTAAAATGTCTAGCACGGCACAAAAATCCGATCTATCCGACCCTGAAGTGATTCAACAGTTTGCACATTTGGTGAAGACAGAAAAACGCTTAATTGCCTTGTACTTATTAACAGTCGCAGATATTCGTGGCACAAGTCCAGTGGTATGGAATGCTTGGAAAGCCAGATTATTAGAGAGTTTATTTTACGCCACGCGTAACGTATTAAAAAACGTCGATTTCAGCAAACAAAAAATGATTGAATCGCGCCAGCAAGAAGCAACAGCAAAACTTACGCAATATGGACTTAAACCAGAATCGTATCTAGCCCTGTGGAAAAATGCAGGCACAGATTATTTTGTGCGCTTTGAATCCGATGAGATTGCTTGGCAAAGCCGATTATTAACGCCACATGTATTTACCGAAAAACCTATTGTCCGCGCCCGTTTAAGCCCAGATGGCGACGGTATACAGGTGATGATTTACACGCGTAATCAAGATGATTTGTTTGCGCGCATCTGTAACTTTTTTGACCGTATGGCTTACAACATTGTACAAGCCAAGATTTACACGACGAATCATGGCTATGCATTAAATAATTTTATTGTTTTAGATCAATCAAATAAATCGGTTAGTTACAGTGGTTTATTAAAATTTATAGAGACTGAACTCGCACAAAAAATAGATAGTTCCCAACCATTAGAATCGCCACTGCAAGGCCGAGTAAGTCGCCAAGTAAAATATATGTCGATTCAACCACAGATTAAATTAGCGGCTGAAGCGCAAGGTATTAACCACACTTTGGAAATTGTTGCCGGTGACAGACCAGGTTTATTAGCCAAAATAGCCAATATATTTTTACAGGAAGCAGTTGATTTGCATAACGCCAAAATTAATACGCTGGGAAACCGTGCAGAAGATAGCTTTTTGATTTCCGCCAAACATAACCAACCGCTCAATCCGAATCAAATTGAACAACTTACACAAAACTTAAGTAAGTTGTAGCTTAGCGAATCCAAGGTTGAAGTAAATAACGCTGATATAAGCGCTCAGATTATTGACTGTACGATTGATCACATACTTCCGACAAAAACAAAAAAGCCGAGCTCTATATTAATTAGAGACCGGCTTTTAATATCAACTTAACACACTTACAATCAAGTAGTTAAGCTATACAATTCATTTAAATTATGAATGTTTGTAATGTTTTTTCAATTGTTTAACAACTTCCCATTGTGATTTCATACCTTTTGGGAAAACAACAAAATCACCTGCTTTAATCACTACTTTTTCGCCGCCTTGTGGCGTTACGTGAATTTCACCTTCAAGCAAATAAGCGCTTTCTGTCATACCGAAATCTAGTGGGAATTTAGAAACTTCTTTCTCCCAGATAGACCAGCTAGCTACGCCTAGTTCTTTTAATTTCTCTTCAGATGGGTTGTGGTCAATAATAATTTGGCTCATGTTTAATCCTTAAAATTAAGTTGTGTAATAAATAGTAAAATAGGCTATTTAAGCGTTTGCTTAATAAGTCAGTCAGCAATACGGAAGTGCGTAATTTTAACGGATAAACAACTTTATTGATACACCCTCTTGTCTTACGCGCCCCTCAATAGCCAGATGAAATGGGCTAATTACACCCATTGGCAAAAATACAAGCATTCAAGTCAATTGTGTTGGCTTGACTTAATCCATCCGTGTACTAACGCACGTTTTAAAGTTTCTGGCATTGAGATAGAATGATTTATAAAGTATTTTTTGTGTACATCTACACTAAAAGTACAACCAGTTAAATTAGACATCAGATGATGTGTTAACTATATCCATTTGCTACTTAAAAGGATTCATTATTTCCACCTTCGATTCAGAGTCAGATATAACAGAAACTCACTCACTCACTCGTAACATGCTTTTATCGACGCTACCCCCACGCAGTATTGATGCGCACAAAGGCACTTTTGGCAGCGTGGCGATTGTGGGCGGCGATACTGGCATGGTGGGTGCGGTTTTGTTGGCCGCACGCGCCGCTTTATTTTGCGGTGCTGGGCGCGTATATGCAGCATTTTTAGCGTCTGACGCACCTAGTGTGGATGTGTGCCACCCAGAAATCATGCTGCATTCAGCGGCAACACTCGCCAACTTGACGCAATTAAGTTGTGTAGTTATCGGCCCTGGTTTGGGTCAGTCAAAAGCGGCTGTAGAATTATTAGAGTTTTGTATGGTGCAACACACCCCTTTATTAATGGATGCGGATGCGCTTAACTTACTGAGCCAACATCCACATTTGGTGACAATATTGCACCAGCGTCAAGCACAAACCATCCTCACGCCACACCCTGCAGAAGCAGCCAGATTACTTAAAACGACGGTAGAAAATATTCAAAATAATCGAACAAAAAGCGCTTTAAATTTAGCTTACCAATTTAAAGCGCTATGCGTATTAAAAGGTGCAGGTAGTATTTGTGCAGACGAAAACGGCAATTGGTTTATGAATGCGACTGGCAATCCAGGTTTAGCAAGTGGTGGCACAGGCGATGTACTCAGCGGCATTATTGGCAGCTTAGTTGCACAAGGTTTAAATGCATTAGATGCCGCAAAATTAGGTGTCTACGTGCATGGTGCCGCGGCAGATGCGCTTGTAGCAAGTGGTATTGGCCCAGTCGGCTTAACCGCATCAGAAATCGCGCTAGAAGCGCGTAATCAGATTAATCAATTAAATAAATCAGCGTATGACGCGCTAAGTATCGCTGGTACAAACAATCAAAAATAGACCAAACCAACAAATATCAGATTGGGGTCTGGTATAAGTCGCGCTAAGCCTGCTTGGTAAATTGATTTAACGATCACACATAGCCAAGCAATTTTTCAACACAACAGAGCCACGATAATTGTTAAATATGCTGATGAAAAATAGTATTAAAAATTAAGTAAATCAGCGCTTAAAATACCAGTTAATCAAACAAAGCCTGCACTTAGCTATACAAAAATAACAATGATAATTCCAGAATAATAAAAATTTATATCGTCAGCTTAACTCCTCTAAACTCGGCTGCCCAAGTTTAGAGGGTTGTTTGCGAAAACTAAATTTTGCCTAATAGCACCAAAACAATTAGCACAATCACTACCAACCCTAGCCCGCCACTTGGGCCGTAGCCCCATTCTCTACTATGCCCCCAAGTTGGCAATGCGCCTACCAGCATTAAAATCAAAACGATCAATAATATTGTTCCTAAACTCATGATGCTCTCCCAAATAAAATGATGTACGCGTTAACTTAATTTTTATCTAACACTTGAGACTTAATCTAGAACTTACGGCTTATCAGGCACAACTTCAGGTGGCATATCGACCACTGGTGGCGGAATAATAATGCTACCGTCACCCTCCGGCTTGCCTGGGTCGGTCTGAATATCTTGGTCACCCGTTTCTCTAGGATGACTTTGAATACCTTCATCACCCGATCGTCCTGTAGCATCTGTTCCGCCTGAAGATTTAGGCACCGGCACAGTGATAGGCTCATCCGGCAAATTGGCTGGCGCTGGTTTATTGCATGCACTTAAGCTCAAACTGAGACTTAATAAACCAAGGCTTAACAGTACAGTTACCGCAGAAGTTACTATTAAACGATTCATGATATATCCTTATGTAAATAGTAAAACTCAATTCAGCGTAACCAGTTAACCGTTTTGATTCAGTGCGATAACGTACATAAGCGTTAAAAAGGTATTAACTGCTGATTAATTAAGACATTCAATTTTCACATTCCCAATTTATGCTTATAACGTATTTAAATTGCCGTGCTCGCCCAGGTTAACTGGCTTAGCTGCGACGATTGAGACAACCATCGCAAACATACGCACCATCCTGCTGTGTGGTGCATCCCAATATTCGGCGCTATGTGGCACAAACTTTAACAACGCCAAATTGCTGGAATCTTCACCTTCTGGAAACCAAGGTCTTGCAAAAGCTGTCCACAAACGGTCTATACGCTCACGGTCTTTCACCAATTCTCCATGGCCAGAAATCGAGACATAAGTACCTTGTGATTCATTCGAAAACGCCACATTCATCAGCTTCAAATGTTGTACTTTGGTTGTATTAGGATCGGTTAAAAACCAAACTGCGCCCTGCTCACACATTTCTTGTGGTGACATTGGTCTTGATACCATCGCATCGGCATCATCAATAGTGGTTAACATACACACAGACATGTCTTCAATTAACTCACTTAGTTGAGCAAGTTCTTCTGTTTTTTGCGGTTTAATGTTCATTTTTAGTTTTATCCTTGTTAAAAACTTTATAAAGATAATGACTTAATCGTTTTTTACGATTGGGAATTCATGCAATTCATTAAACTAAGCATGCGTTAACGCCGCATTTTCGTCTGTGTGTTAGCGTACAAAGTGAATAAAAATAGTGTTTGTGAATAGCATTTACACAATGAAATGTAGTAATGCCATGCCGCAATAGCATGGACTGATAAAGTGTTAATTTAAAATTAAAGCATTAAAATACAATTAGTTAATAAATTAATTTAATGTTGTTTGTAGGAATTTAAATTTCGTCTGACAATCTTATCTAAATATCGTTTTTAAATGATTAGCTTTTATGGCGCTACTTTGCCAAATTGGGAAAACTCTCTAGTTTTCAATATTCAATTGTCGTTTTGCGATTGTAAAATTTTTCTTAAAGATAATGACTTAATGAATTTCAGATTCAGATAGGGAAATCCTTTAAACATACAGGCTCAACCATTGAGGTCCTATTATGTTCAGCGCGGAATTTTGCAGACATTTCATAGGCCATTTTACGCACTCTCATGATGGATCCAATCGGCCTATGCGCCTCGATACCATGCCAAGGACTAAAAGACATACCGTCATCTATCATTTTCGAACGCTCTTCACTCCATGCTAACTGTGGTTTTACGGTAATACGCGCCACAGCAATATAAGGACTAAGTTCTTCTGGCCAGACAATAGAAGCATCTTCTATCGGCATACTCTCCAAATCGGTGCAAAGTTGCACGCGCAACTCCCACTCGGCAGTGTTGCTAGCAAAAAAATCCACCACCGCTTCACGCAAGCCATTTGGCTTGTCTTTAAGATCCACGGGCACATTTTTTAACTGCGTTAATGAGTCTGAAACAGGCGCTATTGATATTTTCGCCATATATTCGCCATA
The DNA here is from genome assembly GCA_040387515.1 of Pseudomonadota bacterium. Taxonomy (GTDB): domain Bacteria; phylum Pseudomonadota; class Gammaproteobacteria; order Burkholderiales; family Methylophilaceae; genus Methylotenera_A. Next base: position 7,961 of record JAZKDP010000037.1, read on the forward strand.
TAAAATGGGCGCTTGGCTGAAATAGGTTTCGCCCAATATATTGGTCTCTGGATGTCCACCTATTGTTTTGATAGTGGCACTTTCACCGCCCACTGACTCGATGAGCTTTTCCGCGCCTTGCAAAACGGTTGATAACGCCCTCTTTAAATCCGGAACCCTGTTAGTAGTTGTAGCTAACAATTTAAGTTTTGATAAAAACTGCTGTGGCCCTGGCGTTAAAAAAGCAGGCCCATTAACTAATACAAAGTCTTGCGTAACCGCATTTTCAGTCCCTATCAAGCGCGTGCCTTCTACACCAACTACTTTGATAGCAAGTCCACGCGGTGTTGATACATTGTCATCCAACATATCCCCAGGAATAGTCGAGAAACGCATCACTACTGGCAAAGTGACAGGCTTTGCAAATAAACCTTGTGCTAAATAATCGGGCAACCCATCTAGCACGCGAATCTCGCCAACCAGTAAACCATGACTTTTTGCATGCACACTACGTGTAGCATAACCAGAGCCTTTATATGTTGTTTCAGAAATGCCACGCAGTGTTGTCATTAAGCCTTCGCGTGCTAGCGCTTCGCTTTCTTCTGGTACTTCGTACATAGGATTATAAGCAAGAGGTGAAATTTCAGAATGCGTAGACATGGCGTTGAGATTTGACATGGTGACCAATCTATTAAATATAAAAAATAGCCAATTAACAAAATTAAGGTATAGCTGAGTGGAGTATCTATATGTATTTGGTTACACCAATGTTCTAGTCGCTTGATTAAACACCCAAATTAATCATTTTTGGGACAAAAGTTTACCCGCGTCCACCACGCTAAAACCCTTTAACTATGTTGATGAACAATGCGTGAAATCCAACGCCTCGTCTGTTCGCTAGCGTACATAAAATTCAAACAGTGTTATAAAAAATGTAGCTTGCTTTTATGTGTTGGATGCAATGTTAACAAGCGCACCGACAATCATGCGTGCATGGCGTAATTTGAGTTCAAATAATCTTTGATTAACCATTAAATAGCTTGAAAGTACAAGAAGTAACCCATGACTGAAACTCCATATCAATGCCCCAATTGTGCAGGCTACACTCAACGAATTCATAGACGCTATGTTGATCGTTTAATGAGCGTGGTTGTGCCGGTTAAACGTTACAAATGCCATGATTACCACTGCGGCTGGAAGGGAAATGTTCGGATAAGTCGCCACAAATCAGCCATTACACCAATATATAAATAACTAGCGTTAATTTAATATTGCTTAGATTAACGTGTATTAAAACACTCATCCACTGAACATTCATAGCCATATGTTGCCTAGCGAACATACCAAGCTTAATATGGCATTTATAATTAAGTAAATTAACTCTTTGGGCTTTCATGACAACCCTGCCCGACCCTCGCCAAAATCATCTGCTAGATGCGCTATTGAGTAGCGATTACGATCGTTTATTCCCAAATCTTGAGCTGGTTAAAATGCCTTTAGGTCATGTCTTATACGAATCTGGCGGACAACTAGATTACGTATACTTTCCCACCACCTGCATTATTTCTTTGCTGTATGTCATGGAAAATGGCTCATCCGCTGAAATTGCCATTGTGGGTAATGAAGGCATATTGGGAATCTCACTTTTTATGGGCGGCGAAACGACACCGAGTCGTGCCGTTGTGCAAAGCGCAGGTGTGGGCTATCGCTTAGCAGGAAGCTTCTTAAAAACTGAGTTCAATCGTGCAGGGCCGGTACAGCGATTATTATTACGTTACACACAAGCATTAATTACACAAATGGCTCAAACAGCTGTTTGCAATCGTCATCATACGGTTGAGCAGCAATTGTGCCGCTGGTTACTATTAAGTTTAGATCGATTAGCAAGTAATGAGCTAACGATGACGCAGGAATTGATTGCCAATATGCTTGGCGTGCGCCGTGAAGGATTAACTGAAGCGGCATGTAAGCTGCAGACTTCTGGCTTAATTGAATACAGTCGTGGCCGTATTGTAGTGATTGATAGGCCGAAGCTAGAAATGCGATCTTGCGAATGTTATCAAGTGGTTAAAGCAGAGTTCGATCGTTTATTGCCTTCTTTGCATGGCATTGCCAAATAATCTGTTTATTAAAAAACGCAGTCAATTGATAGATTAATTCAAGATATTCATTTTATGTGCGGTGATGCACAGACAGACTTTTGTGGGCGTTGATAATACCTCTTATCAAACAAGCAATAATTTGAAAATTAATATCTTATGAACAACCAAGTTAAAGCAAACACAAAGAAAACTGTCAAATCTAAAGCAATTTTCAAAGATGGAGCAGCGCATCAAAGCTTGCCTAATGAGAACTCAATTGCTGAGCCCGTCATCATAGATGAATCAGTGTACAAAGAAAAAACCAGAGCGGAAATTGCACTTAATTCAATTAGTGACGCCGTTTTTTGCACTGACGTTAATGGCAATATTGATTACCTAAATATTGCAGCAGAAAAACTAACAGGCTGGTCGCGCGAAGAAGCAAATGGCTGCCCTAGCCATCATATATTCAATATTATCAATGGCACAACGCGTCAGCCTGCTTGTAATCCAGTTGACTTGGTACTTCAGTCCAATAAACCCAATGGATTGGCGGCGGACACTGTTTTAATAAAGCGAGATGGTACGGAAGTGACTATTGAAGATTCAGCGTCTCCCATTCGCGACGAGGCTGGCAAACTCACAGGGGTGGTAGTTGTGTTTCACGATGTGAGTGAAGCCAAAGCCATGTCTATGAAAATGGCACATTTGGCACAACATGACTTTCTAACCAATTTACCAAACCGCGTATTGTTAAACGACCGAATTGCGCGAGCCATAGCATCTGCAGATAGAAATGGTACGCAAGTAGCTTTGCTTTTTTTAGATTTAGATAATTTTAAACATATTAACGATTCGTTAGGCCATGCAACTGGTGACAAGTTATTACAATCGGTGAGTAACCGCTTAAGTGATTGTGTGCGCAATGCCGACACTGTTAGCCGTCAAGGTGGGGACGAGTTTATTATTTTATTGGCAGATAATAAAAATGATATTGACGCTGCATTGACCGCTGAAAAAGTCTTAGAAGAACTCACGCTTGTACACACTGTGGCGAAGTCTCAATTGCACATTAGCGCCAGTATTGGTATCAGCGTATATCCTAATGACGGTTTGGATGCGGAAACGCTTATTAAAAGTGCTGATACCGCCATGTATTATGCAAAACAGAAAGGTCGCAACAATTATCAATTTTTTAAAAATGAGATGAATACACGGGCTGTAGAGCGCTTGATAATTGAAGCCAATTTGCGTATTGCGTTGGAGAAACAGCAATTTGTATTGCACTACCAACCCAAAGTTAACTTGATGACCAAGCAAATTACTGGCGCCGAAGCTTTGCTACGGTGGAAACATGAGGAATGGGGTGAGGTGCTGCCAGAAAAATTTATCGCTATTGCCGAAGACTCTGGCTTAATTGTACCGATTGGCCGTTGGGTATTGCGCGAAGCTTGCTATCAAGCCAAGAGCTGGATGAATGCTGGGTTACCAACAATCACCATCGCAATCAACATTTCCGCACAAGAGTTCTTGCAAAAAGATTTTGTTGACGGTGTACATACAGTTTTAATGGAAACAGAATTACCAGCACATTGCTTAGAGTTGGAAATCACCGAAAGTGTCCTGATGCGTGAGGCACATATCAGCACCACAATACTACATCGACTCAAGAAGATGGGTGTAAAACTAGCGGTAGATGATTTTGGCACGGGCTACTCAAGCTTAAGTTATCTGCAACAATTTCCCATTGATGTACTAAAGATTGACCAATCGTTTGTACATCATATTGTGTCTACGTTAGACGAAGGTATTATCGTGAGCGCCATTATTAGCATGGGTAATAGCCTGAAATTAAAAGTGATTGCAGAAGGTATCGAAAACAAGATGCAACTAGACTTTCTGAAAAATCGACATTGTGAAGAAGGTCAAGGCTATTTTTTCAGCCCAGCATTAACTGCGAAACAATTCGCATTAATGCACTCAAATGCTGAGTCAGTTTCGATGGTTTAGTTTAAGAAACGGCATCTGCTTAATATGGTTATTTTTAATATGGTTATTTCGTTTTTAAATGTTTGTTGCCATCAATATTAATTTGGCTTTCTTGCCAATCAACAAGCTGATGTTCTGCTTCTTCATGGCTAATGCCATACATTACTTGTATTTTCCCGGCAAGATAATCTCGTTTACCCGCAATCATGTCTAATTGGTTATCCGTTATTTCACCCCAATGCTGCTTGATGTTATTTTTATATTCTGCCCAATTACCTTCTATTTGATCCCAATGCATTGGTATACCTTTCAAATAATAGATTAGCGCGCTTATTCAGAGCATTCTCTAAATTAGATTAATGCTTTAAATCTAAGGCGTTTAATTAAGAAATTACACTTGATTTCCGTCACTGTCCGTTCGCTTGCGCACATTAAAACCGCTATTCATTAATATAGCTGGTGTCTTAAATATAGTTAGTGTCTTAGCGCACATAATCACAAAATTGATTAATAACTAAATTAGTATCATTAAATGTTTGCTAGCGAACAGACACTCCATCTCAATTTAGTTAGCTTGATGATTAAAGTGTGATTCTTTGTAGCCCTCGACATTTGGAATTGTCATGAATTTTCCTTTTGCCGCCTGTTGCTTTTGTAATTTAACAGTGCCAAAAATAAAGGAAATCTCACGTGACAACCAACAAAACTGCCTTAGGCAGTAACTATTTATTAAATTTACTCAGCGATGATTGCCGTCAAAGTTTTGTTAGTAATTGTGATTTAGTTAGCCTTAATTTAGGCGATATTCTTGGTAATTCAGGAGATACTATTTCATACGTATATTTCCCCGTCGAAGGCATCATTTCATGGGAAAAACAAGTCGTAGGAAGCCCCTATTTAGTAGTCGCACTGATTGGCAATGAAGGGATGCTTTGCATTAGTTTATTACTAGGAGTCGACATTACACTTTGTCGCGCTGTGGTACAAAAATCGGGTTTTGCATTACGCATTCCAGCCGCCTCGTTTACTCATCAAATAGCACAAAAACCAACGCTTGATTTAATATTAAAACGCTACGCTTATGTTAGTTACAATCAAATAATGCAATTAGCCGCTTGTAATATTTTCCACTTGCTAGAAAATCGTTTAGCTAGGCTGTTGCTGATGTTTCAAGATAGATTGCAATCTGACGAGTTACATATTACACATGGGCAATTAGCACAAATGTTGGGCGTACGTAGAGTGGGTGTGACCAAAGCAGCAGGCACGCTACAACGTCAAAATTTAATCAGTTACACCCGTGGTGATATGATTATTCACGATGTAAATGGATTAAAGGCATTCTCTTGTATTTGTTATCAAACAGACATTTCAACTTATGAAAATACTTTGCAACATATATAAAGAGTTTAATTTCTGAAATGCTTAAAGTTAACTACTTTCATTATGCAAATCCGATTTCCTAATGTTATGTGGCTCGTATATCACCCTTTCAATCACTTTATTTGA
>JAZKDP010000038.1:0-21813 GCA_040387515.1 Pseudomonadota bacterium
GCGAACCATCACCACCGATAGCGCCAGAATCGGCTTTTACCGCACGAAACTTTAAGCCTAAACGCGTAAAAACGTTGCTATAGGCTTGATGCATTTCTGCATAAGTTTTAGTTAACGATTCAAAATTGGTATGAAATGAATACGCATCTTTCATCATAAATTCTCTGGCGCGCATCACACCAAAACGTGGGCGGATTTCATCACGGAATTTAGTTTGAATTTGGTAAAAGTTAATTGGTAATTGCTTGTAGCTGCTAATTTCGCGGCGCGCAATATCGGTAATCACTTCCTCATGCGTGGGCCCAAAACAAAAGTCGCGATCATGGCGATCCTTAATTTTCAGCATTTGTGGCCCAAAAACTGCCCAGCGACCTGTTTCATCCCACAACTCTTTTGGCTGCACTGCCGGCATTAATAACTCTAGCGCGCCTGCTTTGTTCATTTCATCGCGCACAATATTTTCCACTTTGCGCAATACGCGCAAACCTAACGGCATCCAGCTATATAAGCCGCTACCCAGCTTTTTAATTAAGCCGGCCCGCACCATTAATTTGTGCGAGATTAACTCAGCATCTGCTGGAGCTTCTTTTTGAGTAGCAATGAAAAATTGGGATGCGCGCATGGGAATGGTGTGGAATAAAAATTGAAACCGAATTTTAACGGTAAACGCAGATTAAGTCAGCAGTGACTTATGTTTTGGATGATTTATCTGGCCGGGGTGCTTGTTTTAGATGCACGCGGCTGTCCAATCGGCGAATCTGTTGGCCGGTATCCTGATTTCCAAATAGCAAATGGCACAATGGTTGCTGGCGCACCATTATCGTAAAACCAGCTATCCACCGCGAATCGTTCACCCGTCTTAACATCATGCATCACCGCAGTTGTATGCGGCCAGCCAGTAAAAAAGAAATTACGCGTACGCGTATCTTCCACTACATGCCATTTAATCAAACCCATTTGCTGCATTAATCGCATATAAGTTGTGGTATTGATTGCTTCATCATTGCAGTCAAGCTGGCCAGTAAGATTGCCCGTATAAAAAGTACCCGCAATATCGTTAGAAGTACTGACTTTTGCACCAACAATCTCTTCTAACAAACCGATTGCTTGAGCAATTTTTTCGCGCTCTTGCGTTGCATTCAGCCGCCCATTTGATACAAACAAACGCTCTACTTTTTGCCAGTCTTCAGTAGTTAATGCGACATGCTTCACTTCTGCGCAGCCACCGCCAAAACAAACTTCAAAAGCTTCAAGACTGGGTATTTGATGAAAAATACGCGACATATCCGACAAAGCCGCTTGTGCATTACACGCTGTTATTGCCAGCATTATTGCGATGGATAATTGATATGCGAATGCTTTAAATGATAATAGCGGCGTTCGGCAATTCATTTTTGTTCTCACTATCAGCTGGGTAATATTGATGCAATAACGCACCAATCTGCTGAATACCATCCAGCACACCTGCTTCAAATTCGCCACGCCTGAATTGCAACTCCATTGCGTGGCAAATTGCTTCCCATCCATCATTACCCACATGCTGATGAATACCACGATCCGTCACAATTTCCACATCGCGGTCTGCCAGCAAAAGGTAAATTAGCACGCCATTATTGTGTTCGGTATCCCAAATACTCAAGTGGCTAAATAACTCAACTGCACGTTTTCTTGGCATTTTTTTCGTAATAATTTCCAGTGGATGCAAACCAGCTTCCACCACAAAACGTATCTCACCTGTATGCGTTAACTCGCTGGCTTTAATCGACTGTTCGATACGACGTAAGGCAGCTGCGGAAAAGTGTCTGTGTACTTGCCATTTTGACGATAGTGCGCCACTGACAACATGCGAAAAAAAGCGCGCAATCGGATGTCTGCGTTTCATTTATTAAAAATCTCCGCCATTGCCAATCGTTTCAGTTTACCAGTCACCAGAAGCTCCGCCACCGCCAAAACCGCCACCACCACCGCCCCAACTGCTTGAGCCGCCACCAAAACCGCCGCCGCCCATTCCACCACCCATGGGCATACCACCTAAACTGCGACCACCCATCATCATGGTAAAAAAGAAAGCAACAATAGCGAGAATTACCGCGCCGCCTAATGCAATACCCAGCAACCAAACAGCGCCGCCAACTAAGCCGCCATTTAACGCGCTACCACCGAATGTACCAAATATGCTGCGCAAAAATAAGCCTGAAACTAAGCCGCCAAATAATAAAATTGGCAATAAATTTTCTAAGCTATTACCGCTATTGGCAGCCCTAACTGGTGCGGGCAAAGGTTCGCCATTCACTAAACCAATTAACGTATCCACTCCCGCATCCAAGCCACCAAAATAATCGCCCTGCTTAAACCTAGGTGAAATAACTTCACTAATCACACGCTTGGCAGTTAAATCAGGAATCGCGCCTTCTAAGCCGTAGCCGACTTCAATGCGTAACTTTCGATCATCTTTCGCTACCAAAACCAATAGGCCGTCATCGACTTTTTCGCGGCCGACTTTCCATTTATCTACAACACGGATTGCATATTGCGCAATATCTTCCGGCTGCGTACTTGGCACAATCAGCACGGCTATTTGACTGCCTTTTTGTTGCTCAAAAGCTGCTAATTTGGCCTCTAGTTGTCCTTGCTGTTCTACCGATAAGGTTTGGGTTAAATCAGTTACGCGCGATTTAAGTTCTGGGATAGCGACAAGTTCTGCACGCGCCATGCCAGATGCCAATAGAAGCATCACGCACAGCGCATACAAACTCGCTTTTAGCTTGAAAAATACTTTTTCAGTGAACAATTGAATCAGCAAAATGATTGAATTAAAAAACAGGTTAACTTAGTGAGACTTAACCTATTCTTTATTACCAAAATCCACTTTAGGTGGCGCTGAAATCGCTTTTTCATTTTCCACCGTAAATGAAGGCTTAGCTTTGTAGCCAAACATCATCGCAGTTAAATTATTAGGAAAGCTACGTACGGCAACGTTGTAATCTTTAATGGTAGTAATGTAGCGATTACGTGCCACTGCGACACGATTTTCTGTACCTTCCAGCTGCGCTTGCAAATCTCTAAAGCCTTGGTCTGCTTTCAAATTTGGATAATTTTCAGCCACTGCCATCAAGCGTGATAATGCCGAAGTTAATTGCCCTTGTGCTGCCTGAAATTTAGCAAATGCCTCTGGATCATTCAGCAACTCTGGTGTGACTTGCATGCTGCCGACTTTTGAGCGCGCATTCGCTACGTCAGTTAATACTTCTTGTTCATGCGCTGCATAACCTTTAACGGTTTCAACCAAGTTGGGTACTAAATCTGCACGACGTTGATATTGGTTTAACACTTCTGCCCAGCTGGCTTTTGCTTCTTCATCTAAACTTTGAAAAGCGTTATAGCCGCAGCCAGACAAACTTAACATGCTGATTAATACAAACGTCAGCGGTAAAAATTTCTGCCAAAAAGTACGCATTTTTAACTCCTTAATAGTGTCATTACAATTGTTTTAATTGGGCTAAATACTGCCATTTCAAGCATTCAAAACGCTTAACGCCATACATAAATCATCCCATGTTTTCGCTTTATTGGGCAAGTTCTGCAATAGTTCATCAGGGTGATAAGTGACTATCGCTTGCATACCATTCACTAGATGCATTTTGCCACGTAAATTCTCAATAGATTGTGTACTACTTAACAGTTGTTGCGCAGCAATTTCTCCCATCGCAACAACTACGCTAGCGCCAGATTCTGCAATATCTTGAGCCAATTGCTTTGTATGTGCAGTTTGCGCGGGTTTGATTTTTAGCGCACGTAAAATATTGTTAAACAAATCCGCAGACTGCCCTGTTAAAACAGCTGGTAATACAAATATCCACTTCTTATCTTCCGAAAATACTAAAACGGTGGTAATTGCCACTGTATTCTCAATCAAGCTATGCACGATTGGCTCAACTTCCGCCAATTTACTTTCGGTATCTGGAATTAAAGCTGGCTGTGAAGAGTCAGCAACGGTCGTTGCTGGCAGCGGGACACGTAACTTCCAAATAGGCAATAGCTCCAGTTCGCGCAGTACCTCTTCACGTGTAAATTTATAAGTATCTTCAAGTGCCATCAAAGCGCCAATCCCATCAATACCGCATCTTCACGGCCATCATGTGCAGGATAATAGTTACGGCGCACCGCCATTTCGCAAAAGCCCATGTTTTCGTACAACGCAATTGCCGAAATATTACTAGGGCGCACCTCTAAAAACATATTGGCGGCCTTGTGGTTTTTAGCGATCTGTAACATATGTTCCAATAAATATCTGCCCAAACCTTGTTTTTGCTGATCTTTGGCAATGCTCAAGTTAAGCAAATGTGCTTCGTCCAGCACCATCATTAATAATGCGTAACCAATCATTTTTTGATTTGCCTCTAAAACCCAAGCGCTGTAGCCGGAATTGAGTGAGTCGCTGAAATTACCGCGCGTCCATGGATGCGAATAAATCGTTGGCTCAATCGCCATTACCGTATCCAAATCATCCATTTGCATAGGCCGTAATTGATATGCCTGCTTTAAAACAGCACTCATAGCCGCAAACCTTGCTCACGTTCAGCGGTAGTTAATGCCACGCGATTACGAATATAAATAGGCATTGCTTCCATTGCTGGTTTCGCCTGCCCTGCCGCAAAAACGGGCTGCGCTAAATGCAAAATCGCTTCGGCAGTCGGCGTAATACTTTGTAAAGTATTTGGCAACTCTTGGCTTAAATTGTTGGCATAAAGCTGCGTTAACACTTCGCCATAAGCCGCCCAACCGCTACCTGCGCCAAACCAATTTTCACCTTCTAATATTGGCGCATCTTGCGGCTTGCACACTTTGGTTTCGCTTACTTCAATCCAAGTGCTATTTTCCTTAACTAAAGCCGCGTGATAAATCTCGCCCATACGTGCATCCAAACAGACGATCACTTTATCTTGCCCGCTTGCCTCAGCCACAGCGATTAATGTATTAATGCCAACAATCGGCAAATTGGCGCCAAAACCCAAACCTTGCGCTACGCCACTTGCAATGCGCACACCCGTAAACGCGCCTGGCCCTGCGCCAAAAGCAATGCCATCTAAATCTTTTAACTGTACGTTAGCAGAATCCAATAAAACTTGAATTTGCGGCAACACCAATTGCGATGACGCTGAGCCAGCCGATTGATAATGCGTAAACGTATTTTCGCCAAGCTTTAATGCCAGCGATAAAAATTCGGTAGAGGTGTCGAGTGCCAGTAAATTCATGCTAAAGAAATCAGTTAATCAGCCGCTATTTTACCGCGCAATTGCTTCACTTGCCCACGCTGAGTTTTACTTTCTAACCTGCGCTGTTTAGAACCATAACTAGGGCGCGTGGCGTATCGCGTTGGTTGTACTTGGTTTGCCGCATTCACAATCTCATGCAAACGTTTAATCGCATCTTTCTTATTGGCCTCTTGCGTACGAAATTGCTGCGCCTTTAATATCAGCACACCTTCATCCGTAATGCGATTATCGTTGCTATAGATTAACTTTTCCTTCAGCCAATCACTCAAATTACTGGCAACAATATCAAACCGCAAATGAATCGCGCTAGAAACCTTATTCACATTCTGCCCGCCTGTGCCTTGCGCACGGATGGCAGTGAGTTCGTATTCGGTTTCTGGTATTTCTATCATGTACTTTTTTGTAGTTGCTCAGTAAAGAAAGCCTCAACATCCGCCAACTCTTTAGTGCGCTTAAACGGCGGCAAACTTTGCCAGATGCGCTTTCCATAAGGTTTAGTCAATAAACGCGGGTCGCAAATCACCAGCACGCCTCTATCAGTTTCATCGCGTATCAATCTGCCTGCACCTTGTTTTAAAGTAATCACGGAATACGGCAATTGGTACTCCATAAAGGCATTCTTGCCTTCTTGGTTCATTTTGTCGATGCGCGCAGAAAGCACAGGGTCATCGGGCGGAGCGAAGGGGAGTTTGTCGATAATGACGACTGAAAGCGCTTCACCGCGTACATCAACACCTTCCCAAAAACTTTGACTACCCACTAGCACAGCGTTGCCATGCGCGCGGAAGCGATCTAATAATTCGGTGCGTGTGCTTTCGCCTTGCATCAGTAGCGGATATTCCATACCTGCACTTGCGAACGCATCTTTTAGTAACGCATGCACTTCACGCATAGCTTTAAGTGAGGTGCACAATACAAAGGCACGGCCTTGGCTGGCTTGAATAACTGGCAAACTGACAGCAGCGACGGCGGCGGCATAACTGGAATTATTCGGGTCGGGCATATTGGCTGGTGCATACAATAATGCTTGGTTGCCATAATCAAACGGGCTTTCCCAAAAGCCAGTTTCGGCTGCGTGCAAACCCATTTGCGCGATGTAATGGCTGAAATCACTTTTAACTGCCAGCGTAGCCGAAGTAAAAATCCAAGCGCGTGGTTGGGCGTTTAATTGTTTGCTAAAGCCATCTGCCACGCTCAACGGCGTGGCATGTAGTTGAATAGATTGCGTAAACACCTCTACCCAACGCACCAAATTGGCATTTTCGGCTTTAATCCAATTTTTAAGTTGCTCGCTTAATGCCTCACCGCGCTGCCAGCATTTTTCTAACATCGGGTCGCGCGCGGCTTGGCTTTCAAGCACTTTATTTAAATCGGTTAACATGTTTTGCATGTCTAAAAATGCCGCATCAAAATTTTTGAGTGCCAACGCTTTTTGTACTGGCATACGCGAACCCTCAAACTGAAATACCAGTCTAAAATCTTTACAGGCTTTTTCTAATACGGGAATCGCTTTACCAAGTTCAATGCAATCTTTAGCTAGGGTTAAATGCGCGGCTGTACTATCGCGACACAATTCAATTAGCTGGCTGGTGGAAATATCCTCACCAAAGAACAAACCCGCTACTTCTGGTAATTGATGCGCTTCATCAAAAATGACTGTGTTGGCACTTGGCAAAAGCTCTGCCACTCCCTCATCGCGCAACATCACATCAGCAAAAAATAAATGATGATTCACTACCACCACGTCAGCCGCCAGCGCCTTTTTACGCGCTTCCATCACAAAGCAATCTTTGTAAAAATTGCAATCCTGCCCCAAACAATTATCGCGGTTAGAAGTTACATTCAGCCAAATCGTGGCATTTTCAGGCACTTCAGTTAACTCGCTTTTATCGCCTGTTTTTGAATTTTCAGCAAAATTTTTGATTAAGTGGACGTAGTTAGCATCTTCGCGCGAGGCAAAACGCCCGCTTTGCACCGCAGCTTCTAAATGATAATGGCAGACATAATTAGCGCGCCCTTTTAACATGGCAACGGTGACAGGTACTTTTAGTGCATCACGCACATTGGGTAAATCGCGATTGAATAATTGGTCTTGCAGCGTCTTGGTACCAGTCGAAATAATTACTTTTCCGCCCGAAAGCAACGCCGGAACAAGGTAAGCAAATGTTTTCCCTGTACCAGTGCCCGCCTCTGCGATCAGTTGTTTGCTGTCTTTAATCGCAGACTCAATCGCTAAAGCCATTTCAAGCTGCTGGCGGCGCTCTGAAAAACCTTCAATTGCTTCAGCTAAAGTACCGCCCTGCTTAAAAACTTGCGTTAATTGTGAATTTTCGACCATCCTTAAATTATCCCATGAATACTACATACGATTCAGCAGCGCACATAAAAAGTATTGCGTTATGTTTTATTCCTTGTTAGCCTAACGCTGCTGTTAGCTTGAAATGATGGTTTTAATTCTGTTCTATCTCTAGGGAGGATGTATGGATTTAACTTTGATTATTCAATTAGTTAGTGGTGCAGTAGGTGGCAATGTCGCGGGCGGTTTACTTAAAGATGTTAGTTTAGGTACGCTGGGCAATTCGTTAGTCGGCATTTTAGGTGGTGGTTTAGGCGGCCAATTATTGAGCATGCTGGGCGTAGGCGGTGCAGAAACTGCTGGTAGCGTAGATATTGCATCCATAGTCTCGCAAGTTGCAGGCGGTGGTGTAGGCGGTGGTGTGTTACTGGTGATTGTTGGCCTGATTAAAAACGCCTTAGCTAAAAAATAGTACTCAACCTAGCCTATTTTGGGTTTCATTGTTCGCCTTAATTGTTAGTTTTAAGCAAACTTTGTATATCTTAAGATAGGCCTCATTTTGTCCAAAAAGATTAAATTTATCTAAAACTATTGCATGAAATTTTTTATTTTCTTTCTTACTGTTTTTTTAAGTGTTTGCTTAAACGCAAATGCAGAACAGTCATTTTTACAAAATGCTGCGGGCGTTACGCTATATAGCGTAGATGATTCTGAGTTAGAGAATGAAGAGAAGCCCAACAACTGGCAATCACGCGCGCAAGAGGTGCTTGTTAACGCATTAAGCTTAACGGGCATTCAATATAAATATGGCGGGAAAAGCCCTGAGACAGGTTTTGATTGCAGCGGATTTGTGCGTTACGTGTTCAGCCAAGCGACTAATTTATCGCTACCGCCCACCGCGCGAGCCATTAGTCAAATCGGTAAAACCGTTAAAAAAGATGATTTACAGCCAGGCGATTTGGTGTTTTTTAACACATTAAAATCGGCTTTTTCGCATGTTGGCATTTATATGGGCGATAACAAATTTATTCATGCGCCAAGTACAGGCAAAACCGTGCGTGTTGAGAGCATGAAAAGTAGCTATTGGGCAAAACGCTTTAATGGCGCGCAGCGACTGGATACAGAAGTTGAAAAATCTGCAATTAATGGCAGATGAAGACAGAATTAAATCAAGACTGTTAAAATAAAAAAGCGGAACTCAAAATAAAAAGCGGCACTTGCCGCTTTTTTATTTTGCTACTACAATCCATATGAATAGATATTTAACGCATGATTAATTAATCTTACTGATGATACTTAGCAATTTCACCCGGTTTACGTAGCATTTTATCTACTTCACCCAAATGCAATTCCTCTTGATAAATCATCTCGCGGGCATATTCTTCCAGCATCACAGAATCACCCTCTACCAATTTCAGCAACGCTTTATAAGCGTTCAGCGATACCGTTTCGTGTGCCAATGATTCGCGCAAAATGTCGCCAATATCGTGATTGTGCGTTTCTAATAACGGGCCAATTGACAATGATGGATGTCCACCCAAATGTGTAATTAACTCACCCGCTTTATCCGCATGTGTAAGTGATTCTGCCGCTTGGCTACGCAACCAAGAAACGATTGGAATACGGTTGTAACCAAACACCATAAGCGCGTAATGTGTATAACGTACAACGCCGGCTAGTTCCAACTCTAAAATTGTGTTTAAAGCGCCTACTACTGGGCTTTGTATACCATGATCTGCTGACATTATTTTCTCCTAAACTGTTAGTAAGTTGAGTGTTAGATTTCACTTACAGACTCAATGGAACGCAGTTTATACCAAATGAAAATAGCTTGCAGAATTGCAAATAGTTCGCATTGTCACTATCAAATAGATTAGAAAAACCAATCACATGTAGAAGTGCCAGTTCGTTTGCTTATTCAGCCTGCCTATCGCTATGGCCCAAATCCCGCTCGGGCGCAATGACATCACGAATCAACTGTTTTAATTCTTTCGATTCTGGAAAGCGCCCTGCTTGCTTGCGATTAAATATAACGACATCATTCAAACGCACTTCAAATATGCCACCAGTTCCCGGTTGCAAAATCACTGCTTTCAAATCGGCTTCAAAAGTGGTTAACAACTCTTGCGCAAGCCAAGCTGCGCGCAGTAACCAGCGGCATTGTGTGCAATATTCTATATTTACTTTATGTGTACTCAACATGCATCTCTATCATTGTAAAGTTTGGCAAAATTAGCTTCACGCACTATTCAATTAACTTGAAATAGCGCAAAATGAACCTATTGTTTTATTTTAAGCTCATAGTTGAGTGATATACACGACTTCTTGTGTAGCAAATGATTAATTTATTAAAAAGGGTGTGCATGCGGTCTTCTTTTGAAAAAATGGGGTTAATTGGATCTGGTGTTTTAGTAGGGGTATTGATTAGCCTAAATTTTTCGGCATTAGCCGAAAAAACGAGCGTATCGCAATTGCCGCTGGATGATTTGCGTGTATTTGCTGAAGTATTTGGCAAAGTGAAAAGTGATTATGTAGAGCCAGTTGAAGATAAAAAACTGATTAACGAGGCCTTAACTGGCATGCTTTCTGGATTAGACCCACATTCTACTTTTATGGATGCTGACGGCTATAAAGACCTGCAAGCTGGCACTCAAGGTGAATTTGGCGGACTAGGCATTGAGGTCGCCATGGAAGATGGCTTGGTTAAAGTAATCACTCCGATTGAAGACAGCCCTGCTTACAAAGCTGGCTTGAAGTCTGGCGATTTAATTTCGAAGTTAGATGAAGTACAGGTGCGCGGATTAAGCCTAAATGATGCAGTTAAAAAAATGCGCGGTAAACCAGACACTTCAATTGTTTTAACGGTATTGCGTAAGGGTGAAACCAAACCACTTACTTTTACGTTAACTCGCGCCATTATTAAATCGCAAAGTGTTAAAAATAAGTTTATTGAGCAAGATTACGCTTATTTACGTATCACGCAGTTCCAAGAACATACTGGCGAAGACTTAGCCAAAGCGTTAAAAGATTTACGTGTGCAAAATAAAGGCCCGTTTAAAGGCATCGTATTAGATTTGCGCAATAACCCAGGTGGATTATTAGATGCAGCAGTCGGCGTTTCGGCAGCATTTTTACCAAAAGATGAATTAGTGGTGTACACCGAAGGCCGTACAGCTGACGCAAAAATGCACTTAAATGCAACGCCGCTTGATTATGCGCGCCGTGGCAAAGTGGATTATTTAAAAGATGAATCCGTCGATTACAAGAAAACACCGATTGTTGTGTTAAT
Source organism: Pseudomonadota bacterium (assembly GCA_040387515.1). Lineage (GTDB taxonomy): Bacteria > Pseudomonadota > Gammaproteobacteria > Burkholderiales > Methylophilaceae > Methylotenera_A. The sequence continues at coordinate 10,862 of JAZKDP010000038.1, forward strand.
CAATAATGGCTCTGCTTCAGCATCTGAGATTGTGGCAGGCGCATTGCAGGACCACAAACGTGCGACTATTTTAGGCACGCAGAGCTTTGGCAAAGGCTCTGTACAAACGATTTTACCGATGAATAATGGCAGTGCAATCAAATTGACGACTGCACGTTATTTCACACCTAAAGGTCGTTCAATTCAAGCCAAAGGCATCGTGCCAGACATTATTGTAGAAGATGGTTTCGACCAATCGAATAATATTCGTGAGGCAGATTTAGCCAAGCATTTATCGAATCCAAAAGAAGCTGAAGCACCAGCTAAAGTAATCGATGATGAAAAAGCAGCTGCTGTACAAAAAGCCAATGAGAAAAAATTTGCTGAACAGAAAGGCCCAATTGAGCCTGCCAGTAAAGATGATATTCAATTTGTGCAGGCGATGAATGTACTGAAAGGTTTACCCGTACAAAAATCTCCAGAAGTAAAAGCACCAGAAACGAAACCTGCAACGGAAAAAGCGCCAGACGTTAAAAAATAATCTGTCGCTGTTTAAAAACCCTGTTAGAACTTGTGTTAATCACATTGCTTCTAGCAGGGCTTTTTTACGGATTTTTTGCGAGTCTTTAAGTATCAAATAACTGGTAATTATCTGATTTCTTGCACGCGCAAAATACGGCAGATAAGATATTGCATACTGTCATTATTATTGCAAAACAATTGGGTTATACTGGACTTATTGGTTAGGAAAAATCATGTTATTAGACAAATTAATCACTACTTTTGATACAGGTTTACGTACCGTATTTGCACAGGCCGTTGCTGGCAGAGAGCGGCCTGACGCATCCATTGAGGAAATGCCCCTAAGCGAATCACAAAAGAACCAGGCCGCATCATTAATGCGCATTAATCATGTAGGCGAAGTGTGCGCGCAGGCTTTGTACAGCGGGCAAGCATTCACATCGCGTAACCCTCAAACCGTGCAAAGTTTGCAACATGCTGCCGATGAGGAAACTGATCATCTTGCTTGGTGCGAATCGCGTATTAACGAACTTGGCGGGCGAAAAAGCTTTCTTAACCCAATATGGTATGTTGGCAGTTTTGCCTTGGGTGCAACAGCTGGCTTGATGAATGATAAATGGAACTTAGGCTTTCTAGCCGAAACCGAGCAACAAGTATCCAATCATTTAAACAACCACTTAAGTAAATTAAGTGATGCGGATATTAAAACGCGTACAATCGTTAGCCAAATGCAGCAGGATGAGGCAGTACACGCAGAAGAAGCAAAACAGCTTGGTGCGGCAGATTTGCCACAACCTATTAAAGCTGGCATGAAACTCGCTTCTAAAATTATGACAACAACAGCATATTACGTGTAGTCCCATGAACAAAACTAACAACAATATTGGTAACAAAACAGCTATGAATAGAGGCGATTGAGAATGCAAAAATTTAGCGATGTACTACTAACCTTAGATAGCGTGGATGACGTAAAGCGTATTGAGCTGTTTTTCGAAAGTGGCACACCTGCTGGTGTGATTGAAAATAAACCGGGCAGCCAAGGTTCAGTTAAAGTGTTTAATCATTTATACAAAATGTTTGGCGCAATTACGTTGGATGCCGCAGTGGAAGGCTTAGCTTTATTTGCAGAGCATACAGAAGATGCTGAAAATTGCCCTGGTAAACACCCAAATGTAGATAAGCTGCTGAATGTATTAGAAAATGAAGCGCCGTTAACCGTTAAAATCATCACCTAAACAACTTAACTAACGCCTTAAATTTAAGGCTTTCTTTACTAATTGAGTCCTGCGGATATCGGCGGATGGTAAATCAGCTCTAACAAATGCCCAACGGCGTCCAGACAGTAAAAACCGCGTGAACCATCTCGATGCGTTTTGGGCGATTCTGTAATTTTTACGCCATTTTGCACAAAATACACATGCCAATTGTCTACGTCCTCTGGCGTTTTCAATACAAACCCAATATGGTCTAATCGTTGTTGCGCTTGCGGTACATAATCGACGCGGTGCAGTGCAAATACATCGCCACCATTGGTCAAATAGACATTGTCTGGATCAGGCTGCCATTCAATGCGCATGCCCATAATGCGCGTGTAAAAATCTACTGCTACTTCTAAGTCTTTAACAAACAAAGCTAGATGACGAATGCCTAACATGCCCTGCGGTTGACTATTCAACATTAAACAGCACTCACTTTAAATACACTTGGCTTGATCTCAAAATTATGTGTAATTTCAACCGATTTACTTAACATGATTGAAGCTGAACAATATTTCTCTGCTGATAATTTCACTGCGCGCTCTACTTGCGTTTCGTTCAAGTTATCACCTGTAACCACAAAGTGCACATGAATCTTGGTAAATACTTTTGGAATCTCATCTGCGCGTTCTGCTTCGATTTCTGCGACACAATCGATAATAGGCTGGCGCGATTTTTTAAGTATCGTGACGACATCGAAAGCAGTACAAGCACCCATACCGATTAGCAACATTTCCATTGGGCGCATACCGATATTACGGCCTCCATTTTCAGGCGCCCCATCCAGCACTACCGCATGGCCAGTTTCAGATTCGCCAATAAAACTGACACCTTCAACCCATTTAATACGTACTTTCATTTTTTACCTTATCTCTTTTGTGTCAGAAACCGTAGCGAGCAGCTTGAGTGCAAGGCACAGCAGAACGACGAAGACAGCACATTTGGTACTGCTAGGAAGTAAGCACTGCGCAACGCCGCAATCAATGCGTAGTAGGTTTATTTAACGTCTAGTAGCTCTACATCAAAAACCAATGTCGCATTTGGCGGAATCACACCACCTGCACCACGTGCGCCGTAGCCCATCTCTGGTGGAATAACCAATGTGCGCTTGCCACCAATTTTCATACCAGCAAAACCTTCATCCCAACCTTGAATCACTTGGCCGCCACCTAAAAAGAAATTGAATGGCTCTTTTCTGTCTACGCTACTGTCAAATTTTTTACCTTTATTGCCTTCTGCCGCAGAGTCGTACAACCAGCCTGTGTAATGCACGGTCACGTTAAAGCCTGGTTCAGCTTCGCGGCCAGTACCTACTTGTGTATCTATTTTTTGTAATTCAGTGATGTTTGCGGTCATTGCAGTTTTTTCCTGTGTTGATGTAGTTGATTCAGCTTGGCAGCCTGTCATTGAAATAAATAAGAGTGTAAATACACTTAAATATAATCTTTTTTTAGACAATTTTTTGCTCCATTATTTTTACAATCCAATATGATACTTTAATTTACTTTCAGTTCGCTGCGTCTATTTCTAATGACCATAAAAAAAAGGCGATGGTTTTCACCATCACCTTAATCAAAGTTAAATTAGATTGTCAGTTAATAATCTACAACATTCTGCGCCTTAAACCCATTAAGCCGACTAATGCTGAACCAAATAACCAGCCCGCTGCTGGCAATGGCACCGCATTAGGCGGAGCATTGACAAATGACTCGCTACCTTCACCATCAATTGACTGTACGTGTAAGCCTAGACGGAAAGCACCTGAATCCAGACCCGCTAATACATCGGCAAAAGTAATTCCTGTGAGTGTCGTACCTAAAAATTTAACAAACTCAGTAGAGCCGTTCACTCCATTAGCAGGTACATTAGGAGAGTTAGAATCACCACTGGCATCTGCACTAAAACTTACGGTATTACCTGCCGGCAAATTCCCAGGGTTGGCTCCATCAGAGAAACTAACACCTGCGGAGTCACCTGCTGCACCTAAAGTATTATTACTCACTGAACTAAAGTAATTTGTATTGCCATAATCAAAATATATATCGGTGATAGATGAGGCAATCACTGAAGTATTGGTAAAGGTGAACAGTACATTTGCTCCAGACTGTGTCACATCCACCAACAGTTGTGAAGCAACTGGCGCTTCACCATTAGTCGTTATTTGAGTAAAATTGTACGTGGTCGCAAAGGCTGCGGCCGAGCCTAAAACTAGTTGCAAAACAACGGCTTGCTTTAAAATAGCTTTTAACATGATTAATCTCCCAAAACAAACTACCATCTACTTAAACAACTTTACGAGTTTCATTGTTTACTCTTGATACTGTAAAAACAATAGCCCGTTCGGGTAGACAACTTAATGTAAATTCTAGAAGGTATTTTTGACGCGTATGTTAATGACTATAAACCCATTCAATTAACGCATCTTGCGCAGTTCTGCTGGCGGCTGCATTTGCATGATTAACGATAAAGACGAATACGTAACGTTTGTTTTGGCTGCTTAAAACGTAGCCAGCTAGCGCACTCACTCCATCCAATGAGCCTGTTTTTAAATGCACTCGATTTTGTGCGGCACCATCTTTTAACCGGTTTTGTGCCGTGCCATCTAAACCTAATATTGGCAACGAAGCCAGCAATTCTGGCATAACAGGACTATTGTAAGCACTCACAAGCATCTGACCCAAATGCTGGCTGCTCACGCGTCCAATTCGCGATAATCCCGAGCCATTTTCAAGTACAAATTCTTTGGCATATATATTTTTAGATGCCAGCCAGTTTTTTATCACCGTTGCACCTTTAGCTTCTGTCGCGGGCAAAACTTGCTTTTCTGCAGCCAGGGTCAATAGCAACTGTCGTGCTGTCAAATTATTGCTCCACTTATTCATATCGCGTATTACATAGCCCAAAGGCTCAGACATCTGCTCAATTACTTTTATCGCTGGGCTTTTTAAATTCTGTGTCGATAAATCCTGTCTTTTTGACAAATCTTGCTGCTCTGGCAAATCCTGATTTTGGAGCTTACCGTTGAACACTCCACCCAACTCACGCCATAGTTTTTTAAAAGTGTAAAACGCATATTGCTCATCATCCAACACGCTTAACTCTAAATAACGCTCACCACAATCTGGCGAAAATGTACCGTTAAATGTCACAATTGCGCCATCTGGTTTAGTTTTAACGGTATATGCAAAACGATTACGCCAGTCGCCACATGCGCCTTGACTTAACTGCACATTATTGACAATTTGCACTTCTTTTAACTCAAACTCTTGATTCACATTTACAGTCGTATCAGCTGCGCTGAACCTAAAGCTGGTACGACGCCTGTCAACCAGAAATGCACTGGATTGCGCATTATAGGCACGCCAAATTTCCGCATCAAAAGCTGGGCGATTGCCTGATTTTTCAGCAAAGATACTTTTATCAATGATTAAATCGCCTTTAATTTCGTTAATGCCCGCTTGTTGTAAACGCATTAACAATTGCCAAAAATCTTGCGCTTTAAAACTTGGGGCGCCGTAGCCTTTAATGATGAGATTGCCATCCAAAACGCCATTAACCACATCACCATCGCGGTAAATTTCGGTTTTCCAGCGGTACGCGGGGCTTAATAAATCCAGTGCTGCGTTTGTCGTGATTAACTTCATCACGCTGGCCGGATTAAGGCCCATTTCAGCGTTGTGCATGAGAGTTGGACTAGCATCATCCACAGCTTGTACGTAAACGCCAACGTTAGCCTGTGGAATGCGAGATTGTTTTAGTGCATCTGCTACGCTGGCAGGTAGCTCAGCATGCGCAGAATAGGTAAAAAAACACAGGCATAAGGTGGCGATTGTTTTCATGCTACCTCTTAATTAACCGACTCTAGCTTGCAGGTTCATATCGCAAGCTGCAAACTTTTAAGCGTCGCATCCAGCATAAAATCTATTTCAGATTCTTGAATCGTATAAGGCGGCATGAAATATACCGTGTTACCAATGGGGCGAATTAACAGGCCATTTTTTAAGGCGGCGGCATAACAATCATGAGAAAAATGCACATTTTTACTTTTCACGTCAAACGCCGCAATCATGCCTTGATGGCGTAGATGCTCAATCGGCAAGTGAGTAAATGCGTGCATCTTGGTTTTTAAGTATGCAGCTGTTGCTTGATTTTTTTCCAATACATCATCTGCTTCAAAAATGGCTAAAGTTGCCAAAGCAGCGCTAGATGCCAAGGGATTTCCTGTGTAGCTGTGACTATGTAAAAAGCCTTTTGCGACATTGTCATCATAAAAAGCCGCGTAAACTTCGTCAGTTGTTAACACCACAGATAAAGGCAAATAGCCACCAGTAATCCCTTTAGACAAACAGATGAAATCAGGTCTGATATTTGCCTGCTCGCAAGCAAATAGAGTTCCGGTACGGCCAAAGCCTACCGCAATCTCATCGGCAATTAAATGTACTTGGTATTGCTGGCAAATCTCACGCGCACGGCGCAAATAAACAGGATGATACATGCCCATGCCTGCCGCACATTGCACCAAAGGCTCAATGATAAAAGCCGCTAATTCATGATGATGCTTACTAATATATTGCTCTAACTGTTCAGCACAGCGCAAAGCAAAACTCTCTGCACTTTCACCCGCTTCTGCCAACCTAAAATCCGGGCTAGGCATTTGCGCGGATTGCATTAACAAGGGCGCATAAGTATCTTTGAAAATCGCCACATCGGTTACGCCCAACGCGCCTAGTGTTTCGCCGTGATAGCTATTTTGCAGGCTGATAAATTTGGTTTTATTACTCTGGCCGCAATTCCGCCAATAATGAAAGCTCATCTTAAGCGCAATCTCAGTGGCACTGGCACCATCACTGGCATAAAACGCATGGCCTAAACCGGTGAGTTGAGCTAACTTTTCTGATAATGCGACAACAGGCTCATGCGTAAAACCTGCCAACATCACATGTTCCAGCGTATCTAACTGTTGCTTGATCGCCTCTTTAATACGTGGGTTATTGTGCCCAAACAGATTTACCCACCAACTGCTTACAGCATCTAAATATTGTTTTCCATCCACGTCGTAAAGCCAAACGCCTTCACCACGCTGAATTGGAATGAGTGGAAACTTTTCATGCAGCTTCATCTGCGTACATGGATGCCACACAGACTGTAGACTGCGATTGAGTAAATCTTGATTAGACATTGTTTTTTAACACTAAAAGCGTCATTTCCTTGCGATTTTCATTGAATCGGCACACATACTTAACCATATAAACGGCTCAAATTTTTAACACAATCATTCACCAAGCGAAATACCGAAACCGAGTGTCGTTTGCGAGTGATTGTAATCGAGCAAGGTTTCACCATAGCCGCTAGAAAACATCATATGTAATTTGATATAAGGATTATTGAACACGCGTTGTTGTAAATCAATCTGCGCGAAGCCCTTATTATCGCTACGCAAATTATTGCGCATCAACACCGAAACCGCTGATTTTCGCGAAGGCGTTTCATAGCGTACAGTCACATCGCCATAACCTAAAAATTTTTCTATATCAGGGTTATCATCTTTCTTACTATCTTCTGGAATCCGCCACCAAGGCCGCACCATCAGCGATATACGATCAGTTAATTCCCAACCACTTTCCAGGTAAAGTCGGTTCCAGCTTCTGGAAGTCGGGTTAGAGCGACCATTGGATTGATGCACCAAACCAAGATTCATCATTCGCGGAATGTAATCTTTTTTCACGCCATCAACCTCATTGTCGATGCCTAAGGACAAAATCAATTCTGGCTCATAATTGTTTTCGCGTAATGGCCTAGAAGCTTTGGGGTCAAAAAGCTGCCAATTCGATTTCTGCGTGTAAGCGCCCCACAATCTAGAACTGGTCACAAAAGGCAAATCGCGAATCAATGGAATATTGTTATACAACTCCGATTTTAAGCTGAGCTGAAATTTCAAATCCTCCGCATCCAAATTGCGATTTTCTGTATTGGGCTGATTAGGGCTTTGTGGAATATCGTTCGGATTATCGCTATGTGAAAATAACAAATAATTGGATTTATAGGTTTCAAAGTCGCTTATATCCCAATCACCTTCTGAAGTTAAACGCCACTTTCTTTCTAGATAAGTTAAATCGACATTGGTTTTTTTAATAGCAATCGCAGCAGGCTTTTCGCTTACAGATTCATTGACGGGATCTTCGGACGTAGCTTGGTCTGCCACAACCTGTTCTGGTGCAAGTTGAATTTTTGCATCATTTGTTTGGTTAAGTAACGAATCCTTAGCACCAATTTCAATGCTGGGTGTACTGATGCTGTCGAAACAAGCCAACCTTTTTTTGGATTGAAACTGCGTTGGATACGTCTCTTTGCACTTAGTTAACGCTTGCTCTACCGTTAAAAATTCTTTGGCTTCTGGTGATGCAGCTAAACAAAAAAATCCAAAAAAACGGATTGCAAATTTCAACGGCAATGCAGTGTTAATTTTTTTCTTTTGGGGCTGAAGCATATTTTTCCTTATTTATAGCAACTGACGGTATAGCGAATGATTGGTCGCAATTTATGGTGCTGGATTCATATATTTCAAATGCAGCATTTCAATTTCGTTTAATACATCTGCTGATAACTTGCATTGCCATGCATCAATATTCTCTTTTAGCTGCAGCATCGATGTCGCGCCAATAATCGTGCTGGCAACAAACCAACGATGATAGACAAAAGAAAGCGCCATCTGCGTCGGCGTCATACCGTTTTCACGCGCAAGCTGCGTATATGCAGCGCTGGCAATTGGCACATTCGGTTTTTTGTAACGTTGCGCATAACCTAAAAATTGCGTCACACGACCTTTTGCGGCAGGATCATCAATATATTTGCCGGTTAAATGCCCGAAAGCCAACGGTGAGTAAGCCAGCAAACTGACACTCTCACGAAATAGCACTTCAGACATGCCAAACTCCATGCCGCGATTAATCAGGTTATAACAATTTTGTACGCTAGCAATGTGCGGCAAGTTATATTCTTTAGCAATGCGCACAAATTCCATCACGCCCCATGGCTGCTCGTTGGATAAACCAATGTAGCGAATCTTGCCTTCTTTGATTAATTCGGCCAAAGTTTCCAGTTGATTTTGAATCGACACCCACTCTTTTTGTGCGCCTTGCTGATAAGTGCCAGATTCAAACTCGTTAGCTGGATCAAACAGATATTGCCCAAACATTGGCACATTGCGTTCTGGCCAATGCAATTGATACACATCGATATAATCGGTTTGCAAACGTTTAAGAGAATCTTCAATCGCAGCGCGGATATTGGCGCGGTCTAGCGAAGATGGTCCACCACGAATCCAATGCATACCACGGCGTGGGCCAGCCACTTTTCCGCCTAAAACGATTTTATCGCGTTGCTGATTTTTAAGCCAATTACCGACAATCACTTCTGTACGCGTATATGTTTCAGCCTTTGGCGGTACAGGATACATTTCGGCAGTATCAATAAAGTTAATACCCTGCGCTACGGCGTAATCTAATTGCTCGTGCGCTTCTGCTTGCGTATTTTGGTCGCCATAAGTCATCGTCCCCAGGCAAATTTTCGACACGCTTAAATCTGTGAGGCCTAATTTAGTATATTCCATCAATGCAACACCTTTTTAGCATCGGCCTGTGGCGCGATTTGCGTGCTTGGCTGATTCACCATCATGGCACCAATCGTCCAGCCCGCTTCTTTACAAGCCAATTGCAGCATATTGCATATCGCCAAAGTCAGTTCTTGATTCAAATTCATCCGTACAGTAACGCCTTCTAAACAAGGCATCTCCAATGAAGATGGTTTGTTTTTATGCGAAATTAACATCACATTTATCGCTAACATTGCGCCATCATTTCGCACTTCTGGCCTTGGTTGATATTCGGTTTTAAAGTCCATTTGTTGCAAGGAATCTACCGCTTGCATCTCTTGCTTAAATTGCTCCACCGCCTGCTCTGGCGGCGTTTCAGCTTGTATTGATGTCGCCGTTGGTAGGTGCGCTTCACCAGTTAATAATGCCCACATCATATTGGTGATGCGATTGGTTAACCAAACAAGCAGTTCTGTATTATCGCTTAGCCCGACACGGAAAAGCAGGCGGTCCTGCTCCGCGTTATAGCCCAAATTAATTTGCTGTATGGCGGCTTCTGCTAGATGTTGAGATGACAAATTAAACTTTCTAAAATTTATTCACAGTTAATGAATAAAAAACAAATAAAAACGCTTGAAAAAACAAACTTAAGCTCAATATTAGCAATCAAGGTATGCGAGTGCTAAAATATCGTATTGCCTAGCAATTTTATCAACTTTATTGATACTAACCAAAAAATCACTCATCAGGAGAAATTGAATGAAAATTCGTCCATTACACGATCGCGTTATTGTAAAACGCTCTGAAGAAGAACGCACAACGGCATCTGGCATTGTTATTCCAGATTCAGCAACAGAAAAACCAGACCAAGGCGTGGTAACAGCAGTGGGCAACGGCAAACGTGATGACAGCGGCAAAATCCATGCTTTAGACGTTAAAGTTGGCGATAAAGTTTTATTCGGCAAATACGCAGGCCAAACCGTTAAGGTAGATGGCGAAGAATTATTGGTGATGCGCGAAGAAGACATCATGGCAATCGTTGAGTAATTTGGTTAAACCTAACCACTTTCCAATTAAAAATTTGCATCAATTTTAGGAGTTAATCATGGCAGCAAAAGACGTAAGATTCGGCGATGAAGTCCGCCAAAAAATGACCAACGGCGTGAACATTTTAGCAAATGCCGTTAAAGTAACATTAGGCCCAAAAGGCCGTAACGTAGTATTAGAGCGCTCATACGGCGCACCAACCATCACTAAAGATGGCGTTTCAGTGGCTAAAGAAATCGAATTAAAAGACAAATTCGAAAACATGGGCGCACAAATGGTAAAAGAAGTGGCTTCAAAAACTTCTGACATCGCTGGTGACGGTACAACAACGGCAACTGTTTTAGCACAAGCGATTATTCGCGAAGGTATGAAATCTGTTGCTGCTGGCATGAACCCAATGGATTTAAAACGCGGTATCGACAAAGCTGTTGCTGCAGCGATTGTAAACTTAAAAGAACAATCAAAACCCTGTACAACCAGCAAAGAAATCGCGCAAGTTGGTTCAATCTCAGCTAACTCTGACGAATCTATCGGCAAAATCATTGCAGATGCAATGG
>JAZKDP010000039.1:0-6241 GCA_040387515.1 Pseudomonadota bacterium
TTGAAACGCTTTAAAGACGATGTAAAAGAAGTGAAAAACAACTTTGAGTGCGGTTTATCGTTGAAAAATTACAACGACATTGAAGTGGGCGATATTCTAGAAGTTTACGAAATGGTCGAAGTAGCGCGTACGCTATAACTTAAAAATCCGTCATGATACGTCAGGCTTTTAATTGGACTCGTGAAACAAAAAATACTCGCTTACATACAACACGTATGCCGCGCTCAATTTTTTGTTTTACGCCTAGTCTCATTTAGGCTTTTTAAGTTATTGGATAGTAAAAAATATGGCAAAAGAATTTTCAAGAGCAACCCGCGTTGCAGAGCAAATGCAGCGTGAGTTGGCGGACTTATTACAGTTTGAAGTAAAAGATCCGCGCGTTGGCATGATCACCATCACGCAGGTTGAGGTGACGGGCGATATGGCGCATGCCAAGATTTTTTACACGGCGGCAAAAGCCAGCGACAGTATTCAGCAAGGGTTGGAAAAATCGGCGGGTTTCTTGCGCACACAAATAGCCAAGCGTATGCTATTACGCACCGTGCCGCAGTTGCATTTTGTGTACGACGCTTCTATTGATAATGGCATAAAAATGGCGCAGTTGATTGATGCGGCACGCGCGACCGATAAAAACCAAGATTAATTAACCTCTTAATACTTTCTAGCTTTGCAGTTCAAACGCACTAAACGCGCCATCAACGGCGTTTTATTACTCGATAAGCCGCTCGGCTTTTCATCCAATCAAGCATTACAAAAAGTAAAGTGGCTCTTTTCTGCCGCCAAAGCTGGCCACACAGGCACGCTTGATCCGCTGGCAACTGGACTGTTACCCATTTGTTTGGGCGAAGCGACAAAGTTTGCCCAATATGTGACGGATGCAGACAAAACCTATTTCGCGACTATTAAATTGGGTGCGACCACCACCACTGGCGATGCGGAAGGCGAGGTGTTAACAACTGCGCCAGTAAACGTTACACAGCTCCAGCTTGAGGCTGCTTGCAAGCAATTTTTGGGTGAAATAAGCCAAATGCCACCCATGTATTCGGCTTTAAAGCATGAAGGCAAGGCGCTGTACGAATATGCTAGAGAAGGCGTGAATATTGAACGAAAAACACGATTAATTACTATACAAAGTATTGTGGTTAACATGTTTGATGGTGGCGATATTGCAGAAATTACGGTTAGTTGTAGTAAAGGTACTTATATCCGCACGCTTGCAGAAGATATTGGCGCGGAACTTGGCTGTGGCGCACATTTAATCGGCTTGCGCCGTATAGAAACTGCAGGCTATTTATTATCACAAGCAATGACAATTGAGCAATTAGAGGCGCTGTCACAAGAGAATCGTGATGCATTGCTATTGCCAGTTGATTCGGCGATAGAAACTCTGGAAAAAGTTGTTTTAAATGCGGATGCTGCGCATTTTATCATGCAAGGCCAGGCTGTTTGGTTATCTGGAAACACACATTTGTCTGTGGGCGATGATTTAAGGCTTTATGATGAGCAGGGTCAATTTCTAGGTCTAGGTTTTTTGCAGGACGACGGGAAAATTGTACCCAAAAGGCTAATTCAGCGCTTAGATAATTAAGCGCTGAATTAGGAGTCAAGCTTTTTAATCACAGGAAAATGATTAAAAAGTGTAATTGAATGAATGGCTTGCGGTGTATAAAGCGCTTGTTAAAAAGAATTAATCACGTTAGAATGCTGGATTAATCGTAAATGAATGTATTTGCGGGTTCAATTTAAAAGACCTGTTTTTACATTGACGCTAACTCAAAGGAAAAAAGATGGCAATTACAGCAGTAGATACCGCAAAAGTCGTAGCAGATTATCAACGTGCTCCAGGTGATACAGGTAGTCCGGAAGTGCAAGTAGCGCTTTTAACAAACCGTATTACTTACTTAACTGAGCATTTTAAAGCAAACAAAAAAGACAATCACTCACGCCGCGGTTTATTGGCTATGGTGAGTCAACGTCGTCGTTTGTTAGATTATTTGAAAAGTAGAGATGTAAGCCGTTATCAAACGTTGATTGAGCGTTTAAGCTTACGTAAGTAATTGTTATAAAAATACCAAGTTTTTTAACGCTTAATTTGTTAATTCTGGGTTCATTTTTATAATTTAGAAAGGCCGATTGCATGGTGATATGCGTCGGCTTTTTTGTTTTATATATTTATCACAAATGTTTGTTATTAAAGTCAGTTGCTATTGGGTAGTGAATAGCAATTAATTGAATTGAAAAGGAAAAATAATGTTTAATAAAGTTAAAAAAAGTATTCAATATGGTGCGCATGAGCTCACGATTGAAACAGGTGAAATCGCGCGTCAAGCAGATGGCGCAGTACTAGTTAGTTATGGTGATACTGTTGTTTTAGTATCGGTAGTTGGTAAACATGAAGTAAAAGCAGGCCAAGATTTCTTTCCGTTAACCGTTGATTACATGGAAAAAACCTACGCAGCAGGTAAGATTCCTGGTGGTTTCTTTAAGCGCGAAGGCCGTCCTTCAGAAAAAGAAACGCTTACATCACGTTTAATTGATCGCCCAATCCGCCCGTTATTCCCAGAAGCATTTTTGAATGAAGTGCAAATTGTTGCGACTGTTATGTCGTCTGATCCAGAAATCGACTCTGATATTCCTGCGATTATTGGTGCATCAGCAGCCTTGTCATTATCAGGCATTCCATTCTTTGGCCCATTAGGCGCAGCGCGCGTTGGCTATATTGATGGCGAATACGTATTAAATCCAACTAAAGCACAGTTAGAAGTAACCGATTTAGATTTAGTAGTTGCAGCGACAGAAACAGCTGTGATGATGGTGGAATCTGAAGCGAAAGAATTATCAGAAGAAGTGATGCTTGGCGCGGTTGTTTATGGTCACGAGCAAATGCAAGCAGTGATTAAAATGATTAATGAATTATCTGCAGAAGCAGGTAAAGACGCGTGGGATTGGGTTGCTCCAGAGCCAGATACAGCATTAATTGCGAAAATGGCTGATTTAGCTGCTGCTGACGTGAATGCAGCTTTCCAAATTAAAGCAAAAGGCGCGCGTTCTGCCAAGTTAGATGAAATTAAAAATCGTGTTTTAGCTGAATTAATCACTGAAAACACTTCAACAGATGAAGCGAATAAAATTAAAACAGAGTTTTTTAATTTAGAAGCGAAAACTGTCCGTAGTCAAATCTTGAATGGTGAGCCACGTATTGATGGCCGTGATACACGCACTGTGCGCCCAATCACTGTACGTACTGGCGTATTGCCGCGCACACATGGTTCTGCACTATTCACACGTGGTGAAACACAGGCTTTAGTGGTGGTAACTCTAGGTACAGGACGTGATGAGCAAGTGATTGACGCCTTACAAGGTGAGTTTAAAGATCGTTTTATGTTGCATTACAACATGCCTCCGTATGCAACTGGTGAAACTGGCCGCGTTGGCACACCAAAACGTCGTGAAATCGGTCATGGTCGTTTAGCGAAGCGTGCTTTATTGGCTGCATTACCTTCAGCTGAAGAGTTTGGTTATACCGTGCGCATTGTTTCAGAAATCACTGAATCGAACGGCTCTAGCTCAATGGCTTCAGTCTGTGGTGGCTCATTAGCCATGATGGATGCTGGCGTTCCGCTAAAAAACCATGTAGCAGGTATCGCGATGGGATTAATTAAAGAAGGTAACCGCGTTGCGGTGTTAACTGACATTTTAGGTGATGAAGATCATTTAGGCGATATGGACTTTAAAGTAGCGGGTACAGAAGATGGTATTACAGCGCTACAAATGGACATTAAAATTACCGGTATTACTGCACAAATTATGCAGGTGGCATTGGCACAAGCCAAAGAAGGTCGCGCGCATATCTTAGGCATCATGCAATCTGCTATGAGCACGGTTAACACTGAAATGTCAGCATTTGCGCCACGCATTATCACCATGAAAATCAACGCTGATAAAATCCGTGATGTGATTGGTAAAGGCGGCGCGGTGATTCGTGCATTAACAGAAGAAACTGGCACCAGCATTGATATTGAAGATGACGGTACGATCAAAATTGCTTGTACAAGTGCGGAACAAGGTGCTGAAGCACAACGTCGTATCGCGGAAATTACAGCTGAAGTTGAAGTTGGCCAAATTTATGAAGGCCCAGTGGTTAAGTTACTAGACTTTGGTGCGGTTGTTAGCTTGTTGCCAGGTAAAGATGGTTTGGTACATATCTCACAAATCGCGCATCAACGTGTAAATGCGGTAAGTGACTTTGTAAAAGAAGGCGATATCGTTAAAGTAAAAGTAGTGGAAATTGATGATAAAGGCAAAGTGCGTTTAAGCATGAAAGCTTTAATTGAGGCGCCAGCGAAAGAAGAGCCAGCGCAGTAAGATAAGTAGTCTTGGTAAACAAAAAGCCCGCGAAAGCGGGCTTTTTGTTATTCATGCTTTTGGTTTAAATTAAAAGCTTAATTTAAATACTTAACTATTTTGCGACTTGTCTTTCACGCATTTCATCTAAGGTTTTGCAATCGATGCACAATGTCGCTGTAGGGCGTGCTTCTAAACGTTTTAAACCAATTTCTACGCCACAACCCTCACAATACCCATATTCATTCGCGTCAATGTTGCGCAGTGTTTCATCAATTTTTTTGATTAACTTACGCTCGCGGTCACGATTGCGCAACTCTAAAGCCATGTCAGACTCTTGGCTGGCACGGTCATTTGGATCGGCAAACATGGTGACTTCATCTTGCATCGTGTGCACGGTTTTGTCGATGTCGTGACTTAAATCAGATTTCCAGTTATTTAAAATAGCGCGAAAATGATTCAGTTGATTTTTATTCATGTATTCCTCATCAGGTTTTGGCTGATAAGGAGTGAATGTTTTAGTAAGGGTTTCTGCCATAGTTTATCCAGCTAGTTTTTGTAATAAAATCAGTTACTTGAAAAAATTAGAACGATAAATATTTGAAATTTTCAATCGCGCGAGTGTACACCTATTGCGCTAGATATGCAAAAGTTGATTTTAATGATGATTAACCCGTTTTTCGCTTAACTCTAAAGCCAATAATGTGTTTTCCATTAGCGTCGCTACCGTCATAGGTCCCACGCCGCCTGGCACGGGTGTAATGTAACTAGCACGTTGTTTTGCCGCTTCGAAATCCACATCGCCACAAATCGTGCCATCATCTAGACGGTTAATACCAATATCAATCACAATTG
This sequence comes from Pseudomonadota bacterium, assembly GCA_040387515.1. Lineage (GTDB taxonomy): Bacteria > Pseudomonadota > Gammaproteobacteria > Burkholderiales > Methylophilaceae > Methylotenera_A. The sequence goes on from JAZKDP010000039.1 coordinate 5,200, forward strand.
CGCCAGGTTTAATCCATTCACCTTTAATAAGCCCTGGTTTGCCTGCAGCAGCGACAATTAAATCGGCACGTTTAATATTTTCAGCCAAATTTTTAGTATGGCGATGGCAACTGGTGGTTGTGCAGCCAGCTAATAATAACTCTAATGCCATTGGTCGTCCTACATGGTTAGAAACGCCCACAATAACCGCATCTAAGCCCATTAAATCAATCTTGCTGGCCTGTAGCATCTTAATCACGCCAAATGGCGTGCAAGAGCGTAGCGTAGGTTGGCGCACAGCTAAACGTCCAATGTTGTAAGGATGAAAACCATCAACATCTTTATCAACATGAATGCGTTCTGTAATTTTTTCATCCGATATTTGTGGCGGCAATGGTGATTGCACCAAAATACCATCAATATTTGAATCATTATTGAGATTATCTATTAACGCAAACAATTCGGCTTCGCTGATCGTTGCAGGCAATTCATGCACAATGGATTTAACCCCGGCTTTTTCGCTCGCTAAGCGCTTGTTACGTACGTAAATATGAGAGGCTGGATCTGCGCCTACTAGTACAACAGCTAAACAAGGCGCGCGTTTGCCTATGCTTAAACGAGTAGTGATTTTGACTTTTATGTCATTCAACAACGCTTCTGAAATAGCCTTACCATTGATAATTTGTGCTGTCATACGTATAAATTCAACAATTATTAAAAATAAATGCTGATTTTAACATATTCGAATTGACCAAAAGGCGGTATTGCGCTATATTTCTGCCTCTTCGGCGTGTAGCGTAGCCTGGTAGCGCGCCTGCTTTGGGAGCAGGATGTCGGGAGTTCGAATCTCTCCACGCCGACCAGTTTTTTTGGTCTTGTTTTAAAGTCGTTATTTGTAACCAATCTGCCCGTAGCTCAACCGGATAGAGCACCAGCCTTCTAAGCTGGGGGTTACAGGTTCGATTCCTGTCGGGCAGACCAAATCTGTTTGTAGTTTCAACATCTCGTTTCAATGGTGGCTGTAGCTCAGTTGGTAGAGTCCAGGATTGTGATTCCTGTTGTC